>JAGZFB010000001.1:0-195163 GCA_018368055.1 Collinsella sp. | reverse complement strand
CTCAGGCAGGCCGCCGAGGCCTACGGCAAGTCGGTCTACGGGCGGCACCTCAAGAAGGTCGCCGCCGGCGAGATCGTCAACAGCCCGCGCGAGTACTAGGAACTGAGGAGATATACATATGGCAGAGGAGACCTTCTCCCCCAGGAACATCATCGTCACGGGCGGCTGCGGCTTCATCGGCAGCAACTTCGTCCACCACGTCGTGAACAACCACCCCGACGTCCACGTCACCGTCCTGGACAAGCTGACCTACGCCGGCAACCCCGAGAACATCGCCGGGCTGCCCTCCGACCGCGTGGAGCTCGTCGTGGGCGACATCTGCGACGCCGCCTTGCTCGATGAGCTGGTCCCCGGCCACGACGCCATCGTGCACTACGCCGCAGAGAGCCACAACGACAACTCCATCGCCGACCCCGAGCCGTTCCTCCGCACCAACGTGGAGGGAACCTTCCGCCTGCTGGAGGCCGTGCGCAAATACGGCGTCCGCTACCACCACGTCTCCACCGACGAGGTCTACGGCGACCTCGCGCTCGACGACCCCGCCAAGTTCACCGAGGAGACGCCGTACCACCCGTCCTCGCCGTACTCGAGCACCAAGGCGTCCTCCGATATGCTGGTCCGCGCCTGGACCCGCACCTACGGGCTTCGCGCCACGATCTCCAACTGCTCCAACAACTACGGCCCCTACCAGCACGTGGAGAAGTTCATCCCGCGCCAGATCACGAACATCATCGACGGCGTCCGCCCCAAGCTCTACGGCCGCGGCGAGAACGTCCGCGACTGGATCCACACCGAGGACCACTCCTCGGCCGTCTGGGACATCCTGACCCGCGGCCGCACGGGGGAGACCTACCTCATCGGCGCTAATGGCGAGAGGAACAACATCACGGTCCTGCGCATGATCCTCGAGGCGATGGGACGCGACCCCGAGGACTTCGACTGGGTCGCCGACCGCCCCGGCCACGATCGCCGCTACGCCATCGACTCCACCAAGCTGCAGCGCGAGCTGGGCTGGCGCCCGACGCACACCGACTTCGCCGGGGGCCTCAGGGCCACCATCGACTGGTACGTCGCCAACGAGGCCTGGTGGCGCCCGGCCAAGGAGGCCACCGAGGCCCGCTACCGCGCACAGGGCCAGTAGGAGGGGAGAGACAGATGGCAGACATCGCATTCGAGAAGGACCTCGCCGTCGCCGAGACCGGCATCGATGGCCTCAAGGTCGTCGACCTCGCCGTCCACGGCGACTCGCGCGGCTGGTTCAAGGAGAACTGGCAGCGCGCCAAGATGACCGCCCTGGGCATCCCCGACCTAAAGGTCGTCCAGAACAACATCTCCTACAACGACAGCCGCGGCGTCACCCGCGGCATCCACGCCGAGCCCTGGGACAAGTTCATCTCCGTCGCCCGCGGCAGCGTCTTCAGCAAGGCCATCTACGTCCCGCGCGGCGTGGGCAACTCCTTCCAGGCCCTGGAGGACGGCACCGCCTACACCTACCTGGTGGACGCCCACTGGTCGCTGGAGCTGAAGAGGACCTACACCTTCGTGAACCTCGCCGACCCGGAGCTCGCCATCGAGTGGCCGATCCCTCTCGACCAGGCCACCGTCTCCGAGGCGGACCTCAACCACCCGATGCTGAGGGACGTCGTCCCCATGGCGCCGAAGCGCACCCTCGTCACCGGCTGCGACGGCCAGCTGGGCCGCGCGGTCCGCGAGCTGGCCGAGGATCGCGGCGTGGCCAAGGACTTCGACTTCTGCGACATCGACACCTTCGACATGTCAGACCCGGCGGCCTATTCGCAGTACGACTGGTCGCTCTACGGCACCGTCATCAACTGCGGCGCCTACACGGCCGTGGATAGGGCGGAGACCCCCGAGGGCCGCGCGGCCGCATGGAAGGCCAACGCGACGGGGCCGGCGCAGCTCGCCCGCACCTGCGCCGAGCACGGGATCACCCTGGTCCACGTGTCCTCCGACTACGTCTTCGACGGCACCGCCGAGGTGCATGACGAGGACGAGCCCCTCAGCCCGCTGTCCGTCTACGGCCAGACCAAGGCCGCCGGCGACATCGCCGTGGCCGGCTGCCCCCGCCACTACATCATGCGCTCCAGCTGGGTCATCGGCGAGGGCCGCAACTTCGTCAAGACCATGAGGGGGCTCTCCGACCGCGTCGCAGACCCCGAGGACAAGCTCACGCAGGTCACGGTCGTGGACGACCAGCTGGGACGCCTGACCTTCACGCGCGACATGGCGCGGGCCATCTTCCACGTGCTGGGGACGCACGCGCCCTACGGCACCTACGACTGCACCGGCTCCGGCGCCGTGAAGAGCTGGGCGGACATCGCCCGCGCCGTCTTTGAGGCCGCCAACGGCAACGGCGACAGGGTCGTGCCGGTCAGCACCGCCGACTACTATTCGAACGCCGCGGGCCCCGTCGCCCCGCGCCCGGTCCACTCCGCGCTCGACCTGTCGAAACTCGAGGCCGTCGGCTTCCACATGCCCGACTGGGAGGAAGAGCTGGGGGAGTACCTGGATGCCTTGGATTTGGGAGGTTCTTTCTAAAGATATGATTTCTACAGCATCAAAAGCTGAAGCGCCTCTTGTTAGCATCGTCGTCCCCATCTTCAACGTGGGGCCGTTCGTGCTTCCCTGCATAAGGTCGCTGCTCTGTCAGACGTATCCAAATATTGAGATTCTTATCGTGGATGACGGCTGTACCGATGACACGGTTGAGTTGATTGCTAGCGTCGTCGGGGATGATTCACGCGTCGAGATTCTCCACAAGGAGAACGGCGGGCTCTCATCTGCCCGAAATTATGGCACTCGGCTTTGTCACGGTGACTACTTGATGTATGTCGACGGAGACGATCTCATAGATCCGCGGGCCGTTGAGTTCATGCTCCAGGCGGCTTTGAGATACCATGTGTCGTTTGTCGCGGGGTCCTTTGCCAAGATGCCTCCTCTCGAGAGTTATGAAATGCGGAGTGAGCCTTTGTTCACGTTGGAGAGCGGCTGGGAGCATCTGAGGCGCCTTCTTCTGCTCGAAGGGGAGAGCGGGTCTGCCTGGGGCAAGTTGTTTTCCCGTTCTTTGATGCCCGACCTTGTGTTCCCCGAGGGTCAGCTTTTCGAGGATATGGGCGTGACTTCCGCGATTTGCTCCCGTGTAGAGACCGTCGCTGTCACTGACGCCCCTTTCTATGCGTACGTGACGAGGCCCGGTTCCATCACAACGCTTAAGAAGCAAGGCCCTAAGCATGTGAGGGATATGGATGCTGCCATTGAGGCCGTGCGGCGGGTTGCCGAGGGAAATTTTGATGGCGAGTTCGAGTGCTTCCGAGCGTATTGCATTCTGCGCGTTGCCATGCGGGTTGATCTCGATAGCTTTGCCGACAGGGCGGAGGGGCAGGCGTATTTGAGGCTTGCCCGCGACCTTGCGATGCGCGCCTCAAGGAACACCCTAGCTTCGCGCACCTGGAGACTGAGGTGCGCGCTTTTTGCGCTTTCCCCGAAGATGCATAACGCTTTCTATGCCCTTTATGCCGCGATTTCTGGCAAAGCAATCGGATAATCCCTATGAACAAAGGTTTTTAATGTGAGATTCTCGATAATCATTCCCGTTTATAACGTAGAGGAATATCTCGGACAATGCTTGGACAGCATTGCACATCAGGATTATTCCGACTACGAGGTCGTCATCGTCGACGACGGCTCGACCGACGGCAGCGCGAGTATCTATGAGCGCTTCGCCGCGGAGGCGGATGTTCCCGTCCGCATAGTCAAACAGGAGAACAAGGGGTTGCTGCTTGCTCGCCGTGCCGGGATCAAAGCCGCCAACGGTGATTATTATTGGCACGTCGACGGCGACGACGGTCTGGCGCCCAATGCAATGTGTGCGGTTTCCGGGATCATTGACGAACTGGATCCCGACGTCGTGTTGATCTGCCTTAGCGAATCTCCGACGTTCGGCTCTGTGCTCCCTGGGGGACTGCCCGGTGAACAGCGTTTCTATACCGGAGAAAGCCTTAACGATGTACGCTCTGCGTTCCTCGATGGATATATTCCTAATATGGTCACTAAAATCGCTCGAAGGTCTTGCGTCGATGCCGATTCAGATTACTCGCCTTATGGGAAGATGCAGCTTGGGGAAGATCAGCTGCAAAGCCTTTACATTCTCGATAATATGAAGAGCGCCGCATGCGTTCGCGAGCCCTTGTATTATTATCGTCCCAACGCAAGCAGCATTACTGCCAATTATCGCGAAGGCCAGATTGCCCAGTACGCCATGGTCAAGGAAGCCGTCCATCGACAGGCCGTCGCGTGGGATTCGAAATGGCCGGGGAATGGATTTGCTGAGACCGCTCTTGTCGGTTATCTGTCTAACGGTTTCTACGACATGCGCAAGAATGCTGATGGCAAGTGGTTTAAAAAGCAGTTCCAGGAGTTCAGGGATACATCGCTGTACGCGGAGGCCATCGGTCGATGCGGGGATTTGAGGCTTGAGCAGCGGATCTTCTTCACTTTGTTGGAAAAGAAAATGGATTATCTTGCGTATGTGTGCCTGGTTGCCTGCCGCGCTGCTACTCCGCTGGCGAGGAGCTTGGCTCGATGAAGATCTTAACTATCAGTTCGGGAGGCATGCCGCAGAGGACCCTATCGATGGCGGGTAGGGGGAACGCGCTCGGCATGGTGTTCTTCCTTGGCGTATGCGCTATTGTTTCGCCCCTCCTCGCCGTTTTCCTCTCCCTTCTCGTCTTTACCGGGGCCCCTACAAAGAAGATGGCGGTTGCCTGCGCCCTTGGGGTTGGGTTTTCCGCTGCGCTTGTCGCCCATGGTATCGTTTACAACCACCCTGTCGATATGACCCGATGGATGGTTGAATGCGGCTACTACGATGGCAGGAACATTCTCTCGATCGGAACCAGCCTGAACGAGGATCACAACGGCCTGCTCGTCTGGAACTTTCTGTGTTGGGTAACCGGGAATATCGGCGACCTCCGACTTCTCCAGTCGCTCGCCGCGTTTTTCGGTTACGGTCTCATCGCTTGGCTGATGATGGACAGGTGTGCCGAGGAGACGACAGATGCATGGGCTTTCCTCCCGCTCATGCTATTCATCTTTTTTGCCGTCCCGGCGCAGCCCCTGATCGGTAACGTTCGCTCGGCTCTCGGCTGCGTGATTTGTGCGGTCGCGATATGTAAGAGGCGGTCTTACGGGTTCAGGGATTCTCTGCCGTCGCTCGTCCTGATCATCGTCGCATGCCTCATCCACAATTCTATGCTGCTCGTCTTGGTTTTGTTCCTAGTTCAGCCGATTCTCGAGCGTAACCCTGTCAGGAATTCGATTATCTGCGTTGTCGCGGTCGTCACCATGATTTCCGTGGCTTCCGTACTTCTCGCGTCCCATTTGTTTGACGGGGTGCCTGTCATTACGAGCGTTCTGAAGAAGGCGAGTTTCTATACCATCGGCACGGAGTGGGATCAAGAGCAGGCGGACAACCTTCTCAGCAATCTGAGCCATGTGTTTTCGTTGCTGCTGCTCGGGGTCCTGCTGCTTAGGATCTACGCCACGAGACAGCATGATGGACGAACGGCGCTCGTTCTTGTTTTGACGATGTGCGTCATCGCGATGGAACTCACCCTCGTTAACGTCGGCAACCGCTTGAAGTTCATTCCGATCTTGATTGGCTCGACATATCTGCTTAACAACAAGGGAAGGGGCCATGCGGTTGATTCGCGATGGCCGATTCTTGCCGATGCCGTTTTGATGTTGCTCGCTATTGCCGTCTGGTTGATCTCCATTGCAAGCTTCATCCCTTCATTCAACTATGTCGAGGTCATGAAGAGCGCCGTTTTCTATCCGCTTCTCCTTTTCTAGAGGTTAAATCCATGTATCAAACTGTCACGGCGCCTCTAATCACGTTTGTTGTCCCCGCTTATAACGCCGTTTCTACCCTAGAGGCAGCCGTTCGCTCGCTTTCTGAGCAGACGTCCGACGATTGGGAGGCCATCATCGTCGATGACGGATCTGTTGACGGTACGGGTGAGATGGCCGATGCGCTCGCGCGGGGCGATGATCGCATTAAGGTTCTTCACCAGGGGAACGCCGGGGTCTCCGCTGCGCGCAATGCTGCTATCGCGGCCGCCAGTGGGGAATATCTCGCCTTCTTGGACGTCGATGACACCGTCGTTCCCAACTTCGTGGAGAAGGCGGGGTCCCTGCTGGGACGCAGGCCTGTCCGCCCCGATGTCGTCGCGCTTGCGTACCGTGCTCTTCCCCGAGGCACGGTCTTCGGGTACGGGCGGTTCCTCGGGAACGCATCGGAGTTCCTCGAGCTATCGCTCGGGAACAGATACGCCACTTTCCCCTGCTGGCTCTTCCTCGTTTCTGCTCGGCTCATCGCGGCGAGTGGGGTCCGGTTCACGGTCGGGAGGCGGACCGGCGAGGACCAGGAGTTCATCCTGAAGCTGCTCTGCTGCGCCTCTATTTGCGAATCTGTCGAAGACAGCGATGTCTACTATCTCTACCGCATGCCTTCCGGGGGCTCGGCCATGGGCCTTAACCTGGAGGGGCAGTTCGATTACCCCCGGGCTATGCGAGACGTTCTCTGCTTCGCCGCCAAGCCTGACGTAGGGATGTCTCCCGATGGCTTGGAGGCAGTCGACCGACTGCTTACTGACAGGTTTGTAGGGGCCTGCGCCTACGCTGCGGAGACTGCGTTCTCCAACGGCGCTTCCGATTCTGATGTCCTTTCCTGGTTGACAGATAGCCTGAAAGGATTTGATTGCCACGGGGCTCTTGAGAACGGCTGTTGCAGGAGCGAGAACCGGCGGTTTCTTCGCCTCTGGCTCGGCTGCAGCGGCATGATTCCGCTGTATATCCGCTTCGGTTTGTACATCCGGTCTATCGGCAGAACCATTAAGTACTGGATTTCACGCCGAGGCACTCGTTAGTTATCTTTGATTGGAGTTTCATTGAACGACAGGCAGATATATATTCTCAGCATTTTTGACCCCACCAACTACGGGAATAGGCTGCAGGCCTGCGCCCTCGAGGCCGCCGTCGCCTCTCTTACCGGCAAAGAGGTTCTTTCGGTCGATTGCCGCCGCCCGGTGAGTAAGCGCGGGGTCTTTAAGATCATGGCGGACCTCAACAGAGTCCGAATCGAGTCGAAGAAGGCGCCCGCCGAGAGGAGGCGGCGTTTCCGAGTTTTTCAGGATGAGTACTGTGCGCCTGTCGTTGAGATTGCCGAGAGGGACGTTCGTAGCATCACTGGTCCCGTCGTGATCGGCTCCGATCAATGCTGGAACCCCGGGTGGGGATTGGGTGCGAGTAAGTTTGGCGCCCAGTGCGCCGTGGGCGTCGACAAGAAAATGGCCTATGCCGCTAGTTTCGGCATCGGCATGTCGGACATGCCTGAGGAGTGGGGTCGGCGCTACTCCGAATGGCTTGGCGGAATCAAGGACATCGGTGTTCGGGAGTTCGCGGGTGCTCAGATTGTCCGCGAGCTTACTGGGCGGGATGTCAAGGTCGTTCTTGACCCTACGATGCTCCAAACTGCCAAGTGGTGGTCCGAGATAGAGGAGCGCCCGATTATTCCGGGCATCGACCTGGAGGGGCCTTTCTGCCTTAAGTATGTCTTGGGAGACGATACAGCTTCGGCAAAGATCGCGGAGCGATGTGGCCGCGACGGCCTGGGGCTGGTGGACTTGACGGATATCCATTTGCCGGTCGGCCCCGCGGAGTTCGTGTGGCTTATTCACCACTCTGCTCTCGTTTGCACTGACAGCTTCCACGCTACAGTTTTCAGTCTCCTTTTCCACCGGCCTTTTGTGATTTACGAACGGCAGGGAAATGCTGGGAATATGTCCAGCAGGTTCGATACCCTCCACGCTTTGTTTGGGATTAACTCCAACCGCGCCGGTAAGGATTGCTTCCGCGAGCGCTGCGTCGATGAGTTCGATTGGACCGGCTTCGAGCGAGAGCTTGAGGAGAAGAGGAATGATTCCGTCGCATGGCTTCGCGCTGCCCTTGCCAGCTTATAGGGTGGTTATGTCCAGTGAAATCTGAAACTCTATCTTCGGGAGATACTGTCCATGGTTAGTCAACGCAAGGCCGGGGCGATTCTCGGGTACGCGAACATCATCGTTAAGAATCTCGTCAACCTCGTCTATACCCCGATGCTCCTCGCTTTCGTGGGTCAGGCGGACTACGGCGTTTACCAGACTGCGAATTCCTTCGTCTTCTCCCTAACGCTTCTGACGTTTGGTTTCTCCGAGGCGTATATCCGCTTCTATACGCAGAAGAAGGCTAAGGGGACGGAGGAAGACGTCCGATCACTCAATGGCATGTACCTTGCGCTATATGCGATGATCAGCTCCATTGCACTGGTGTTGGGACTGCTCTTTGCTGCGAACGTTGGGCTATTCTTTTCTGGCAGCTTTACGTTCGACCAAGTCGGGCTTGCGGGCGAGCTCATGGCTATCATGGCGGTGAACGTGGCGGCGGTGCTGTTCTCGACTGTGTTCGACGCATACATCATGGCCCACGAACAGTTCAAGTTTCAGCAAAGCCGTCAGATGTTCACCACGTTAGCGACACCGGGTATCGCTTTTGTCTTGCTCAACTTTGGTATGGGCGCGGTCGGTGTAGCGCTGGCTCAGCTCGCAGTCACCTTGACTCTGCTCGCCCTCAACATGCATTATGCTGTGTCGAAGCTCGGTATGCGATTCAGTCTCAGGAGGTTTGACGGAGCCCTGTTCCACGCGGTCGCAGCTTTCTCGGCCTGGATATTCGCCAACCAGGTTTGCGATTTAGTTAACCAGAGCGTGCCCAATATGATGCTCGGCGCGCTCACGAACGCAGTCACTGTATCTGTTTTCGCTGTGGCGCTGCAAATCCGTCAAATCTTTTACTCGCTCTCGACAACAATGTCGAGCGTATTTGTGCCCAAGATCAATAGGATCGTCGCTGAATCGGATGACAACGGAGTGCTAACTCGGCTCATGACGCGCGTAGGGCGCTACCAGATGTTCCTCTTCTGCTGGGTGTACTGTGGATTCGTCCTGCTTGGACGATTCTTCATTACCAAGTGGGCGGGTGAGGGCTTCCTTGATACTTACTATCTCATCTGTGCGATGACGCTGCCCGTGGGCGTGCCGCTTTGTCAGAACACGGGAATCGAGATCCAGCGCGCTAAAAACAGGCATAGGGCGCGTTCAGTGGTTTACCTCTGTATGGCTTGTCTCAATGTTCTTTTTACATGGTTTGCCTCGCCCGTTCTCGGATACTGGGCGCCCGCTATCGCTTACATCGCGAGCATCGCCTTGGGTAACGGTCTCTTTATGAACTGGTACTATCAGGCGCGTATCGGACTGGACATGGCTTATTTCTGGAAGAAGAACCTGCCTGTGGTCTTGGCTTCCGCTGTGGTCTTGGCCGCATGCATGGGGCTGGCTCTGCTGCTGCCCGTGACTAGCTGGCTGCTTTTCCTGGCTTGGGGCGTCGTCTACACCGTGCTTTTCGCTGCCGCAATGTGGCTCTTCGTTCTCGATTCAAGCGAGAAGTCGTCGATCGCGGCTAAATTGCCCTTCCTGCGTTAGGAGGTTTTTTTATGCTTAAGTCCCTTCCGAAGATCACGTTGCTGGGAGATGCGTGCTGTGGTTGCGGCGCCTGTGCCGCGAGGTGCCCGAAATCCTGCATCGGGATGATTACCGACGGCTGTGGCTTCCCCACGCCAATGGTCAATTTAGATGTCTGCATCGGCTGCGGGGGTTGCGATTCGGTGTGTCCCGCAATGGGGGAGCGCCCCAAGGATGGCGCGCAGTCCGTTCTCTGGGCGAAGTCGAGGGACAGGGGAGAGAGACTTGCCTCCTCTTCGGGTGGGGTCTTCGGGCTGCTCGCCCTTGACGTTCTTGCGGATGGCGGCGTCGTGTGCGGCGCCGCTTGGGATGAGGGCTGCAGACATGTGCGGCACGTGCTCGTTGAAGACGGGTCAGATCTCGATTCCGTCATGCGTTCCAAGTATGTGCAGAGCTCGGTCGGCCGCAAGGCCTACGAGGGCGTGCGGGAGGCTCTGTGCGGTGGCAGGCGAGTGCTCTTCTCCGGCACCGCGTGCCAAGTTGCGGGCATGAGGTCCTACCTTGGGAAGCTCGCCGACTCAGACGGTTTCCTCTCGGTGGATGTCATTTGCCACGGCGTCCCCTCGCCGCTCCTCTGGGAGAAGTGGGCAGCATATAAGGAGGTCGGTGTGGGCGCGGCGCTGCGCGCGGTGAACATGCGGAGTAAGGCAACCGGATGGCTGTCTTTCTCCGCATCATACGCGTATGCGCATGATGCGGAGAAAGATGTCGCGAGGGCTTCGTCCGCGGCGGCCGACAGCTGCATCTTCGTGGATGACTGGTACATGAAAGCGTTCCTTGCTAATGCTAGCTTAAGACCCTCGTGCTTTGCTTGTCGTGTCAAGCGCTCGTGCGGCTCAGACGTCACGTTGGGGGACTTCTGGGGGATCCAGTCGTCGCACCCTGAGGTCGACTACGAGGGCGGGGTTTCCGCGGTGCTGTGCAACACCTCAAAGGGCCTTGCTGCAATTGAGAGGCTTAAGTCTGGAATTGAGTGGGGCGAGTCTTCCCTCGAGAAGGTGTTGCCTGGCAATCCTAGCCTGGTTAGGCCCGTTGTGCCTTATGAGAGACGCGGCGAGTTCATGGCCGACCTCGAGTGCGGGAGAGGAATCGATGAGATGATGGCTGTGTATGGCTTTGAACCCTCCCTCGCCCAGCGCGTACGTAGCAAGCTCGGGGGAGTCAAACGAAGGTTAAAGAAATTGCTGGGGAAGGCTTAATGAACTGTGACAAAAATATGTCTGTTGGTGATGGAACTGTCATGGCTGAGGACAAAATCGTGTTTACTGGATGCAAGCATGCATATCTCGTCATGGCTCATAAGGATGACGAGACCCTCCGTACGCTTCTGAGGACCCTTGATGACCCCCGGAACGATATCTTCATCCACATGGATGCTAAGAATACCGGATGGGATGAAAACAGAGCGCTGGCTTCCATTGATAAGGCGGGAATCTTTTTCGTTCCCCGTATTAGCGTCACATGGGGAGGCTACTCGCAAATCGCCTGTGAGCTTGGCCTGCTCAACGCCGCTGTTGACAAGGGGCGTTACACCTACTATCACCTTTTGAGCGGGCAAGACCTTCCCATCAAGAGCCAGGATCGGATCCATTCTTTCTTCGATTCCTGCGGGGGCAAGGAGTTTGTTCGTTTCGAAAACCACAATAGGGACTATGGGAGTAGGATCGGCGGCCATGTAATCTGGAACGCCTTCGGGAAGAGCAAGACCCAAATTTTTTTGCGAAAGGTGGACAGTCTTTTGGCGAGGCTTCTGCAACTCTATAGGAAGCCTGCTGAAGGCCTTAAGCTGATGAAAGGCGACAACTGGTTCTCTATAACTGATGAGCTCGCTCGATACATCGTAGAGAACGCTTCTCTGGTACGGTCAGTTTTCTGGGATTCTATGTGCGGTGACGAATTGTTTCTGCAGACCTTTGCCTGGAATACAGGCAAGCGGTTCGATTTCTATCGAATGCCCGGGGAGGACAATACGGACGGCATCATGCGCATGATTGATTGGGGCGAGGACGAGTCCCCGCGAGTGTTGTCTATGGATGATCTAGATTCGATTTCGGATTCAAAGATGATGTTCGCCAGAAAGTTCGACTTCGAGATCGATTCCGATATCGTTCGAGCGGTTGAACAGCTCGTCTGCTAATCCTTCGTGCCTTCTCCGTGCCGGTCCGACAATGGGTTTCTGCCAGTTGCTGCCAGCCTCCAGCTTTGCGCTGCCGAGCCGTTCGACTCGTACAGCTGGACGTTGGCGCCGCTCGAGAAGTCGGCGCAATCCACGTCGAGCGCTAGCCCCGACGCCGCGCACATGATCTCGTAGGCGCCCGCGCACTCGTCGTAGGAGATCATGAACCGCTGGGCCCCCGAGCCGTTGGCCTCCCATAGCTGGGCGTTGGCGCCGTTGGACCTCGAGGCTTCTGAGATATCGAGCATCGCCGTGCCCAGCCCTCTGTTGCAGATCATGTATTCGCCGTCGGGGACGCTCTGCACTGGCTTTACTTGAGCGGCTTGATATTTGGCAGTGCAGTCGTACTTTACTGTCAATGTGCTGTTCGGCAGAGTAGCGACATTGGAGGTTGCGGCCAGCACAACCTTGGCGCCTTGGACTTTCCACCTCCTCTGATTCATCGCATACGCAACAATCCCGTTCTGAATCCCCGAGATGCTGGGCGGAAACAACTGGTTGTCGGCGTCAATGGAAAAGCTCTCTTCCCTGGCATCTAGGTGCTGCTGAATGCGGTCGGCATACTTCTCGACCCATTCATCTGCCTTGCCGTTTCGCACAAAGTAATTGTTGGACAGGTCGGTTGAGCGGTAGGCGTAGCCGTCCTTTTGGTAGTTAGCCGTGTGGTCGGAGTGGGCGATTGTCATGAGCTCGTCGGTCAGGCCAAAGTACAGATGGCGCTGGTCTAGGTCTCCGTACCAGTTGTCGCTGGTGTCGTCCCAGGTTAGGTCCATCTGGCACCATTTGCCTTCGATCTTTACGGCGTTCCAGGTGTGGCCGTTTCCGGTGATGCGGCCGTTGGCGATGCCCGCGGCGTCAAGGAGCTTGGAGTAGATGCACTGGTAGCTCTCGCAGGTGCCCTGGTGGCGCGTGAGGCCACTTTCAGCCGAGCACCAGTTGAGGTTGTGGTCGTACTCCAGCTGGTCGAGCGTCCAGTCGTGGAGCCACAGGGCGCGGGCGTAGTCGGACCCGTCGGTATCGGCGCTGCATTTGTCGACTGCGGACTTCACGATGGCGCTGACCGCCGGATAGGCGTCGTCGTTCGCGCTCGCAAACACGTTTAAGCGCAGATAGTACACGCCGGCCGCCTTATCCATCAGGTAAAAGCGCAGGTAATAGGTGCCGCTAGCGGTCATTTCGAACTGGTAGTCGTGCGATGTGCATTCGCCGGTGTATTGCTGCCACTGGTTACGGCTGGGGTCGGCAACGCTTTCGCTGCTACCGTCGGGATCCATATACGTCGGTGCGTCCATGCGGAATTGGTACGCACCGCTTCCGCCCGTCGCAGTCACATGGAACGTGGTCTCCTGGCCGAGCCTCGGGTCGTTCCATTGGACGGTGAGCGTGATGTCGCCGCTTTGCGCGGTGGTGCTGTGCTGGTAGTTCGCGGCCGCGTACGCCGGTTTGATTTCAAATGGGATCGCGCAGGTGCCGCTGTAGTTCTGGTCGTCGGCGGTCACAACGGCGGTCGCCTGACCGATGGCTACGTTGTTCTCGTAGGCGACAGTGTACTGGTCGCTCGGCACGGTCGACGACGTGACGGTGGGCATCACGGGATTGCCCGTGTAGCGAATGTCGGTGTCCTCGATACTGAACATGCTGGCGTCGATCGGCTGCGTTGCGTTGGCCGTTACATTGGTGCCGGAGGCGGCGCTGATTTGATCGTTTGCCCGGGCTTGGCCCGACGTGGTTTCGGCTGGGCTCTCGTTAGGTTTGCCGGCGCTTTGCGCGGCGGGTTCTGGCGCACTGGCGATTTCGGCAAGCGCGGGTGACGGGATAAAACCAACCGTCATTACGAGCGAGAGCGCGATGGAAAGGACGCAGGAGGCAGGCTTACGCATGACGGCCCCTTTTCTGTAATCGGAACAGGTACGATTCTGCAAGCGTACCGGCATTTCAACGATTGCAGTATAAACGAAAAACCGCAGGTTGTAGACGAGTTTGGCGTGTTTCAAGGGCGCGGTAAGCATTTGCCGTTCCAAGCGATGTTGCGAACGCAGACTGGTGATTGCTTGCTGGCTTGTGGTGGTGTTTGGGTTGCTAAGCGAGGGCTGCTTGTTGCGTGGGTTGGTTTTATTGGTGTGGGTTTAGACACTGTATGGAGATGACGATGGCTGGAGCGGGGTAGGGAGTTGTGGTGCGGATTGGGGGTGCTGGGTGGCTGGCCGATTGCGTGCAACGGCCTAACGCGTTGTTTGCGGTGCACGGCCAATAGATCTCTGTAGGGGGCCTACCCAACGTAAGGCGTCTGAAGGCATTTCCCTGGAAGCTCGGGCTTCCTGGATATCTTGGCGATTAAGATGCGCCCCATGCTCAGCCGGCATATAGAATGGACTGTGGACGTGACGATTGCCTGCTGCTGACATGTTGGTTAATCGACGATGATGGCAGCGACGGAGATTGATTGGGGCAGTCGGCATGTTCGCGAGCGAAAAGGCGGCCCTGCTCGGCGATGTGCCGACTTTTATTGTGGCGAAGGCGTTGGTGACGCCGAGAGGCGGCAAGGCCGACAAAACTATTGCGAAGGCAAGGGATCAACATGGCATTTGAAGCACGTCAGAGTACGGTTGGAAAGCTGCTTAATGACTCAATCTATAGAATCCCTCGCAATCAGCGCGCTTACGTGTGGGATGAGCATAACTGGAAAGATCTATTCGAAGACATCAAGCTTGTGACAGAGGAAGTTGCTACGTCGCATTTCATCGGTTCGATAGTGCTGATGGAGGAAGAAGAAGAAGACAGCCTCGGGGTTTTTACAATAATTGATGGTCAACAAAGAGTTATTACCCTAACGCTCTTGCTGTCTAGCCTCATGTTCGCTTTCAAGAAAAGGAATATGATTAACCACGCTAATGGCACAAAAAAATATCTAGTGGCGATAGATACTAAGGATGTTGAGCACGCGATCGTCGCTCCGGAGAATCATTTATCATTAACGAGGATCGTCGAAGGAGTAATTGCTATCTCTCCTGAAGATGCGGCTGCCATGTCTGCTGTGGCTTTCTCGAAGAGCAAACGCGCGTCCGGATCAAAAGACGAACTGATCGTTAAAGCCTTCCAATATTTCAGTGCAAGTTTCGCCAAGATGAAGGATGAGGAGTTGCTGGCCTTCAGGGATGCGGTCATTTCTGTCGCATATGTAAACATCAAATCATCGTCTGAGGAAGATTCGTACACAATATTCGAAATATTGAATGCGCGAGGTATCGAGCTTGAGGACCATGAGCTTCTGAAGAACTATATTATGCGCTATATCCATCCTATAGAAAAGCGCGATGATGCAAAACAGGTATGGTCGGAAATTGAAGCAACGGTCGGCTCGAACATGAAAGCTTTTTTGCGTCACTACGCAATTCAAAAATATCGCCTAGGTCAAGGCGACAAGGATGGAGCATATAAGAAAATAAGGGATTTTACGGATCCAAAGAAGGCTGCTGATCTTCTCTATGATTTAAGGCTAAAAGCCGGATATTATGCAGAGATTGTCGAGCCAACCAGCGATGACAGAAATGCGGAAATCTTGAGTTTCTTAAGAACACACAATGTCCGCGTCTTCAGGCCGCTTCTTATGAGTTTAATGCACGCTCGCGAAATAGAGCAGCTAACGAGCGAGCAGTATGATGATGCGATTGGATTTATTTACCGGTTCTATATTTGCTATAAGATAATCGGGGGAATGGAGTCGAACCACCTATCGGATTCGATCGTGAAACACTCATACGCAATCGAGTTGAACTGCACCCAGCAAGTGTTAGATGAGTGGAAAAATAGTTTTAACGAAAAACTGCCTTCAGAAGAAACATTTCGAATTAATCTCCTTTCGCTTGGATGGTCTCATTCGTGGCCGTTGTATAGCGAAACAAAGTTGAAGGATCGCTGCAAGTTGGTCCTTGCCTTGCTCGAGGAGCTTAAGTCTGGTGTTAGGGTTTCTGAGGCATTCACAATAGAGCACATTCTTCCGGATTCGCAGGCTCAGGAAAACTCGATTATTGGGAACTTGCTCATGCTAGAAGAGCGACTTAACGCGAAATGTAAAGACAAATCGCTTAAGGAAAAGCTGCCCATATACGCTGAATCGCGTTATGCCACTACAAGAGCTTTTGCTAAACGCTATGCGAATGGTTGCTTTGACGTTAAGAAGCGCGTTGATTTTATCGCGAAAGATTTGTTTGAAATGGTCATCCACTAGCTTGCACCGCGCGGCCGCGGCGCTTGAGCTCGTCAAGAAGTGCATCGACCCGACGATAAGGCGGCAGGCCGAAGGGTTCGAATGGGATCCGAAAGCGCTGGAGTAGGCTCTCGCGTGGCCATAGGAAAGGTAAGGGTGGAAACCGATGGCGGACAAGGAGCGACCAAGGTGAACGAGGATGACATCATCGGCGTCGTGAGGGAGTACCTCGAGGACAAGGAGAACTCGTACGCCCTCATGCTTACCGGGGAATGGGGATGCGGGAAAACCTACTTTGTCGAGCACGCACTGACCGAGAAGCTGGAGGAGGATGAGAGCCGGCATCCCGTCGTGGTGGCGTCCGCCTACGGCGCCAAGGACTTAGCGGAGCTCTGCGGGGCGATTGAGTCTGGTTTCATCTCGAAATACGCCATAGGGTGCGCGGCCGGCGGGGAGAGGGGCAGGTGGGATTCACTCGTCGGGTTCGCCAAGGACACGGGAATATCGTTCCTCGGGAAAAAGATCAGGGAGCTGGAGAAGAAGGCGGGCGTCGATCTCAAGATGGCGCCGCTGAATGCCGTGAACCTCATCATCGGCCCCGAGACCCTCCTCGTCATAGACGACGTGGAGAGGTGCGACATGGGCATTCGCGAGCTGCTCGGGGCGGTCGACCACCTCGTCGTCGGCTGCAGGAAGAAGGTCCTCCTCGTCTGCAACGAGGATGAGTGGAGGAAAGGACTAGGACCGAAGGGGGAGAAGGGGACGACCAGGGAGTACGAGAGCCTCATCGAGAAGACCGTCTGGCGGAAGTGCCGGTTCAGGCCCTCGGTCGGCTCGGTTGTGGAACGCGTTCTGGGAGGCGTGCTGGGCGGCATCTACCCAGGCGCGCTCGAGGACGCCGTTTCGGCGATTGAAGGAAGCGAATCGCCGAACTTGCGATCCCTCAGCAAGATGCGCCCCGTGCTGGTCGGGATGAAGGAATCCGGGTTCTTCGCTGAACCCACCGACCCGGAGTCTGCCAGGGCAGTTTTCAAAGAGGCTTTCGGCTTTGCAGCGGGGGCGGCGAAGGGGATGCGCATCGGGCCTCCGTCAAGCCGGGAGGATTCCATCCTTAGGGGTGGCATTTTCGAGTCGCGCCGGCTCAAATACGCCGCTCTGGACTTCATCCCCCGCTTTTTCGAGAGGTGTGAGGGGGTCGATTCCAAGCATGTTCGTTCCTGCCTGGAAGATTACCTTGCGACCTTTCATCCCGACGGGCCGGCCGCGCGGAAAGCTATTGAATGTATCGACGGCATCAGACACGCCACTTTCCGCGATGCCGATGTCCCTGGCATGGTGGAGACTATAGTCGCCGGGATTGTCCCCGGGGACGGGAGCCGCGGCTTGTCGTTCGACGTCTATCCCGACGTCCTGCGTGCCGTCAAAGGCATTGCGGGGGAATTTGCTGACGCCTTTCCCGAAGGGGTCGCGCCGCTCGTCAAGGCGATGGAATCCTCCATTGGACGGGATCCCGAGTCTGCAGTGAGGTCAATCGGAAAGAATCGAGTCGCATGGCAGGAGATCCCTTTCGACTCGAGCGAAGCGCATGAGATTCCGGCTTTGGAGGAGGTCGACAGGCTGAGGGAGCTCGCCTTGACGACGCTACGCGAACGGGAGTCGGAGTCTCTTGGCAACGTCCTGAAAAACGCCCCCGACCAATTCGCGACGAAGCTCTATCTGGCTTTCTCGAAATCAGATGACTGGTCGGAACCCATCCTGTCGCTCATTTCCCTCGACACTTCCCTCCTCGCGAGGGCGATGGAGAAGATGCCTCCCGAAGATATTCGGCTTGTGCACAGTGTCCTTTTTCCGGGCGACCACATGAGGTCGTGCACGGCCTCGCTCGAGGGCGAGGACAGGAAGGCCCTCGTAGCTTGGGCCAAGAGGCTCGGATCGGAGATCGGCAAGGTCGAGACCATGGAGTATTACCAAAGGATCTATTTCGACGCCATATCCAAGAGTCTCGAATGTCTTGCCGATATCTAGGATCCGCAGCTTTTGCCAAGTTGAAACGTGGCTTAGGATTTGCAGAAGATCTTCTAATGGCAGTCTTACGACAAGGACGAGGATGCCCTAATGCCTTGCCCAGGCTCCATCCAGCTCCGCCGCGCAGCTCTCGAACACGCACCTAACGGCGGCCATTTCCGACGGGGTCACGCGCCCTCCGCTCGCCTTATCCGAGGGCCTATGCGGCGGGGCTTGACTTCGAGGACGTCGTCGACTCGTCCCTCGAGCTTGTAAGGCTTGCTGAGGTAGGCGGACTAGAGTAAGAAAAGAGAAATCAAAAGGCGAATTTATCGCGAGGAGCAAAATGTCCCAAATAAATCAGATCCAAGAAGAGCTAAGGCAGATCGAAGGCGGGCGTTTTCAAACACTAGCAAATCAGTATCTATATAGGAGATATTCGCTTAACAACATCATTGAATTAGGATCCCAATGCGGCACGGATAAAACCACGACCGGAGTGCCAGACATGTACTCCGTAGGAGAGAATGGACACTACCTCTTCGCGGCATACACAACCTCTAATTCCGACATCCGCAATAAGCTGCTAAATGATGCTAAAGACTGCCTCGACAGGAGCAAAACCGGAATCAATCCGCAACTCATAGATCGAATCATCCTGTGCCACACATACTTTCGCCTTTCACCTCTGGTACTCGAGGAGGTCCGTGCCATCGATCCACGGATAGAAATAATCGGGCCAGAGACAATTGCGAGCGACCTTGATGGAAAATACCCTGCGCTAGCGCATACGGTATTGGGCGTTCCACTCGGAAAGGGATCATTCATCGCCCCAGACCGCTTCATCGAGCGAAGCCTGAACGACCGTTTCTCAACCGACCTGTCGAAGCTCCTCATGCACAGGGATTCCGAGTTTTCAGTCATCGTCGAATCGATAGAGCAAAACAAGGCAGTGGTGATTCAGGGGCAGTCTGGATCGGGGAAAACCAAGATCGCCCTCGACGCATGCCTCTCATTCAGCAAACGGCATCACTGGGATCTTCTTATCTTGGACTCTAGGTATTCATCGCATCTCGACGATGATATCGAGCTGATTTTGTCGGAGTCGGAAAACATTATCCTTCTAGTCGATGATGCAAACGGCAACCTGTCACTTGAGCACTTGCTGGGAATCTGTTTGGAAAACAAAAAGCTAAAGATTGTCCTCACCTGCAGGAAGATGCACCGAAGCGAGTTGACCGCAAAAATCGGCAGTTATCTAAATTTCAGAGAAATAGAGCTGGAGCCTCTAACCGCGGAAAATATAGAAGCGATACTCGAGACCGAATACAACATAAAAAACATAGCACTGAGGGAGAGAGTATCGGCAATCGCAAACGGAAACCTGCGCTTGGCTATCATGGCAGCAAGCCCCATAGCAGACGGCAATTTCGAAGCCATCCAAGAGCCATACGATCTTCTGAACATCTATATGAATTCCGCCTTAGCTGGGTACTCCAGCAGAGAGCAACGTCTCGCAGAGATCCTTGCAATCTACGACTGCTGCGATCTTATTGAAGGAGACCCTTGTTATGAGGATCTCTTGGGCTTGGGGTACGACGACGCCGAGATTCGGGATTTTGCATCCAGATTGAACGACCAGGAAATCGTCACGATCCTTACCTCAGCCGGTGGCGTGCTAGCCATAAGGATGGAAGAGCAGAATCTTCGCGACTTCTTGATATGCCGCCACTTCGCAAAAGAAGGGAACGGCAGTTTTGCAGATTTCATTCTGCATACCGCAGAAATGCCGAACGCGCCGTATCTCAAAGCCGCCAAGTCAATGGCTGAAGTATGCGGAAGTGCGAGCGTGTACGACTATCTTCGAAGGGAATGCGAGAAAGCTTGGGATGAAATAAAGAATCGGGATGAGCGAATTGCCGATCAGTTCATAATCACATTCAATCAACTCCTCCCCGTACAGGCGCTCGCCTTTGCCTCAAACCGCATCGAAAGTGCTGCTTGCGCTGACGTATCGGAAGAAATTCTCGGCATGAATTCGACATCGGACGGATCTATGCCCCTGCATATTTCCGTATCCCTGATGAACTCGAGCGAGTATTCGCAAACAGCCTCCGAGTTGTTCGTGAAGTGTGTAGAAAGAGGCACAGAGCGGGCGGCCGAGTACAACTGGGCATGCGGGCAAGACGGCGCTTTCGCTTACGATTTCGATCGTACGGGATTCGATTTGGAAAACAGCAAACTCGATGCTCTCGCTCAAAAATATCAACAATCGCATTCCCGCAATGTTGCAGCATGTCTGATCGTCTTGACGAGTTCATACCTCTCTTCAAGGGTCCAGCGCGTTCGGCAAAACGGCATAACGTACACATACAACACCCTGATCTTTAATTTCACATCAGAGCTGGCCGAGCTCCACGCCCATTGCTTCCGGGCGCTCTCCGTTCTAGTCGAAACCGAATTCAGCAGGCAAGTTAGATCCACCTTTCGGCAGCACTTCTCGTTCTATGGCAAAGAACCTGAAGCGGAGCATGCAGAAAACATGCATTCGGTGCTCTCGATGATCGAAGATCTATTCCCCAAATATATAAGCGAAGACTCGACAATCGATCTCTCATGCAGCTTAAGCATCAACCAGATTTACGAAACATGCGCGCAGAATCCCCCTCTGAGCCTCGATGGGTTCCGCCAGAGCACATTCGACGCACTTGGCCTGGAGAACTCCGAGTCTCTCGTAGAGAAAGAACCGAGGATATCCGCGGAAGAGTTACCGCTAGAACGACTGACCGAAGCCCTGGGAAAGCTAGCCGAAGATTATGAGATTTCCGATAAAGAGTGGGAGTCGGGCAGGGCTATCGGAAAAGTCCTTCTGGAAATCGCCAAAAGGACCCCAGATACTGCCTCAAGCATAATCGCACGCAATATCGCTTCGTCGCCCTCGACGATCCCCGTCCCGTACGAAGCACTTGACCATCTTGCTGAAACCATCGGCAGGAAGGTCCTTAGAAACGAGCTGGGCGCGGTGATCGACGTGAGTGACCATCCGGCCCTGTTTGACTATCTTGATTTGCTAGCAATAAAGAACGGGCCCGACAAGGAGGAGCTCGACGAGATCCTCGCAAGACTCGATGACGGCAGAACGCATCTCTGCTTGGAAGATTTGGAGATAGTCGAGCCAAAGCATCCTGGCTATATCCTCAAATATGCTTCTAGGTTTTCCGAACGCACTCACAATGATGGGGTTTGGCGGTTTTTCGGCAACTGCGGAGACGAAAAGCGCGTCTCCGCTCTAGATTCGTACTTCGGATCCAATCCCTTACCGGCTATCAACCTGTATTTTCTCGCACTTGAAGGACGCCCTTCTTTCGACTATAACCTCGCTTTCCTACGCTGCCTTTTACGCCTTGACAGTTCAATGATTGACCGTTTTTTGGAATACGCTGCCAGCCTCGACTACCGACAAAGGCACGATCTCCTGCGAAGAATCAGCTCGTTTTGGACCGTCCAGGACAATCGTGCTTGGAATCTGCTGAAAGTATTGATCGATGAAGTGCTGAGCGAACCACTCGGTAGGTTTGAAATAGCCGCTTTGTTTCCCGTTCGTGACGCAAATGCGCTCTCGAGCGATATTTTTTGGGAGCGCCTGGAATATATCATCCGCGAAAGGATCGCCGACGCAAATAGTCTCGATAGAATTAGCTGGGCCTTGTCCGATTGCAATGACGAGGCGAGGGTCAGGGCTATCACCCTCATTCTGTCGCTCGATAAAGACGGGATATCGATCAACGATTTGGATCTCCGTCGATCTTCAATGAGCGGGTCTCCAGAAAAAGGCTTTATTCCAGCAAAGCTCAAGGAGATTGAGGCGATTGAATCGATTGCTGCTCAGCTGCCCGCAGGTGTTGAATATTTAAAACACAGAGAATGGCTGTTAAAAGTGAGGTCTTCAATTGAAAGAGACATCGAAGACGAAAAGTGGAGGCTATTCCACGGCAGGCAGTAATCGACTTTAACACCTAGAATTAGGAAAAGCCTCGGGGGCTCCTGCCTAGCCCTTCGACCTGCACTGCGTGCAGAAGACAGTCGAGGACGAACCGTGGTGCAGCTCCATGAGCTCGAGCTGCATCGCCCTGATCAGGTCGTCGAGCTTGTTCAGCAGCCACTCGTCGATGTTTGTGTCAACGGCCAGCTGAATACTGTTCAGTTTTACGCTACCACTGACAGCGAGGCCGAAGTGGCTCGTTGCCATTTCGAAGCCGCGCGCGCGGCGCGGAAGGGCGGCGTGGACCCCGAGTCCACTGCCTGCAAGCTCGACAAGATGATTTGGTTGCTCTGCACAGGCGACTTCTACCGCGAAGGGGGTCTAAAGCTCTTTTCAACCAATGCACTTGTTGAATCGAACCTGAGCGCCTATTCGGGGGATGGCATTTAAATTGGAGCCACTTTCAGAAAAGCGGCGCTGCAAACGCATGCCAAAACTGGCAAATTATTATGAAAGGTAATCTTATGGTAAACGCAGAGGAATCAACTAAGGCCGGTCTATCGCGCTTGCAAGACGACGCAAGGCCGACTATTTGCAGCGACTCTCTCGAACTTATTTCGAATATCGCAGAGGTTGGCCTGGACGAAATTCTCCAAAACGAGTTCTTGAAGGACATCCCCGTCATCTCAAGCCTAGTGAGCATCTACAAAATCGGAAACAATATCCACAATGCGCATCTGCTGAAGAAGTATGCGTGTTTCCTCGATGAGTTCAACCGCGACTCTTTTGAAAATGGCTCATGGAACAAGTACAAGCAATACTTTGAAGAGTCAAATAGGAAGCGCGATATTGAGTACCTGCTTATCCTGCTCGAAAGATACATTGAGGAGGACAAAGCGCGGCGACTAGCAAAGATTTATGAGGCCTACCTAGATAAAGAAATTAGCTGGGACGATCTTCGTTTGTTTGCAGAGACTTTGGACAGATTTCTACCTGGAGACTACGAAATGCTTCGAGAAAAGGAAACTTTTCAGACGCTCAGAGGCAGAGATGCAGAAGTTCTTCTTCGATTAACCGGGCTGGGATTGCTGATTGAGGATATCCATCGGCAGCAGTGGGACGTAGTAGATACGACGCTCATCTTCGACGATCCCGACGAAATTGAGAAAGAAGAAAGGGTTTATCGTAGGACCGAATTTGGAAACAGGATGGTATCTATACTTGGCTAGCTACTGCAGACAACAATCTGAGCGCGCTCTTGTCGTCTTGGTTAAACTGCTCGGATCTACCAGTGATTTTTACTGCATTAGGCATTCGGAAAGGGAATCGGTTCTTCACGATTCGCATCCTTTCTAGTGCTGCCTTTATTTAATGATCGAGATATGCTCGGCGACTGCGGTGTTCTGCCCCTTAGGTTACAGACGGTTGTTTCTATTGAGCTTCCAGAGGAAATACATGGGGTTCTCTTTTGCCTTGGCTTCTCGCAAGAAATCTGCGGATTGAGATGCAACGGCCCCTATGCCGGCAGCCCCGAGGAAGGCCATGGCATCAGAAGGTGATGCGATTCCGTATTGCCCCAATGTAAAGCTCGCAATTCCGATAGCGGCTTCAATGCCTGCGGAGGTGACTAATCGGGATCGCTCGTTTTTCATCACTAAAGATATCTTGTGAAGCTCGGGCTCTATTAGGTCGTTCTTCAGGTCAGCTAATGTCGAGGTGTCGATGGGCCTTTCGCTCAGGCCTTTGGACAAGGTATCCCTAAACACAAGAAACGACTCTTCGTTTCTAATGCGGCAATCAAGGATGCTACGCAACGTTGCATTTTCAGCAATGGGGAGGGGGCAAGATAACCGGCGAATGGGTATGGTCTGATCTTTTCGAGGATAAAGGGTGGAAGTTGCGGACTCGAGGAACTCAATCTGAGCTGGACGAGTGGTTAAATACGAGCTATTCGAAAAATAGGGATTGACGAGGGCTTGAAAGCAATCGTCCAACAAAGGCAGTAGGATAGTCGAGATGCCGCCTTTCTCCAGCATGTCTCTATCCAATCGCGTTTCGCCTTGGCTTGCATAGAGCGATTCGTATTCAGACGGGATTACCAGGAAATCGACATCCATCTCATCATGGGACCCATATGCATCCATTCCCTCAATCGCTACACACAGATTCCCATCTGGTGCTTGTTTTAAAGTGCACGAGGTAGAGGAACAGAATTGTCGTACGAGTTCATCCCAATAACTCGATATCAATCCTTTTGCTTTTGATTCTCTTTCGATTTGTCGCGCTAGGCAATCTTTGCAAAGAGGAATGTAATTGCTCGAAAATCCGAGTATTCCAGCTTTGACTATGTCTTCGACTCGCATGGTCAAATAGATCCCGAATGCAAGTTCATCGACTGAGGCATAATCATCGTGCCCCATTTCGAATGCCGATTCTATAGGGCAATGAATCAGTGTTTTATCTGCATACAATGCTGAGAACTTTGCCAAATGGTAAATGTTTTGCTCTCGACAGGCATAGTCAGTGCAGGGGAATTTGCCTCCTTCAAGGGTGGAGTCAACAGAAAAATTGAACTGGGATTGATTTTCGATTTTTTCGATTGGGATAAGGGGTGCAAGGCCCCTAATAAAGGCGTCGAACCTCCTTTGCCCCAGTTCTTCTAGGTACGCAATTATTTCGGCAAGAGAGCTGTTCTTGAATGCGGCTAGATAAGAATAAAGGTCATCGTATGCATGAGTCGCCATTTCGCTCACCTACACTTTCGGAAAGAGTTTTGCGTCGTTATTTCCGAGGCGTCGTTGGGCTCGCAATCGACTCTAGTGTGCAGCTGCTTCTCGACGTACTCCCTCATGTTCTGCCTCCACATGTAACTAATTGATTTGCTATGTGCCATTATGAATGGTATATAGCAAATCAATTAGTTACATTTAATGGAGCATTGCGAGCGTGGCGCGCGCAAAGAAGAGTCGTTGTATGGAGGCTTCCGGCAACGGCCTTTTGTACGTCCGTGACTGTTGGGTGCTATCGCGGATGACGTCATTGTTGCCTGTACTCTCGATCCAAGGATGTAATTACGGAAGTGCGGGGAAAATCGAGAACCTTCGAGCACAGCGCGATTTTTAGCACCAAAACCGCAGTTCGCGGAAGCGAAAACTGGGGCCTGGTTAGCATTTCTTCGATTTTCCCCGCACCTCCGAATTTGACCCCTTGCCGCACCTTGATCACGTCTTCAAGTGGCTGGTTCATCGCTAATGGAGTTTTCTGCGGTGCTTGAATTGCGGTGTTGTGATTAGGGCAAAAGGCTCTTGGCTCCGGGGAGGCTCATCGCACGAAAATTCAAGTTCGGTCAGTAGCGGTCAGTAGCGGTCAGTAGCGGTCAGTAGCGGTCAGTAGCGGTCAGTAGCGGTCAGTAGCGGTCAGTAGCGGTCAGTAGCGGTCAGTATATTCTTCGGAGCCGTTTCTCTGGGCTTCGGCGGACTTGCCAACTCGCGCTTGGGCACTACTCAGTAGATTACTCAGCAGTGCCCAGTAGATTACTCAGTAGTGCCCAGCAGGGGGAGGGCAGCAAACGCAATGGGCCTGTTTCCCGGCTAGGACCTGCAGCCTCAAACTTCGCTTGGCATCCTGTAGAACTGGTGCGGGTCTTTCGGGCTTTTCCCTACCCATTCCAACAGGCCTCGACCGGCAAGGTCTTTCAGAGTCTTCGAGGCCGTTTTCCTACCGACATTGGACTCCCGCGCGAGGTCGGAGGTCGTGATTTTCCCCTGAGCGGCGGCAATTGCCATCGCTGCTCGTTCGCGCTCGCTGAGGAGCGGTCGGTTGTCGGCCGCGGTTCTCCTGAAGGCCGCTTTCTGCAACCCAGGACGCTCGAAGACGACGACGGTGCTGTTGACGGTCTGCTCGAAGCGGAACCTCACGCCGGCTGCCTCGCAGGCCTCCTTGATGCGCGGTATGCCCGTGCCGTACTGCTCGATGACGCCGGCGCGGAACAGGGTGCGCGCGATCGCGGGGTTTCGGAGGCCGAACTCGCTCGCGGTACCGTCTAGGTGCTCTTGCGGCGAGTCGCCCTCGGGGAACAGGCCCGGGCTCACGATCTGGACGGTGTCCATGAACACGTTGACCTCGACGGCGGTGCCGGTGGTGTAGTCGCGGTGGCACAGCGCGTTGGCAACCGCCTCGCGGATGGCCTCGGCCGGGATCTCGGGGATCTCCTTGCGGTACATGCCCGTCTCGCCGATGACGAACTCGCGCCTGATGTTCGACGTCACGAAGTACTCGGCGAAGTCGAGCAGCTTGAGCATGGTGCCGCTCTCGCGGCGCAGGTCGAGGATCTTGGCCTTGGTGTTGCCGCCCAGAAGCCCCAGCTTCATCCTGGGGTAGGTGTCGGATCCCTCGCAGAACAGCTCCACCGCGGCGTTTCTTAGGCTGCCGTCGGGCGCGACGAGGTCGAGCCTTGCCAAGGTGTCCTCCACGCCGGCGAACCCGCCGCCCACGCGTCCGGCCCTGCCGCCGCGCGCGACGAAGTCACGCACCGCCTGCTCGTCGGCGTCGGAGACGGGCCTGCCGGACGGCAGCGAGTCCCACGGGCTACGGGCGCGCTCACGCTTGACGACCATGGCGCTCAGCTCCGAGGCCGACAGCGCTTTGTTCGAAGTCCCCACGCGGGTGAAGTAGCGTCCGTCGGCGGAGTAGGGGGCGTCGGCACCTGAGAAGGCAATTTTGATGTATCGCAGCCCATCATCGGCGTCGAGGCACTCGACCGTCGGGAACACCGCGGGCTCGATCTTGTCGGACACCCACGACGTCACCTGGCGCAGCGTTGCGTCGCTGACATCCTGGCCGATGACATCGCCGTTGTCCTTCACGCCGAAGTAGAGCTCGCCGCGGCCGTGCTTGTTCAGCATGGCGCTGATGGCTTGCAGTGCTTCTTTATGCTCGCCAGTGGACTTCTTGAACTCGACGGTCTCGCTCTCGCTGCCCAGGTTCATCCGCGCTGCCTTTCCCGTTCGTTGCTTGTCTCGTTGGATTATACCGTGGTCACCATGGGCGAAAACGTGGAAGCGCGCTTGCTTGCCTCTACCATGTTCTCATGCGCCTTAATGCCCTTTGTGAAGAATCATCCCATTGGGAAACGGGTCCCTATGGAACGATTTTGGTATCAGGCATAGGGGGGCGCTATCGTGGATGTCGTCACCATTGCCTGCGCCCTCGATCCAGAGATGTAATTACAGAAGTGCGGGGAAAAATCGAAAACCTTCGAGCACAACGCGGTTTTTTTGTATCAAAACCGCAGGTCGCGGAAGCCTAAAACGGGGGTCTGGTCAGCATTCCTTTGGTTTTCCCCGCACTTCCGAATTTGGCCTCTCGCCACATCCCGATTACGTCTTAAAGTGGCGCAAAAAGCCGTGTGCTCTGCTTGATTTTGCTCAGGAATTATGCCTGAGGGGTAGTGGATTCGCCTTTCTCCGCCGTGCAGCGGCACGTGTAGGGCTCTCTGGCTCAGGCGCGAGTCGCTTCCCGTCTGAAAAAGTTCTTAAAACAGCTTTAAAGTTGCCTTTGGCCTACATTGACAGCGTACAATATGCATGTTTACCATGGCAAAAGCTAAATTTGGGGAGGGGGAGCGCACGGTGGAAGTGCTGGTTGTTGGCAATACCGTGTATGTCGATGACGACTTTTGTGCCAAGGCGTTTCCCGGTGACCATGTTCAGGTCGTGGCGGCCAACGAGGCGCGCCGCGACGGGTCGTCGCTCCATGCGTCTTGGAAAGAGCTGCTGCAGCACCTGGACCAGGCTTACGAATTCGACCGTGTGGTCTACCTCTCTACCTATCTCACGCCGCATACCGAGGCCGTTGGCGACATCGAGCTGCTGCGCTCCGTCTTTCGAGCTTGCATGGGTCGCCAGATTCAGCTGCTGTTTGTGACTGGTCCCATGGGAGCGGACGGTGCGGTGGACGCTGCGGGGCAAAACGGCAAGGGCATCATTGCCCGTGCGGCCAACGACCTGTGCCGCTACTATGCGGTCCGCGACGGCATTCAGGCCAAGATCTTGCGCGTGCCGTATCTGTACACCGCCTCGCCCACGCTGGAAGACCCGATTTTGACCCCGCTGTTCGAGGCGTGCTCGCAAGGCTCTGCTGTCATGAGGGCTGGGGCGGACTCACCGCTCGGTGCCCTCTGCGCCGAGGAGCTGGCCGTTCTGGTGCGTCGCATCTTCGACAGCTGGGATGCCACATTCGAGGAACTCGAGGTTCCGGATAGCTTTGCCCACACCGTGGGAGACCTGGGCGAGGCGCTCAAGGGCTTGTTCCCGGGGCTCGACATTACCTACGACGGGGACGCCGTCGTCTCCATTGCTCCGAGCGATACCGTCCGCACGCGCTACGGGTGGTTCCAGCGCTATGACGTGCTGCGCGATCTTTCGACCATACACGCCCGCTGGGAGCAGACCCTCGCGGGCAAGCGCCATCCGCTGCGTGCCGCCATCGACCGCATGCGCGGGCGGACACTGCCCATCAAATGCCTGGAGACCGCGCTGGCCTGGGTGCTCTTTGAGGGCCTGGAGCTGGTGTTTTCGCAGTCTGCTCAGCTTAACGTGCTCGACTACCGCCTGCTGTACGTGGTACTGATCGGCACGCTGTATGGGCTCGATTTTGGCCTGGTTGCGGCGCTGCTGGCGTCGGTGGGTTTGGCAGCCAGCTATTTTACTCAGTATGGCTATACCTTCCAGGGTCTCTTTTACGAGCCGTCCAACTGGCTGCCGTTTATTGCGTACTTTGTGGTGGGTGCCGTGTGCGGCTATGTGCAGCTGCGCAACAGCGAAGCTATTAGGGCGGAGCGCGATCAAAACGACCTCGTGCGCAACCGTAATACGTTTCTTACGCAGCTCTACCACGACGCGATCGAGGACAAGCGCGCGTACAGGCGCCAGATCGTGGGTCGCCACGACAGCTTTGGCAAGATCTTTGCCGTGACGCAGGAGCTCGATGTGCTCAACCCGCGCGACATCTATCGCAAGTGCTGCGAGCTTCTGGGCGAGATCCTCGAGAACGATTCGGTGGCGATCTACCATGTTTCGGGCGGGGCATTTGCACGCCTGGTGGCAGCAAGTCCCGCGATTGCCGAAGATGCCGTACGCTCGCTCACGCTTGAGCAGCTTGCACCTCTTTTGGGCGACGGGGGTCGTTCGAACCTGTGGGTGAACCGCGAGCTGACGCCGGGGCTTCCCATGTTTGGATACGCGATCGAGCGCGACGGGGCACCCGCCGTGTTGATCTTTGTGCGTAGTGCGGCCGAAAACCAAATGACCCTCTATTATCAAAACCTGTTCCGCATCTTGTGCGGGCTGGTCGAAAGCGCGCTGGGCCGTGCCTTTGACTATGAGGCGGTGGCGCAGGATAAACGCTGCGTTGACGGTACTTGCGTGCTCAAGCAGGCTGCCTTTGGCCAAGAGCTCGCGGCGGAGCAGGCGCTGGCAGATAGCAAGATGGGGAGTTTTTTGCTCCTGCGCGTGGTACCGGGCGTGGAGCCTGTCGGCGAGCTGGTGGGCGCAATTGGGTCGGCAATCCGCGAGAGCGACGCGGCGGGCTTGGTCGACGGCGACGTGCTCTATCTGCTTATGCGCCAGGCAAAGGCGTGCGATCTGCCCATTATCCGCGAGCGCCTGAGCGCAAAGCATATTGTGGTGGAGCCCGTCGACGGCGAGGACATTGTGGAGCTGTTGCAGCACATTTCTTACACCGGTGACGGTGAGGGGGTGCCGCTTGATCTCGCTTGTCGTTGCTGCTGTCTTGCTGCTGATTCATGCGCTGGTTTGCCTGATGCTGTGGACGCTCATGAAGCTGGGCCTGCTGCCGGTGCGCGGGCACATGCTGGCTGTGATAGTGCTGGTGCCGCTGTGGGGCCCGTTGCTGGTGGTTCTGTTATCGATCCGCAGCGCGATGTTTGGCGAGGGACTGAAAGAGTCTGCGTTGGAGTCGCTGCGCTTCAACGACGAGCTCCATCGCAGTATGTCGGTACCGAGTGGTGAGGACGATGCAGGCGTAGTGCCGCTCGAGGAGGCGCTCATCGTCAACGACCCGGCATACCGGCGCCGCCTAATGCTCTCCATGCTCACCGAGGAGCCCGACGCTTACCTGGCGCAGCTGCAGGCGGCTAAGCTTAACGACGACGTTGAGGTGGCGCACTATGCCGCGACGGCGGTGGCGCAGATCTCCAAGGAGTCCGACCTTAAACTGCAGCAGCTGGAGCGTGCCTTTAAGACGGACCCGAGCGCGCAAAACCTCAACGAATACTGCGATTTTCTTGGTGAATACTTGGGCTCGGGCTTGGCCGAGGGGCGCGTGGCTCAGATTCAGCGCCAACAGTACGCGCGCCTGCTTGCGCGTCGCTGCGAGCGCGAGGATACCCTTGAGCTGCGCATTCGATACGCGACGGCTCTGGCCGATGTCGGACAGATCGACGAGGCGCAGGCCGTGACCGACCAGCTGGTGCTCGACGTGCCCGACGAGCAGGAGGTTTGGATGCTTTGCCTGCGCCTGGCCGTGATGCGCCGCGACGGTGACGAAGTCCACCGTGTGATCGATGCGATTGACAAGCAACATGTGTATTTAAGCGCCGACAACCGCGAAAAGTTGGCGTTTTGGCGCGACGGGGAGGAGGCCAGATGAGCGTGGTGCAACATATCCGCGACCGAGCAGGCCGCTTTCGTTGGATGGGACTCCTCGTGGTGTGGGCTGTTTTTATCGTCATGGCCGCCGTGCTGCTGGTGGAGCGTGCCGGCGTGCAGTACAGTGCGGGCCAGCATAAGCTGGGGATGCTTGCCGCCAACGATGCGGTGCCGGCCTCCTCGGCAATCTTTGGCCAAAAGCCCACGTGCCTGGTCATTACCGATTCCGATCAAGCTGGCGTCGAGGACGTAAAGGAACAGTTCGACCAGATCCTGCTCGAAATGAAGATCGCGCACCGCGACGTGGACCTTGCCCTGGATGGTGCGGATGCCATTCCCTCGCTGACCTCCTTCGATCGCGTGATTTTGCTCATGCCGTCGCTCGATGGGCTCGGTAAGCATCTGACCGACATTATGAGTTGGGTGAGTGCCGGCGGTTCGCTTATGCTCGCCATGCCGCCGGATAACTCGAGCTATCTGCAAGTGATTGCCTCCAAGCTTGGCATTGAATCGGCCGGATATGACTATGTAAAAGCCGAAAGCATTGTGCCGAGCGAGGACTTTATGCTGGGCGGGGGAGAGCGCTACGAGTTCTCGGATCCCTTCTATTCTTCGCTCTCGGTTTCATTGCGCGAGACGGCGCACGTGTGGGCTAAGACCGGCGATGCGGGCGCCCCACTCATTTGGTCGAATGACTGCGGTAGCGGGCGCACCGTGGTTTGCAATATCGGTATCTATGACAAGGTCATGCGCGGCTTTTACGCCGCGGCGACCAGCCTCCTGGGCGATGCCACGGCCTATCCGGTCATTAACAGCGCTGTGTTCTTTTTGGACGACTTTCCCAGCCCCGTGCCCTCGGGCGACGGTACCTACATCAAGCGCGACTACGGGCTTTCCATCGCCGATTTTTATGCCAAGGTGTGGTGGCCCGACCTGCAAAAACTCGCGCAGCAATACGACATTCGCTATACCGGCGTGATGATCGAAAACTACGAGGACGCGGTCAACCAGACCGAGCCCTCGCGTCAGCCCGATACCACGCAGTTCCGCTACTTTGGAGGCATGCTGCTGCAAATGGGCGGCGAGCTGGGCTTCCATGGGTATAACCATCAGCCGTTGGCCCTCTCGGATACCGACTACGGCACGCTGTATGACTACAAAACATGGAAGAACAAGGACACCCTGGTCGCGGCGCTCAACGAGCTCATCGCCTTCCAAGACGACGTCCTGCCCAACGCGCACGGCTCGGTCTATGTGCCGCCCTCGAATATTCTTTCGGCTCGCGCCCGTAAGATTATTGGTGAGGACGTGCCGCGCATTAAGACCATTTCCAGTACGTATTTTGAGGATGGCACTGATCTGCCGTATGTGCAGGAGTTTGACGTGGCGAGCGATGGCATTGTGGAGCAGCCGCGTATTGTCTCGGGCGGCATGGTCGGCGATTCCTATATGCGCCTGGCCGCCGTGTCCGAGCTCAACATGCACTACGTGAGTACTCACTTTATGCATCCCGATGACCTGCTGGATCCCGATCGCGGCGCCAAGGAGGGCTGGGAAGTCTATAAGGGCGGCCTGGTCAACTATCTGGACTGGCTTGCTACGTCCGCTCCCGACCTGCGACACCAGACGGGTTCGGAATGCTCGGGTGCCATCCAGCGTTTTTCGTCCGTGACGGTGAGCGTGGATACGAGCGACGATGCCTGGACGCTCAACCTGGGCAATTTCCACGATGAGGCGTGGCTCATGTTCCGCGCCAATAACGGCGAGCCGGGCACGGTGTCCGGTGGCGAGATTAAACACCTGACGGGCGACCTGTACCTAGTCAAAGCGACGGACAAGACGGTGACCATTGCACGCAAGGAGGGTGGCGACCGATGAGAATCTGCTTGGTGCTCGAGGGCTGCTACCCTTATGTGCACGGCGGTGTGTCCACCTGGATGCACGGCTACATCGCGGCCATGCCCGAGCACGAGTTTGTGCTGTGGGTGATTGGCGCGCATGCTGCCGACCGCGGCAAGTTTGTCTACGAGCTGCCCGGCAACGTCGTCGAGGTGCACGAGGTGTTCCTGGACGATGCCCTGCGTCTTTCGGGCGAGCAGGAGGAAGTCGACTTCGACGACCGTGAGCGCGAGGCGTTGCGCCGTCTGGTTTCGCTCTCCAATCCGGACTGGGACGTGCTGTTCGACATTTTCCAGCGCCGTCACGTGCATCCGCTCTCATTTTTGCAGAGCCGCACGTTTATGGACATCTTCCGCGACGTGTGCCTGGCCGAGTACCCGTACACGCCCTTTGCCGATGCATTCCACACCATGCGCTCCATGCTACTGCCCGTGCTTTATCTGCTGGGCAGTGAGGTTCCGGTGGCCGATGTGTACCACGCCATCTCGACCGGCTACGGCGGTTTGCTCGCAAGTTTGGGCTCCAGCATGAATCACGCGCCGGCATTGCTGACCGAGCACGGCATTTACACGCGCGAGCGCGAGGAGGAGATCATTCGCGCCGACTGGGTGGTGCCGTCGTTTAAGGACCGCTGGATTCGCTTTTTCTACCTGCTTTCGGAGGAGATCTACCGTCGCGCCTTCCGCGTGACTAGTTTGTTCCATAACGCCCGCAAGACGCAGATCGACATGGGCTGCGATGCGGACAAATGCCTGGTCATCCCCAATGGCATCCAGTTCGGCCGCTTTAAGGAAATTCCTTTAAAGCCCGATGACGGCTGGGTGGACATTGGCGCGGTGGTGCGCCTGGCGCCCATCAAGGACGTTAAGACCATGATCTATGCCTTCTTTGAGCTGCACGAGCGCCTGCCCAAGGTGCGCCTGCACATTATGGGCGGCGTGGACGACGAGGAGTACGGCGCCGAGTGCCACGCGTTGGTCGATACCCTGGGCGTGCGCGACCTGATCTTTACCGGTCGCGTCAACGTGGTCGAGTACATGGAAAAGCTCGACTTTACCATTTTAACGAGCATCTCCGAGGGTCAGCCGCTCAGCGTGCTGGAGTCGCTTGCAGCGCGTCGTCCCTGCGTGACGACCGAGGTGGGCTGCTGCCGCGAGCTACTCGAAGGCGCTCCGGGCGACGACTTTGGCGTGGCAGGTTTTGTGACGCCGCCTATGTATCGCAAGGGCTTGGCCGATGCCATGGAACGCATGTGCACAAGCCGCGCTCGTCGCATTGAGATGGGGGAGCGCGGCCAGCGTCGCGTTGCCACGTACTTCTTGCACGAGCAGATGCTCGCCAACTATCGCGCGCTGTACGACGAGACGGCGCAAGCGTTTGACCTGCCCAGAGAGGGGGAGTAGCCGGTGGCCGGAATCGGTTTTGAGCTCAAGCGCCTGTTTAGGCGCAAGGGCCTGTTTGCCACGATGCGCGCTTACGGCTACGCCGGCATTGTGTGCACGGGTCCCATGCTGTTGGGCGTGCTGCTCCAGGTGGGTATCTTGGTGCTGTGCGGTCTGTGGGGTGTGGGCCGTGCCAACCAGGATCTGCTGGTGTGCATGGTGACCTATACGCTGCTGGCGTCGCTTACGCTTACAAGCTTTTTCTCCATGCCGGTCACGCGCTTTTTGGCCGACATGCTTTTTGCCGAGCGCGAGGATGAGATACTGCCTTCGTTTTGGGGCTCCAACGCCATCATGCTCGTTGCGGGCACGGTGCTCTACGGCGTCTTTTTGCTGTTCTCGGGCGCCACGCTGCTGCAGGGGCTGCTGTGCCTGTGGCTGTTCAACATTATGATCGTCAACTGGAACGGCATGAGCTACCTCACGGCCATCAAGGATTACCGCGGCATCCTGTGCAGCTTTGCGGCTGCCATTGGCGTGGCGTGCCTGTGCGCCCTGGCCGCGCTGGCGCTGGGACTGCCGCCGGTCGAGGGCCTGTTGGCGTCAATTGCTCTGGGCTACGGCGTCATGCTCGCCTGGGACGTGGTACTGCTGTACCGGTATTTTCCTCAGAGCGACCGCAGCCCCTGGCCCTTTTTGCAGTGGCTCGATCAGTTTATGCCGCTGGCGCTCACGGGCCTGTTAACCAATCTGGGACTCTTTGCGCACCTGGTGATTATTTGGGCCGGTCCTATTGGCGTGCAGGTCAAGGGCTTGTTTTATGGTGCGCCCTACTACGATGTGCCGGCGCTCATTGCGTTTTTGACGATCCTGGTCACGACCGTTAACTTTGTGGTCTCGGTCGAGGTCAACTTCTATCCGCGCTACCGCGACTACTACAGCCTGTTCAATGACGGCGGCGTGGTGGGCGACATTGTGGTGGCCGAGGAGGAGATGCTCTCCACGCTTAACAGCGAACTGCGCTTTTGTGCGCTCAAGCAGCTGTTTGTGACCGCGGCGGTCATTTCGCTCGAGACCATGGTGTTGTCGGCCCTACCGTTGGGCTTTAACAACCTGATGCACGGGTATTTTCGCACGCTGTGCGTGGGCTATGGCCTGTATGCCGTGGGCAATACGGTGATGCTCATCTTGCTTTACTTTACCGACTACAAGGGGGCCGTGCTGGCCTCGGGGCTGTTTGCGGGTGTGGCCGGGCTGGCGACTGCCGTGTCGTTGCTTTTGCCGCAGCAGTTTTACGGCTTTGGCTTTTTGTTGGGTGCGGCGGTGTTTTTTATCGTGGCGCTGCTGCGGCTCGATACCTATACCGCCAACTTGCCGTATCGTATCCTGAGCCAGCAGCCCATTGTGGCGACCGACAAAACGGGTCGCTTTACACAGCTGGGCCGCTTGCTCGACCATGCCGAACAGCGCTATGAGGAAGGCCGACATAAGGGCGTGCCGCATGGTGCGTTTGAGCGCGCTGTAGTTCACGTGTATCGCAAGCATTGGGGAGGTTCTGATGACCGATAGAATGATGTCCCGCCGTCGCCTGTTTGAGGCGGCTGCCGGTGCGCTGTTGCTTTCGGGCTGCTCGGTGCAGGAAGACTCCTCGACCAAAAAGGTCAAAAAGCAGGACAAGATTAAAAAGGCTGAGGCCTCGAATGAGGCCAAGCACCTGCGCGACAAGGACGAGCTCTACGAGGTCTACGATGACTCGGGTATTGTGACCATGTACTTGACGGTCTCACGTGGCAACAGCTCCGAGAACACCGACCACAGCTGGGCCGAGATCAACACGTACTCGGTGTATGACTATGCCGACATGGGCGTGACACGCTATCAGGTTATGGGCCTGCTGCAGCCGGGCGACGAAGACGGCCCGGTGGCCGGCGAGGTTGGCTATGGCGAGGAAGCGCCCAATGCCACCGTGCAGGTGCGCGGTCAGACATCGAGCAATAACTCGCAAAAGAATTACAAGGTGGAGCTCAAAAAGGGCAAGGGTACCTGGCGCCAACAGTGCGCGATTGCGCTCAACAAGCACATGGGCGAGGGTATGCGTTTTCGCAACAAGATGGCCTACGACCTTATCCGTGGGATTCCCCAGATGATGGGCCTGCGCACGCAGTTTGTGCGTCTGTGGGTGTGCGACCAGACCGAAAAGTCCAACGACACCTTTGAGGACTACGGCCTGTTTACGCAGGTGGAGCAGCTCAACAAGACGGCGCTTAAGGCACATGGCCTGGATAAGAGCGGACACCTGTATAAGGTGAACAGCTTCGATTTCCATCGCTACGAGGATACCATTAAGCTCGCCGACGATCCCGACTACAACCAGGCTAAATTTGAGGGCATGCTCGAGATTAAGGGCGATTCGGACCACACCAAGCTCATCGAGATGCTCGATGCGCTCAACGATGAATCGCAAAAGATCGACGACGTGCTCGGCACCTACTTTGATACCGAAAATCTGGTCTATTGGCTGGCGTTTCAGATCCTGACGGGCAACTGCGATACGCAGAACCGTAACTGCTATCTGTACAGCCCGCTCAACTCAAATACCTGGTACTTTTTAGATTGGGATAACGACGGCATGCTGCGTAAGCTGGAGCTTTCTCTTACCGGGTTTTCGGACTACGCGAGCTGGGAGCGCGGCGCAAGCAACTACTGGGGCAACGTACTGTTCAATCGTGCGCTGCGCAGCAAATCGTTCCGCAGCGAGCTCGACCGCGCCGTCAAGGACCTGCGTTCGTATATGACCGAGGCACGCCTGAGCAAGATGATCAAGCACTACCGCGAGGTTACTGAATCGCTGGTCTTTGCTTCGCCCGATATCGACCATCTGCCTGTCACCAAGGACCAATACGAGCAGATCGCCGCGGCGATTCCCTCCGAGATCGAGGAGAACTACAAGAGCTTTCGCGAGAGTTTTAATAAGCCCATGCCGTTCTACATCGGCGTGCCGCAGATCGATAACGGTAAGCTGCGTATTAACTGGGATGCGTCCTACGACTTTGAGGCGCGCGACATTCGCTACACCGTGGAGCTTGCGCGTGACTATGCCATAAGCGACGTGGTCTTTAAGGCCGAGGACGTGCTGCTTCCCGAGGTGACCTGTGATGCGCCCGATACCGGCCAGTATTTTGTGCGCGTGCGTGCCACCAACTCCGACGGCTATACGCAAGATGCGTTTGACTACTATGTGACCGACGACGGCAAGCACTACGGCATGAAGTGTTTTTACGTGCAAGACGGCGGTAAGGTCGTGGAGGACACGTATGAGGAGGGCTAGCGCGCTGCTTGAGCGCTTGGCGGCCCCGCCTGTGCGTGCCACGCAGGAGCGTTACCGCCACGAGCTCAAATATCTCATTAACGAGGGCGAGCACGCTGCGCTTGCCTGTCGCATGGCGCCGGTTTTTAAGCTGGACAAGCATGCGCGGGCAGGCGGTTACACCATTCGCAGCCTGTACTTTGACGACTACTGCAACTCGGCCTACGAGGAAAAAGACGCCGGCATTCTCATGCGCAAAAAGTATCGCGTGCGCATCTATAACGGCAGCGACAGGTGATTAAGCTCGAGCGCAAAAAGAAGTACGGCAGCTGGATTTACAAGGAGGACGCGCCGCTCACGCGTGGCGAGTTTGAGCAGATTCTGGCTGGCGACTACGACTTTTTGCTGAGGAGTCCTTATCCGCTCTGTCGCGAGTTCTACATCGAGTGCATCTGCAATATGATGCGCCCGCGGACCATCGTGGACTACGAGCGCGAGCCGTGGGTGATGGATGAGGGCACCGTGCGCATCACGTTTGACATGAACGTGCGTGCCGCGGTGGGAAGCTTCGATATCTTTGACGCGACGCTGCCCGCGCTGCCGGTCCTGGAGCCCGGCAAGCAGGTGATGGAGGTCAAGTTTACGGAGTTTTGCCCGCAGCTGGTGCGCGATATGGTGCCGCCGGGAGCGGCCGAGCTTACGGCGGTCTCCAAGTACTGCCTGTGTTACGAAAAGACCGCCTACCTTCGCGGATTTAATTACTGGGAATCGGATTTTGAGAACCGAGGGGATATTTAGACCATGAGCACCAGGGACTTTTTTAAGAACTCCGTCTTGGAGGCGTTTGGCCAGGTCGACCCCGCCAAGATTGGCCTTTCGCTGCTCGTGGCGCTCGCCATGGGCATCCTGATCTACTACGTGTACAAGCGCTTTTTTACCGGCGTGGTGTATTCGCGCAGCTTTGCCGTGACGCTCGTGGGCATGTGTGTGCTCACCTGCATGGTCACGCTCGCGATCTCGACGAACGTGGTCATCTCGCTCGGTATGGTCGGTGCTCTGTCCATCGTCCGCTATCGTACAGCGGTCAAGGACCCTCTCGACTTGCTGTACCTGTTTTGGGCCATTACCACGGGCATTACGGCGGGTGCCGGCATGTATGCGCTCGTGGGGCTCACGGCAGTGGTGATCGTGGCCATGATCGCCGGCTTTGCGAGCCACCAGGACAAGGCGCGCGTGTACATGATGGTCATCCACTACACGGGTCAGACCACCGGCGACGATATCGTGCGTGCATTTGGGCGCACCAAGTTTACGGTGAAGTCCAAGACCATGCGTGGTGACAAGGTCGAGATGGCCGTGGAGGTGTTCTCGGACGGCGTTGACATGCCCTATGCGGACGCCATTCGCGCGCTCGATGGCGTGGAGGACCTGACGCTCATCCAGTACAACGGCGAGTACCACGGCTAACTATGTTCCGGCGTTCTAACGAACGCCGGACCGGTCGACGCTGCGCGGGCATCTGCCGGGCGATCTGCCGCTCAAACCGTCGCTCGCGTACATATAGTACGCTTCGCTCCTCTTTCGCGGCACCTCGCCACGACAGCTGCCCGCTCGCTGACGCTTGCTCGACCTGGGCGGTTGAAATGATCCGCTGAGACCTTTTCAGTCGAATATTTTTCGGGCGAGGGTTGGGTATCATGGTGAAAGCGATTTCAACGACAGGGGTGCTCGTGGTAAAGATGAAAGATGTGGCCGAGCTGGCGGGCGTTTCGAGCGCCGCCGTCTCGCGCTACCTCAACGGTGGATATATCTCGGCGGACAAGGCCGAGCGCATTAAGCAGGCGATTGAGCTGACCGGATACGTGCGGTCCAGCCAGGCTCGCGCGCTGCGCACCGGTTCCACCAAACTCATCGGCGTCATCGTACCTAAGATCAACTCGGAATCCGTAAGCCGCATTACCGCCGGTATTGGCCAGGTGCTCGGTCGCCGTGGCTACCAGATGCTGCTTGCCAATACCGACAACGCGGCTGATCGCGAGCTCGAATACCTCGATTTATTCCAAAACCACCCGGTCGATGGCATTGTGCTGGTGGCAACCATGATCACCGACGAGCATCGCCGGGCGATTGAGTCGTGCCGCGTGCCCATTGTGTTGATCGGCCAACATGTCGAGGGCGCGGCGTGCGTCTATCACGACGATTACGAGGCCGCCTTTGAGCTGGGCCATGCGCTTGCGGGTCGCGTGGATGGCAAGATTGCCTACATCGGAGTTACGGATGAGGACCGCGCGGCCGGTTTCGACCGTCGTCGCGGTTTTGAGGCCGGCTTGCGCGCCGCGGGCAACCCGCTCGATGCCGCCTTGATTCGCCTGGGCTCGTTTACGCTTGACTCGGGCTATCGCGCTGCGCGCGAGCTGCTTGCCGATGCTCCCGATGTTTCGTTTATCGCCTGCGCGACCGACACCATGGCGGCGGGCGCGCTGCGTGCTATCGATGAAGTTTGCGGCATGGGCGAGGGCATACACCGCGTGAGCGGTTTTGGCGACAACGCGTTTTTGCGCGCGCTGACGGGCGGCATTCCCACCGTGCACTATGGCTACCTGACCAGTGGCGTCGAGGCGACCAATATGTTGCTTGACGCGCTCGACGGCGTGGAGGGGGAGGGCGGCCTGCGGACGCTCAAACTTGGGCATCAGCTCATGAATGTCTAGGCTTTGGGCATTTCTATGTGCCTCTGACCCCTCATATTTGCCGCAAATCTACCATTCGCCGGCCTATTCCTACCTTTCACCGCAATATGAAAACGATTACAGACATATGAAACTGAAATCGATTACAGTGTAAGTGTCAAAGATGGCCGGGTGCAGATGCTCCCGTTGGAGGAAAGGGAAGTCATGGACTACCGTAAATCAGCCCAAGAGGTGCTCGACAACATCGGTGGCGCCGGCAACGTTGTTTCGGCCGCACACTGCGCCACGCGTCTGCGCCTGGTGATTGCCGATAACGCCAAGGTCGACAAGGAGGCCCTCGAGAATATCGACGGCGCCAAGGGCGTCTTTGAGGCTCAGGGCCAGCTCCAGATTATTTTTGGCACCGGCACCGTCAACAAGGTCTACGACGAGTTCATTGCGCTCAGCGGCGTCGAGGCTGCCACCAAGGCCGAGGTCAAGGAGGCCGCGGCACAGCAGCAGAACATCTTTATGCGTGCCATTAAGGTGCTCGGCGACGTCTTTGTCCCCATCATCCCCGCCATCGTGGCTTCGGGCCTGCTGCTGGGCATTATGAGCGCCCTCAACTTTATGGCCTCTAACGGCTTTATCGCGCTCGACACCAATAACTTTATTTATAAGATCGCCGACCTGGTCTCGGGCACGTCCTTTGGCATTCTGCAGATCCTGATCGGTTACTCCGCCGCTAAGGCCTTTGGCGCCAACCCGTATTTGGGCGCCGTCGTCGGTGGTGCGTTCATCAACTCCTCGCTGCAGAGCGCCTACACGGTTGCCTCCGAGGGCGTGCAGACCATGGTCACCGTCATTCCCGGCGTCTACAGCTTTGAGTGGGTCGGTTATCAGGGTCATGTGATCCCCATCGTCATCGCCTGTGCCATTCTCGCCTTCCTCGAGAAGCGCCTGCACAAGATCGTTCCCGAGATGTTCGATCTCTTTGTGACTCCGCTTGTCTCGGTGTTCGTGACCGTGCTCGTGACGCTCGTTGCCGTCGGCCCCATCTTTGTCTGGGCCGAGAACGCCATCCTCGGTCTGATCCAGACCCTGCTGACCCTGCCCTTCGGCATCGGTTCCTTTATCGTCGGCCTGTTCTATGCCCCCACGGTCGTTACCGGTATCCACCAGATGTACACCGCCATCGATCTGGGCCAGCTCGCCCAGTACGGTGTGACTTACTGGCTGCCCATCGCCAGTGCCGCCAACATCGCTCAGGGTGGTGCCGCGCTCGCCGTTGCCTTTAAGACCCGCGATGCCAAGATCAAGGGCCTGGCGCTTCCTTCGGCCCTGTCCGCCTTCATGGGCATTACCGAGCCTGCCATCTTTGGTGTGAACCTGCGCTTCTTTAAGCCCTTCATCGCCGGCTACATCGGCGGCGGTTGCGGTGCCCTGGTCTGCGCGCTCACTTCGCTGGCTGCCTCCGGCACGGGCGTTACCGGTATCTTCGGTATCCTGCTGTGCCTGGCCCAGCCCGTGCAGTACGCGATCATGTTTGCGGTCGCCGCGCTGGTTTCCTTTGCTATCTCGTTTGTCCTGTACAAGGACGAGCCCAAGGCTTCCGAGCAGGCCTAAGAGCTTTTGATTGAGGAGATGCCCGCGGGTCGTATGCTCGCGGGCGTTTCCCGTATCTGGTGCCGATCTCTGGTGCCTTGTTACTTTCGATCCGTTAGGACTTTGATATGTCTAATGCACTTGGTCGCGACCTTGCAAAGTTGGTTGCCGCTGTTGACGCTGCCGCCTCTGAGTGCGGTCATGGCGTGTATGGCCAGCACTTCCATATTATGCCGCCGGCGGGTTGGCTCAACGACCCCAACGGTCTCTGCCAGGCGGGTGGCGTGTTCCATGCCTATTTTCAGTATGCGCCGTTTGATGTCGAGGGCGGCGTTAAGACCTGGGGCCATGCGACGAGCCGCGATCTTATGACGTGGGACTACGTTGGCGCCCCATTGCTGCCCGACGAGCCGTTCGATTGCCATGGCGTGTATTCGGGCTCCGCGCTTGCCGAGGACGGTCGCATTCGCGTACTTTATACGGGCAACGTTAAGCTTTCCGATTCGGACGGGACGTACGACTACGTCAATACCGGCCGCCGCGCCGATACTGTTTATGTCGAGAGCGTTGATGGCCTTGCCGGTCGGGAGTTCAGCCAAAAGCGCGTGGTGCTGGCGTCCGAGGATTATCCCGAGGATTTGACCTGCCACGTGCGTGACCCCAAGGTGTGGCGCGATGATGATGGGCGTTACCACATGGTGCTGGGCGCGCGTCGTCGCGTGGACGGTCCGCATGTCGATAGTCGATTTTGCGCCATGCACGGCGAGGGTGCCGGGCGCGATGTGGGTGAGATCCTGGTGTATGGCTCGGCCGATATGCTGAGTTGGGAGCTCGAGAGCCGTGTGTCTACGCCCGAGCGCTTTGGCTTTATGTGGGAGTGCCCGGGATACCTTGAGCTTGAGGCGGATGGCGGTGTACCGGCAAGGTTTCTGTCTTTCTCTCCCCAGGGGCTCGAGGGCGGCCGTTGGGACCGCGGCAACGTATACGCTGCTGGCTACATGCCTGTAACGGGCGACATTGCCGGTGGTGACGGTGCCTATGAGCTGGGCGAGTTCCGCCTGTGGGACGCCGGTTTTGACTTCTATGCGCCGCAGGAGTTCACGGCCGAGGACGGTCGCCATATTCTAATCGGCTGGATGGGCATTCCCGATGAGCCGACCTATGGCAACGCACCGACCGTGGTGTGCGGCTGGCAGCACTGCATGACGGTGCCGCGCGAGCTTACGGCCGGTGACGGCGGCGTGGTACTGCAGCAGCCGGCGCGCGAGATTGAGCACCATTATGCCTCGGTGCGTGTAGGGGAGGGCTCGTTGGAGGTTGCCGGCGATACCTGCTTTGACGTTGTTGTCGACGGTGTTGACGGTGCGTTCACCGCGACCGTTGATGGCGAGCTGAAGCTGGCGTTTGTGCCCGCCGAGGGCGAACTGCCCGCGCGCTTTGAGATGCGATTTACCGATGAGGGCCGCGCTTCTGCCGGTTGCGGTCGTACTGTGCGCTGGGAGTCCGTCGACGAGGTTCGTAACGTGCGCATTGTTGGCGATGCCTCGTCGGTCGAGGTGTTTGTGAACGATGGTGCGCTCGTGTTTTCGACGCGCATCTATCCCGAGGCCTATGGCGTGACCGTTGACGCTCCGGGTGCGAGCGTGACCTATCACGCGCTCAATATCTAGGAGATTCGTCGCATATCGGCGCTATACTGCAGCCGTTGCCCACGATGCGGGAACATCCGCATCGTGGGTTTTTGTTAATGAAAGGAGGTTGCCGTATGGGCGTACAGCGGCTAGAAGAGGCCTGGGCTTTGAGGACCGGCGCGCGTGAGGCGCGGTTGCTTGCGGCTTCGCATGTTCCGGCGGCGCTGTCTCTGTTGGGGATTGTGCGTCCCGGTGACCGCCTGGTGGCCTTTGCGGATGACTTTACCGAAGCATTTGCGCACGGCTTTGATGGCCGCGATGTTGCGCTGGCGGGCTCGCCGTCCGCCGATGCGTTTACCGCCGCGTCCGAGGTCTTTGATGCTTCGTTTGATGCCGAGGGGCCGCACCTGTGGTGGTTCGTCAACTCCATCGGCGGGTTTGGACTGCGCGTGCCCGATCTGCGTACGCTGGGTCGAGCGGCTCGCGAGGCCCATGCGCTGCTGGTTGTGGACAACACCGTGGCGTCGGCTTTTGGCTGCGATCCGTTGCGCTTGGGTGCCGTGCTGTCGCTCGAAGCGCTCGACCGTGTGTGCGCCGGTAACGCTTCACGCAAGTTGGTTGCCGTATCGGTCGCGCGCTCGCAGTTCAAGCGCCATCGTGTGGATGCCGCGGCTGAGTGCGTGCACGTCCTGTTTGAGGGCTGTGGCTTGGGCAAGCTTGGTTTGCCTACTGACGAGGCTGGTGTGCTGGAGCGCGGGCTGGACTCGCTCGATACCCGCATGCAGGCACACTTCGACCGCGCCCGTGCGCTGGCCGAGTATCTGGCCGCCAACGAGATGGTGCGCAACGTGCGCTATCCCGGGCTGAGTTCGCATCCCGACCATGCGGTTGCAACGGGAATCCTCGAGCACGGCTTTGGCCCGGCAGTTGAATTTGACCTTATCGAGCGTAGCGCGGGCAAGCTTTTTGATGCTTTGCCTGAGGAGTTCCGCGCATCGCCCGCCGGCGGTGCAACGACGCGCCTTTCGGCCCCACGCGGCAAGCAGGGGAACACCATCCGCCTCTTCGCCGGCACCGACGACCCCTTGATCGTGGCCGCCACCCTAGACAACGCCCTCCGCAACTAGCTAAATCATCCTCGACTTCATAAGTTGCGGTGAAATAGGGATTGATTTACGGCTTTAACCGCATAAACAGTCCCTATTTCACCGCAACTTATGAGAAGGGGTTGCTTGGCTATAAGGCCCCGTCCTAAATTGGCTATTCTTTTATGCTGGCGATGAGGTCGTTGGCCTTTGCGGCAATTACTTGGTTGATGTCGGTCTGCAGCTCCTCGTAGACCGCTATGGCTCGCTCTCCAGCGGGGGTGAGCGTGGATCCGCGGGCGCCGTCGCGTTTGATGAGCTTGCAGCCTAGCTGGCCTTCGGCCTCGTTTACAATACGCCACGCTTTGGAATAGGCCATGCCCATGCTCTTGGCGGCGCGGTTGAGCGAGTGCTCGCGGGCGATGCCCTGCAGCAGCAAGACGCAGCCGTGGCCGAAGACGCCCGGTAAATCCTTGTCGCACGCTTGAATGACCAACTTTGCCGTCGTCTTGTACTCCATGTGCTCCACGTCTCCCCGCTAAAGTGTTTGCTGGGCAAACGCATAGCCTGCGTCAAACCCTCGTGTGCTCTTCTTAAATCATGCATTGTAGCAGTCAAAGTGCGTTAAGATACTTCCCCAGTATTGGGCGCCCAAGGTTGGGCTGGGTCCTACGAGGCCTGCAGCCGACCGGTCGCATGGAAAAAGGAGAAACATGGCTACGTTCTTTCCCGGTGAGTCCCACACGTTTTCGGAGTATCTGCTGGTCCCTGGTTACTCGTCCTCGCAGTGCATCCCCAACAACGTCTCTCTTAAGACGCCGCTGACCCGCTTTAAGCGCGGTGAGAAGCCGGCAATCACCCTGAACATCCCCATGGTTTCCGCCATCATGCAGTCCGTCTCGGGCGTCGACATGGGTGTCGCGCTCGCTACCGAGGGCGGCCTGTCCTTCATTTACGGTTCCCAGAGCGCCGAGTCCGAGGCCGCTATGGTCAAGGCCGTCAAGGACCACAAGGCCGGTTTCGTTCAGTCCGATTCCACGCTGACCCCCGACATGACCATGGAGCAGGTCATCGAGCTCAAGGAGAAGACCGGTCACTCCACCATGCCGGTTACCGACGACGGCACTCCCAAGGGGAAGCTCCTGGGCATCGTCACCAGCCGTGACTATCGTCCCAGTCGCGATGACCACCAGACGAAGGTCTCCGAGTTCATGACCCCGCGTGAGCAGCTCATCGTGGGCGACAAGAACATCAGCCTTAAGGTTGCCAACGACGTCATCTGGGACAATAAGCTCAACGCCCTGCCCATCGTCGACGACTACGATCACCTCATGGGCATCGTCTTCCGCAAGGACTACGACAGCCACAAGACCAACCCCAACGAGCTGCTCGACGGCGACAAGCGCTACATGGTCGGTGCCGGTATCAACACCCGCGACTATGCCGAGCGCGTGCCGCTGCTCATCGAGGCCGGTGCCGATGTCCTGTGCATCGATTCTTCCGAGGGCTTCAGCGAGTGGCAGAAGCGCACCATCGAGTGGATCCGCGCCAACTACGGCGAGGACGTCAAGGTCGGTGCCGGCAACGTCGTCGACGCCGAGGGCTTCCGCTTCCTGGCCGACTGCGGTGCCGACTTCATCAAGGTTGGTATCGGCGGCGGTTCCATCTGCATCACCCGTGAGACCAAGGGCATCGGCCGTGGCCAGGCCACCGCGCTGATCGACGTCTGCCGCGCTCGCGACGAGTACTACGAGGAGACCGGCGTCTACGTGCCCGTGTGCTCCGATGGCGGCATCGTCTACGATTACCACATGACGCTCGCCCTTGCCATGGGTGCAGACTTTATGATGCTGGGTCGTTACTTCGCCCGCTTTGACGAGAGCCCGACCGAGCGCGTCAACGTGAACGGTCAGTACATGAAGGAGTACTGGGGCGAGGGTTCTGCGCGTGCTCGCAACTGGCAGCGCTACGACCTGGGCGGCGCCGCGAAGCTTAGCTTCGTCGAGGGCGTCGACTCCTACGTTCCCTACGCCGGTTCCCTCAAGGATGGTGTGGGCGGCACGCTCTACAAGGTCAAGTCCACGATGTGCAACTGCGGTGCCCTCTCGATCCCCGAGCTCCAGGAAAAGGCGCGCCTAACGCTGGTCAGCTCCACCTCCATCGTCGAAGGCGGCGCCCACGACGTAGTCGTCAAGGATTCCCAGCAGAGCGTCAGCTACCGCTAAGTGGCTTTCCCAAGCACCGCACCTTGCCGTTCAAACCGTCGCTCGCATTCGAAAGTACGTGTCGCTCCTCTTTCACGGCAATCTGCGGCACTTGGAAAACCCGACCATGCTTGGGCGGGTAACAATTAGTGGTTGATTCACAACCACGTTATTTAGATAAAGCGAGATGCCTGCAAGTCGCAGGCATCTCGCTTGTCGTATTTGCTATCATCAGTCAAGTTAACCTTAGGGTCGGGCGGCTTGGCTTTGTTCGCTACAAGTTCCGCACGCAAAGAAGAGCACTTAATGTGCTCTTCGTCTTGCGCAGGACTGTCCGCAGTAGCGAATAAAGCCAAGCCGCCCGACCCCAGCTAAGATTAAAGGAGCTGATATGTGCGATTGCACAGATCATAAGGACGAGATCCCTGCCTACGACGCGCAGGCCATCGAGTCCCGGTGGATGAAGGCCTGGGAGGACTCCAACCTCTTTGCCGTCGACACCGACGACAGCAAGCCCAAGAAGTACGTGCTCGAGATGTTCCCGTATCCGTCGGGCGACCTGCACATGGGCCACGCACGCAACTATACCATCGGCGATGCCATGGCCCGTCAGGCCCGCATGCGCGGCTACGACGTGCTGCACCCCATCGGCTTTGACGCCTTTGGCCTGCCCGCCGAAAACGCCGCCATCAAGCACAATACGCAGGCTGCCGCCTGGACGTATAAGAACATGGACCAGGCGCTCGCCACGATGAAGCGCATGGGCTTCTCCTACGATCTGGATCGCATGGTCAAGACCTGCAGCCCCGACTACTACCGCTGGGGTCAGTGGATCTTTGAGAAGCTGTGGGAAAAGGGCCTGGTCTACCGCAAGAAGAACCCGGTCAACTGGTGTCCTAACTGCAAGACCGTTCTGGCCAACGAGCAGGTCACCGAGGGTAAGTGCTGGCGCTGCGGCACCGAGCCCGAGAAGCGCGACCTGGAGCAGTGGTACTTCAAGATCACCGAGTACTCCCAAGAGCTGCTCGACGACCTGGAGAAGCTCCCCGGCTGGCCCGAGCGCGTCAAGCAGATGCAGGCTAACTGGATCGGTCGCTCCGAGGGCGCCGAGGTCGACTTTACCCTGTGCGACCAGGATGGCGAGCCCATCGAGGGCGATGAGGGCAAGATCACCGTCTTCACCACGCGTGCCGATACCCTTTTTGGCGTCTCCTTCTTTGTCCTGGCTCCCGAGTACGCCGGCCTGCACGAGCTCGTCGAGGGCACGGAGTACGAGGAGGCCGTCACCAAGATCGTCGAGGACTCCAAACACATCTCTGCCGTCGAGCGTGCCCAGGGCACCCTCGAGAAGCACGGTGCCTTCACGGGGCGCTATGTGGTAAACCCCGTCAACGGCGAGAAGGTCCCCGTGTGGGTTGCCGATTATGTCGTTGCAGACTACGGCACCGGCGCCGTCATGGCCGTTCCCTGTGGCGACCAGCGCGATTTTGAGTTCGCCCGCAAGTACGACCTGCCGATCGTACCGATCATCCTGGACGATGACGATCGCGCTGCCGTCGAGGCCAGCGGCGAGACCATCGATACCTTCCATGCCGAGACCGTCGACTGGGATTGCGCCCACGCTGCCGAGGGCACGCTCGTCCAGTCCGGCAAGTACACCGGCATGCGCGGCGGTAAGCACTCCGAGGGCGAGGCTGCGATCGTGGCCGACCTCGAGGCCATGGGCTGCGGTCGTCGCAAGGTCGAGTTCCGTCTGCGCGACTGGCTCATTTCCCGTCAGCGCTATTGGGGCAACCCCATCCCGGCCATCCACTGCGAGCATTGCGGTATCGTGCCCGTGCCCGAGGATCAGCTGCCGGTGACGCTGCCCGAGAACCTGGACCTGGGCGCCGGCGAAACCCTTGCCGAGTGCAAGGACTTCTACGAGACCACCTGCCCGGTCTGCGGCCGCCCGGCCAAGCGCGAGACCGATACCATGGACACCTTCACCTGCTCCAGCTGGTATTACCTGCGCTATACCGATCCGCACAACACCGAGCTGCCCTTCTCCCGCGAGGCCGCCGACCGTTGGATGCCCGTCGATAACTACATCGGCGGCATCGAGCACGCCATTCTGCACCTGCTCTACAGCCGCTTCTTTACCAAGGCACTGCGCGACCTGGGCCTGCTGAGCGTGGACGAGCCCTTCACTAACCTGCTGTGCCAGGGCATGGTCAAGGACGAGAACGGCGACACCATGTCCAAGTCCAAGGGTAACGTCGTGCCCCCGAGCTCGGTCATCGAACCTTACGGCGCCGACACCATGCGTTTGGCGATCCTGTTTATCGCCCCGCCCGAGAAGGACTTCGACTGGGATCCCAAGGCCGTCGAGGGCGCCAACCGCTTTATCAAGCGCGCCTGGCGTATCGTTTGGCAGCTCGTCCAGTCCGGCGATGCCAACGTGGCCTTCGACAAGTCCGCGCTCGATGAGGTTGCGATGAAGCTCTATCGCGAGCGTCACCGCACCATCGCCAAGTGCACCGAGGACTTCGATCGCGGCCAGTTCAACACCGCCATCTCGGCCGTCATGGAGCTCGTCAACGCGGCGAGCGCCTACCTCAACGCCACCGAGGGTACCGCCCGCGACAAGGCGCTGTGCTACGGCGTGGCCAAGGACATCGTGAGCGTCCTTGCCCCCATCTGCCCGTTCTGGGCCGACGAGCTGTGGCACGAGGCGCTCGGCTGCGAGGGCAACGCCTATACCGCCGCCTGGCCCGAGTTCGATCTGGCCGAGTCCGTTGAGGACACGGTGCAGATCGTGGTCCAGGTGCTCGGCAAGGTCCGCGGCCGCGTCGACGTTGCCCGCGATGCCTCTAATGAGGATATGCAGGCTGCCGCCGAGGCCGCCGTCGCCAAGTGGCTCGAGGGCAAGACGGTCGTCAAGGCCATCTGCGTGCCCGGTAAGCTGGTCAACCTGGTGGTCAAGTAAGCACTGCGCGCTTAGCTGACGTGCTATAGGCGAGGGGCGATCCGGCTAGGTCGCCCCTCGTTTTTCATGTACCTGTCCTGGTGCCTGCGGTCAATTGTTCTATTCTTGTGGAGAACCTGTGCTCCCGCTGACCTGCAGGTTCGTACTGTGCTTGCACGTTTCCGCAGCTATTGGTATAGTTTGCTTGCAAATGAAGTTGTAATTGAAAGAAGTGGGGTTTCGGCCCCGCTTCTTTTTTGTATGGATGGAGGTGCCGCAATGGTCAAGACCAAGACCGAGCAGGCGATCATCGACGCGCTCGAGGCCGTCGCTCCCCAGCACGATATCGATATCGTCGACGTCGAGCTCGTGGGTGCCACCAAGGCCCCCTGCGTGCGTGTGCGTATCGAGGGTGCCGAGGGTCAGAGCCTGTCGCTCAACGACGTCACGGCCAACACAAAGTGGGTCGGCGATGTGATTGAGGAGCTCGATCCCATCTCTTCGAGCTATACGCTCGAGGTGTCGAGCCCGGGCATGGCGCGCCCGCTGCGCCGCCCGTGCGACTTTGCCCGCTTTGTGGGCGAGAATTGTGAGCTCACCTCCACCGCCACCGAGGGCCGTCGCAAGTACGCCGGCAAGATTGCCGCCGCCACCGAGACGAACGTGACCCTCGAGCTCGAGGACGGCGAGTCCGTTACCCTCGATTTCTCTGATGTTAAAAAGTGCAAGTTGAAGCCCACCTACGACTTCAAGCCCGCGAAGGAAGGAAAGTAAGATGGCAGCATCCGACATGATGTCCGCCCTGATGGAGCTTTGCCAGGAGAAGCACATCGACCAGCTCTACCTGATCGACCGCCTGGAGCAGTCGCTCGCCAAGAGCTATGCCGAGATCCTGCATCTTGAGTGGGGCGCCAAGGTGACCATCGACCGCACCACCGGCAAGATCTACGTCTACCGCCTGGAGCCGATCGACGATTCCATGGACGAGGAGGGCAACTTCACCGAGTTCGAGGAGATCGACGTCACCCCCAAGAATACGAGCCGCATCGCTGCCCAGCACGCCAAGGCCGAGATCAACGCCATCGTGCGTAACTCCGCCCGCGAGCAGATCTACGAGGAGTTCTCCGGCCGCATCGGTGACCTCATCAGCGGTACCGTGCTGCAGTCCACGCCCGACTTCACGATCGTCAAGATTCGCGAGGGCGTCGAGGCCGAGCTGCCGCACTTCGACCAGCGCCGTTACGAAAACGAGCGCAACGAGCGTCCGATGGGCGAGCGCTACCTGCACAACCAGCACATCAAGGCCGTGATCATCGACGTTCGCGACCCCAACTCCAACCTGCAGCCGGTTCGTGGCGAGCACAGCCGTCCGCCGATTGTCATCTCCCGTACCCACCCCGAGCTCATGCGTCGTCTGTTTGAGCAGGAGGTGCCCGAGATCTATGAGGGCACCGTCCAAATCAAGTCGATCGCCCGCGAGCCCGGCCAGCGCTCCAAGGTTGCCGTCCACTCGCTCGACGACCGTCTGGATCCCGTGGGCGCCTGCGTCGGCCCCAAGGGCAGCCGTGTTCGCGCTGTCGTGGGCGAGCTCCGTGGCGAGCGCGTCGACGTCATCCTGTGGGATGCCGATCCTGCCGTCTACGTCGCCAACGCCCTGTCGCCCGCCAAGGTCACCCGCGTCCTCATCGACGAGGAGAAGGCCTACGCCGGCGTCATCGTGCCCGACGACCAGCTGTCCCTCGCCATCGGCAAGGAGGGCCAGAACGCCCGTCTCGCCGCGCGCCTGACCGGCTGGCACATCGACATTAAGTCCGAGACGCTTGCCGCCGACATCCTCAAGAACGTTCCCGTTCACGAGGAGCCCGCCGCCGACCTGATCGGTGACGAGGAGGACGAGGACGTCCGCCGCTGCGAGTATGTGTCCGAGGACGGCATCCAGTGCCGAAACCAGGCTCGTCCCGGCTCCCGTTTCTGCGGTGTCCACGACACCGACGCCTTCGATGATGCGGAGGACCTGATCTAGCGCGCGGTTGCGCCGGGCGGGTCCCGGCGCGTCTCCCACGCTCGTTCAGTCTCTAGGCACCCAAGGTGCCAGAAAGGGTAGGTGAAGTCATATGGCAAAAGTCCGTGTGTCCACCCTGGCCAAAGAGTTCGGCATGACCTCCAAGGAACTGATGGGTCATCTCGCCGATATGAAGATTCCCGCTAAGTCCGCTTCCTCCACCTTGGAGGACGCTTATGTCGCCATGGTCCGCAAGCAGCTCGCCTCGGTGATCGAGGCCCGCGCCCAGGAAGTCGAGGCCGCCAAGCAGGCCGAGGAGCAGGCAGCTGCCGCCGAGGAGGCCGCACGCGCTGCCGAGGCCGAGCGCGAGCGCATCGCCGCCGAGAAGGCCCGCGAGGAGGAGCGTCGCCAGTTTGCCGCAGCCCAGGCTGCCGAGGAGGCTGCCCGCGCCGAGGCCGAGGCCAAGAAGAAGGCCGAGCAGGAGCGCCTTGCCCGCGAGAAGGAGGAGGCTGCCCGCGAGGCCCAGCGCCGCGCCGTTCCCGCTTCCGACTCCGGTTCGCGTTTCCGTTCGCTGCTCGACCAGATCGCCGCACAGGAGACCGTGCTCAAGGAGAAGAAGGACGCCGAGGACAAGGCCAAGGCCGAGCGCGCCGCCGAGCGCGGTAACCGTCGTGGCGGCAACAACGACCGCCGCGGTGGCCGTCGTAACGATCGCAACGCTTCCGACAACAACTCCGAGCGCAACGCCTCCGAGAGCCGTCCGCACAGCCATCGCACCAACGCCAGCAACAACGTCGCTGCCGGCATGGACTTCCCCAACCCCGACAAGCAGGGCAAGGGCAAGAAGCGCAAGGGCGGTCACAACAACGAAGAGGACCACTACAGCCGCATGGCTCGCGAGGCCGAGGAGTACAGCCGCGAGAAGGTGCTCGAGGAGGCTCGTGCCGCCGTCGAGGAGGCCTCTCGCGAGTCCACCGGTCGCCGCAAGAAGCGCAAGGAGAAGCGCGAGCGCGAGGCTGCCAAGGCTCAGGAGGAGCGCAAGATAGAGGAGGCGCTGGCCCAGGGCGTGAACCCCGAGGACCTCGACGCCATCAAGGTCTCCCAGGGCGTTACCGTCCAGGAGCTTGCCGAGGCGCTCGACGTTCCGGCCAACGACATCATCAAGCGCCTGTTCCTGCTGGGTACGCCGCTCACCATGACGCAGTCCATGTCCGACGACCTCGTCGAGCTCGTCGCCGACGACTTGGGTCGTCAGATCAAGATCATCACCCCCGAGGAGGAGAACACCTTCTCGTTCTACGACGATCCCGCCGACCTTAAGCCGCGCGCCCCGGTCGTCACCGTCATGGGCCACGTCGACCACGGTAAGACGTCGCTGCTCGACGCCATCCGTCACACCGGCGTTGCTGCCGGCGAGGCGGGCGGCATTACGCAGGCCATCGGCGCTTCGCAGGTCATGATCAACGACCGCAAGATCACCTTTATCGATACCCCGGGTCACGCCACCTTTACGGCTATGCGTGCCCGTGGCGCCAAGGTGACCGACATCGTCATCCTGATCGTCGCCGCCGACGACGGCGTCATGCCCCAGACGGTCGAGTCGATCAACCACGCCAAGGCCGCCGGCGTACCCATCGTCGTCGCCGTCAACAAGATCGATAAGCCCGGCGCCAACCCCGACCGTGTGCGTCAGGAACTCACCGAGTACGGCGTCATCCCCGAGGAGTGGGGCGGACAGAACATGTTCGTCAACATCTCGGCCAAGCAGAAGATCGGTATCGACGACCTTCTGGAGACCGTGCTGCTCCAGGCCGACGTGCTCGAGCTCAAGGCCAACCCGGACACCTTTGCCTCCGGCAACGTCCTCGAGGCCAAGCTCGACAAGGGCCGCGGCTCGGTTGCTACCGTGCTCGTGACCCGCGGTACCCTGCACGTGGGCGATACGCTGGTCGCCGGCCTTACCTACGGCCGCGTCCGCGCCATGCTCGACCCCAAGGGTCGCGCCGTCACCGAGGCCGGTCCCTCCGACGCTGTCGAGATCCTGGGCCTGCAGTCCGTGCCCAACGCCGGTGACGAGTTCCGCGTGTTCGAGGACGAGCGCGAGGCTCGCGCCCTTGCCGACGAGCGTTCGCTCAAGGCCCGTATCGAGGAGCAGAGCCGCGTCAAGCACGTCACGCTCGAGAACCTCTTCGAGACCATTGCCGACGCCGAGGTCAAGGAGCTCAACCTGATCATCAAGGCCGACGTCCAGGGTTCCATCGAGGCCCTTCAGGACTCGCTCGACAAGATGGATCAGTCCGAGGTTCGCATCAACACGATCCACTCCGCCGTTGGCGCAATCAACGAGACCGACGTCGTTCTGGCCGACGCCTCCAACGCCATCATCATCGGCTTTGGCGTCCGTCCCGACGGTAAGGCCCGCTCCGCCGCCGAGCGCGAGGGCGTCGAGATCCGTTGCTACGACGTCATCTACAAGTGCCTCGAGGAGCTTGACGCCGCCCGTATCGGCATGCTCAAGCCCACCGAGGTCGAGGTCGCCACGGGTACCGCGACTGTCCTGGACACCTTTAAGGTGCCCAAAGTCGGTATCGCCGCCGGTGTCCGCGTCGAAGAGGGCGAGATCGCCGCGACCGATTCCGTGCGCCTGGTGCGCGACGGCATCGTGGTCTTCAACGGCAAGATCGCCTCGATGCGCCACTACAAGGACGAGGCCAAGAGCCTCAAGAGCGGTTCCGAGGGCGGCATTGGCCTGGAGAACTTCCAGGACATCAAGCCCGGCGACCAGATCGAGGGTTACCGCATCGACCAGGTTGCCCGTACCGAGTAGGGGGTAGCGCTATGAAGCAAACGCAGGCAACCCGCCGTCTGGGCGAGCAGCTTCGCGAGAAGCTCGGTTATATCCTGCTCTTTGAGGTTTCCGATCCGCGTCTCGACCTGGTTACTCTGACCGCGGTCGAGGTCGCGGTGGACCGTTCGTTCGCGCGCGTGTACGTGTCGTGCGATGCGATCCGCTACGACGAGGTCATGGAGGCGCTCGCAAGCGCCAAGGGCCGTATTCGTAGCCTGTTGGCTCGCTCGCTCGATTGGCGTGTCACGCCCGAGCTCGATTTTCGCATCGATCGCTCGACCGATGAGGCCGAGCGCATCACGCGTGCGCTGGAAAACGTTCCCGCCACGCTTGCGATCGAAAAGGACGAGGACGGCTATCCGATAGCGGATGCCGCCCAGGAGGCAGCTTTAGATGACTAATTCCGCCGACCTCGCCTCGTGCGAGTCTGCAGATATTCAGCGACGCATCCTCGAGCTCATCGAGGGTGCGTCCTCCATTGCGATTTCGGGACATACTTCTCCCGATGGCGACGCCTTGGGCTCCGTGTTGGGTCTGGGCCTTTCGCTCATGAAGTTTTTTCCCAACAAGGACATTGCGCTGCTGCTGGCAGACGATGATCCGGTTCCGCGCATCTACCGCTTTATGGAAGGCTCCGATCGCCTGGTGCCGGCATCTGCGTATACCGGCAATCCTGACCTGTTCATCTCGGTGGACGTGCCGGTCGTCGAGCGCCTGAACAACTCCGCCGAGGTGCTGCGTCGATCGGCGCATGTGGTGTGCTTCGATCACCATCCAGCGCGCGAGGAGTTTGCCGAGCTCAGTCTGAGGTGCGTCGAAGCTGCAGCCTGCGCTATGATCATCGACCGCTTCTTGGACAATTGTGGCATTGTCGCACGTGATGGCGTTGCGACCTGTCTGCTGTGTGGCTTGGTTACCGATACCGGTCGTTTCCAGTACCAAAACGCCGATGCCGCCGCATTCCATGCGGCCTCGCGTCTGGTTGCCCACGGTGCCGACCCGGCGCGCGTTGCGCTCGAGGTTTATCAGAGCATGCGCGTTGAGTTTTTGCACCTCAAGTCCATTGTCATGGGTCGCATTAAGACGGTCGCGCATGGGCGCGTGGCGTATAGCTATGCCTACCAGAGCGACCTTGAGGCCTGCGGCGTCACCTCGGACGAGTGCGACGGCCTGGTCGATGTGGTGCGTTCGGTGATGGGCGTCGAGGTCTGCATGTTCTTAAAGGGCATTGAGGGCGATACCAAGGTGCGTGGCAACCTGCGCTCCAAGGGCGACCTCGATGTGTCCGAGATTGCTGCCAACTTTGGCGGTGGCGGGCATCATGCCGCCGCCGGCTTTTCCAACAACGGAACGATTCGCGAGACGCTCGCCGTGGCACTTCCCATGCTGGCCGAGCTGGTGGGGGAGGATCCCGCTTCGGTGACCGTCGAGCTCTAACTAATTGGATGGTACATGGCTCGTCGAACGCCTTCTCAATTGAATATGCTACTCGCCGTCGATAAGCCGGTGGGCTGCACGTCCCATGACGTGGTTTCGCAATGCCGACGCGCCCTCCATGAGCGGCGCGTTGGCCATGCCGGTACGCTTGACCCCATGGCATCCGGTGTCATGGTGGTGGGCGTGGGCCAGGCCACCCGTCTGCTGGGCATGCTTACCCTCGATACCAAAAGCTATGTCGCCGACATTTCGTTTGGCGCCGAGACCAATACCGATGACGCGGAGGGTGAGGCCGTCCGCACGGTGGCTGTTGCCAACGAGCTCCGCGATCCTGCCTATGCCCGTGAGCACTTGGTCGCCATGCTGGGTCCGCAGATGCAGGTGCCGCCGGCGTTTTCGGCTATCTCGGTCAATGGCGTTCGCGCCTACAAGTCTGCTCGCGAGGGCAATGCGGTGGATCTACCTCCGCGTCCCGTCGAGGTCTATGCCGCCGACCTGATCGCCGTGGGCGGCGAGGGTGATACGTGTGTGTGGACCGTGGCGTTCTCGGTGAGCAAGGGCACCTATATCCGAGCGCTCGCTCGCGACCTGGGCCGCGCCTGCGACAGCGCCGCGCACATTTCCGCGCTGCGCCGCACGGCCTCCGGTGTTGTTTCCATTGGCGCTTGTCATGCGATCGAGGAGCTTTCTCCCGAGTCTGCGGCTGGCTTTGTCCTGGATCCCATTGCGGCCCTGGGCGCCACGCGTGTTGACTTGCCGGGCAATCTTGCCGACGACCTGCTTTGCGGCCGACGCATTCCCGTTGAGCGTGCGCTTGCCGATTTCGATGCCTCGAAGGCGCCGTTTGCGTTGGTGCTCGATGGGGGACTCAAGGCGCTCGCCCGCATTGAGAGTGGCCGCTTTGTTATGGAGCACGTGTTTCCGCAAGCAATCGGCGGTGTTCGATGATGTTGTCCGCTCGCGAGCTCGCGCGTGTCTTTTTCGCGGGCGAGTCGGACGAGGCTCGCATCGTTACTGCCGATACGTTTGATGAGTGCGAGCACTTGGGTGCCGCATCGATTGCCATCGGCGTGTTCGATGGCGTTCACCGTGGACACCAGGAACTCATCGAAGCGCTTGTCCGTGATGCCCGTGCCCATGGCTGTAAGGCGGTCGTGGTTACCTTCGATCCGGACCCGGACGTCGTGGTAAGCCCTTCGCCCGCTCAAAAATTGATGACAACGGCCGACCGTCTACATGCCTTGGCTCAGACCAGGGTCGATGCAGTGGTGGCCGTTCCCTTTACGCCTGAGGTTGCGGCGCTTGACCATGTTGCTTTTCTCTCGCTGGTATCGCGTCTGGTCGACATTCGCTCGATTCGCGTTGGCAGTGACTTTAGGCTGGGTCGTGGCGGCGCCTCGGGCGTTGCCGAGATGCAAGCATGGGGAGCCGAGCGCGGTGTAGACGTCTTTGGTCACGAGCTGCTGTGCGTCGATGGGCAGACGATCTGCGCCACTCGTATTCGTCAGGAGCTCCGCCAGGGACATGTTGAGCTTGCCGCCGAGCTGCTCGGTCGTCCGTACATGCTGCGCGGTATTGTTGCCGGCGGTCGTCACCAGGGTTCCGACATGGGTTTTCCCACGGCAAACATCCAGGTGCCCGAGGGCATTCAGGTGCCTGCCGATGGCGTCTACGAGGGTCTGGTGCTGGTCGACGATACCGTGTGGCCCGCTGCCGTCAACGTTGGCCTGCCGCCGACGTATGCCGACGATGCCGCCTCGGCGCATCTCGAGGCCAACCTGATCGGGTATGCGGGCGACCTGTACGGCGCCTCGGTGTCGCTGGCGTTTACGCGTTGGCTGCGCCCATCGCGTGTGTTCGATTCGCTGGACGAGCTTATCGCGACCGTCGAGGGTAATATTGACGATATCCGTCATCATTTGGGTGAGCAGGGGGTGAGCATCCGTGATTAGCGATGAGGAAAAAGACCAGGTACGCGCTGCGTCCGACCTGGTTGCCATCGTGCAGGAAACGGTTGAGCTCAAGCCCCGTGGCCATGAGTTTTGGGGTTGCTGCCCCTTCCATGGCGAAAAGACCCCGTCGTTTCACATTATCCCCGCCACGCAGGTGTGGCACTGCTTTGGCTGTGGCGAGGGCGGCGACGTCTTCACCTACATCATGAAGCGCGAGAACCTGAGCTTTCCCGAGTCGATTCGCTACCTGGCCGACCGTGCCGGCATTGAGCTGCACGATACCGGCGCCTATCGCGAGCGCGGCACTAAGCGCGCCCGCATCTATGACCTGTGCGCCGAGACCGCCCAGTTCTACCACACCATGCTCATGCGCGGTAAGGACAGCCGTCCGCGCGAGTATTTCGCCAGCCGCGGTATGGGTGGCGACGTCTGCCGCCGCTACTGCCTGGGCTTTGCGCCGGGCCGTAACGCGCTGGTGTCGCATCTGTCGCAGGCGGGATTTACCCCGCAGGAGATGATCGACGCCAACGTGGCCGTGAGCCGTGGACGCGGGCAGCTTGCCGACCGCTTCTACGACCGCGTGATGTTCCCCATCTTTGACGAGCAGGGTCATAACATCGCCTTTGGCGGGCGTATTATGGGCGACGGCCAGCCGAAGTACCTCAACACCGCCGAAACGAGCGTGTTCCATAAAAAGCGAAACCTCTATGGCTTTAACTGGGCCAAGGAATTTATCGTCGCGCAGGATGCCGCCATCGTGGTTGAGGGATATACCGACTGCATCGCCTGCTGGGAGGCGGGGATCAAAAACGTTGTCGCCACGCTGGGCACGGCGCTGACGGAGCATCACGTAAAGACGCTCACCCGCTTTGCAAAGCGCATCGTGTATATGTTCGATGGTGACGCCGCCGGCCAAAAGGCCGCTCGCCGCGCGATTCAGTTTATCGAGCAGGATTCGATGGACCTGCGCTGCGTGGTACTTCCCGACGGCAACGACCCCATGGAGTTCATCACCGCGCATGGTGGCGAGGCGCTGCAGGCGCGCATCGATGCCGCCGAGCCCCTTATGGACTTTGTGTACCGCTCGCTGCAGGAGTCGAGCGACATTTCCACGCCGGGCGGTCGCGCCAAGGCGCTCGAAGACGCACTGACGCTCATCTATCCGCTGCGCGATAGCTATATGATCGATACGTACTTTATCCAGATTGCCGACCTACTGGGTTTGGATTTGGAGACGGTGCGTTCGAGCTCGGGCCGTGTGTTTCGCGATGTCGCCAAGCGCGAGGACGCCGAGCGTCGTCGCGAGCAGAACTACGAGCGCCAGCGGGCACGGGCCGAGCGTGCAGGCGGCGCGGGCGGTCGAGCGTCTGGTTCGCAGGGGACGTCTTGCGGTGCTTGGGCGTCGGGGGTGACGCCGCCGGTGTCCACGCCGGTCGAGGAAGAACCGTACGACTATGTTCCGCTCGAGGCCTACGGGGCCGCGCCGGCTGAGGTCGTCGACGATATGCCGCCGATCGATGTGCCGGTTGGGTTGGATGGCGCGGCGCCGGTTGCCGATGCAACGGGCGCGTCTGCGGCGCCGACGATGCCGATCGTGCTGACCGACCTGGAGCGAAAGTCTTTGGCGGGGGAGCGCGAGCTGTTGACAATGCTCACGAGCTACCCCGACCTGTTCCGCACGTATGCCGACCGCATCTGCTCGATCGAGTGGGTGGATCCGCGTCACGAGTCCATCGCGTGGGCCGTGCTCGCGACGCCGCCGGGCACCGACCCCACGGCGTGCATGGATGCGGCGCGCGCGGTGTGTCCCGAGGCGGCCTCCCTTGTCAGCGCCGGGCGCATTTCGTCGACGAGCAAGCACCCCACCGAGACGAACATCGTGTTTATGCTCGATACCCTCGAGCTCTACACCATCAAGCGCCGCATGCGCGCCGCACAGGCCAAGCTACGTCAGGACCGGTCGCTCGACGATGAGGCGCGCCGTGTGCTGACGATGCAGGCGATGCAAGATTCTCAGCGCCAGCGCGAGCTCCAAAAGTCGATCGGCGGCGTGGCCGATCCGTTCCGTTTGATCGGTTTGGAGACCGCGGACGCCGACCAGGCCTAGATCTTGTGGTCAACCAGCGTATTCGCGCCTATATCCAGTCTGAATTTTGGGTATAGACGACAATGTGTGTGCTAAAGTAATGAGTCCTGTGGACTATGAAGGGAGAATCTGTGCCAAAAAAGAGTGAGAGCACGGGTACTGGGCTGGAATCCTACGTTGCAAAGCTCATGGGCAACGGCTCAAACAGGACTTCGGTAACCGAGGACGAGATTCAGGTCGCCCTGAAGGATATCGATGTGTCTGACGAGCAGCTCAACGCGGTGTATTCCGCGCTGCGCAACAGCGGCATCCAGATTATCTCCGCGAGCGGAAACGACGACGCCCCCATGGACGTCGACGATGACGATAACGATAGCGATACCGACGATTTCGATGACGACGAGCACGATTCCGGTTCGCTCGACGATCACGAGCTCAAGATGGCCCGTCAGGCCGATGCCGAGATGGGTTCTTCCAAGAGCAAGAAGAAGCGCACCGTGCGCACGTCCCGTTCGCGTTCGCGCGTGCGTGGCATCGATGCCTCCACGGTGATGCTGACCGGCGACCCGGTCCGTATGTACCTTAAGGAGATCGGCAAGGTCGACCTGCTGACCGCCTCCGAAGAGGTCGATCTGGCCATGAAGATCGAGGCCGGTCTCGATGCCACCGAGAAGCTCGAGGCCGCCGAGGCGGGCGAGATTGAGCTCACCCGCGCCGAGATGCGTCGCCTGACCCGTATCGAGAACGTCGGCCTCGAGGCCAAGCAGGCGCTCATCAGCGCCAACCTGCGTCTGGTCGTCTCCATCGCCAAGCGCTATGTCGGCCGCGGCATGCTGTTCCTGGACCTGATCCAGGAGGGCAACCTCGGTCTGATCCGCGCCGTCGAGAAGTTCGACTACCAGAAGGGCTTTAAGTTCTCCACGTACGCCACGTGGTGGATCCGCCAGGCCATCACGCGCGCTATCGCCGACCAGGCCCGTACCATCCGTATTCCCGTGCACATGGTCGAGACCATCAACAAGCTCGTCCGCGTGCAGCGCCAGCTTCTCCAGGACTTGGGTCGCGACCCGACCCCCGAGGAGATCGGTGCCGAGATGGACATGAGTGCCGATCGCGTCCGCGAGATCCAGAAGATTTCGCAGGAGCCCGTGTCGCTCGAGACCCCCATCGGCGAGGAAGAGGATTCCCAGCTGGGCGACTTCATCGAGGACTCCCAGGCTATCGTTCCGCCCGATGCCGCCAGCTTCTCCATGCTGCAGGAGCAGCTCACCCAGGTGCTCGATTCGCTTGCCGATCGCGAGCGCAAGGTTATCGAGCTGCGCTTTGGCCTTGTCGACGGACATCCCCGCACGCTCGAGGAAGTCGGTCGCGAGTTTGGCGTCACGCGCGAGCGTATCCGCCAGATCGAGTCCAAGACCCTGGCCAAGCTCCGCCACCCGAGCCGCAGCAGCAAGCTCAAGGACTACATCGAAAGCTAGTCAAGCAAGAAGCGCCCTCAAGCACATCCGCTCGGGGCGCTTTCATGTAGTCGTTGGGGACGTCCCCAATGACTAGGTCGGAAAAATTCTCAAAAAAGTTCTTGCCCTGAGCTGATTCGTCCGTATAATAAACTTCGTTGCTTGAGAGCACGCACCTATTCCTCGGTAGCTCAATGGTAGAGCACGCGGCTGTTAACCGCGCTGTTGTAGGTTCGAGTCCTACCCGGGGAGCCAGAATTTTCCAGCCCATTCCGTTGGGCTTTAAATTCCTCGGTAGCTCAATGGTAGAGCACGCGGCTGTTAACCGCGCTGTTGTAGGTTCGAGTCCTACCCGGGGAGCCAGGTTGTAAAACCCGTCGCTTATGCGGCGGGTTTTTTCATGCCGCGATCGCCTGGCGCGAACGTTGCCATATCAACATTTCGTGTCGAGGATATAATCCCGTGACCCACCACCTCAACATGGCGCGGTCGTTGTAGAATATTGCAATGATTGCTCCCACGAGATGGTGCCGTGAGCACCAGATAAGGAGATTCTTGTGTCTGAGACCATTAACGGCAGCCTGAGCGTCTCGAACGACGTTATTGCCGATATTGCCGGTTATGCCGCGATGACGTGCTATGGCGTCGTCGGTATGGCCGAACAGCTCCAGGGCGCCGAGAGCGTGCGCCTGCTTGCCGGCCAGCGCCTCCGCAAGGGCGTGCTTGTCTCCGCCGACGAGAACGGCCTTACGGTCGATCTTCACGTCGTGCTCGAGAACGGCGTCAACATGAAGTCCGTCTGCCACAATCTTTCGAGCTCCGTTGCCTTCACCCTGCAGGAAATCGCCCAGATCGATCCCGCCAGCCTTAAGATCGGCATCCACATCGACGCGCTCAAGAGCCGTCTGAACTAGCATCCGAAAACGGAGATTCAAATACCCATGATTGCAAAGACCATTCGCACCTGTTTTCCGATCGCTGCGGCTGCCGTTTCCGACAAGGCCGAGGAGATCAACAAGCTCAACGTCTTCCCCGTACCCGACGGTGACACCGGCACCAACATGTCGCTCACGCTCGCCTCGGTGACCAAGGAGCTTTCCGCCCTTCCCGCCGATGCCGACATGGAGGCCATTGCTGGCGCCATTACCCACGGCTCCCTGATGGGTGCTCGCGGCAACTCCGGCGTCATCACCTCGCAGATCTTGCGCGGCGTGGCCGAGGGCCTTGTCTCTGCCGATGAGCCCATTACGTCCGCCAATATCGCCTTCGCCTTCCGTCGAGCCGTCAAGGTTGCCTTCCAGGCTGTTCGTAAGCCCATCGAGGGCACAATCCTCACGGTCCTGCGTGATGTTTCGACGAAGGCAGACGAGTGCGAGAAGAAGAAGTTCTCTGCCGAGGATGCTCTCGACGCCATCGTCGTCGAGGCTTACCAGTCCGTCGCCCGCACGCCCGACCTGCTGCCCGTCCTCAAGGAGAACGGCGTGGTCGACTCCGGCGCCTTTGGCTTTGCCATCTTCTTGGAGAACTTTGTTGCCGCTGCCCTTGGCCGCAGCACCGTGGTCGAGGATTTCTCCGCTACGTTCGATTCCGCTGGCTCTGCCCGTGACGCCGCTCTTGACCGCGTGGAGATCGAGGCCAACGACGACTGGGAGGGCTCGGAGTTCCGCTACTGCAACGAGTTCCTCTTTAAGGCCGATGCCCCGTTTGACGAGGACGAGTGTCTGAAGTTCCTGGGCTCTATGGGCGACTGTGAGCTGCTCGTTGGTGCCTATCCCGACTACAAGATCCACGTGCACTCCAACACCCCCAACCTGGTGCTCGAGCACATGCTTCAGCTCGGTCAGATCTATGAGGTCTTTATCCACAACATGGAGATGGAGGCCCACGACCGTACCGCTAAGATTCACGAGGACCAGGAGAAGGCCGCCGAGCCCTCGAAGGCCCTGGGCTTTGTCGCCGTTGCCGCCGGCTCCGGCGAGGCCGACATCCTCAAGTCCCTTGGCGTTGACGTGATCGTCTCGGGTGGCCAGACCATGAATCCCTCGACCGCCGACCTGCTGGGCGCCGTCGACCAGGTCAACGCGACCTCGGTCATCATCCTTCCCAATAACGGCAACATCCGCATGGCTGCCGAGGCTGCCGCTTCTGCCTGCACCGACAAGAAGGTCGCCGTCGTTCCCACCAAGACCGTCCCGCAGGCCTTCTCCGCGCTGTTCGCGGTCCTGCCCGATTCCGAGCTCGAGGATGCTGTTGCCGCTATGGTCGACGCTATCAGCGAGGTTCGCGATGGCGAGGTCACTCGCGCCGTGCGCGACTCCAGCGCCTCTGACGGCTCGCCGATTCACTCCGGTGACGTCATGGGCATCATCGCCGGCTCCATCGACGTGGTCGGCTCCGACGTGAAGCAGGTCACGCTCGACTGTATCAACCGCATGCAGGAGGAAGAGGAGGGCGACGCGCTGACGATTCTGGCCGGCGAGGAGCTGTCCGACGAGGCCTTCCAGGAGATCGTCGACGCTATCGAGGAGGCTCAGCCCGATCTGGAGATCGACGCCCATCGTGGCGAGCAGCCGCTCTATCCCGTGATCTTCTCGATCGAGTAGGCTCTGCCCATGTCCGAGCTGTGCTCCGTGCCGCGCGTCTCGGAGCGTTTTGCCCAGAGCAATGCGCTCGACGAGGACATCGCGCGACTCAAATATGTTTCGGGTAAACGTGAGGAGGCCCTTCGCCGTCTGGGAATTCGGACGGTGGGGGACCTCCTTCTCCATATTCCTCATCGCTACCTGGACTTTACTCGCTCGTGGTCCATCGAGATGGCGCCCATCGGTACCGTGTGCACCATCATCGCCACGGTCGATCGTATTGTCCAAAAGCAGCCCCGTCCGCGTATGCAGGTGACTGAGGTCTCGCTCGTGGACGAGACGGGCGTGCTGCAGGTTGCCTTTTTCCGTCAGCCTTGGATTGCCCAACAGCTTAAGCAGGGCGACCGCCTGGCCGTGATGGGCAAGGTCGAGTTTGCCTACGGTTTTAAGCAGATGGCCTCGCCCCACTTTGAAAAGCTCGAGGACGGGCGCGCCGCGGGTACCATTTTGCCGGTCCACTACGTAAGTGACGGCGTGAGTCAGGCATGGATGCGCCGTATCGTGAGCGGTGCGCTCGAAGTGGTCGCCAATCCGTTCGATCCCATTCCCGCGCCGCTGCGCGCAAAGCGGAAGCTCATGAGCAATGCCCGTGCGCTGCGCTCGATCCACTTTCCCTCGAGCATGGCCGAGCGCGACATCGCACGCCGGCGTCTTGCCTACGAGGAGTGTCTCTGCCTGCAGCTCGCGCTGCGTCTGCGCAACGATGGCGGTATGGTCGACGTAGTGCCTTATGCGCATGACGCGGGCGAGCATTTGGCTGCGTTCAAACAGGCCCTGCCGTTTTCGCTGAGCGATGAGCAGGAGGCTGCATTTCAAGACATCCTGCATGACATGTGCGATGGCGGTCGTGTGATGAACCGTCTGCTGCTGGGTGACGTCGGTACCGGTAAGACCGCCGTTGCCGCCTGCGCGTTGGCGGTTGCGGCCGATAGCGGCACCCAGGCGTGCGTCATGGCGCCCACGGGCGTGCTGGCGCGTCAATATGCCGATAAGACCGGCCCTCTGCTCTCGCAGGCTGGTATGACCTGGGCGCTCCTTACGGGCGCCACGCCGGCGGCCGAGCGTGAACAGATTCATGCTCGGCTCCAGTCTGGCGAGCTCGACGTGCTCTTTGGTACCCATGCGGTGCTTTCGGAGAACGTCACGTTCAAGCATTTGTCGCTTGTGGTGATCGACGAGCAGCACCGCTTTGGCGTGGGTCAGCGTAACGCCCTGCGCGCAAAAGGCCCGGGTGCCGACTTGCTGGTCATGACTGCCACGCCGATCCCTCGCACGCTGGCGCTTTCGGTGTACGGCGACCTGGATACGAGCATCATCCGCCATCGTCCCGTTCCGGGTGCCGGCGTGACGACGCGCGTCCTCACCGAGTCGAGTCGCGACCTGGCCTATGGCGCCATTCGCGATGCGCACGAAAAGGGGCAGCAAGCCTACGTGATCTGTCCGCTCGTGGAGCCGAGCGATTCGGCCGATGAGCTCGAAGACGTACCCGGCATCGCTCGCGACGACGAGGGTCGCGTGACCGTGCCCGTGCCGCTGCATGACACGGCGACCGAGCTCGATCGCCTTCGTCTGGCATTACCGGGGCTTACCATCGAGCGTCTTCATGGCCGCATGCCGGCGGGGGAGAAGGACCGGGTCATCGATGCCTTTAAGCGCGGCGAGATCGATGTGCTCGTCTCGACCACGGTGGTCGAGGTGGGCGTTGACGTGCCCAACGCCACCGTCATGGTTATCGAGAATGGCGAGCGCTTTGGTTTGGCGGCCTTGCACCAGCTGCGCGGGCGCGTAGGCCGCGGCAGCGTGTCGGGTACGTGCCTGGTTATGACGCACTCCAAAGGCAACGGCGGCGCGTCGGCGGCTCAAGATCGCCTCCAGTCGCTCGAGAAGACCTCGGACGGCTTTACGCTCGCCCAGATGGACCTGCGCCTGCGCCACGAGGGTGAAATCCTGGGTTACCGCCAGCATGGCGGCGTGACCTTGCGCTTTGTTGACCTCGATGCCGACGAGGAATTGATCGAGTGGGCACATTTGGACGCGGTCGAGCTCTTGCGGTATGCTTGCAACCTTGACTCCGTGGCGACGCGTCCCTTGCGCGATGCGGTCGCCATGCGGTATCGACACATCTTTAAGGAGGTCAGCGGAGGATGAGAATCATCGGCGGCGAATGGCGCGGTCGTAAGATCGAGGAGCCCCGTGGTCGCGATGTCACCCGCCCCACGACCGATCGCGTGCGCGAGGCGTGCGCATCTATGGTCATGTCGGCATTCGACTTCGATCTGGACGAGGTCCGCGTGCTGGATGCCTTTGGCGGCTCCGGCGCCTTGGGCATTGAGATGCTCTCGCGTGGCGCTCGTTCGCTCACCACGTTCGAGATCGATCGCAACGCTGCTCGTCTGATTACCAAGAATATCGAGTCGCTTTGCCGTGACCGTGCGCGTTGGCGTGTGGTGATGGGTGACGTGCTGGCAAGCGCTTCGCGCGGGCGCGTGCCGGGCGGTCCCTTTGACCTGGTCCTGCTCGACCCGCCCTATGCTTTTGGCGCCGAGCCGGTCGAGGAGCTGCTGCAAAACCTAGCTCAGCAAGGCTTGCTGGCGCAGGGCGCCTACGCACTCTTTGAGCACGCCGCGGCCGATACGGGCGCTCACCCGACCGGTTTTGAGACCGTGCGCGAGAAGCGCTACGGCATAACTGCGGTTGACTTGCTGCGCTGGTCGGCCACGAACGAGGCTGGCAATGCCGGCGACAGCGACCATGACGATGATGCGCTTTTGGAGGACGCCCATGAATGACACCATCAACCGCGTGATTGTCCCGGGCACCTTCGATCCCATAACGTTTGGCCATATCGACGTCATCCGCCGCGCCCGCCGCATCTTTCCCAGCGTGATCGTGGCCGTTGCCGAGTCGCAGGGCAAAAACGGCGTCGGCACCACGTTTATGCTCGACGAGCGCGTGGCGCTGGCCCGTGAGGCGCTCGGTGATATTGACGGCGTCGAGGTGCTGCCCTTCACCGGGCTCTTGGTCGATTTTGCCCGCGAACAGGGAGCAGGAGCCGTGGTCAAGGGCCTGCGTGCCATGACCGACTTTGAGTACGAGCTGCAGCAGGCAGACCTCAACTACCGCCTGGATAGCGAGCTGGAGTCCATCTTTGTCATGAGTGCGCCGCAGTACGGCTATATCTCGAGCTCGGTGGTTCGCCAGATTGCCTCGCTCGGTAGCGACGTCTCTAATTTTGTTCCGTCCAATGTGGTCAAGGCGCTCAAACATCGCTTTTCGTGACGTTTTTTAATGCCTGGTGGCATGTGGTAAACTAACACGATGATATGTTACCTATGAAAGGAGACCGGATGCCGGGCGAGAATTTTCCTGGCGACAGGATCGTGAGTCTTGTCGACGAGCTCGAGGGGCTCATCGAAGAGGCTAAGACGCCGTTCGGCAAGAACGCCCAGATGAAGGTTATCGACGCCGACGTCTTCTTTAACATCCTCGACGAGATCCGCATGAGCTATCCCGAGGAATGGCAGAAGTCCCGCCGTATCCTCAAGGAGCGCGAGGAGCTTATGGCTTCCGCCGCCGCTCAGGCCGATTCCATCATCGCCGATGCTCAACAGCAGGCCCTCACCATTGCTGGTGAGCAGGAGATCGTCCGCTTAGCGCAGCAGCAGGCCGACGACATCCGCGACCGTGCCCAGCAGTATGAGCGCGAGACTCGCTATGCCGCCGAGGACTACGCCGAGCAGGTCTTTACGCACCTCGAGGAGAACCTCAAGAGCCTGACCGGCACCGTCACCCGTTGTCGCCAGCAGCTTAACGAGGGTGCCGCCCAGCAGAATGGTCAGTGGTAATGGCTGAGTTCCCGAACGTTACCGTCGATCTTTCCGAGCAGCTCGAGTTTCCCGGAGACTCGTATCCGCTGACCGGCAAGGTCGATGTCGCCGCCTATACGGTGGGCGAGAAGGAGTACCAGCTGCAGGACGGCATTGACTACGACGTGGTCTTTACCAATGCCGGCACCGGTGTTCTGCTTACGGGCATGGTCCGCGCGCACGCAACCGGTGAGTGCGACCGCTGCCTGGAGCCCGCTTCGTTTGATATCGCCGGTGAGATTGAGGAATTCTATCTCTTTAACGAGCCCGAGGACCCCGAGGCCTACGAAGACGGCTACGAGCTGCTGGGCGAGGATCGCATCGTCGATCTGGGCGAGCCCATCAACGACGCGGTCGTCATGGACACGCCGTTCGTTGTCCTGTGCAAGCCCGATTGCCGCGGCCTGTGCCCCACTTGCGGCATCAATCTCAACGTCGAGCAATGCGATTGCGCCGCTCAAGCAGAGGCCGAATGGGCCGCTGCCACGGAAAATCCATTTGCAGCATTGAAGAATCTCAAGCTTGACGAGTAAAACTGTGGTAGTATCGCTACTTGCGCGTAATCGCCACACTGGATAGTTCATAAGGAAGGTCACTATGCCCGTACCTAAACAAAAGCAGGGTCGTATCCGCACTCACACCCGCCGTTCCGCCAACATGAAGATCTCGGCTGCGGCTCAGTCCACGTGCCCCCGTTGCGGCGCTGTCAAGCTCCCGCACCACGTGTGCCCCAGCTGCGGTTTCTACAAGGACCGCGAGGTTATCGTTACCGAGTAACTGTATACTCTGGATGCGATGCCGTTCCAACTGGAACCACAATGGCCGGCTCAATGAGTCGGCCATTTTTGTATAAGGAGCATGTATATGAGTAACGTTCGCGTTTGTGTAGACGTTGTGGGTGGAGACGAGAAGCCCCAGGTTGTCCTCGACGGTATCGAGGCGGCGCTTGCGGCGGATCCCGATATCGAGGTCTTGGCCGTCGGCCCCGCAGAGATCGTGAACCCCTTTGCCGCGGCTCACGCTCGCGTTGAGGCCTTGGAGGCACCCGATGTCATCGCCATGGATGACGATCCCATTCGAGCCGTGATGACCAAGCGCAAGTCCTCGATCGTGCTTGCCTGCCGTGCTATCAAGAAGGGTAACGCGGATGCGTTCTTCTCTGCCGGCTCCACCGGCGCCATGACCGCTGCCGCTACCGCCTACGTGACGCCATTTAGGTATCAGGCCGAGGGCAAGAAGCAGCCGGTGCGTCCGTGCCTCACCAATGCACTGCCCAACCGCGCCGGCGGCCTGACGGTCCTGTGCGACATGGGCGCCAACCCCGATGTCGAGGTCGACGACATGGTACGTTTTGCCCAGATGGGTAGTGCCTATGCGCGCGTCGTCTTGGGCATTGAGCATCCCCGCGTCGGTCTGCTCGGCAACGGTACCGAGGATGAGAAGGGCTCCAACTTTACCAAGGCGTGCTTCCCTGCCATGAAGGCCGCCGTCCCCGGCTTTGTGGGCAACTGCGAGGGTACCGACCTGACCTCGGGTAACTTTGACGTTGTCGTTGCCGATGGCATGTCGGGCAACATCGCGCTCAAGGCAACCGAGGGCGCTGCTAAGTTTTTGCTGCAAGAGCTCAAGGGTGCCTTTATGGCTTCGCTCGGCTCCAAGATCGCCGCGCTGCTCATCAAAAAGCAGATGCGCGAGATCAAGGCAAAGCTCTCGGGCGATGCTAAGGGTGGCGCGATTCTGCTGGGCCTGCGTGGCGTGGTCCTGATCGGCCACGGTGCCACCTCGGTCGAGGCCGTCAAAAACGGTACGCTCGCCGCGGCGGAGGCCGTGCGCGCCGGGCTGGTCGAGAACGTCGCCAACTCTATGGACGGCATCGTTTTGTAGGAGCGAGTTAGAGCGCTGTTATGTGCCTCGCGGCCTTCGTCGTGGGGTAGAATCAAAACCGTGTCTTGGCGCTGCGCTTGCGGCGCCAGCGCGTTGATGTTCACGCAATACGAGAGGAAGCGCTATGGACCGCTCCGAAATCTTCGATAAGATCGCCGAAGTCGCCGCTGACGTTCTGGGCGTCGATGTCGCCGACATTAGTGACGAGACTACCTTTGACGATCTCGATGCCGATTCGCTCGAGCGTCTGCAGCTGGTGACGGCCATCGAGGACGAGTTCGACCTCGAGATCGATGACGAGACCCTGCTGTCGCTCAACTCTGTCGCCGACGCTGTCGACGCTATTGAAAACGCCAAGGAGGCCTAAGTCTTGGCTTTATCTCAACGACTCGCGCGCGCCCAGGAAATCCTGGGCCACGAGTTCAATAACAAGGTGCTGCTGCGCGCGGCGCTCACGCACCCTTCTGCCGTGGAAGGTCAGCCCGTCTCGGCGAGTTATGAGCGCCTTGAGTTTTTGGGCGATTCCATTTTGGGCGCCGTGGTTGCCCGCTCGCTCTTTGAGTCCTATCCGGAGTTTGACGAGGGCAAGCTTACGCGCCTGAAGGTGTCGCTCGTCTCGGGCGCCACGCTGTCCGAGGTGTCCCATGAGCTGGGCATCGACGACATCATCATCTTTGGTGCCTCCGAGACCGGCACGGGCGCGCGCGGTCTGCACTCGGCGCTCGAGAACGTCTACGAGTCGCTCGTGGGCGCCCTGTACCTGGATGCCGGCTGGGACGTTGCGGCGGAGTTCATCCACCGCACGCTTAAGCCGCACCTGGCTTCCGAGCGTGCCGAGCATCCTGCGAACCCCAAGTCGTTTTTGCAGGAGTGCGTGCAGGCCGACGGCCACGAGCCTCCGGCGTACAAGCTCGTTGGCTCTGAGGGCCCGGCACACGCGCCGACCTTTACCGCCGTGGTGCTCATCGACGGTATTCGTCAAGGCCGCGGCACCGGTTCCTCCAAGAAGGAGGCCGAGGGTGCCGCTGCGCTCGAGGCGCTCGACCGCATGGGCTACACCACCAACGGCGTGATTCTCAACAAGAAGCCTGTTTAAGCGAGGAACCGTGTATCTCAAGTCCCTCACGCTCAAAGGGTTCAAGTCGTTTGCCGACCGCGCCCACATGACGTTTGAGCCGGGCCTGACCGTCTTCGTCGGTCCCAATGGCTCGGGAAAATCGAACATCTCCGACTCGATTCTGTGGGTCCTGGGCGAGCAGAGCGCCAAGCAGCTGCGCGGCCAGGCTATGGAGGACGTCATCTTCTCGGGCTCGTCGGCGCGCAAGCCGGTGGGTGTTGCCGAGGTCACGTTGGTGCTCGATAACTCGGACCATATGCTGCCCGTCGACTTTGATGAGGTCGCCATCACCCGTCGTATGTATCGCTCGGGCGAAAGCGAGTACCTCATCAACTCGAGCCCGTGCCGCCTGATGGACATCCAGGACATCTTGCACGATTCGGGACTGGGCAAGGATACGCACTCCATCATCAGCCAGGGCAAGCTCGATGCCATTTTGCAGAGCCGCCCCGAGGAGCGCCGCGCCCTGATCGAGGAGGCTGCCGGCATCTCCAAGCACAAGCGTCGCAAGGAGCGTGCGCTCAAAAAGATTAAGTCGATGGACGAGCACCTGACCCGTGCCCGCGATATCAACAAGGAAATCGCCCGTCAGCTGCGACCGCTGGAGCGTCAGGTCGATCGCGCGCGCAAGTACAAAGAGCTGTCCTCGCGCGCGAACGAGCTTACGCAGATGCTGGCCGTCGATGAGCTTCGTTCGCTGCAGTCGCAGTGGAACGACCTGGAGAGCCGCTCCAAGGAGGGCGCTGCCGAGCTTGAGCTCGCGCAGTACCGCCTGGGTGAGAAAGAGCGCGAGCTCGAGAAGCTCCAGGTCATGCTCGAGGAAAAGGGCCTGTTTGTGGGCGACTTGGGCGAGCAGCGCCGCCATATGCAAGATGTGGTCGGTCGCATTAACTCCGACATGCGCCTGCTCGAGGAAAAGGGCCACAACATGGTGTCGCGCCTGTCCGACATGCGCGGCCAGATCTCGAGCTCCGAGCATCAGCGCCGGCGCGTGGTCGAGGAGCTCGAGGATGCGCGTGCCCAGCTCGAGGAAGTGACCGGTGCGCACATGCAGGCCCAGGACGACGTCGACGCCACCGGCCCTGCCGCCGCCGAGCTTCACGAGCGCCGCGTGGCGCTTGATGCGCAGATTTCGCAGCTTACGCGCGAGCAGCGCGATGTGCAGCGCGTTGCCGATAATGCTGCGCTCGAGCTCGCTAAGATAAAGGATTCGCTTTCCAATGCCGAGGTCGAAGACAACATGTATGCCTCGCGCCTGGAGCAGATCGATGAGCAGCTCGAGGAGGTCACGGCATCGCTTGATAGCCGCCGCAACCGTGCCGAGGAGCTTGAGAGTGCGCTTGAGGCGGCCCGTCAGGCCCAGAGCGATGCACGCGAGGCCACCGAGACGGCACGGGCTGCCCTCAAGGACCTGCGTGCCCGCGAGGGCGAGGCACGCAACAGGCTGTCCGAGGTGCGCTCGGAGCTTGCCAGCCAAAAGAAGCTTGATGCTCGCATGGCCGACAGCTCGCCGCTCGTAAGCCGTCTGGTGGGCGCGCTGGGCGACGATGTCTCGGGTCGTCTGGGCGATGTGCTCGAGGCACCTCGTGAGCTTGAGGGCCTTGTTGAGCAGCTGCTCGCCGGCGATATCGATGCCCTGTTGTTCGATAACGCTGCCGCACTTGAGCGCGCCGGTCGCGCTGCGCTGGACCAGAAGAAGGCCTCGGGCGAGGCGCTGCTGGTGGCGCGCAGCGTGAGCGGCTCTGCGGCTGCCGAGGGTGCCGCCGGTACCCGTCTTGTTGATCGTCTGTCCGTGCGTGCGGGCTACGGTCCGGTCGTCGAGGCATTGCTCGGCGGCTATTACGTGGTCGATGACTTGGCTGCCGCGCTGTCCGCGCCGGTCGTTGATGGCGTGACCTATGTGACTCCCGATGGCGCACGTGTTGCCTGCGGCGGCCTGGTTCGCGTGGGGCTTGATGCCGGCGAGGCTTCGGGCGCTCTGGAGCGCAAGCGTCGTATCCGCGAGCTGGAGGGCCTGGAGCCCGATCTTACTGCCGCGTTTGAGCATGTTTCTGATCAGGTCGTCGAGGCCAATGCGGCCGTCGAGGAGGCGCGCGCCGCCGAGGGCGATGCCGCCGGCGAGATTGCCCGTCTTGAGGGCGAGCGCCGCTCGCTGCTCTCTGAGATCGGCCGCCTGGAGCAGAGTGCCAACAATGCCGAGGTCGAGCGCGTGCGCATTTCCAAGCGCCGCGAGCAGGCTGCCGAGGCCGTTCGTGCCGCTCGTCCACGCGTGGATGAACTTACCCGTTCGCGTGACGAAGCTCGTGCGCAGGCGAGCGACTTAGGTCTTCAGATTGCCGAAGCCAACGACGATCTCGACCGCGTGCGTCGCGACGATTCCGAGGCCGCCGGCAAGCTCGCCGACGCTAAGGTGCGCCTGGCTCAGACGAGTGAGCGCCTGCGTTCTCTGAAGGGCCGCGTGCCCGACCTGGAGCATCGCCTGGAGGGCATCGACCGCCGTATCCGCGGAACACGCCAGGCCTCGCGCTCGCTTGAGCTGCTGCGCCTTCGCGTCGATCCCATGCACGAGCGCTATTCTGCCCTGTTGGAGCGCGCCTCGGACTGGGCTGCGCGCCTGCGCGATCAGGCTTCGCTCGAGGAAGCGGACTCGGCTTCGCTTAAGAAGACCATCGAGGACGCCAAGACCGAGGTCGCCCGCGCCAAAGAGAGGGTCGATGCTGCCGCCACGACGCAAAATGAGTTCAAGGTGGCGCGCGGCAAGCTCGAGGTGCAGGTCGAGGCTGCCATCAAGGCCATCACCGCTGACGGTACCACGGTGCTCGAGGAAGCGCTCATGCTGCCGGCGCCCACCGACCGCGACGCCGCCGAGCGCGAGCTCAACCAACTCGTGCGCCAGATCAACAATCTGGGCCCCGTGAACCAGGTTGCCATGGAGGAGTACGAGCAGCTCAAGCGCCGCGCCGATTACATCGAGGAGCAACTGGCCGATCTGGAGAGCGCGCGCAAGGCGCTCACCAAGATCACCGTGGCGATTGACCGCAAGATGCGCAAGGCGTTCCTGGTGACGTTTGAGAAGGTCGACGCGAACTTCCGCGAGATCTTCGCCATGCTCTTCCCGGGTGGTCAGGCTCACCTTGAGATGACCGATCCCGAGCATCCTGCCGAGACGGGCATTGAGGTCGTGGCGCAGCCGCGCGGCAAGCGTATCACCAAGATGATGCTCATGTCCGGTGGCGAGAAGAGCCTGACGGCGCTCGCTCTGCTCTTTGCCGTATACCGTACGCGCACGGTGCCGTTCTATGTGCTGGACGAGGTCGAGGCCGCGCTCGACGACGCCAACCTGTCCAAGCTCATCGGTGCTCTCGATGTGCTGCGTTCCGATACGCAGCTCTTGGTAATCTCGCATCAGCGCCGTACTATGGAGGACGCTGACGTCCTCTATGGCGTCTCGATGCAAGCCGACGGCGTCAGTCGCGTCGTCTCGCAAAAACTCGATCGCGAAACCGGAAAGGTCGTGAATGCATAATGGGATTCTTTGACGCACTCTCGCGCGGACTTGAGCGCAGCCGCGAGGCCCTCAACGAGGTCTTCTACTTTGGCGGTGAGGTCGACGAGGATTTTTGGGAGGATCTTGAGGACACCCTCGTCATGGGTGACATGGGCGCCGAGGTCGCCATTCAGGTCTCCGATGACCTGCGTGACGCCGCCGCCAAGAAGAACCTCAAGACCGCCCCGCAGCTTCGTCGCGCCCTGGCCGAGCAGCTCGAGGGCCATTTTGTGCCTGTTGAGCGCGACCCGTTTTCCGATACGCCGAGCTGCGTGCTGTTTGTCGGTATCAACGGCGCCGGCAAGACCACCACGGTCGGCAAGATTGCGAGCGCCATGGCCGCCCGCGGCAAGAACGTGGTTATCGGTTCGGCCGACACCTTCCGCGCCGCCGCTATCGAGCAGCTCGATGTGTGGGGTCAGCGTGCCGGCGTACCGGTTATCAAGCGTGACCGCGGTTCCGATCCGGCGAGCGTGTGCTATGACGTGCTCGACGAGGCCGATAAGCGCGGCAGCGACCTGGTGCTCATCGATACCGCCGGTCGTCTGCACACGAGCCCCGAACTCATGCGCGAGCTCGCCAAGGTGGTCAATGTGACTCGTAAGCGCGCCGCCAATATGGCCGCCGGTCCCATGCCGGTCTCGGTCGTGCTTGTGATCGATGCCGCCACAGGTCAGAACGGTCTGAACCAGGCGCTCGAGTTTAACGAGGCGCTGGGCCTGGACGGTATTATCATGACTAAGCTCGACGGCACGGCTAAGGGCGGTATCGCCATGGCCGTGGCCGAGAAGCTCAAGCTCCCGATCCTGCGCATCGGCGTGGGCGAGCAGGTCGATGACCTGCAGGAGTTTAACGCCAAAGATTTCTGCCGCGCCCTGGTGGGCGAGTCCAACTAAGGAGTAACCAGTGTTTGATTCCCTGAGCGATCGCCTCAACGACACATTTGACCGCCTGCGCGGCAAGGGTAAGCTGACCGAGGCCGATATTACTTCGGCCATGCGCGATATTCGCATGGCCCTGCTCGAGGCCGACGTTAACTTTAAGGTCGTCAAGGAGTTCGTCGCCAAGACCAAGGAGCGCTGCATGACCGCCGAGGTCATGGAGTCGCTGTCGCCGGCGCAAAACGTCGTCAAGATCGTGCTCGACGAGCTCACCGAGATGCTCGGCTCAACCGAGAGCAAACTCGTCTTTAGCAACCGCATTCCCAATGTCATCATGCTCGTGGGCTTGCAGGGCTCCGGTAAGACCACGGCGGCCGTAAAGCTGGCCTACCTGCTCAAGAAGCAGGGCCGCTCGCCGCTGCTCGCCGCGTGCGACGTCTACCGTCCCGCCGCTGCCGACCAGCTGGCCACGCTCGGTGGCGAGATCGGCGTGCCGGTCTTCCGCGGTGACGGAGCGCACCCGGTCGATATTGCCAAGGGCGCCATCCAAGAGGCCGTCGATCACCTGCGCGACGTGGTCATCGTCGATACCGCCGGTCGTCTTCAGATCGACGAGCAGATGATGCAGGAGGCCGTCGACATCAAGAAGGCCGTCAAGCCCGACCAGGTGCTGATGGTCGTCGACGCCATGACCGGCCAGGACATCGTCAACGTCGTCTCGACCTTCGCCGATCGCACCGACTTTGACGGTGTGATCATCTCCAAGCTCGACGGCGATGCCCGTGGCGGCGGCGCACTTTCGGTGCGTCAGGTGACCGGTAAGCCCATCAAGTTTGTGAGCATGGGCGAGAAACCCGATTCGCTTGAGCCGTTCTATCCCGATCGCATGGCCAAGCGCATTCTGGGCATGGGCGATGTTGTCGGCATTATCGAGAAGGCCCAGGAGGCAGCCGATGCAGAGCAGCTTGAGGCTGCCGAGCGTATGCTGCGCGAGGGCTTCACCATGAACGATATGCTCGACCAGATGAAAGCCGTCAAAAAGATGGGCGGCATGAAGGGTATCCTGGGCATGCTTCCCGGTGGCCAGCGCGCACTCAACCAGATGGGCGGCAACCTGGACGAGGGCATCTTCGATAAGAACGAGGCCATCATCATGTCGATGACCAAGGAGGAGCGCCTGCGTCCCTCCATAATCAACGGTCAACGTCGCGCGCGTATCGCCAAGGGCGCCGGCGTAACCCCCACCGAAGTCAATAGCCTTATGAAGCAGTGGGGCGAGATGAATAAGATGATGGGCCGCATGCGCACGATGGCTAATCAGGCACAGGCCGGCGGCAAGAAGGGCAAAAAGGGTAAGAAGGGCAAGAAGATGCGCATGCCCAATATCCCTGGCCTGGACGCTATGGGTCTGGGCGGCATGGGCGGCCTGGGTACGGGCGGTCCCAAGTCTGATATGGAGCTGCTGCGCCAGATGGAAGCGCAGATGCGCAATAAGAAATAGGGCTGTAATTCCAGCTTGATATGGCAAAGGCCACTCGGAAGCTATCGGGTGGCCTTTGTTGTTGGCTTTGATTGTTGGGTTGCGTTCGGCGTCGCGCCTCGAGCTCGTGGTGCCGTGCCGTTAGTGGCAGCTGCAGCCCTCGTGACCCTCGTGCTCGTGATGGCCGTGGCAGCTGCAGGACTCACTATGTTCGTGGGCATGTTCGTGGTCATGGCCGTGGCAGCCGCACGTGGCCTCGCCGTTCTGTGCGAGCGTGCCGGCGATAAGGGCCTCGACGCAAGCGTCGCAGCTGCCCTGGGCTCCTGCGTATACCGTGATGCCGGCTTGGGCAAGCGCGTTGATAGCGCCACCGCCGATGCCGCCGCAGATGAGCGTGTCCACGCCGCCGTTGGCGAGCAGGCTCGCAAGGGCACCGTGGCCGGTGCCGCCGCTGCCTACGACCTGCTCGTTGAGCACCTTGCCGTCCTGGATGTCGTAGATCTTGAACTGCTCGCTGCGGCCAAAGTGCATAAAGATGTTGCCGTTGTCGTACGTGGTTGCCACCCTCATGGTGCCGATCTCCTTTGCTGGCCATGCGGCCGTTGTCGTGGTAATGGGGGAGTATGCGATGTTACCGCCTTCGATGACGATCGCCCGTCCGTTGACCAGCGCGTTTGCCACCTTGCGATGCGCGCGGCTGCTAATTGCCGCCACCGTGGCGCGCGCGATGCCCATCTGCTGCGCGACTGCCTCCTGATTGAGGCCTTCCAGGTCGCATAGGCGTAGGACTTCGAGCTCGTCGACCGTCATGTCGATGGCGTCTCCGCTGGCAAGGCCGTCGGGGGTAAAGCCGCGATATTCGGGGATGATCCCAACACGGCGCAATTTTTCGCGTCTTCCTGCCATGCGCACTCCTTATCTGACATATGTCAACAATAGAATAACGCGTGTGCGCTGCAGAGCAAGGCATTTTTGGCATATGTCAGAAAATGAGGGCTTATGTTTGGGCTGTGGGGCCGCGTGCGCCTGGGCTACAATGAATCTCGCTTGTAGGCGACTGACAGGAGGGTCAATGAGCAAAGCTGATCAACAGTTTGTAACCATGTGCCGCGATATTCTGGACCATGGCACCACCACCGAGGGCCAAAAGGTCCGCCCGGTGTGGGAGGATGGCACCCCTGCCTATACCATTAAAAACTTTGGTGTCACGGCCCGCTACGACCTGCGTGAGGAGTTTCCGGCTCTTACCCTGCGTCGTACGGCCCTCAAATCTGCCATGGACGAGATCCTATGGATCTATCAGAAGAAGTCCAATAACGTGCATGACCTCAACAGCCATATCTGGGATGAGTGGGCCGACGAGACCGGTTCCATCGGCAAGGCCTACGGGTATCAGATTGGCCAGAAAAGCCATTATGCCGAGGGTGACTTTGACCAGATGGACCGCGTGCTGTACGACCTTAAGCACACGCCGTACAGCCGCCGCATTATGACGAACACCTATGTGTTTAGCGATCTGTCCGAGATGCACCTGTATCCGTGCGCCTACAGCGTGACGTATAACGTGACGCAGCGCCCGCAGGATGACAAGCCGACGCTCAACATGATTCTCAACCAGCGTAGCCAGGACATTTTGGCCGCGAACAACTGGAATGTGTGCCAGTACGCCATTTTGCTGATGATGGTTGCGCAGTCGGTCGATATGATCGCTGGCGAGCTGCTGCACGTGATTGCCGATGCCCACATTTACGACCGTCATGTCGATATCATCCGCGAACTTATCGAGCGTCCGCAGTTTGCGGCTCCCAAGGTAACGCTCAACCCCGATGTGCATGATTTCTACGCGTTTACGACCGATGATCTGATCGTCGAGGGCTATGAGCACGGCCCGCAGGTCAAGAACATCCCCATTGCGGTGTAGGTGACGCGCATGACGTGTAAGCTTTCTGCCATTGTCGCCGTGTGCGATGACTGGGGTATTGGGTGCGAGGGTGACATGGTCGTGTCCAACCGTGCCGACATGCGCCATTTTGTGGCGTGCACCAAAGGCTGTCCGGTCATTATGGGACGCAAGACGCTGCTGAGTTTTCCCGGCGGGCGTCCGCTTAAGAATCGCCGCAACATTGTGCTCACGCGCGACGAGAGCTTTGCTGCCGAGGGCGTCGACGTGGTGCATAGCATCGACGAAGCGCTCGCCGCGGTAGCTGATGAACGCGTTGCGTGGGTGATTGGCGGCGGCGAGGTATATCGACAGTTTTTGCCGTATTGCGTCGAGGCCGAGGTTACGCATAACCATTGCGTGCATGACGTGGATACGTGCTTTCCCGATCTGGATGCCGATCCCGCTTGGGAGATTGCGCGGCGTTGCGGTGTTGCCACGATTGCCGCCGACGAGGGCGACGAGGGCGTCGATTATGAGTTCGTGACGTATCGTCGCGTTGAGGCGTAAATCGTCTGGCGTGAACGGTATCATCGGGTTGTTTGAATGCATGGGGCGGCGCTTAGCGTCGCCTCGTTTGGTATAGATGTACTGTAAAGAAGGGTGCGGGCAGGCTGCTATGACTGATGCCGTTGAGGTGCTGCGAATCGATTCGCTCGAGGACGAGCGGCTTGATGCCTACGTGCGACTGACCGAGCGTGAGCTGCGCTGCGTGCTGGAGCCGCAAAAGGGCATCTTTATCGCCGAGAGTGCCAAGGTTATCGAGCGCGCAGTGCGTGCCGGATACGAGCCGGTGAGCTTTCTTTTGGGCGAACGCTGGCTCGACCAGATGATGCCGCTGTTTGAGCGCCTGGTTGTGCGCGAAGGTGCGGGCCCGGTTCCCGTGTTCGTGGCCTCGATGGAGCTTATGGAGCAGCTGACGGGCTTTAACGTGACGCGCGGTGCGCTCGCGGCGTTCCGTCGCCCGCGTCAGATTCCGGTTGATGAGTTCTTGGGCGGCGTCGTCGAGGCGGCGGGGGAGCGCCCGGTGCGCGTGTGCGTGCTCGAGGGTATTGTCGACCACACCAACGTCGGCGCGATTTTCCGCTCGGCGGCTGCGCTGAACGTCGATGGCATTTTGGTGAGCCCTACGTGCTGCGATCCGCTGTACCGTCGCTCGGCCCGCGTGAGCATGGGCACGGTGTTCCAGGTGCCCTGGACACGCATTGGCAGCGAGGCGCGCGTATGGCCGCATGATGGGCTGGCGGCGCTGCACGATGCCGGCTTTTCGTGTGCCGCGATGGCGTTGACGGATGATTCGGTGTCGTTGGACGATCCCGCGCTGCAGGAGATTGACCGCCTGGCAATCTTTATGGGCACCGAGGGTGCCGGCCTGGGCGCCAAGACCATCTCGGGCTGTGACCGAGCCGTGCGCATTCCGATGGCGCACGGGGTCGATTCGCTTAACGTGGCCGCGGCAAGTGCTGTCGCCTTTTGGCAGCTGTGCCCGCATGTGAGCAACGAGTACCACTACCAGCCGGGGCTGTATCACTAGCGGGGTGCTCTCGAGCTTTGCCGCCAGAGGTGTTTCGACTGCCTTCGGTCGGTGTTAAGCTGATAGCGGCTTTGCCGTACTATTGATGTGTTGTATGACGTACGCTAGTGGGGAGGGCGTGTGGCTAAGAAATCTACGGCTATCGATGTAACGCAGGGTGTCATTTGGCAGCAGCTGCTGTCGCTGTGCGTTCCCATCTTCTTTAGTTCGTTCTTTCAGCAGGCATACACGCTTATCGGTACCTATATCGTCGGTCAGTTTGGCGGCAAGCTCGCGCTGGGTGGCATTCAGGCCACGATGGTGCTCACCGAGCTCTGCATTGGCTTTTGCGTTGGCGTCGGTGCCGGCTGCGCGGTCATTACGGGCCAGTTTTTTGGCCAGCACGATGACGAGCGCCTGAGCCGATCGGTCCATACGGCCATGACGCTCGCGCTGGTGGGCGGAATCGTTTTCTCGATTCTTGGCATAGTGTTCGTTGAGCCCATGCTGGTGCTTATGAATACGCCGCATGAACTATTGGCCGAGGGCGTGGCCTATGCCCGTTGCTATTTTGCCGCCATGGTTGCGGCGCTGCTGCTCAATATGGGAACGGCATTGCTGCGCGCCGTGGGCGACACGCGCGGGCCCGCTGTGATCATCGCTTCCGGCTGCCTTGTTAATGCGGTGCTGGATGTCATCTTCGTTGCCGTACTTCATATGGAGGCTCTGGGCTGCGGCGTCGCGGTGGCGCTGACCATTTGCTCCAATGCCACGATGATCGTGATTCGTATGATGCACGCACCGGGTGCGTGGCGGCTTTCACTGTCCAAACTCGGCATTGATCCTGACATTTGTAAGAGCATGATCTCGTGTGGTCTGCCGCTTGGCTTTCAGTCTGCTGCGTATTCGATTTCCAACGTTTTGATTCAGGTGTCGGTCAACTCGTTTGGTGCCGATGTCACCACGGCTTGGGGTCTTTCGGGCCGCCTGGATGGCATTGTCTGGATGGTTACCGAGGCGCTTGGCGTGTCGATCACCACGTTCTCGGCACAGAACTTTGGCGCGCGCAACTACGAGCGCATGCGCAAGGGCTACCATACGTCACTCGCGCTGTCGTTTATGCTCATTGGTGGCCTGTCTGCCGTGCTGCTGGTGTTCTCGGGTCCGTTGTCGCGCCTGTTTGTCGACGATGCTTCGATTTCGGCGTACACCACGACCATCCTCCATTTCATTGCGCCGTTCTATGCGATTTTCTCGATTATCGAGAACGCGTCGGGATCCATTCGCGGCGCCGGCGTGAGCTTGCAGCCCATGCTGCTCACGATTTTTGGCACCGTCGTGCTCCGCGTGGCGTGGGTGTTCGCGATTATGCCGTTCGATCCGTCGCTTGAGCACCTGCTGCTGGTCTACCCCGTAACCTGGCTCATCACCGCAACCATGTTCACCATCTACCACCACAGCGGCAACTGGCTAGGTCGCGCCACCGCCTAGCTCATCCGTCAGATACCCCTGATAAGTTGCGGTGAAATAGTTCCTGAAAAGCCCTTGCGGACCGTCAAACAAGTACTATTCCACCGCAACTTCCTTATGAGCTGTAGGTGTTGGCGGAAAACGAATCAATTAGTATTCGATGCCTTGGCGGGCTAGGAGGCCTTCGTCGAAGTAGTGTTTGATGGGACGTATTTCGGTGACTAAGTCCGCGAGGTCGGCCAACGGCAGCAGCCCGCGGCCGGTGAGCACGAGTTCCGTGGTGGCGGGCTTTATCGCGATCAGCGCTTCGACATCCTCGCGTGTCACGAAGCCGCGGCGCATGGCCTCGCCGAGTTCGTCCAAAATCAGAACGTCGACCTGTGATATCTGCTCGCATGCGAGCTCCATGATCTGTGCGGCGCAAGCCTCGGGCGTGTCGCGGTCAGCTTGTACGATGCGCAGCCCCAGGCGCGGCGCGGCATCGTGTTCGGCGCAGTGCAGTTTCTTGGCAAACTGCAGCCTAAGAACGTCGAGCCCGTAGCCCGTCGCGCGCAGCGCGAGCCCCAGCGCAGCCGTCGTCTTGCCCTTGCCGTCGCCTGTATAGATTTGAACCTTGCCGACTTACAGTGATGCCATCTCTGTCCTTTCGTGCCCGGCGTCGGTTTATCGCCGTCCGGGTTGGGTATTCTAGAAAGCATTATCAACCCCAGTAGATGGAGTTCAAGCAGATGGAGATGGATGACAACAAACGTAGACGGAATATGATTCTCTACGTGCTCATCGCCTTCGTCGTCTACCTCGTGCTCTCGACCGTTCTGTTCCCCAACATCGGTCACACGCAGCAGATTACGAAGACCGATTACTCGACGTTTGTCAAAGCGCTCGATAAGAAGAGCGTCGACAAGGTCGAGTACAACACGGACGATTACTCGATTTATTACACCAAGAAGGGCGAGGACGAGAACATCGCCTACAAGACGACCGGTGTGCCGAATGACGCGGGCTTTACCGATCGCGTGCTTGAGTCTGGCGCTTCGCTGGAGTCGGTCGTTCCCGATAAAAACTCGGGTTTGATGACCTACTACCTGCTCACACTCATTCTTCCCATGGCGATTTTCTTCCTCATCGGTTGGTGGCTCAACCGCCGCATGAAGAAGGCTATGGGCGATGACGGCCCGTCGATGAACTTTGGCGGCGGCGGTTTTGGCGGCGGCGGACTGGGTAAGTCCGGCGCGCGCGTGATCGCCTCCAAGGACGTGGGCGTGACCTTTAAGGACGTCGCCGGTCAGGAAGAGGCCAAAGAGTCTCTCAAGGAGGTCGTCGACTTTCTGGAGAAGCCGCAGCGCTACGAGGAGATCGGCGCCAAGCTGCCGCGTGGTGCTCTCCTTGTTGGCCCTCCGGGTACCGGTAAGACCCTGCTTGCCAAGGCTGTTGCCGGCGAGGCCGGTGTTCCGTTCTTTAGCATTTCGGGCTCTGAGTTCGTTGAGATGTTTGTCGGTCGCGGCGCTGCTAAGGTTCGTGACCTGTTTAAGCAGGCCAAGGAAAAGGCACCGTGTATCGTCTTTATCGATGAGATCGATACCATCGGTAAGAAGCGCGATGGCGGCGGCTTTAGCGGCAACGACGAGCGCGAGCAGACGCTCAATCAGTTGCTGACCGAGATGGATGGCTTCGATAACCATAAGGGTATCGTTGTCCTTGCCGCAACCAACCGCCCCGACAGTCTCGATCCCGCTCTACTGCGCCCCGGTCGTTTTGACCGCCGCATCCCCGTCGAGCTGCCCGATCTGACCGGCCGCAAGAACATCCTCGAGCTGCATGCCAAGAGCGTGAAGACCGAGCCGCCGATCGACCTGACCGCGATTGCCCGCGCCACGCCCGGTGCCTCGGGCGCCGACCTGGCCAATATCATCAACGAGGGCGCCCTGCGCGCCGTTCGCGAGGGTCGCAAGCGTGCAACCCAGGACGACTTCGAGGAGTCGGTGGAGGTCGTCATTGCCGGCCAACAGCGTAAGTCCACGGTGCTGTCCGACCACGAGAAGCAGGTCGTTTCTTATCACGAGATCGGCCATGCCATCGTTGCCGCTCGCCAGAAGGGCTCTGCGCCGGTCACGAAGATCACCATCGTGCCGCGCACGAGCGGTGCTCTTGGTTATACCATGCAGGTCGAGGAGGACGAGCGCTTCCTGACGACGCGCCAGGAGGTCTTGGACAAGCTCGCTGTCTATTGCGGTGGCCGCGCAGCCGAGGAGCTCATCTTTGGAGAGATGACGACCGGCGCCGCCAACGACATCGAGCAGGCCACCAAGCTCGCCCGTAATATGGTGACGCGCTTTGGTATGTCCGACGAGTTTGGCATGATGGCGCTCGGTACCGTGCAGAACGCGTATCTCAATCAGGACACGTCGCTCACCTGCGCCCCCGGTACGGCCGAGCGCGTGGACGCGATTGTCGCCAAGCTGATCGAGGATGCGCACGACCGCGCTTTGCAGATTCTGAAGGAGAACAAGTTTAAGCTCCACGAGCTGGCTCGTTATCTGTATAAGAAGGAGACCATCACGGGCGAGGAGTTCATGAACCTCCTCACGCGCGAGAATCCGCTGATGCCCAAGCAGCAGTAAAGCCGCGGCCGAGCCAGTAAACGCCGACGCCCCATTTGAGCAGCTTTCTCAAATGGGGCGTTTTGCTTGAGAGGGATGGAAATGAAGATCGTGGTGAGCGCCTGCTTGATGGGCGAGAGCTGCAAGTATAACGGGCTCGACAACTACCATCGCGAGTTGGTCGAGGCCTGCGAGCGTACAGGGACCGAGGTCCTCTTGGTGTGCCCTGAGGTCTTTGGGGGCCTGCCCACGCCGCGCAAGCCGTCCGAGATTGTGAACGGAGAGGTTCGTACCTGCGAGGGCATATCGGTCGATCGCGAATTTCGCCTGGGTGCCCAACGAGCGCTCGATATGTGCGAGCAGGCGGGCGGGCCGGAAGAGATCGCCGCGTGCATCCTGCAGGACCGTAGTCCCTCGTGCGGCGCGGGTCGCATCTACGACGGAACATTCAGCGGCACCCTTACGGCGGGCAACGGCGTCTTCGTTGATTTACTGCTCCGCCACGGTTATCGCGTGATCCCGGCTAGCGAGTTCGACCCCAGCATGCTGGAGCAATAAAAAACCACCACAAAGGTGCTGCTCCCTTGTGGTGGTTTTGGCCTGGGTCTAGAGCGTGTGGCCGTAGGCGTTGGCGGCCTTGATGGCGGCAGCGAATTTTTCGTCGGTGAAGGGCTCCGGGTTGCCTTGCTTCCACTCGTTGGTGGCGTGCGCGTGCTCGCACAGGGCAGGGATATCGGTCTCGGAAAGCCCGACCTGCTCAAGCGTTACGGGCAGCCCCATCTGCTTGTTGAAGTCAGCATAGCGCTTAAGGTTCTCGGTGTCGCCCGTGTAGGCGAACAACACCAGCACGCCCAGGCTTACGACTTCGCCGTGCAGGTAGGTGCCCTCACGCGGAATGCTGCAGGTGGCGTTGTAGAACGCGTGCGCCACGCTCGAGTTGTAGTAGTAATCGTTCTGGTTGGTCAGGTTCGAGACATAGCCCGTGTTGACCACGATGTCGAGCGCGATCTGCTTGACGGCCTCGCTCGACAGATTCTGACGAACGTCCTCAAGACCCTGAACACCGTAGGTAAACAGCGGCTCGGAACAGGTGTGGGCAAGAGCCAGGCCAAGGCCGGCGGTGTGCTCCAGGTCGCCGGCGCTCGTGGCGTACTCGACTTCGGGCTGCTTGGACAGGGCGTCGCCCACGCCGGCCCAGAAGTACTCCGCCGGAGCCTCGGCGATGATCTTGGGATTGATGAAGATGTGCGCCGGTCGGTTGGGGTACGAATAGCCCTCGAGCGATCCATCGTCGTTGTAGACGACGGCAATGGCGGTCGCGGCGGAACAGTTAGAGCAAATCGTCGGCACCGTAAAGACAATCTTCTTGAGCTCGATTGCCGCTGTCTTGACGGTGTCGAGTGCCTTGCCGCCGCCACAGGCGATAAGCACGTCTGCCTGCTGGCAAGCGGGGGAGTTCACGACCTTGGCGATATTGGCGCGCGTACTGTTGGTGCCGTAGACGCGCGTCTCCAGAATCTCGACGTCGGTACCTTCAAGCGCCGCCTCGATGCCCGGCAGCGCCGCAGCTAGGGCTCGCTTGCCACCGATGATCGCGACCTTTGTCGCGCCGTACTCCGCCAGTGCGGCGGGCAGCTCGTCAAAGCAATCCTCGCCAACGGTGTAGTCGCTCATTCCAATCGTGCGCATAGCAACCTTCTTTCGTTCGATAGAGTGCTTTCAGGTATTTTGCTCCTAGAGCAGGGCTGTAATAGCGAGAAATTTCGAACGTATAAAACCAGTGTTGAGGGTTTTTAGCCGGCGCGGAACGTGCTAGCATACTCCGCATAAGCGTTGATGGGGACGAGTAGTCGGCCATCCGCATGCTACAGAGAGCGGGGAGCGCTGAGAACCCGTGCATGCGACCGATGAAAATCACCCCGGAGCTGCGGTCCCAACGGACGTACCGCGCAGGTTCGTCTTAGTAGACATCGCCGAGATGGTCGTCGATACAGGCCAGCCGAGTAACGGATGCGAGCGCGCGAATACGCGGGCGAGGGCATCTAAGCTGGGTGGTTAAGCGAAGAGCTTTTGCGGGCGTGCAGCCCGTTTTGTGGCGCTTCGTCCCAGCTTGCAGGGACGGGCGCTTTTTTGGTGCCCAACGGGCGTGCGCGCCCACGACATGAAAGGGGTACCGTGGCAAACGAGTACAAGCAGACGATGAATCTGCCCAAAACCGGTTTTCCCATGCGTGCCGGTCTTTCCAAGTCCGAGCCCAAGCGACTCAAGGACTGGCAGGACAACAAGGTCTACGAGCAGGTTCTGAAGAAGAACGAGGGTCACAAGAAGTTCGTGCTGCACGACGGCCCTCCGTACGCCAACGGCCCGATCCACATCGGCCACGCCATGAACAAGATCTCCAAGGACATGATCAACCGCTACTGGATGATGCAGGGCTATGAGGTTCCCTATGTTCCCGGTTGGGACTGCCATGGCCAGCCGATCGAGCATAAGGTCGAGGAGAAGCTCGGCACCGAGAAGTTCAACCAGACCTCCACGGCTAAGATCCGTGAGCTTTGCAATAAGTTCGCTGTCGAGAACATCGAGCTGCAGAAGGCCGGCTTCCGTCGCCTGGGCGTGCTCGGCGATTGGGACAACCCCTATCTGACGCTCTATCACCAGCATGACGCCGCCGACATCGAGGTTTTCAAGGCCATGTTCGACAAGGGCATGATCTATCGCGGTCACAAGCCCGTCCACTGGTGCAAGCACTGCCATACCGCACTTGCTGAGGCCGAGATTGAGTACTCCGACGAGACGAGCCCGTCCATCTTCGTGCGCTTTGAGATGACCTCCAAGCCCGTCGGCCTCGAGAACTTCGACGGCCCGGTTGACTTTATCATCTGGACGACCACGCCGTGGACCATCCCCTCCGACCAGGCAGTTTCTCTCAAGCCCGGTGCCGCCTACGTCGCCGTTGAGCACGACGACCGCGCCGAGGTCATGCTCGAGGACCTGGCTCCCAAGTGCTGCGAGGAGTTTGGCTGGGAGTACACCCCGGTTGTGGTCGACGGCAAGCCCTATGTGGTTCCCGCCGAGACCTTCCATCACATTCACTATAAGCAGCCGATCTTTGACGGTGTTGAGGGCGTGGCACTGTTGGCCGATTACGTCGGTGTCGATGACGGTACCGGTATCGTCCACAACTCGCCCGGTCACGGCGTCGACGACTACTTCGCCTGCCTCAAGGAGGGCATCACCGACATTTGCATGCCGGTCGATGACGACGGCAAGTTCTACACCGGCGAGGAGTTTGGCACCGGCGGCCCCTTCAGCGGCATGGATACCGACGAGGCCAACCCGCACATCATCGAGTTCCTGCGCGAGCGCGGTACCCTGGTCCTCGAGAAGAAGATCACGCACAGCTATCCGCACTGCTGGCGCTGCAAGCACCCGGTGCTCTTCCGTGCTACCGACCAGTGGTTTGTCTCGATGGACAAGACCGGCTTGCGCGAGCAGGCTGGCAAAGAGGTCCGCGAGAACGTTAAGTGGTATCCGGCCCACGCGGCCAACCGCATCGGCGCCATGGTCGAGCAGCGTCCCGACTGGTGCATCAGCCGTCAGCGCAACTGGGGCGTGCCTATCCCCAGCTACACTTGCGCCGACTGCGGTGAGAAGGTCATGAACGACGCCACGCTCGACGCCGTCATCAAGCTCTTCCACGAGAAGGGCTCCGACGCCTGGTTCACCGACGCTCCCGAGAGCTACCTGGGCGAGGCCTGCGTCTGCCCCAAGTGCGGCGGCCATCACCTCAAGGCCGATAAGGACATCCTCGACGTGTGGTGGGATTCCGGCGTCTCTTGGAAGGCCGTCTGCGAGTACCGTCCCGAGCTGGAGTATCCGGCTGATGTGTACCTCGAGGGCTCCGACCAGCACCGCGGTTGGTTCCAAAGCTCGCTGCTCACCTCGGTGGGCGCCAACGGCCACGCTCCGTACAAGGCGGTTGTCTCGCAGGGCTTCACCCTTGACGGCCAGGGCCGTAAGATGTCCAAGTCGCTCGGCAACGTCATCGACCCCAATAAGGTCTGCGACGAGATGGGCGCTGACATCATCCGCCTGTGGGTTGCATCCGTCGATACCAGCTCCGACGTGTCCATCGACCACGAGATCCTTGCTCGTACGTCCGATGCCTACCGTCGTTTCCGCAACACGCTGCGCTTCCTGCTCTCCGAGCTCGAGGGTCAGTTTGAGCCCGAGACCGACGGCGTCGCCTTTGCCGACCTGCTGCCGCTCGATAAGCTCATGGTTGCCCGCCTGACTCAGGTTCAGGCCGAGGTCGACGACGCCTACGCCAGCTACGAGTTCCCGCGCGCCTACCGTGCGCTTTATGACTTCGTGGTTACCGAGCTCTCCAACGTGTACCTCGACGCCCTGAAGGACCGTCTGTACTGCGACAAGCCCGGCTCGCTCGAGCGTCGCAGCGCCCAGACCGTGCTGGCCGAGCTCTTCTCGATGCTCATGCGCGACCTGCAGCCGATCCTGTCCTACACGGTTGACGAGGCCATGGCATATGCGCCCGCTGGCTGCGTCGATCACCAGAAGTACGCCGCGCTGCTCGATTGGTACAAGTCGCCCATCACGGTCGACGAGGCCAATGAGTTCGAGGGCGTGCTCGAGGCTTCTCTTGAGCTCCGTAGCGCCGTGACCAAGGCCCTTGAGGATGCCCGTTCTGCCGGCACCTTCACCAAGAGCCAGCAGGTTCGCGTCAAGGCGGTCGTTCCCGCCGAGATGTACGCGCTGCTGACTGGTGACAAAGCGGTCGACCTGACCGAGTTCTACATCGTCTCCGATGTTGAGCTGACCCAGGGCGAAGAGCTTTCCGTCTGCATTGATGCTGCCGAGGGCGAGTGCTGCGACCGTTGCTGGAACTATCGCACCACCGTCGGCGAGTACAACGGCCACGCGCATATCTGCAAGCGCTGCGCTGACGCGCTGTAAGTTACGGCGTTCGTAGAACGCCGTAACCTACCGACGCTGCAAACGCCCCTAAGCGGCAATCTGACGTTCAATCGTCGGTCGCGTACCAAAGTACGTTTCCCTCCTCTTTCACGTCACCTTGCTCGCTTAGGGACGTTTTCGCTGTTGGCGACGGCAACGCGGCTTTTCCATTGTTGGAACTAGAGCCTTCTCTTTCGACCTGTGCTCTTAGTCGAAAGCTATTTAGCGACATTCCGTTATTCGGAATGTCGCTTTTGTTTTGTGCTGGTTATTTCGCTTGCGTTGGTGGATATGTCGTGCGCTCTGCGTATGGCAATATAAGATGGTTAATTGCGTTCAACGGAATTCGATGTTCTTGAGGGTAGGGGATTGATTTGGGTCGTGCTGGGGATATGACGCCGTCTTTGCGTTGGCGGTTGGGTGTTGCTGGTGGGGTAGCGCTCGTTGTGCTGCTTGTTGACCAGCTGACCAAGCTTGCGGTTCGTGCCGTGGGCGAAGCTTTGCATGTGACTGCCATCCCCGGTGTCATCGACTTTATGTTTGTCCGCAATATCGGTGCTGCCTTTAGTATGGGCGAGGGGCATGGCATCGCGTTTGCCGTGCTGGCGTTGGCGGTCATTATCGCTATTGCCGTGTACCTCGTTCGTGCACCCCAGCTCGCCCATCTTGAGGTTGTGGGCATGGCGATGGTTGCGGGCGGTGCTATCGGCAACGCTATCGATCGTTTGGCCTTTGGCTTCGTGACCGATTTTATTGCCACCACCTTCGTCGACTTCCCCGTCTTTAATGTGGCCGATATCGGCATTACCTTGGGCGTCGTGCTCGCCCTCTTCGGTTACATGTTCTTGAGCCCCGCTGCCCGTGAGGTCGATGCGACCGCCGAGCTTAACGCCCGTGACGAGGCCCGCGCTAAGCGCAAGGCCCAGCAGCGTGGGGAGCGTGCCCGCAAGATTCGCGAAAGGAATGATCGTTAATGGCCGACATCCATATTCTTGTTGCCGACGATTGCTCTGGCCAGCGTCTCGACGCCTTTTTGGGTGCCAACGACGGCTGCCCCACGCGCTCTGCCTGCGCGTATCTGATCGAGGGCGGCGCCGTAATCGTGAACGGCGAGACCTGTCTGTCAAAAAAGTATGCCGTACGCGCCGGTGACCGCATCTCGGTCGACCTGCCCGAGCTGCACGATCCCACCGATGTGATTCCCGAGGCCATCCCGCTCGACATTCGCTATGAGGACGACTATCTCATTGTGCTCTCCAAGCAGCGCGGGCTGGTGTGCCATCCCGCCCACGGCCACGAGAGCGGCACGCTTGCGAACGCCTTGGTCTACCACTGCGGTATCGATCATCTTGGTACCGTGCAGGGTGAGGACCGCCCCGGCATCGTGCATCGCCTGGATCGCGATACCTCGGGCCTTATGCTCGCGGCAAAAGACGACGACACCCAGCGCGCGCTTCAAAATCTCATTCGCACGCGTGCGCTCGACCGCCGCTATATCACGCTTGTCCACGGGCACATCGCCATGGACGAGGGCACCATCAATACCGGTATCGCCCGTTCTACGCGCGACCGCGTCAAGATGGCGGTTTCGGACGACCCCTTTGCCCGTCAGGCCATTACGACCTTTAAAGTCCTCGAGCGCTTTGATTCCACGCGCTTTGACGATGGTTATACGCTCGTTGAGTGCCATCTGTTTACCGGTCGCACGCACCAGATTCGCGTGCATATGCGTCATATCAACCACGCCTGCGTGGGCGATCCACTCTACGGCAAGCGCGATGCGCGCGCCGACCAGGGCCTGACCAGGCAGTTCCTTCATTCCTGGCGCGTGGCGTTCGACCATCCCGTGACGGGGGAGCGCATTGAGTGCCGCGACGAGTTGCCGTGGGATCTCGCTGCGGTTCTCGACGATCTGGCTCCGCGCTCGCTCGGTCGCACGGCCGTTGGAGATGAAATCGTTCCGCAGCTCGGTCTTCTCGAAGCCTAGCCAGTATTAGGTGGTTTCTTGAACTCGGTAAGCCTGCGGTAAGATATACGATTGTTTACGTTACGCGTTGCTGGGAGCCTGCATGCTCGCCTTTTTACAAACCAACACACCCATCGTGATCTTCAACCAGATTGTCGTCACGCTGCTCACGGTCTGCTTTCTGTACCAGGTGGTCTTCTTTGTCATTGGCGCTCTTCGTGGCGAGGTCGCGCCTCCCAAGGCCAAAAAACTCCATCGCTATGCCTTTTTTATCGCGGCGCATAATGAGGAGGCCGTGATCGCCAACCTCGTTCGCTCCATCAAGGACCAGGATTATCCGTCCGAGCTCATCGAGGTTTTCGTGGTCGCCGATGCCTGCACCGACAACACGGCGCAGCTCGCGCGCGAGGCCGGTGCCATTGTTTACGAGCGCAATGACCTGGCCCGCAAGGGCAAGAGCTGGGTCATGGACTTTGGCTTCGACCGCATTCTCAACGAGTATCCCGACACGTTTGAGGGCTACTTTATCTTCGATGCCGATAACGTTATCTCCCGCGATTACGTTTCCAAGATGAATGATGCCTTTGACCAGGGCTTCCATGTGGTCACGAGCTATCGCAATTCCAAGAACTTCGGCAGCTCGTGGATCTCGGCTGCTAATGCCACGTGGTATCTACGCGAGGCGCGCTTCCTCAACAACGCGCGTAATATCTGCAAGACGTCCTGCGCTGTTTCGGGTTCGGGCTACCTCATCTCCGCCAGCGTTATCGAGGGCATGCACGGTTGGCAGTTCCACACGCTGACCGAGGACATTCAGTTCACCACGTTCTGCGCCATTCACGGCATTCGCATTGGCTATGCGCCGGCGGAGTTCTTTGATGAGCAGCCGGTGACGTTTAAGGCTTCCTGGAAGCAGCGTATGCGCTGGACCAAGGGCTTCTACCAGGTCTTTTTTACCTACGGCAAGCACCTGGTCAAATCGACGTTCCGCTATCATCGCTTTGCCGCATATGACATGTTTATGACCATTGCTCCGGGCATGCTGCTGTCCCTGATCTCCATGCTCGCCAACGCGACCTTCCTCATCGTGGGCGGGCTTTCGCACGGCTTCTTGGCCACCGAGGTCGAGATGCAAGCTTGTGCCGCTTCGCTCATCATGACCTTCGCGATGATGTACCAGACCTTCTTTATCCTGGCACTGCTCACGACCATCTTTGAGTACAAGCATATTCACTGCGCGCAAAAGTGGCGTTTGGTGACCAACCTGTTTACCTTCCCGATCTTTATGTTCAGCTATATCCCCATCACGGTGGCGGCCCTGTTCCTAAAGGTCGACTGGGTCCCGACGCAGCACGCCGTCAACGTTACCCTCGACGAGGTCATGCAAGGCGCCAAATAACCACCACCAAAACCACCACAAAGGGGACAGGCACCTTTGTGGTGGTTTTTGCTTTCGAGTAGCTGCCCAAGGAGGTGCACGATGCCCTACATCCCATTTTGGATTTGCATCTTTGCCGGTGCGTTGGTTGATGCCCGTGAGCGACGGTTTCCCAATGAGCTTGCCGGCGTGTGTGCGGTGGCGGCGTTGGCAGGCGTCTGGCTCGACAAGGGCGTTACCACGGCGCTTGACCACGCCGGTCTTGCGGTCATCGTCTACCTTGCCCTTGTGCTCACTGAGTCGCTCTGGCGGCGCCTTCGCCACGCCCCCGGCATCGGCATGGGGGACGTCAAGGCGCTCTTCGCGCTTTGCACGCTTGACCCTCTGGGCGGCATCGTGGCATTTGCCGTCGCGCTCCTGGTCCTTGCCCTCTCCTGCCTCTTCACAAAATCGCGCTCCCTGCCATTGCTCCCGTTTTTGGTGCCGATTTTTGCCATAATCGAGGTCGTGGGCTGCACATTGTAACCGATTGCGCATCCTTCTTAAGGAGCATGCCATGGCAACTAATCAAGAAACGGCCGTCATTAAGGCGCGCATGGACCGGATTCCGTCGGCGTTGTCGCCCGAGCTTGTCGAGCGCATTTCCGCCGATCGTGCTTCGGGTTCTGTCAACCCGTATCGTTGCAACGACAAACAGGTCATTCGTCGTATTGATCGCGCTGCCGACAAAGGCACGCTTATGCGACCGGCATTTATGCGCGATACCGAAAAGATTCTTCATCTTCCGGTGTACGCCCGTTATGCAGGCAAAACGCAGGTTTTTAGCTTCCGTAGCAATGATGATCTGTCGCGCCGCGGTTTGCATGTGCAGCTTGTCTCGCGTATCGCACGCGATATCGGTCGCGCCCTGGGGCTCAACTGCGATCTGATCGAGGCGATTGGCTTAGGCCACGACTTGGGCCACACGCCCTTCGGCCATGCCGGTGAGCGATTCCTCAACGATATCTATCACGAGCGTACCGGCCGCTTCTTTTTTCATAACGTGCAGTCGGTTCGCGTGCTCGATGCGCTGTACGGTCGTAACGTGTCGCTCCAGACGCTCGACGGCGTCTTGTGCCATAACGGCGAGTACGAGCAACGCGTGTTTGAGCTTTCGGACATGGGTTCCTTTGACCAGTTCGACCGAACCGTCGAGGAATGCATTGCCAAGGGCTATAGCGCAATTGAGCACCTGCGTCCCATGACGCTCGAAGGCTGCGTGGTCCGCATCTCGGATATCCTTGCCTACGTTGGGCGCGATCGCCAAGACGCCATTGCGGCGGGCCTACTGGCACCCGATGCTTTTGACGATGGCCTGGGTGGGGCATACAACAGCTGGATCCTTACGCATGCCTCCATCGATATCGTTGAGCACAGCTATGGCAAGCCGCGCATCGAGATGAGCGAGGACCTGTTTGAGGAGATCCGCCGAGCCAAGCGCGAGAACTACGTAAAGATCTATAGCAAGGGCGGCATCGAAGGCGACTCCGAAGCGGAGCTGCGCGAGGCGTTCGAAAAGCTCTACGACCGTTGCCTGCAGGATATAAACGAAGGCGACGAGTTCTCGTACATCTTTAAGCATCATATTTCGCGCATTGAACAGCAGCTTTCCTACTACGATCGCACCTATGCCTGGCAGGACGATAAGGATCAGACCGTAGTGGATTACATTTCGAGCATGACGGACGGCTATTTCTGCGAGCTCACGAGCAAGTTGTTCCCGGGATTAAAGTTTCCGCACCGTACCTATATTAACGAACGGTAGTTCGTATATATTCGGTATACTGTTAGAGGAAAACGTTTTTGATTGATGCACGGGATGGCTATGGACGACCTTTTTTCTGCTTCGACGCGCGAGCGTTCCTTTCAGAATGCGCCGCTCGCGGTGCGCATGCGCCCCAATTCGCTCGACGAGTACGTGGGTCAGCAAAAGGCCGTCGGTAAGGGCTCGTGGCTGCGCGCCGCGATTGAGCATGACGTTCTGTCGAGTGTGATTCTGTATGGGCCGGCCGGTACGGGCAAGACGACGCTGGCGCATATCATCGCCAACCATACCAAGAGCGAGTTTGTTGAGGTCAGCGCCGTGACGGGTACCGTGAAGGACCTGCGTCGCGTGATTGACGAGGCCAAGACGCGCTTGAATACGTACGACCGACGCACCATTCTATTTATCGACGAGATCCACCGCTTCTCCAAGTCGCAGCAGGATGCGCTTTTGCATGCGGTTGAGAACCGCACCGTCATTATGATTGGCGCTACGACGGAGAATCCGTACTTCGAGGTCAACTCGGCGTTGCTCTCGCGTGGTCGCGTGGTGGAGCTTGAGCACTTAAAGGACGAGGATATTGCGACGCTCATCGAGCGTGCACTCGAGGCGCCGCAGGGTCTGAACGGCAAGTTCTCGGCCGATGAGGATACGGTTAAGACCATCTGCACGCTGGCCGCGGGTGATGCTCGCTCGGCGCTCACGACGCTCGAGCTTGCAAGCGAGATTGCCGTAACGCGTCCCGATACCGAGGGAACGCCAGCGCCGGCGGCGGGGGAGCGCTATCCCATCACCGTGGATGACGTTAAGATTGCCAACCCGCGTCGTGGCTTTTCGTACGACAAAAACGGTGACATGCACTATGACATTATCAGTGCGTTCATCAAGTCTATGCGCGGAAGCGACCCCGATGCCACCATTTATTGGCTCGCGCGCATGATCGATGCAGGAGAGGATCCCAAGTTTATTGCTCGCCGCATTATGATCCACGCTTCCGAGGACGTCGGAAACGCCGATCCGCAGGCGCTTTTGGTGGCGCATGCCGCGTTTAAGTCTGCCGAGGTCATTGGCTATCCCGAATGCCGCATTAACCTGGCTCAGGCTGCGCTCTATGTTTGCCTGGCGCCTAAATCTAACGCGTGTGAGGCTTCGATCGATGCGGCGCTGGCAGATATCCATTCAAGTGGGCTGCGCGAGGTGCCGAGTTATCTGCGCGATCGCCATCGTCCGGGCAGCGATGAGTACGGTGTGTACAAGTATCCGCACGATTATCCCGAAGGCTGGGTCGATCAGCGCTATTTGCCCGAAGGCCTGGAGCGCGGTGCGTTTTGGCAGCCTGCCGGTCGCGGTTGGGAAGAGTGGCGTGTGGAGCAAAGCGAACGCGACCGTAGCGGCAACGCTCCCAAGTAGGTCATTGGCGCCTCGCGCATTCCCTTTGGGTAACTTTCCCCTTCTTTGGGGTACCATGAACAACGTCTGTATTTCGATTCCTTCGGAGGCTTGTATGAGTCCCATTCAAATCGCTCTGCTGCTGCTCGCCGTTGCCGGCGTGTGGGCCGTCGTTGAGCTTGCACTCACCCTGCGCAAGACCCGCACCGTCGTCGATTCGCTCGACAAGACGGTGAGCGACCTTAACAACACGCTCGCCGAGGCACAACCCGTGGTGGCAAAGCTCGATGGCGCTGTCGATGAGCTCACCCCCGCGCTGGCACAGGTTGAGCCCCTACTCAAGTCGAGCAAGACCGCCGTCGACGCCCTGACGTCCAACCTCGTTGAGGTTGAGGCGGTCGTTCGCGACATCTCTGAGGTCACGGGCGCCATGGCCGAGGCCAGCAATGCCGTATCGAACGTGACCGACTCTGCCGCCGGCGCCGTGCAGAAGCTCTTCAATAAGGTGAAGGCTCCTGCAGCCGACGCGGATCGAAAGCTCGCCGCTGCCGCCGCCGAGGCCGAGCAGCCTACCGAGCGCGTTCTGATTGGTGAGGCTGAGGACGAGGCCGCCGATGGTGCGGATGTGGCTCAGAAGCCCGCTACCAAGCCCGCTCAGTATTACACCTATACGCCCACCGAGACCTCCGAGGAGTCCTGCGATGAGTAGCGAAGCAACCTGCCCCATCACGCTGACTGTTGCCGGAGACCCGCGTCTGGCGCGCCTTGTGCGCATGACGGCCGCTAACGTCGGCGCCTTGTGCTCTATGTCCGTCGATCGCATCGAGGATATCCGTATGGCTGCCGAGGAAGCCTTCATCTTTGGTTGCACGGCCATTGATTCCGACGATATCTCGATCAAATTCGATGTCGACGAATCGCATGTGGGCATGACCTTTACCTTTGGCGACCAGGCGACTGTCGATGAGGATGACCAGGCTGCCGTGTATGCCGAGCTCATTCTTGCAAGCGTGTGCGATTCCTACGAAAAGACTACGGCGCCCCTAACGCTTTCCCTCGACCTCAAGGCGGATATCTAATATGACCGAACGTTCCCGGAGCGGCAAGACCGCTTGGGACAAGGAGAAAACCCGCGAGCTGTTTCGTCGCTATAAAGAGACCGGTGATCCGGACGCACGCGAGCAGCTCGTCATGTCCCATATGAACCTGGTAAGGTTTCTTGCCAACAAATTTAAGAACCGCGGCGAGCCACTCGATGACCTTTTGCAGGTCGGCTATCTGGGCTTGCTCAAGGCAATCGATCGCTTTGACCCTGAGCGCGGGCTCGAGTTTACGACGTTTGCCACACCCACCATCCTGGGCGAGATTAAGCGCCACTTCCGCGACAAGGGCTGGAGTGTGCGCGTGCCGCGTCGTCTGCAGGAGCTCTCTGCCAAGGTTAATCAGGCCACCGACAAGCTCACCAACGAGCTTCAACGTTCGCCCAAGGTTGAGGAAATCGCCGATTACCTGGGCGTGACCGTCGACGAGGTGCTCGAAGCCATGGAATCGTCCTCGGCCTACACCTCGGTGCCCATTGAGGCCCCCGGTGCGTCCGATTCTGACGATGCGCCTTCGATTCTCGATCGCTACGCCGACGACGACAACGAGCTCGACTTTACCGATGATCGCCTGGTAATCGAGGAAGCCATCCGCGATTTCTCGCCGCGCGAGCGCGAGGTAATCGAGCTGCGCTTTGTGAAGGGCATGACCCAGATCGAGATTGCCAAGAAGCTGGGCATCTCGCAGGTACAGGTCTCGCGTCTGCTGCGTCGTACCCTTAAGAAGATTCAGGACAAGATCGACCCCGACGGAGTGATGGTTCGTTCATGAATGAGCACCCCCAACAAACCGACCGAACGCTGCGCGATACCCGTATTCTGACGTTGCGCATTTGGGGCGTCGTCGGCTGCATTGTCATCGCCGCCGTCATCTTTAACCTTATGGGCATCCTGGCGCCGGTCATCGAGTTTCTCGCTGTCGGTTCCATCATCGCTTTTGTGATGTCGCCGATCACCAATTGGCTTGAGCACCATGGCGTGAATCGCGGCATCGGTTCGCTTGTTGCGCTTATTGTGGTCGTTGCCGTGCTCGTCGGCGTCGTTTGCATCTTGTCGCCGATTCTCTTTGGTCAGATCATGGAAGTCCTGAGCCGCCTGCCCGAGCAGCTTCGTGTTGCTGGTGGCGACCTCAACGAGATGATCTCGCATGCCAAGACGCTCAATAACACGCCTCTCAAGGAGTATCTGGACGATAACCTTTCTTCGCTCGTTACGGTGGCGTCCAAGTATGTCTCGCAAATCGCTGCCGAGCTCGGTCGCGGTGTATTCCCGCTCATTACCAATACGGCCTCGCAGCTGTTCGTCATCTTCCTGGGCTTGGTGCTTGCCTATTGGTTGGCCTGCGACTATCCCCGCATGCACCACGAGGTCTGCACCATCATTGGTCAGGAAAAGGAGACCTCGTACCGTTTTATGGTCGCGATTCTTTCGCGCTCGGTCGGCGGCTACATGCGTGGCATGGTCGTAACGTCGATCTGCGGTGGCATCCTCGCCTTTATCGGCTTTACGATTATCGGGCATCCGTATGCGGCACTCATGGCCATCTTTACCGGTATCATGCACTTGGTCCCAGTTGTCGGTCCCTGGGTGAGCGCGGCCATCGCCACGGTGCTCGGCTTTATGTTCAGCCCCATGCTGGCGTTATGGACCTTGATCGTGACTATGGTGGCACAAAATGTCACCGACAACGTCATTTCGCCTAAGGTCATGCAGAGCTCGGTCCAGGTGCATCCCATCATGAGCCTGACGGCCCTCGTTATTGGTTCGGCACTCATGGGCCCCATCGGCATGGTCATCGCCATCCCGTTGTGCGCGGCCCTCAAGGGCATTTTCGTCTACTACTTTGAGAACGAGACCGGCCGCCAGCTTGTGGCATACGATGGCGCCGTGTTTAAGGGCACGCCGTATCGCGATGCCGAGGGTAACCCTGTTGCCGCCTACGATGCGCTTGGGGACGATACGTTCATTTATGAGTCCGAGCTCATCGGCAACGAGACCGCGCCCGAGGCCCAGGCTATGCCCAAGCCCGAGCTCGATAATCCTTGGATTAAGCTCTCGGGTCTTCAGCCCGACGCGACGGGCTTTTTCAAGAACCCTTTCGCCAAGGATGACGATTCCAATACGGACGACGACACCAAAACCGGCATCGACGGCTCCATGGATGATTCGGATTCCAAATAAGCTCCGTTAACGTTTCTTGATATTGTAAAAGACAAGAAACGCGAGCAAAGCGACTGATAAGGGGCCGGCTACATAGAAATAGAGAATGTCAATTGCGCGTAGAGGGCAATAAGCGTTGTCGCCGGATGTCACTGCATACAGTACGTAGCCAAATGCTGGTTGGTTTGCGTACCATTGGGAGAAGGCCAAGAGCGCTAAAAGTACTACTACCAGAAGTGCATTCAGGATAAATCGTTTGCTTTTCATCGATCGCTCCTTCCGGGTGAACTTTATTATGTAATTCTACAGCAGTCATTTGTTATTTTAAGAATTTGACTGTCCTAAATAACATGCACTTTCGCTGGAGGGTCGCTGTTTGGCGGCCCTCTTTTTTGCACAGTCGCGGTGGGATGGTAATATCGTTACGTTTGAACTGTTTCGATGTGAAACCGAGGAGATTCCCTCTATGAGTGCTGACTACCCGTCAATGACTACGGCCGAGATTCGCTCTAAGTTCCTCAACTTCTTTGAGGAGCGCGGTCTTAAGCTCTATCCTTCTTCGTCCCTCGTCCCCGACGATCCTTCGCTGCTGCTTGCCAACGCCGGCATGAACCAGTTTAAGGAGTACTACCAGGGTAAGAAGACCATGAAGGAGATCGGCGCGATCTCCTGCCAGAAATGCGTCCGCACCAACGACATCGACTGCATCGGCGAGGACGGCCGTCACCTGTCCTTCTTCGAGATGCTCGGCGACTTCTCCTTTGGCGGCGTCTCCAAGCAGCAGGCCTGCGCTTGGGCCTTTGAGCTCATCACCAAGGAGTTCAAGCTGCCGCTCGACCGCCTGTACTTCACCGTCTTTACCGAGGACGACGAGACCCACGACGTGTGGCGCTCCCTGGGCGTTGCCGAGGATCACATTTCGCGTCTGGGCGAGGACGACAACTTCTGGGCCGCTGGCCCCACCGGCCCCTGCGGTCCGTGCTCCGAGATCTACTTTGACATGGGCGAGGAGGTTGGTTGCGGTAGTCCCGACTGCAAGCCCGGCTGCGACTGCGACCGCTTCCTTGAGTTCTGGAACCTCGTGTTTACCCAGTACGATCGCCAGGAGGACGGCTCCATGCCGGAGCTGCCGCACCGCAACCTCGATACGGGCATGGGTCTGGAGCGCATGGCCGCTATCATGCAGCACAAGACCGCTAACTACGACGGCGATTTAATGCAGCACCTCATCAAACTCGGTGAGGAAATCAGCGGCAAGACCTATGACGCCGACGATTACTCCGGCGCCAGCCGCTCCCTGCGCATCATCGCCGACCACTCCCGCGCCGTTGACTTTATGATCTCGGACGGCATCCTGCCCGGTAACGAGGGTCGCGAGTACGTCCTTCGCCGCCTGCTCCGTCGTGCCGTGTTCCACGGCCGCCTGCTGGGCATCGAGGGCGCTTTCCTGACCAAGTTTATCGACGAAGTCAACGCTCAGATGGGCGAGGCCTATCCCGAGCTGCTCAAGAACGTCGCGCTCGTCAAGGGCATCGTCGCCTCCGAGGAGGAGCGTTTCTCCACGACGCTCGACAACGGCCGCGTTTACCTGGATGAGGCCCTGGCCGCGCTCGCCGAGGGCGCTGTGCTTCCGGGCGACGTTGCCTTTAAGCTACACGACACCTTTGGTTTCCCCATCGACCTGACCGTCGAGATCGCCGGCGCTGCCGGCCACGACGTCGACATGGACGGCTTTACCGCCTGCATGGAGGACCAGAAGGCCCGCGCCCGTGCCAACGCCAAGGGCGATGCCTGGGGTAGCTTCAACGACGTGTGGGTCGAGCTTTCCGACAAGGTTGCCGCGACCGAGTTCGACGGCTATGACAACGACGTCATCGAGGGCGCCAAGGTTGTTGCCATCGTGCGCAACGGCGAGTCCGTTGAGTCCGCTGCCGCCGGCGAGGACGTCGAGGTCGTGCTCGACCGCACCCCGTTCTATGCCGAGATGGGTGGCCAGCAGGGTGACGCCGGTGAGCTTTCCGCCGAGGGCGTTGCGCTGACTGTTGCCGACACCAAGAACCACAACGGCCTGTATGCCCATGTCGCGCACGTTGCCGAGGGCACGTTGACCGTCGGTGCTACCGTGACTGCCGCGCTCGACGCCGAGCGCCGTGGTTTCCTGCGCCGCAACCACACCGCCACCCACCTGCTCGACGCCGCGCTTAAGCAGGTCCTGGGTGAGCACGTCTCCCAGGCCGGCTCGCTGGTGACGCCCGAGCACCTGCGCTTTGACTTCACGCACTTCGAGGCCCTGTCTTCCGAGCAGCTCAAGGCTGTCGAGGACCTGGTCAACCAGCAGATCTTCGCTTCCAAGCCGGTCGTGACCCGTGTTATGGGCATCGACGAGGCCAAGGCCGCCGGTGCTGTCGCACTGTTTGGCGAGAAGTACGGCGACGTCGTCCGCGTCGTCTCCGTGGGCGCCGAGGACCAGCCGTTCTCCCGCGAGCTCTGCGGTGGTACGCATGCCGCCAACACCGCCGAGATCGGTCTGTTCAAGATCATCTCCGAATCCTCCACGGGCTCGAATGTCCGCCGTATCGAGGCCGTGACCTCCAAGGGCGCTCTCGATTACATGGCCGACCGCCTGGCACTCGTTGACGCCGCTGCCGCTGCGCTCAAGTGCCGCGTCGACGAGGTTCCTGCCCGCGTGGAGAACCTGCAGGCCGAGCTGCGCGAGACGTCTAACAAGCTCAAGAAGGCGCTGACCGGTGGCTCCTCCGACGCTATCTCCAGTGCCATCGACGGCGCTGTCGAGCTGAACGGCTACAAGCTCGTCGTCGCTGAGCTCCAGGGCCTTGAGGCTGCCGACCTGCGCAACGTTTGGGACACCGTGCACCAGAAGGTCGCCGGCCCCGTCGCCTGCGTTGTTGCCAGCGTGACCGAGAAGGGCACCCCGGCTCTGCTCGCCGCCGGCTCCGATGACGCCGTGAAGGCCGGTTTCCACGCCGGTAACGTGATCAAGCAGATTGCGGGCCTGGTCGACGGTCGCGGTGGCGGTCGTCCCAACATGGCCCAGGCCGGTGGCAAGAACGCCGCCGGTATCGCCGATGCCCTCGCGGCCGCTAAGACCGCGCTCGGCGCCTAAGAACCTAAGTAGTCGCTGTGGTCGCGCTCGCACTGGACATAGGGGAGACCAGGATTGGCATTGCCGTCTCGAGCCGTGATGGCAAGATGGCAATGCCTGTCAAGGTGCTTCCGGCTGCCGAGGTCACCGGTATGTCAAAGACGTTTCGCTACCTGGTCGAGGACTATGAGCCCGATATCCTGGTAAGCGGACGTCCTTTGACCATGGCCGGTGAACCCGGCCCCCAGGCCGAGCGCGTCGCCGCCGTGGCCCAAAAGATTGCCGACGAGCTCGACCTTCCGCTGGAGTTTGAGGACGAGCGTCTGTCCTCGCAGGAGGCCAAGCGAATCCTGCGAGAGCAGGGGCTCAACGAAAAGCAGATGAGGGGCAAGATCGACATGATCGCCGCCAGCCTGTTCTTGCAGACGTGGCTCGATCGCAAAAACGAGGAGGTTTCGCATGTCTAGCGCTTTCGATCCGCGCCAGCCGAATCGTACACGGCAGCCCGCGCCGCGCCCTGCTCAGGCTGGCCAGCGCCCGGCGCAGCCGATGCAGCGTTCGGCTCAGCCTACTCAGCGTGCTGCTCAACAGCCCGCCGCTCGTCCCGCGCAGCCCGCTGGCGGCGCTCGTTTTAAGCAACAGGTTCCTGCCCAGCGCACGCAGGGGCAGGCCCCGCAATCACGCTCCCACGCACATCATGCTCATGGCTCGCACGGCGTTGCTCCAGCCACGCGTTCGAGCTATAACACGCACGCCCGCCGTGGTGCCCAAAAGAAAAGCTCCCCGGTGCCTTTGATTGTCGGTGGCGTCGCCGCCGTGCTTGCGCTTGTCGCGATCGTTTTCTTTGTCGTGCCGGCCGTTAAGGGCTTCTTTGGCGGTGAGGATGCGAAAGTCGTTGCAGGCCAGCAGGTTACTATCACGATTCCCGATGGTGCCTCGGGTGACAGCATCGCTTCGATTCTCTCTGAGAACCATATCGTCGAAAATCCCAAGGATTATTACGCGGCGGTCAAAAAGCTCAACGCGGATATGTCGCTTAAGCCGGGTAAGTATTCGTTTACCACGCTTATGGACGCGACCAAGGTCGTTCAGCAGCTCATGGAAGGCCCCAATGCGGGCTCCGATGCGCTGACTATCCCTGAGGGCCTGACGGTTGATCAGGTCGCCGACCGCGTGGCCAAGGCATACGGCAGTATCTCGAAGGAAGACTTCCTCAATCAGGCAAAGGCGTCCAACTATGTGAAGGACTATAGCTTCCTTGAGGGCGCCGCGAACGATTCGCTCGAGGGTTTCCTGTTCCCCAAGACGTATTCGTTGGGCAAGGACCCAAGCGCCGATGATGTGATTCGCGCCATGCTTGACCAGTTCAACGCTGAGTATAAGTCGCTTGACTTTGCCAGCTGCGAGGCCAAGATCAAGGAGCGCTATGGCGTGGAGATGTCCGATTACGACATCGTTAACCTTGCCTCGATTGTCGAGCGCGAGGGTCTCAACGCCGATCAGCGCGCGCATGTGGCATCGGTTTTCTATAACCGTCTGGCGGGCAAGCTCGATGGCCTGCGTTACCTCAATAGCGATGCGACCATGATGTATGTCACCGGCGGCGAGGTTACCGCCGACGACCTGCAGAGCGATAGCCCGTATAACACCTATAAGCATGAGGGCCTGCCGCCCACGCCCATCTGCTCTCCGTCGCTCGAGGCGCTCAAGGCTACCCTTGAGCCGACCGACTCCGATGACCTGTATTTCTACATCACACAGGACGAGGAATATTTCTCGAAGACCTACGAAGAGCACCAACAGTCTTGGAATTGATCATGAGGATTTTTAGCCCCAAACGATATGTTGCCTCGGTCGATCGCATCGACCTCGATACCCTCTGGGCCGACGGCAAGCGCGCCATTCTGCTCGACCGCGACAACACCCTGGTGCCGCGTGATACCGAGCAGGTTCCCGCTGCGGTCTCCGCCTGGCTCGAGGCCGCCCATGCCAAGGGCTTTAAGCTGTGCTTGGTGTCCAACAACTGGCATCGCGACCAGGTCATGGCGTCGGCTCGTGAGTTGGGGCTCGAGGCCATCAGTCATGCCATGAAGCCGGCGCCATTTGCCCTCAAAGCGGGCCTTAAGCGTCTGGGCGCCACGGCCGACGAGGCCGTGCTGATCGGTGACCAGCTGTACACCGACGTATGGAGCGGAAACTTTGCCGGCGTTGACACTATTCTGGTCAAGCCGCAGGCAACCCAGGACCTGTGGTACACGCAGATCTTCCGTATCTTTGAGCGCCGGGCCCTGCGCGACCTTCCCTGCGAGGAATAGGTTTCGCCATGTCTCAGCACATCAAACACGGCTGCGACCATATCTTCTTTATCGGCTTTTTGGGCGCGGGCAAGTCGACGCTTGCGCGCAATGTAGGCACTATGTTCAAGCGTCGATTCATCGATACCGATCGTTTGGTTGTGCGTCGATGCGGCAAGTCGGTGACCGAGATATTTAAGACCGAGGGTGAGGATCGTTTTCGCGAGCTCGAGACCTCGGCACTCCGTTCGCTTCAGAGCGAGCGCAGCCTGCTGGTATCGTGCGGGGGTGGCATCGTCGAGACGCCGGTGAACATTGAGCTGATGCACGAGATGGGTACATGCGTGTACCTCGAAGGCGACTTTGAGGACTCGTTGCGCCAGATTCGCCGTTCCGATACCCGACCCGATTTCCGCTCGCCCGAGCATGCTGCGCGCCTGTTTGAGCATCGCCGTCCGCTGTATCGCCAGGCCGCCGATATTACCCTTGATATTCGCAACAAGTCCTTCGAGGACGTTTCCTACCTTTGTGCCGAGATGCTTTTGGAGCGTGGGCTGCTATGATTCGCCGTCAACTTATCAATTTCCAAAACCGCAGTGTCGATGTCCGCGTCGGTCTTGGCGCGTTTGAGGAACTGTCGCGCATGTTTGCCTCGGCTGTGGGCAAGCCTAAGCGCGCGATGGTGGTTTGGAACGACGCCACATCCGAGCGTTTTGGCGAGGTCGTCGAGCATGCGCTGGTCGACGCCGGGTTTGCCGTGTCGCTGCTCGCCCTCGAGGTTTCTCCTGCCGGCGCTACGCTGGCCGATGCCGATACCGTCTTTGGCGCCCTGTCAGCTAACGGCATTACCTGCGACGATCTCGTTGTTGCCGTTGGCGATGTCGCAACCTGCTCGGTCGTTTGCTGGTGTGCCAATCAGTGGTGCGGTCGCACCGAGTGCGCCTTGCTGCCGACGACGTTCGACGCCATGCTCACGGTCGCGACGACCATGAAGCCGCTCGTCGCCTCGTCGGCGAATGCGCTTCCCGCTATCGCGTTCCGTCCCGAGCCGGGCTTGGTCGTGTGTGACCTCGACCTTGTTCGCGAGACGGACCCCGAGGACCTCAAGCTTGGCTATGCGGTACTTGTTGGCACCATGCTTTCGAGCAGCAAGTCCCGTTGGAATCAGTTTACCGAGACCGTCCCCGAGATTCTCGCGGGCGAGGAGGTCGCGCTCGTCAATGCCGTTCAGTGGTCTCAGACTGCCCGCAAGGACGTACTGATGGCTACGAACCCGAGCGCCCGCCATGCGCTCGATTTTGGCAAGATGGGGGAGCGTACCCTGCGCGCCTGCTTGGGCGATGCCGCTTCTCAGGTCCCTGCCTACCAGCTGTTGTCCGAGGGCATGCGTTTTGAGGCGCGCCTAGCACATGATGCCTGCGACTTCGATATCGATTACGTTTTTGAGGTCGATGACTGCCTGGAGGACTTTGGCATCGAGGAGCTTGCCTTCGACCTGGAGCCCACGGCGTTTATCGAGGAGTTCCGTAAGCAGCAGTTCGCCCGCTCGAACCGCAGCATGTTGCCGCTGCCCGCGGCGCTCGGCGCCATTCGTCTAACGAGCGTTGAGGACGAGGTTCTTGAGCGCCATGCTCACGCCTACTTGGCTTCTCGCAAAGAACTTCTCTAAGATTTATTGACATCCATCGTCTTTCGTATCATGTTGAGGGACGGGTTTCCAATCGGTTGCGGTTCGCATGCGATTCCGACGTTCGGTTGAGACCCGTCCCGCACTTTTTGAGACAACAAGAAAGGAATCTGCATGTCTGAGTTTGCTGCCGGTCCTGCCGGTCGTATCGAACGTGTCCGTGCCCTGATGGTCGAGCGCGGCTACGACGCTATCGTGGTACGCGACGAGGCCAATCTTCGTTGGCTCACGGGCGTGAAGGGCGTCTTCGACTACACCTTCGAGTTCCCGCACGCGGCGTTTATTACGGCTGACCAGTGCCTGTTCCATACCGACTCGCGCTACCTCAACAGCTTTGAGGAGAACACGCCCGCCGGCAGCCCTTGGGTCTACGATATGGACGAGGGCACCATCCCCGGTTGGGTCGCCGGCAAGATCGCGGCCAACAAGTGCCGCGTCTGCGCCGTCGAGGACGACATGCAGATCAACTTCTACCAGGGTATTCAGCGTGGTCTGGAGAACCGTTCCGTCGCCTGCATGTTGCCGCTGATGCATGATGACATCCGCAAGATGCGCGCCATCAAGGACGCCGAGGAGATCGAGCTCATGCGCCATGCACAGTCGATCACCGATGCCGCCTTCCAGCATATGCTCGGCTTTATTAAGCCCGGTATGACCGAGAAGCAGGTTCGCAACGAGCTCGAGAACTTTATGTTCGCCAACGGCGCCGACAGCCTGGCCTTCGGCTCCATCGTGGCGAGCGGTCCCAACACCGCCAACCCGCACGCCGTGCCGAGTGACCGCGTGATCGAGAAGGGCGACTTCGTCCTCATGGATTACGGCGCGGGCTACTGCGATTATCGTTCCGACATGACGCGCACCGTCGTGATGGGCGAGCCTACCCAGGAGCAGCTCGATCTGTACGCGCTCGTGCGCCGTACGCACGAGGAATGCGTCGCCGCTATCCATCCGGCCGTCGAGGGCAATGACATTTTTAAGCTTTCCAAGAAGATCATCGGCGATGCCGGCTATGGCGATTACTACAACCACGGTCTGGGCCACGGCGTGGGTATCGACATCCATGAGCTGCCCAACTTCAACCGCAGCAAGAACACCATCGAGGTCGGCTCGGTTATCACCATGGAGCCCGGCGTGTATCTGCCCGGTGTGGGCGGCGTGCGCCTGGAGGACTACGGCGTGGTCACCGAGAACGGCTACGAGCCCTTCACCAAGACCCCGCACGACCTGCACGTCATCGACTGCTAGCCCATTTCGATAGATTTTTGGGGCGGGGCGTCCGGTTCGATTCGGACGCCCCGCGTTCTCTTTTTATGCGCTCGCTGCAGGCGAGCTCTGCAAGTGTATAATTTCGGTCGTATGTAATTTGGACGCTTGTGCGTTCTGCCCATAACAAGAAAGGTCGCTATGCCTACCATTTCTACCGCCGACTTCAAGAACGGCCTCGGTCTCCGCATTAAGGACAAGGTCTACACCATCGTCGAGTTCCAGCATGTCAAGCCGGGCAAGGGCGGCGCGTTCGTGCGCTACAAGACCCGCGACATCAAGAGCGGCCGCGTCGTCGAGAACACCTGCAACGCCGGCACCAAGTTCGAGAGCGTCATGCTCACCACCCGTGAGTTCCAGTACCTCTACAACGATGGCGCCGACTACATCTTCATGGACAATGAGACCTATGAGCAGGTTCCCGTTCCCGAGGATATGGTGGGCGAGAACTCCAAGTGGCTGCGCGAGAACGACATCTGCCAGCTGCTCTTTGCCGACGACGAGCTCATGGGCGTGACCCCGCCGATGTTCATCGAGACCACCATCGTCCAGACCGACCCGGGCTTTAAGGGCGACACCGTCCAGGGTTCCACCAAGCCGGCCACGATCGACACCGGCGCTGTCATCCAGGTCCCCATGTACCTCAACGAGGGCGAGGTCATCAAGGTTGACACCCGCGACGGCAAGTTCGTCTCCCGCGTCTAGCAACCAACTCTTCTAGGAGGACTCATGCCCCAGGAAATCAAGATTGACGGCATCGGCATTTCGCCCGATGTTCTGACCGCCATCGTCTCGCGCGCCGTGTCGGATGTCGAGGGCATCGCCTCCGTTGGCGTCAAGGACCTTGCCACCAACCTTGTCTCCATGATGCTCTCGTCCAAGGCCCCGGCTTCCGAGCCGGCGGTCGAGGCCGAGGTCGTCGGCGACAAGCTCGCACTCACCGTGCGTGTCGTGGTGTTCTTTGGCTATCCGTTCAAGAAGCTCGCCGAGGCCGTTCGCGCCGCCGTGGTCGCCGCCATCGATGCCCAGGTGGGCGTCGAGGTCGAGCGCGTTGACGTTTGCATCGACGGCCTCGTTTTCCCCAAGGAGTAACCTTTGAGCCTTAAGGTTTATCGCGGGCGCACGCTTGCCCGCAGTCAGGCGCTGCAGCTGCTGTTCCAGGCCGAGGCCACGGACAGCCCGCTCGAGCGCGTCCTCGAGGGCGATTTCCTGATCTCGAAGGGTCCCCTCGACCCCTATGCGCTGGAGCTTTGCCGCGGTGCCTACGAGCACATTGATCGCATCGATTGTGCCCTGCGCGCCGTCGCCAAGAACTGGGATCTTATGCGCATGCCCGGTGCCGACCGCAACCTGCTGCGTATCGCCGTCTACGAGATGCGCTTCCTCACCGACGAGGAGGTCTCGGACGCCATCGTCATCAACGAGGCCGTCGAGATCGCTAAGGCCTATGGTACCGACCAGTCCGCATCGTTTGTCAACGGCGTGCTGGGCAAGATCGCTCGCAGCGAGGAGCTGCCGGGCGAGGACCTGTACCAGGAGCTGCTGGCCGAGGACTGTGCTCGTGAGGAGGCACAGGCTGCCGAGGCAGCCGCCAAGGTCGCTGCTGCTCAGGCTGCCGCCGGTGTACTTGACGAGGATGCGGACGCTGCTGGGGCCGTCGAGGCCGACTCCGTCGAGGAGTAGCCATGCCAGAGGGTTCCGTCCGCAACTTCGATGAGATCTCGGATCGCCTGGACCAGATCATCGCCACCGTTCGCTCCAAGGATACGTCCTTGGAGCGTTCGCTCGATTTGTTTGACGAGGCGATTGAGCTGGGCTCCCGAGCGGTCGATATGGTCGACAAGTTTGAGCTGACGCCGCGTGAGGCCGACAAGCTCGAGCAGGAATACGATGAGGATGCGGCAAACGAGTCCCAAGATAGACAGGCTGCATCTCCGGATACGAATGGTTGATGGCATTCATGAAACGCGTGCGTCTCGATGACGAACTGATTTCACGGGGCATCTGCGCCGATCGCGCGGATGCCCTTCGCACTCTTATGGCCGGCTTGGTTTCGAGTGGCGGTGAGCGTTTGACCTCTCCGGGGCTCAAGGTGACGCCGGGCCTGCCACTGCACGTTAAGGGGCGCATCCCGTATGTTGGGCGCGGCGGCCTTAAGCTCGAGGGCGCGCTCGATGCGTTTGGGATCGATCCGACGGACCTTGCTTGCCTCGATGTGGGATGCTCCACGGGCGGCTTTACTGATTGCCTGCTCAAGCGCGGCGCCGCGACCGTTGTCTCGGTCGACGTGGGCCGTGCCCAGTTTGATTGGTCGCTGCGCCAAGACGATCGCGTGACGCTCCACGAGCGCACGAATGTGACGCAGTTGCCCGAGCTCGGCTACGGCGCTGCTATTGACCTGGCTGTGTGCGATGTGTCGTTTACGAGTATCGCGAATATCATCGACGCCGTGCTGGCGTGCCTGAAGCCTTCGGGTTCGTTTTGCACGCTCGTAAAGCCGCAGTTTGAGGCGCCGGCTGCGCTGGTGGGCGAGGGCGGTATCGTGACCGACCCTGCCGTCCGCCGCGATACACTCGTGGCGGCGATTGAGCTCTTTGCCGCCAAGGGCCTGTTCCCGCTCGATGTGTGCGTGTCGCCAATCCATGGCGCTAAGGGCAACGTTGAGTTTTTCCTTTACGGCACGAGGTTTGCCCCCGGCGAGCGCGCCGAAGATGAGTTGCAATCCCAGGTATCGGCTTTGAGCGAGAAAGCGGCAACGCTATGAAGGTCTTTCTGGTTCCCAATTACTACAAGCAAGAGGCGGTCGAGAGCGGCCTGATGCTCGAGCTCTGGCTGACGCGCCAGGGCTACGAGGTTGCATGGGCTGCCGACCAGCGCTCCAAGATCCAGAGCACGCCCGATGTTGACGATGCCGACTTGGTCATCACGCTCGGCGGCGACGGCACACTGCTGCGCGCCGCCCGTATTCTCAACTACCGCGAGATTCCCATTTTGGGTCTTTCCTATGGCCACCTGGGCTTTTTGACGGCGGCCAGTCCCGAGGATCGCGATATTTTGCAGGTTGTGAGCGATGCCCTGTCCGGTGAGCTCCACGTGAGCCGCCGCGCCACCATCGCCGCGGATATCGTCTCGGTGCGCGATGACGGCACGAAGGACGTCGTGCGCACGTTTGCTCTCAACGATATGGCGCTCACGCGCGGGCCCCTGTCCGATATGGTCGAGTTTGACATCACGGTGTCCGGCCATCATATCGATCGCCTGCGCGGTGACGGTGTCGTCGTGTCGACGGCGACCGGCTCTACGGGCTATGCGCTCTCCGCCGGCGGCCCTATCGTCAGCCCTGATTACACGGGCATGGTTTGCGTGCCGATTGCTCCGCATACCATTCAGGCTCGCGCCTTCTTGACCTCGCCGAGTGATGTCGTCGAAATCTTTATGTCCGATGATCGCCCGAGCGTGCCTGCCATCGCTATCGACGGACAGTTTATTACCTGCGATGGCACGGTCGAGAGCGTGGCTGTTCGTCGCGGTCCCGGCGATGTGCTGCTGCTGGATTACGGCCCCGAGAGCTTCTATAACTCGGTGAGCCGCGTGTTCTATGGAGTGCGCCATGATCGATGAGCTGCAGGTTTCCAACATCGCGCTCATTCGCGAGGCGACGTTGGTTCCGAGTACCGGCTTGACCGTTCTGACCGGCGAGACCGGTGCTGGCAAGACCGCGCTGCTCTCGGCGCTCAAGCTCATTTTGGGCGAGCGCGCGGATTCGTCGACGGTTCGCGAGGGCGAGGCGCTTGCCAGCGTCGAGGCGCGCCTGTTTGACGGCCCGCACGACACGGAGGGTTTTACCGTACAGCGCAGCCTTTCTGCCGAGGGCCGCAGCCGCGTAAAAATTGACGGCCGCATCGCCAGCGTGCGCGAGCTTTCGGAGCGCGTTGGCGTGATGATGGATCTATGCGGCCAGCATGAACATCAGCGTCTGCTCGACCCGGCGCACCATGTTGCCATGGTCGATGCTTGGGCTGGGCGCGCGGCGCTTGAGGCGCTCGAGAAGTATCGCACCTGCTTTAAGGCTTCGCGTGCCGCCGCCAAGGAGCTTCGCCGTGTGGAGGAAGCCTCACGCGCGCAGGGAAGTCGCGTCGAGGAAGCGCGTTTTGCTCTTGAGCGTATCACCGAGGTCGACCCCAAGCCAGGCGAGTACGAGGAGCTCGAGGAGCTGCTGCCGCGCTCGGAGCACGCCGAGGTCTTGGTTGCGACGGCCAACGAGGCCCATGCATCGCTTGCTGCCGAAGGGGGAGCGCTCGATGCCGTGAATGGCGCCGTTGCCGAGCTTTCACGCATGGCGACCGTTGACCGCAAGCTCGGTGACATCGCCGATGCACTTTCGGATGCCTGCATCTCACTTGAGGATTGTGCCAACGAGCTGCGTGCTTATCGCGATGGCGTTGCGTTTGACCCTCGCGAGCTCGCTCGCATGCGCGAGCGATATTCAGACCTCAAGGGCCTGCTGCGTCAGTGGGGTCCTACCATGGATGACGTGTTTGCCATGCGCGATCGCTCACAAGAGCTGTTGTCGCTGGTAGACGATGGTGATGGGCAGATCAAGAAGGCGCGTGAAGCGCTTGGCGCAGCGGAGCATGAACTGTTCGCCGCCGCCAAGGCGCTTAAACGTGCACGCAATACGGCGGCCCCGCGTTTTTGTCATGAGGTTGGCCGCCAAATGGCGCGTCTGGAAATGGGGGGCGCCGAACTCGTCTGGGAGTCGCGTGATCTTCCCCGCGCCGAGTGGACGCTTGCTGGCCCTTCGAGCTATGAGCTTTTGTATCGCAGCGGCGCTGGATTGACGCCGCGTCCCCTGCGCCGTATTGCGTCGGGTGGCGAGCTCAGCCGCGTTATGCTGGCGAGCAAGGTTGTCCTCGGCAACGCGGATGGCGTGGATACACTGGTGTTCGACGAGGTCGATGCTGGTGTCGGCGGCTCTACGGCTCGTGCTCTTGCTGGTGTGCTGGCCGATCTTGCCGCCACGCATCAGGTCATTGTCGTAACCCACCTGGCGCAGGTTGCGGTCATGGCCGACAAGCATTACGTGGTCAGTAAAGAGCCGGGCGATGTTCCCCAAACGCACCTGGACGAGGTGACCGGCGATGCCCGTACCGCCGAGATCGCCCGCATGCTGAGCGGCGATCAATCCGAGGCAAGCTTGGCCCACGCAAAGCAGATGCTCGAAGAAGCGCGTGCTTAGGCCGAGCCGCCACATACATGCCCGACCCGATCGCTACGAAACCGGCCTATCTACTACGTTTAATAGACTATCGGCAACCACGCCAAGAATTGCAAAAAGAAAACCGCAGGTAGAACGCCTGCGGTTTTCTCTATTTTCGGTATGTGGTTGGGCCATACGGATAAAACGTAGTAGATGGGGCGGGTTTCGTGGCGAGAGGCGTCTATCGGCTCCCCAATTTACCTACTCCACGACCTTATCCGGCTGGATGAGCTCCTCGTAGTAGCTGATGTGCTCTCGGGCGTCCTCGATTTCGGGCAGCAGGAAGTTGTAGATGACCTCTATGATCATTGTGGCGCTCATCTTGGAGAACGCGAAGTCGCCCGTTGTCAGCAGTGCCTCGTGATTGACGGTATTAAAGGTGTAGTCGGCCAGGCGCGCAAGCGGAGATTTGCTGTCGCTGCTGATGACGACTACAGTGGCGCCGCAGCCGCGAGCCGCTTTTGCCATGCGATTCAAACGGCGCGACTTGCCGGAGTTCGAGATTAGCACGATAACGTCGCCGGGGCGCAACGTGAGCGCAAAGCCGATTGATGTCTCGCTGATGGTGCTCGCCATACAGCGCAGGCCCAGCTGCGAAAACTTAAATGTCGCATCGAGCGCGACTGCGTTCGTATTGCCCACGGCGGCGAACTCAATAACGCCGGCATTCTTAAGCGCGTGCACAACAGCGGCCAACGTGTCGTGATCAATGCCGTCGATGGTCGCATTAAGCTCGCTCACCTTGGCGGCGAGGATATTTTTAAGGCTCTGCTCCATGTTGTCGAGCGAGACCTCGTCTGTCAGGCCCTCGTTGCGCTGGCTCTCCAAGTCGCGCGCCAACGAAAACTGAAAGCTGCGGAAGCTGCCAAAGCCCAGCTTGCGGCAGAAACGCGAAACGGTCGCCTCGGACGTGGCAGCGGCTCGTGAGAGCTGGGCGGCTGTCAGACGCGGCGCCTCGGACTGGTGCTCCAATATATAGTCGACAATGCGCTGCTCGGAATCGCTGTACCCTTTGTGCGTGCTAATAAGGGAGAGCGCGCTCTTGCTGCTATCGGTCATGGATGGCTCCTGGTTGGCATGAAAATCGGACTCGTTTTTCATGCCATAGTATACGGGTAGTTTCATTTACAAGATACACCTTGCCGTTTCAAGTGTTGATGGTAAACTTTCACTTGCCGTTTACGGTTATGAAAGAACCTTTCACCGGAGAATTGCGCCTTGTCTCTTCTCACGCGGACGGTAGGTTGGTATCTTTCAGTTGTGGAAAAACGCGCATCGAAGCGCGTGTAGGGGAGCGCCCGCGGGCGCTGTACTCAAGAAGGAGGGACACATGGCTAAGTTTGACATCATCGCCGCGACCGGTTGCCCGACCGGCATTGCGCACACCTTCATGGCGAAGGAGGCGCTGGAGAAGGCAGCTGCCGAGCGCGGTCTGACCATTAAGGTCGAGACTCATGGCCAGGTCGGTGTCGAGAACGAGCTCACCAAGAGCGAGATCGCCGGTGCCAAGGCCGTCGTCGTCGCAGCCGATAAGGATGTCCAGGCTGAGCGTTTCGCCGGTAAGCCCATGGTTTCCGTTGGTGTTTCCAAGGCCCTGTCTGTCGAGACTGCTGGTAAGCTGATCGACCGCGCGCTCGCCGCCAAGGGCGACGACACGGTTGCCGCTGCCGCCGATGTCGAGGACGAGGTCGAGGAGAAGGAGTCCATCGGCCACGTCATCTACAAGCACCTCATGAACGGCGTCAGCCACATGCTGGTCTTCGTCGTTGCCGGTGGTGTTCTGACCGCCATTTCGTTCCTGTGGGGCATCACGTCCTTTGATTCGACGGCTGCCGACTACAACAGCTTTGCTGCGATGCTCAAGATCATCGGCGGCATCGCCATGAACCTTATGGTTCCGGTGCTTTCCGCCTACATCGCCGAATCCATCGGCAAGCGCCCGGCGCTCGTCCCCGGTTTCGTTGCCGGTATGATTGCCATCCAGGGCCTGCCTGTTAACGCCGAGACCGGCATGATCGACGCCGGTGGCGCCGGCGTGGGCTTCGGCTTCCTGGGCGGCATCGTCGGCGGCTTCCTCGCCGGCTATGTCATTTTGCTGCTCGAGAAGGTTTTCTCTAAAATTCCCGCGAGCCTTAATGGCCTGAAGGCAATCTTCCTGTATCCGCTTTGCTCTACCGCCATCGTCGGCCTGGTCATGCTCGGTATTTCCGGCCCCATGGCTGCCATTAACCAGGGCATGATGGATTTCCTGCAGAGCCTCGGTAACTCCGGTCCGGTGATCCTTGGCCTGGCCATCGGCTGCATGTGCGCCTTTGATATGGGCGGCCCGGTCAACAAGGCTGCTTACGCTACTGGCACCTTCCTGCTCGGCACCGCTCTCGAAGCTGGCGTCGGCACCGAGACCTACAACTTCGGCACCAACTTCATGGCTGCCGTCTCCGCCGCTTGCATCGTTCCGCCGCTGATCACCACCTTCGCCGTCGTTGTCGGCAAGAAGTACTTCAGCCAGGAGGATCATGACGCCGGTATCGTCAACCTTATCCTTGGTTGCACCCACATCACCGAGGGCGCCATTCCGTTCATGACCAAGAACATCTGGCCCGTCATGCCTATCATGATGGTCGGTTCTTCCATCGCTTCCATCTTGACCATCTTCTTCAACGTTCACGATCCGGCGCCTCACGGCGGCTTCCTGGTCCTGCCCGTTGTCGAGAACGGCCCGCAGTGGGTCCTCGCGATCCTCATCGGCGCCGTGGTCGGTGGCATCCTGTTCGTGGCCTTCAAGAAGTACGACTTCGAGAAGAACCAGAAGCCCGCTCCTGCAGCCAAGCCGGCTGAGACCCCTAAGGCCGCTGCTGTCGAGGCCCCCAAGGCCGAGGCTTCCGACTTCGTGAAGGTCGAGAACGTCTTTGTCGCCGAGGACTTCGCTTCTCGTGACGAGGCTCTGAGCTTTGTCTCCAACCAGGCCGTTAAGGCCGGTATCGCCGGCGATGCCGACGCCGTGATGAACGCCTTCCTGGCCCGCGAGGCCGAGGGCACCACGGGCATGATGGAGGGCTTCGCCATTCCGCATGCCAAGTCCGACGCCATCACCGAGGCTGCCGTCATCGTCGTCAAGGACGACTCTGGCGTGACCGGTTGGGACACTATGGATGGCGCTCCCGTCAACGTTGCCATCGCCCTGCTCATCCCGGGCGCTCAGGCTGGCACCACGCATCTCAAGATCCTGTCCAAGGTCGCCGAGGCGCTTATGGACGAGGACTTCCGTGCCACCGTCAAGGGTTCCACCGACGCCGCCGAGATCGCCAAGACGATCAACGCCCGCCTGGTTTAATCCAGCAGCTAGCGAATAATATCGCCCCTTGCAACAAAGGCGGAGACCCTCTCCAGGGCCTCCGCCTTTTTCATTCCCGATATAAGTTGCGGTGAAATAGGGACTGTTTAAACGATTCAACCCCAAATTCAGTCCCTATTTCACCGCAACTTAAAAAGGGCATAGATAGACCTCATCAACTAGATCAACCAGCCGAACAAAAAATCAGCCAGAATTTCGTTCGCACGATATTGCTCTGGACCGACCGAGTTTCCGCAGCTTGCTCGCCCATAGGGGGCCGGGCGCGGCCTGTGAGATTTATCGCGAGTTCCGCACGAGCCGAAGAGCACTTAATGTGCTCTTCGTGCGAGCAGGACTGTAGAGCAGGAAATCTCACAGGCCGCGCCCGGCCCCCTATGGGCGAGCAAGCCGACGACAAACACATCTGTCCAACAATTCGTGCGAAACATAATGAAAAACCGTTTGATGTGAGTTAATATAAACAACGTCGTGAATCTGACTCCTGCCGCATGCATGACAGGGGTTAAACACAAAAAAGGAGTCAATTATGGTTTCTGAGAAGGCTACCCTCGTCAATCCGCAGGGTCTTCACATGCGTCCGGCCGGCCTCTTCGCCTCCACCATGGGCAAGTACGCCTGCGACGTGACGGTCGTCACCCCCGAGAAGGAGGTCAACGGCAAGTCCCCGATGGCCCTCATGGCTGCTGGTATCCCTTGCGGTACCGAGGTCGAGGTCAAGTGCGACGGCGCTGACGAGGCCGAGGCTCTGGCTGCTGCCATTGAGCTCATCAAGAGCGGTCTTGGCGAGTAGAACTCAAACGGGTCGCATGTTGAACAATTAAGTTCATACTTAGGGGCGCAGTGACCTGTTCAAGGTAGCTGCGCTCTTTTGTCATGGATATGGCAAAACGCTTTATCACATGACACGGAGAGAGGATTGGGAATGTATCAGGGAGTCAACGCATCCGAGGGCATCGGTATCGGCACCGTCATGGTCGCCGTCGATCCCGACTTGACGTTTGAACCGCACGCGGTTGCTGATTCGGCCGCAGAGAAGGAGCGTTATCAGGCTGCTCTTTCGGTCTTCTGCGAGAAGACCCAGGCTCAGGCCGACCACATGAAGGAGACGGTGGGCGAGGCCGAGGCCGAGATCATGAGCGGGCACATTGTCCTGGCTCAGGATCCGGGCATGACCGACGCCATTAACGCCGCTATTGACGGCGGCACCTGCGCCGAGCAGGCGCTCATGGACACCTCGACCATGTTCGAGAACATGTTCCTGTCCATGGACGACGAGATGTTCCGTCTGCGCGCGGCCGACATCGCCGACATCCGCACCGGTATTCTGGCCGAGCTGCTGGGCAAGGAGGTCGTCGACCTCTCCGTCCTGCCCGAGAACACCGTCGTTGTCGTGCACGACCTTACGCCGTCCATGACCGCTACGATCGATAAGCCCCACGTTGCCGGTATCGTCACCGAGACCGGTGGCCGCACGTCGCACTCCGCAATCATCGCGCGCGCCCTTGAGATCCCGGCTGTCCTTTCGGTTGCCAACAGCTGCACCGCACTGCGCAACGGCATGACCGTTGTCGTCGACGGTGGCAAGGGTGTCGTCGAGGCCGATCCCGACGAGGAGACCCTCGCCGCCTACACCGCCAAGGCCGAGGCTTTCGCTGCCGAGAAGGCGGCTCTCGAGGCCTTCCGCGGCAAGCCTTCTGTGACTGCCGACGGCATCAAGAAGATCATCGCCTGCAACATCGGTAACCCCGATGACGTGCCCAACGCGCTCGATCACGACGCCGAGGCCATCGGTCTGTTCCGCTCCGAGTTCCTGTTCATGGACTCCGCTGAGCTTCCTTCCGAGGAGGAGCAGTTTAACGCCTACCGCAAGGTCGCCAGCGCGCTCAAGGGTGCTCCGGTCATCATCCGCACGCTCGATGTGGGCGGCGACAAGGAGATCCCGTACCTGCACATGGTCAAGGAAGACAACCCCTTCATGGGCTTCCGCGCCGTGCGTTACTGCCTGGCCAACCCCGACCAGTACAAGGTCCAGCTCCGCGCTCTGCTGCGCGCCAGCGCCTTTGGTGACGTCAAGATCATGATCCCGCTCGTCACCTGCGTCGAGGAGGTCGTGGCCGTCAAGGAGCTCGTCGAGCAGTGCAAGGCCGAGCTGACCGAAGAGGGTCGTAAGTTCAACGAGAACATCGAGGTCGGCATCATGGTCGAGACGCCTGCCGCTTCGCTGCTCGCTGACCGTCTGGCCGAGGTCGCCGACTTCTTCTCCATCGGCACCAACGACCTGATCGGCTACACCATGTGCGCCGACCGTGGCAACGACACCATCTCCAACCTGTACCAGGTGTACTATCCCGCCGTTCTCCGCTCGCTCAAGAACATCATCGAGAGCGGCGTGAAGGCCGGCATCATGGTCGGCATGTGCGGCGAGGCCGCTGCCGATCCGCTGCTTGAGCCGCTGCTGATCAGCTGGGGCCTGGAGGAGTTCTCGATGAGCGCTCCGTCGATCCTGCGCGCCCGCAAGACCATCAGCCAGTGGACCAAGGCCGAGTGCGACGAGCTCGCCGAGAAGGCACTCGCCTGCAACACCGCCGCCGAGGTCAAGGCGCTGCTCGAGTCCGCAGCTCGCTAATTTGGTATCAGAGGTAACCGCGTGGTTGGAATGGGCCGGCCACGCGGCCCTCACATATACAGGGGGTACTGTAAATGTTCTACACGCTAACCGCTAACCCGGCTGTCGACATGACGGTTTCGAGCTCTCCGCTCGAGCCCGACGAGAATGTCCGCACCGGCTCGGCCAGCTACACGGCTAACGGCAAGGGCCTCGACGTGTCCTTTGCCTTTAAGAAGATGGGCGTCGACACCGTCGCGCTCGGCTTCTTCGCCGGCTTCACGGGCAAGTTCATCGTCGAGGAGGTCATGAACCTGGGTTGCCTGTGCCGCCCGGTCTGGACCGACGGCATCACGCGCATCAACACCTACGTCAACGATGGCCAGCACGAGTACGGCATCCTTAACCCCGGCGCCCCGATTACGCCGGAGCACCAGAAGGAGCTCTACAACATCCTGGACACCGCGGGCGACCTTGAGTGCCTGATCGTCTCCGGCTCCGTGCCTCCCAAAGCTACGCCCGACTTCCTGGCTCAGGTCATGGAGCACGCTCAGGCCCGTGGTGCCGACGTCGTCCTGGACCTGTCCTCCGACAAGCTCAAGGAGCTCGCTCACAAGAAGCCGCTGCTCATCAAGCCGAACCATCACGAGATGAAGGCCATCTTCGGTGTGCCGGTCGACACCGACGACGAGGTCCGCGTTGCCATGAAGCTCGCCCACGACGCCGGTGTCCAGAACGTGCTGCTCACTCGTGGTAGCCGCGGCGACGCCTACTTCTCCAACGGCGAGGACATCTGGTACGCCAAGCGTGAGTTCAACATCAAGCTGGTCTCTTCCGTCTGCGCTGGCGATTGCACCCTCGCTGCGTTCCTGCACAAGTGGTACAGGGATCGCGACAACGTCGAGGAGGCCATGAAGCTCGCTATGGCTACCGGCGCCAACGTTGCCGAGTCCGTGGGCATTGGCGACTTTGGTCACGTTGACGAGTACAGCAAGCGCGTTGCTGTCCGCAAGCTCGATCGCAAGTAAGCGAAACGCGACAAATTCGTGCGCATGCGGCGCCCCGGTTTCGGCTGGGGCGCCTTTTTGTTCCGCCGCGGGGGAGAGGTGTCCCGCCGTACTTCATCGCTTCCACACCGTTCGCCGAGTTGTCCTAGCCTTTTACCGATGCGTGGAATATACTTTCATTAACACGTTGCTTCGTGAAAGGAACATTCATGATTTACACGCTCACTGCAAATCCCGCCATTGACTACAACATCGCCTGCGACGGCCTTACTGCCAATACCGTCACGCGTACCCGCAATGCCGTCTACACGCCCAACGGCAAGGGCCTCAACGTCTCGTTTACGCTTGACCACTATGGTGTCGACACCACGATCCTGGGTTTCTTCGCCGGCTTCTCGGGTGAGTTTATCGTTAAGGGCGCCGAGGCCCTGGGCGTGCCCGTCAAGCCCGTGTGGACCGACGGTATTACGCGCGTCAATGTGTTCCTCAACGCCGGTCCCGACACCGAGTACAACATGGTCAATGCCGGTGCCGCCATCAATGAGGCCAACGAGCAGGAGATGTTTGAACTTATCGATTCGCTCGATGACATGACCTGCCTGGTCATCAGCGGCTCGCTGCCTCCCAACACTTCCGAGGGCTTCTTGGCCGAGGTCCTGCGCCGTGTCAAGGCCAAGGGGGCCGAGTTCGTCCTCGACATCTCGAGCCATCAGCTGGCAGACCTCATTGCTCTGGAGCCACTGCTGATCAAGCCCAATGACGACGAGCTGCTTGACATCTTTGGCATCAAGGTGAGCGGTGGCGACGACGAGTCCGTCAAGGGCGCTATGGCCGAGCTGCACGCCAAGGGCGCCAAGAACGTGCTGCTGACCCTTGGTGGCGCCGGTGCGTACTTCTCCAACGGCGAGCATATCTGGTTTGCCAACCGCACCTTCGACGTCAAGCTGCTGTCGACTGTGTGCGCCGGCGATTCCTCGCTCGCTGCCTTCCTGTCCGTGTGGCACGACGCCCCCGAGCGCGTCGAGGACGCCCTGCGCCTTTCGATGGCCACTGGCGCCAACGTGGTCGAGTGCCCCGGTCTGGGTGATTTTGCCAAGGTGGACGAATATAAGAAGCACATCGAGGTTCGCCAGGTCTGCTAGTTCCGGCACCTTGTCTGAATAGTTTGATTATTTCGCATCCGTCTTAGACTAGGACGGATGCGTTTTTGTTTATCGGACTTGCGTGTGCAGTGGAGGCTGTTTCTTGCTAGACTTCTTGCAGACGCAATCGATAGCCAATTTGATAGTCGCAGGAGGCCATAGGCATGTGCAATGTTTCGCTCAACGGTACTCAACCGTCCGATGCGTCCCTGCGCGTCCTGCGCGCGCTTGAGGCGGCTGGTCTTGAGGCTTGGTACGTGGGCGGTTGGGTGCGCGACGCCCTGATGGGGTACCCCAGCCACGATGTTGATATGTGCTGTAGCGGCCTGTGGCAGGAGTCCAAAGCGGCGCTCGAGGCCGCCGGCATCGCGGTTGTGGAGTCGGGCATTAAATTTGGCGGAATCACGGCTATTTCCGATGGCGAGCGTATCGAGGTCACCACGTACCGTCTGGATGGCTTTTACACCGATGGTCGTCATCCCCAGAGTGTGGAGCGTGCCGCCTCGCTCGAGGACGATCTGGCGCGCCGCGACTTTACCGTCAATGCCATGGCCTGGCATCCCGAGCGCGGGCTTGTCGACCGCTACGACGGCCAGGGTGACTTGGAGCGCAAGCTGATTCGCGCTGTCGGCGATCCCAAGCGTCGCTTTAACGAGGACGCCCTGCGCATGCTGCGTGCGGTGCGCTTTGCCTGCCGTCTGGACTTTATGATTGAGCCCGAGACCAAGCGTGCGCTTGCCGAGTGCGCGCCGCTGCTCGATGCCGTGGCGCGTGAGCGTGTGGGTATTGAGCTCGAGGGCATTCTTTCGACCGGTCATGGGGGAGACGCGATGCTTCGCTATCCCGAGCTCATCTGTGCCGCTGTGCCCGAGTTGGCAGCGGGTCGCGGGTTTGATCAGCGCAGTGTCTATCATGCGTTTAACGTCTACGTGCATATCGCCCGTGTGCTGACGGTGGCGGGGGAGCTCGCGCTGTGTGACGGCGTCGCGCCCTCGTCGAGCCTTATGTGGGCGGCGTTTTTGCACGATGTGTCCAAGCCCGAGTGCTTCACGGTCGACCATGCCGGTAGCGGACACTTCTACGGTCATCCCGAGCTCGGCGCCAAGAAGGCGCGCGTCATTATGGATCGCCTGGCGCTCTCGCACGACTTGGTGCGCGACGTGTGCCTGCTCATCAAATACCATGACAAGCCGCTGCGCCCCGAGCGCTCCTGTCTGCTCAATATGATGCGCGCGCTTTCGGGTGAGGGCGTCGACACGGCCCGCCTGATTGACGAGCTCATGGACCTTAAGCGTGCCGACACACTTGGCAAGGCCCCGTCGTGCTTCTATTACGTTGAGACGATTGAGGAGATGCGCGCGATGGCGCACGAGCTGCTGAGGGCGGGGGAGCCCTATACGCTCAAGATGCTCGCCATCAACGGCGGCGACTTGATCCGTGCTGGAGTCAAGCCCGGGCCGGAACTGGGGCAGCTTCTCAACTCCGCCCTCGACGCCGTGATCGAAGACGATATTCCCAACGAGCGCGAAGCTCTTTTGGTTCATCTCAACTTGAATTAGCTACCAAGTTTACCTGCGTATTCCATAACCTGCCGACAATTTTTCGGCAATTTGGAATTTCTTCTTGCGCTGACGTTTTTTGTCCCGTAATATATTTCCTCGCAGCACGGCAGTGCAGATGTCATGTGGCCCGTTCGTCTAGCGGTTTAGGACGCCGCCCTCTCAAGGCGGAGATCACCAGTTCGAATCTGGTACGGGCTACCACTTCTTTTCTGCTGAGGCTTATGGCCCGTTCGTCTAGCGGTTTAGGACGCCGCCCTCTCAAGGCGGAGATCACCAGTTCGAATCTGGTACGGGCTACCACGCATCTGATACCCGGACTTCCTATGGAAGGCCGGGTTTTTTTATTTTCAAACAACCGTCTGCAATTCCCGTTTGAACCAGAGCTTTGCGTTCTGCCTATGGCCCTTACGGGTACAATATCCAAGATATTTTGACTGTTAGAAGGAGTCTCATGACGGAGTCCTCTCAGCATACGTCTAAGCCCCAGGTCGAGGTTGAGGCCTCGGGCGGAGATGACAATAAGAGCGCACGCCGCGGCGCCATCTTTATCGGCGTTGTGCTGGTAGGTTATATCGTCTATCTGGTGGTAACCGGGCAGATGGGGCAGTTCTGGGCCGCTATGTCGAGCGTCCAGGCGTCATGGCTCGTTGTCGCGTGTCTTTGCATGTTCATGTACCTGTTCTTTGGCATTGTGGCCTATGCGATCGCCGTCTGGCTCGATCCCAATTCGCCCGTCGGCATCCGCGACCTGATCTCGGTCGAGGCGAGTGGCATCTTCTTTGGTAACCTGACGCCCATGATGATGGGCTCCACCCCGGCTCAAATCTATCGCCTGACCAAGGCCGGCCAAAACGTGGGCGAGGCCGGCGCCACGCAATTCACGCGTTTTATCGTGTACCAGTTTGGCCTCGTTGCCTGGGGCGCTATCCTACTGCTTGCTCGCATGCCGTTTTTTGCCGAGCGCTATGGCGACATGACGCTGCTGTGCGTCTTTAGCTTTGGTGGACACTGCTGCATCTTGCTTGGCATCTTCGCCGTCGCGCTCATGCCTAAGACCGTCACGCGCGTCGCCCATTGCATCATCAATTGGCTTGAGCGCATTGGTGTCTCGGCCACTAAGATCGAGGGATGGCGCACGTTTGTCGATGGCGAGATCTACTCCTTCTCCGAGAAGTTCAAGCTTTCGGCCGGACATTTTTCTTCCATGCTGCTCACGGTGGTCATCACCATGCTGCAACTCGCGTTTTTCTACCTCGTGCCGTATTTCCTGATGCTTGCCTTTGGCCACCACGAGGTCGACTTTTTCTCGGTCATGGCCGCGAGCGCCTTTGTCCAGCTGCTGAGCTCTGCGGTCCCCCTGCCCGGTGGAACTGGTGGCGCTGAGGGCGGCTTTGCATTGTTCTTGGGTCATTTCTTTGGGTCGGCTTCGACCGCCGGCTATCTGCTGTGGCGCCTCATTACGTTTATTGCGCCGACCATTTTGGCTGCGCCCCTGCTGGGACTTAAGAGCGCCCACAACGAGAGCATCCATGCGCGCTGGGATCGTGTGATGCGCAAGCTCGGCCGCACGCCTCAGACGCCCTCTGCGCCCACTATGCCGCACCCCACGAATGCTGTTACCGTTGATCCCAAGAAGCGCGCTCAGAAGGCTTCTGGGACCGCTAAGCCGGCTCATAAAGCCTATGTGCGCCAGACAGGCGATGGTATTCGCGTATCTCCGTCGGCACTCAATAAGAAGAAGCATCCCAAGTCGCAGTAGGGCAGTCGTGCGTTCTTCATGATGCAGGGCATATTTGTGCTGTATGGGGGATAATCCTCTTACGTAGATTATCTCTCATCTGTTGATGAATGCTTGCATATCGAAGGGACACGCCCATGGCAACCAGCAAACCGCGTCTTGATCGTCGCATCATTCGCAGCCGTAATGCCATCCTTTCGGCTTTCGAGCGCCTGCTCATGGAAAAGCCGCTGGCAGACATTACGGTGAGTGCCATCGCGCGCGAGGCCAATGTCGACCGCAAGACCTTTTACGTTCACTTTGGTACGGTTGACGGCCTGCTCGATGCCATTGCCGTCGATGTGGTGGAGATGATTGTCGACTCGGTCGAGAAAACGCTTGCTTCTATGGACGGTGACACCAGCGAGCGCGCTCTTGGCGCGGCGGCGACCTTCTTTAAAACCGTTAATGAGGCACTGTGCAACAACTTAGTGCTCAATCGTCAGCTGATCGAGAATATTCCGCTCGATGATTTCATGGCTCGTCTTCGTGCGCCGCTCGAACATGAGATTGCCGAGCGCGATCTGCTGCCCCAAGGTCTCAAGGACGAGATGTTCGACTACTATCTGGCGTTTTTGCTGTCGGGTATTATCGGTATCTATCGCACGTGGGCGCTGTCTGACGGCTCGGTTCCTATCGAGCGCGTCTCTGAGGTCGCCAACGATCTGACTCTCAATGGTCTGTCGAGTCTGGAATCTCGCTTGGATTAGGCCTAGTTGGGCTCGTCGGCGTGGAAATTCCTGTTCCTGAGGTTCTCCGGCGCCTTGGAGACCTTGCCGGCGTAGGAGCTGTAGCCTGAGGATCCTTAAAAGAAAGTCCAGTTTATCCTTCCCACTCCAATTTTGGAATCCTCCGATGCGCCTTCGCACGCTCGCATGACCTCGATACCATGCGATCGTGCGAACTCGACGAGCTCTGCGTTGCGGGCGTTTATGGTGCCGAAGGCGGCGGGGCACACGATAAGGCGCGCGCAGTGGACGAGGAGCTCTTTGGCGCGGGCTATGGTTTTATCCCCGATCGGCTCGAAGGCGCGCTCGGCCACGCATTCCGTCGCCAGGTCGCGCGCGAGCTCGCAGTCGATGTCCCCTTCGTGCAGAATGCCCGCGTAGAACGCCTTGCCCTGCCGGATGAGCTGGCGAAACACAGCTGACCCCGTACCTGCGCCGGCGATGACGAACGTGTGCGCATCGCCGTGTGGGCGCCCAATTTCCACGCTGCCGAAGCGCTCGTTGAAGGTGCCATGTTGAAGGCCGTAGAGCTCGCCAATCGTCTCGCGCGTGAATATGTCCTCGGGTGCGCCGGCGCGGAAGACCCGGCCGTCCTTCACGCAAATCACCTTGTCGGCGCTTTTCTGCGCGAGCTCGAGTTCGTGGATGGACATGATGACAGCAACATTCCGCGATTTCGCAAGGTGGCGAAGTATTCGCAGCAGGTCGATCTGGTAGCGGATATCGAGATACGACGTGGGCTCATCGAGCACGAGCACACGCGGATCCTGCGCGATGGCGCGTGCGAGCATGACGCGCTGGCGTTGCCCGTCGCTTATCTGCATGAAGTCGCGCTCGGCGAGCCCTTCCACATGTGCGGTTTTCATGGCCTCGTCGACCCGATTATGGTCATCGGGCGTGAGTGTGCCCATTCGCCCGGTGTAGGGATGCCTTCCCGCCTCTACGATATCGCGGCAGGTGAGGAGCTCGGTCCGGGGGCGATCTGTCAGCATAACGGCAAGGTTCCTTGCGAACTCCGCCGTCTTCCATCGGGAAATCTCTCGCCCGTCGAGCTCGACCGTGCCGGCATGCGGTGCCAGATGGCGTGTGATTGTTTTCAAGATGGTCGACTTGCCCGAGCCGTTCGGCCCGATGAGCGCCACGACGTCGCCCGCGCGAACCTCCAGATCGACGCCTTCGACTACGACCTTCTTGTCGTAACCCGCCGACAGGTCGCTTATGCGGAAAAGCGGCGCTCCGTCAGCCTGCGTTTCGACCGGGGTTTCGAGGTTCGACTCCCCTCCGAGCGTTTTGGGCTGCGGCACGAATTTCCCCATCTACCTCACCCGCTTCTTCAACATGAGTGCGATAACCACCGGCGCGCCGAAGATGGCGGTGACGGCGCTGATGGAAAGCTCGACGGGGGAGAACAGCGTGCGTGCGATCAAATCGCAGCCCGCGCAGAAGATGGCGCCTCCCAAGAAGCACGCAGGAATCACGCGGATGGGCTTCGACGACTTCAGCGCCGACTTAACGAGATGCGGAACCGCGATGCCTACGAACGACACCGGACCAGCGAACGCGGTCACGCAGGCGGAGAGCATGCTTGCTAGAAGGACGAGCACCACGCGGAAGCGTGCGACGTTCACGCCGACGCTTTTTGCGTAGGCTTCTCCCAGCTGGAAGGCGGAAAGGGGCTTCGATATCGCGAATACGCATGCGCTCACGGTGATCACCACGACCGCGATGACCGCGACGTCGTCCCAGCTCGAACCCGAGAAGCTACCCAAAGACCAGTTGTGCAGGTTCACGATGGACTGGTCGTCGGCGAAGGCGATGAGGAAGTTCGTCGCCGCCGAGCAGATGTATCCCACCATGACGCCCGCCACGATGAGCATGGCCATGGAACTTATGCGCCGTGCGATGAGGAGCACGAAGCCGATGGTGATAAGCGATCCCAGAAACGCTGCGGCCACCATGACCGGCGAGGACATGGCCTGGTTCGCGCCCAGAAGCACGATCATCGTAAGCGCGACGACGAACTTTGCGCCCGAGGAGACGCCCAAGATGAACGGGTCGGCGATGGGGTTGTTGAAAAACGTCTGCAGCAGGAACCCGGAGAGCGAAAGTGCCCCGCCGAGAAGTATGGCTGAAAGCACGCGCGGCAGGCGAATCTCCCAGATGACCTGGCTTTCCATGGAATTGGCCGCGCCGCCCGAAAGGATGTCGGGGATGTGGTCTGCGGGCACGAGCACGCTCCCGATGCACAGGTTGGCCCCGACGAGCACGATGAGGGCAACAGCGAGCAGCGCCGTCACGACGCGACACCGCGCGGCGCGCCCCGATTCGTCGTATGCCATGGTAAGCCGGCTTCTCATGGCGCTAGCCGAGCTTCCTCAGATAATGGAAGTCACTCGTGTCATCGCCGGTGAACGCCCCGTGCAGCTCGTCGATAATGTCGGCGGTAGAAGTCATCTGCTGGTACATGTCGGCGCTTGTGACCCAGACGTTGCCGTTCTTCACGGCTTTGAACTGCGACAATAGCGCGTTTTTGCTTACGAAGTCGCTCAAGGTGGCAACCGATTCGTCGATGGTGCCGTTGTAGACGATGATGTCGGCATCCTTCGCCGTCGCATAGAAGCGCTCCATTTCGAGCGTTACTGACGAACCTGACGTCGACGCCGTCTGTGCGTCATCGAGCGCGTAGCTGCCGCCTGCGAGCTCGATCATCTGCGCCACGTAGTCGCCCCTCCGCCGCGTGACGGCGGCCCCGTTCGAGTTAATGTAGAAATACGCCACGGTTTTACCTGACGACGCGAGCCCCGACGTTTGCTCGACGCGGGCCTTCTGCTCGTTGAACAGGTGCGCGGCCTCCTCTTCCTTGTCGAACAGGACGCCGAAAAGCTTAATCCACTCGACGCGTCCGAGTGCTTCGGGCTCGCTCGACGACTGTTCGGTGAGCACGACGAGCCCGAGCTTCTGCAGCTTTTCCTTCACATCGGGCGTGTGGTTGATCATGGTGTTCTCGATGGCGAGCGTGCAGCCCGAGGCCGATATTCGCTCGTAGTCGGGCGCGCTGTACTTGCCGCCGTAGGCGATCGCCCCACTTTCGAGCGCGCTTTTGAAGCCCGCGACCGAGCAATCGTCGGCCTTCGTGCCCGACATTAAGATATTGTCGTTCGCATCGAGCGCGTCGACCAGGCACATCGTCGCCGACGACACGAGGTACACCTTGTCGGCGGGGCGTCTTATGACCGCGATGTCGGAGCTCAACCCGTCAGGTACCTTCGCATCTTGCGGCACCACGAGGAAGCGCTCCCCGTTCGAAACGCAGATAAGCCGCAAGCCGCCTTCGAACTCGTCGACAGTGAAGTGCTTGGCGTATTCAAGCTGAAGCGCCCCCGTCGGCTCCCAGCCGCAGCCCAAATCAGCGTTGTGGAAGTCGGCCGCGGCGCTTGAAGCCGTTCCCGCAGGGGAGCCGCCGCTTGCATCGTCGCCCGATTTCTCCTTCATGGTGGATGAGTCGAAGTGGAGCGTGTAGTCGATGGTGTGCGGCGTCGACATGGCGACGGTCTCGGCCGACACGGCGATGTCCTCGTCGAGCGTGACGGGTATCTCGAACGTGGAGTTGCCGCCGTCGTTTACGGGCGCGTAGTCCACGCCGTCGACGGTCATCTTGTCGTAGTTCGAACTCGACCAGGTGATGGTCGCGGTGTAGGTGTCGCCATCCTTCACAATTGTGGTGGGCGAGGCGATGCTTGCGCGCCCTGACCCGCCGGAAAGCGAGACGCTCACAGTGTATTCCTGAGAGCCCGCCGTGGCACCGGTCACGTTCGGGCTCGCACTGCACCCCGCGAAGGGAAGCGCGAGCAGGGCGACGAGAACGCAGGCGATCGCGCGCGCCGCGATGCTGCGGCGCTTCCTGTTTTCCCCCTTGGGAAGAATCGACCGCATGGCGTTACTTCAGTGCGTCGGCGCGCAGATCGACGCCGGCGGATTCGAATACGAGCGTGCGGTCGTACCACCGCTCCCTTTTAATGCTCCACGCGGCGCAGGCGGTGTCCTCGTCGAGCGCATCAACGGGCACGTCGTAGGTGTACTTGCCTTCCGCGTTTTCCACATAGGGGATGAAGTCGGCCTCGCTCGCGGCGGCAGCCTCGTCGCCCGTGCCCATGAAGAGCTTGCCGTAGCCCGTGCCGGAAAGTGTCATCACGCAGTGCATGGAGCCGTTTTCCACGATGAGCTGGGCATCCACAATCCTGAACATGTTCGAGCTGGAATCTACGGTGATCGGATAGGTGCCGTCGGCCACCTTGTCGGCGGTGATGGGGGCAGCGCTTGCGCCCTCGGGCGCATCGGCCGCCTGTTCGGTCTTTTCCTGGGAATCGGCATCGCTTGCCTTTGCGCTGTCGATTGAATTTCCGCCGCAGCCGGCGAGCGAGAACGCGAAAAGCGCCGCCGACAGGGCGAAGGCGAGGGTTTTCTTCAACATGGAGGGGGTTCCTTTCAATCGCTTCGACCGCCCGCGCCGTGCGGTGGGCGGGCGGGATGCGAATGCAACGGGCATGCGCCGTCAGTCGGGGAAGGCGCATGCCCGTTGCACGGGGACGCGACCGGCGCCCCCGTGCGCGGCGAGTTTACAGCTTGGCGATGGCGTCGTCCACGTGCGCGACGTAGATGTCGTCGACCGCGACGTTCTGTCCCAGACCCTGGAGCAGGCACGTCACTTCGAAGCCGGCAGCCACGAACTTCGCAGCCCAGCTGTCGGGGTCGGTCTCGTCTGCCATGTCGTTGTTCGCGTGGTCGCCCGCGACCACCATGAACGGCGCGAGCACGGCCTTCTTGTAGCCTGCGGCGCTCGCGGCGGCGATAACATCCTCGCAGGTCGGTTCAGCCTCGACGGTGCCGACGAAGAACTGCGTCAAGCCCTCGTTCTTAAACACTTCCTGCATCTTGGCATAGTCGGCGTTGGAATCGGCTTCGGTGCCGTGGCCCATGAGGCACAGCGCCGTCTTGCCGTCGTCGAAGGACGCCATGTTCTCCTTAATGGCTGCGCACACCTTCTTGTAGTCGTCGTCGGAGGTGAGCAGCGGGTCGCCGAGCGAGATTTTGTCGAACTTGTCGGCGTACTTGTCGAGCTCGTCTTTCACGTCGGTGTATTCCAGGCCACCCATGAGATGCGTCGGCTGCACGACGATTTCCTTCACGCCGTCTTTCACGCAGCGGTCGAGCGCCTCGGTCATGTTGTCGATCGTGATGCCGTCGCGCTTCTTCAGCTTGTCGATGATGATCTGCGCGGTGAAGGCGCGGCGGATGTCGTAGTCCTGCCAGTACTTCTCGCGGATAGCGTCTTCGATGGCGCCGATGGTGATGTGGCGCGAGTCGTTGTAGCTCGTGCCGAAGCTCGTGACGAGGATGACCGGCTTCACGGCCTTCTCCTTTTCACTCGATTTCTCGGAACTCGCGGAGGTGTTGGAGCAGCCCGCGAGCGCGACTCCGGCGAGCGCGACGACTCCGGTTGCTGCGGCGCCCATGAAGCCGCGGCGTGACATCTGGTCGGACATGGTTTTTCCTTTCCTCGGTTTGCCGGTCCCCCGGCGACAGTTGCTTGTCGGCACAAGCGAAAGAAAAGCGCACCCCTCGGGGTTCACAAGGAGCTAACGCCACGGCGATGCCGTGAGGAAAAGGCGAAGCAGTCTGGCTTGGGGCGCGAGGCGGTTCGCCCGCGCGTCCTATACAGTAATGTCCCTTGCCCAGGATTCCCACCTGGTTCCCTCCGCAAGCCAGCGCAGGCTGTGCGGGCGCCGCGCCGGTCATTTCCTTTTATCCGATTGTCATATGCTCGTTGCCGAAACTTTTACTATGATAGTGGGCACTTGTGAACGTGTCAAAGCCAGGGCGGGCGGCATTGCGCCTCCTGCCTGCGTATTTGCGCCGATTGCCGCCGCAGACGCCGTGTTTTGCCCGCTGCGCGAAGGGCGGCGTAAACGGTTGCGATGAGAAACGGGAAGGGAAGGCTCGGATGATTCATATCGTTGGCGCAGGCTCGGGCGCCGCCGACCTTATCACGCTGCGCGGGGCGCGCCTTCTGCGCGCGGCCGACGTGGTCGTTTGGGCGGGAAGCCTTGTGAACCCCGAGCTGCTCGCTGAGTGCAAGGAATCCTGCATCGTCTACGACAGCGCGCACATGACCTTGGAGGAAGTGCTCGACGTGATGTGCGCGGCGGATGCGCGGGGCGAGGAAGTGGTGCGCCTGCACACGGGCGACCCGTGCCTGTACGGCGCCATCCAGGAGCAGATGGACGCACTCGACGCGCGCGGCGTGGACTACGAGGTGGTGCCCGGCGTGTCGAGCTTTTGCGGTGCCGCGGCGGCGCTTCGCCAGGAATACACGCTGCCGGGAATCAGCCAGTCGGTCGTGATCACGCGGCTTTCCGGACGTACCCCCATGCCCGCGGGCGAGGGCATGCGCACCATGGCGGAAAGTGGCTCGACTATGGTCATCTTCCTGAGCTCGGGTATGCTCGCCGAGCTTTCCGCCGAGCTTTTGGCCGCGGGCCGCAGCTCCGACGAGCCGGCCGCGCTCGTGTACAAGGCGACCTGGCCTGAGGAGCGCGTGGTGCGATGCACAGTGGGCACGCTCGCCGATGCGGGCGCGCGAGAGGGCATCGACCGCACGGCGCTCGTGGTGGTGGGCCGCGTGCTCGGAGCTCGCGGCGGGTTTTCGCACAACGGCGCGCAAGCAGAGTCGTACGAGCGCAGCAAGCTTTACGACCCTTCGTTTGCCACGGGGTATCGGAAGGCGAGCAGCTAGCGTGGCCTTCGAGCACTACATATATACCGGGACGACCCGCCTGCGCTGCGGCTACACCACGGGGAGCTGCGCCGCGCTCGCGGCGAAGGCGGCCTGCGAGATGCTTTTGTCACGAAAGCCCGTCGGCCGCGTGTCGATCGTCACCCCCGGCGGGCTGCCCGTCGAGGCGAACGTGGTCGACGCATGCATCGGCGAGGGGTGCGCCCAGTGCGCCGTGCGAAAGGACGCAGGCGACGATGCCGATGTGACTGACGGCGTACTCGTGTACGCGCACGTGGAACATGCGGGGTCGGGCACGGGTGCTGCGGGCAGCAAGGACGTGCCCGCGCGCGAATCGGAAGTTTCCGTCGATGGCGGCGTGGGCGTGGGGCGCGTGACATTGCCCGGGCTCGAGCAGCCGGTGGGGGCGGCCGCCATCAACGCGACGCCGCGCGCGATGATCACTTCGGCGGTGCGCGAGGTGTGCGCCGCGCACGGCTTTTCTGGAAATATTGCTGTGACGATTTCGGTACCCGAGGGTGTTGCCCTTGCCAAAAAGACCTTCAACCCGCATCTGGGGATAGAGGGCGGCATCTCCATCCTGGGCACGACGGGCATCGTCGAGCCGCGCAGCCTCGCTGCCTTGCGCGACAGCATCGAGCTCGAGATCCGGCAGCATGCGGCTATGGGGCGGCGCGGAGTCGTGCTCACGCCCGGCAACTACGGCGGGCAGTTCATCTCGGGGCATTTCCACCTAAACGGTGCGCCGGTGGTCTTCATCTCCAACTTTGTGGGCGATGCGATTGACTGCTGCGTTCGCGAGGGATTTACCAATGTCCTTCTTGTGGGACACATCGGCAAGTTGGTGAAGGTCGCGGGCGGCATCATGGACACCCATTCGCGTACCGCCGACTGCCGCGCGGAGATTCTGGCCGCCCACGCGGCCATGGCCGGCGCGGGCGCGAAGACCGTGCGCGAGATCATGTCGTCCGTCACGACCACGGCGGCGCTCGAGGTAATCGAGGCCGCCGGCGTTGGGGACGCTGCGCGCGCCTCGCTCGCTGCGGCAATTGAGGACAGGTTGCGCCGCCGCGCGGCGGGCGCATGCGACATCGCCGCGGTCGTGTTCGACGCCGAGCGCCGCGAGCTTTTCCGCACGTCGGGCGCCGATGCAGTTATCGGGAAATTGGGGGCGACGTATGAGTAAAGGCGTTCTGTACGGGGTGCGCCGTGCAATCGGCTGGCCGGGGACGAAGGTGGTCATGAAGGCGCGCCGCTCGCTTGCGGACACGAAGCGCTTCCTTTGCGAGGAGGGTGCCTTCGACGGTGCTGAGCTTGTAGAGGACTGTGGGCTTCCGGGCGAGCGCGTGTACCGCTCGCTCGACGATGTGCCCGATCGGGGCAGCTACTTCTCGACGATGGTGGTGCGCTAGATGAGGGTTTCCTGCATAGCGTTCACTGAGAGGGGGTATGCGTTGGCGGTGCGCACCGCACACGCGCTTTCCTATTGCGCGCAGACAGGTGAAGACGACCCTGGCTGGGACGTTTCCGTTTCGCGCGGGTTCGGCGAGGGGAAGGCCGACCTGCGCGCATGGACGGCGCTCGCGTGGGAAGCGTCGGACGCGCTTCTGTTCGTGGGCGCGGCGGGCATCGCCGTGCGGGCGATCGCGCCGCATGTCGCCTCGAAGGCAAACGATCCCGCGGTTGTGGCGATCGACGAGGCGGGGCGCTTTGCCGTCCCGCTTTTGTCGGGGCATTTGGGCGGTGCGAACGAGCTTGCGCAAACTGTGGCACGCGCGGCAGGGGCCATCCCCGTCATCACCACGGCGACCGACGTCCGCGGCGTGTGGGCGGTGGATACGTGGGCGCGCTGTGCGGGGCTCGCCGTTTCGAATCCCGAGGCCATCAAGCGAGTGTCGGCGCGGCTGCTTTCGGGCGGGCGCGTGGCGCTCTATTCCGACATGCCGATTTCGGGACAGCCGCCTGAGGGGGTTGACATTGCGTCCGACCGCGCTCGGGCCGATATCGTCGTGTCGCCGTTCGCTGGCGCGAATGCAGGTGCGTCCGTTCGTGCGGCGGAGACAACGGGCGAGGTCGTGCCCGCCGGTGAGACGGGGAAGCCGGCGGGCGTGCGGGCGCAGGCGCCTGCGCCCGAGCCGCTTCGCCTTGTCGTGCCCTGCATCGTTGCGGGCATAGGATGCCGTCGCGGTGCGTGCGCCGAAGCGATCGAGGAGGCGTTTCTTCTCGCGTGCGGGCAGGTGGGTATCTCGCCTTCGGCCGTGCGCGAGGCGGCGACGATCGACGTGAAGGCGCACGAGGAGGGTCTGCTCGCCTTCTGCTGCGCGCGCAATATCCCGCTTGCGACGTATTCCGCAGAGGAGTTGTCGCAGGTCGAAGGCAGCGTTTCGCCATCTGATTTCGTGCGCGCGACGGTGGGGGTCGACAACGTGTGCGAGCGGGCAGCGCTCGCGGAGGGGGGCAAACTTATCTTCCCGAAGCTCGCTCACGGCGGCGTGACCGTCGCGTTTTCCAAGGTAACTATTAAACTTTCGTTTAAGGAGCGGTGATGGGAAAGCTCTTCGTGGTGGGAATCGGCCCGGGCGGCCCCGACGGCATGACGATTGCGGCTCGGCGTGCGCTCGAGGCGTCCGACGTCGTTGTGGGTTACACGAAATACGTGGAGCTCGCGCTCGCCGCCGTGCCCGACGCGGCGCATCTCGCGACGCCGATGATGCACGAGGTCGAACGGTGCCGCCTTGCGCTTTCGCGCGCGCAGAGTGGAGAAGCCGTGGCGCTCGTGTGCAGCGGCGACGCGGGCGTGTACGGCATGGCGAGCCCCGTGCTGGAGCTTGCGGAGGACTACCCCGATGTAGACGTGGAAGTTATCGCCGGGGCCACCGCGGCTCAGAGCGGGTCGGCGGTGCTCGGCGCCCCGCTTGCCCACGACTTCGCGGTCGTGTCGCTCTCCGACCTGCTCACGCCATGGGAGGTCATCGAGCGCAGGCTCGCCGCCGTGGCGAGCGCCGACTTCTGCATCTGTTTGTACAACCCGCGCAGCAGAAAGCGCGCCGACAGGCTCTCACGCGCGGCGAAGATTATGCTCGAATGGAAGGCCCCCGACACGCTCTGCGGCTGGGTACGTAACATCGGGCGCGAGGGGCAGCAGTCGGGCATGTGCAGGCTCTCCGAGCTGGGGGAGATCGACGCCGACATGTTCACCACCGTGTTCGTCGGCAACGCGGACACGAAGCTCGTAGGCGGCCGTATGGTCACGCCGCGCGGGTATCGGGAGATTCCATGCGAAAGGTAACGATCATCGGGGCGGGGCCCGGAAACCCCGACTTGCTCTCGCGCGCGGCGCTCGACGCGATCGACATCGCCGACGTGGTCATCGGCGCTCATCGCGCGCTTGCCGGCATCGACGTGCCGCCCGACGTGGTGAGATGCGAGCTCGTGAAGACGGCGGACATCGTCACCGCGCTCACCGATGCGGCGTCGTGGCAGCGCGCCGTGGTCGTGATGACGGGCGATGTGGGGCTGTTCAGCGGCGCGCGCCGCCTGGTGGAGGCGCTCTCCGGCGACGCGCAGGTGGACGTGCGCATCATTCCCGGCATAAGCTCAGCGTCGTATCTCGCCGCGCGCCTCGCGCGTCCATGGCAGGATTGGCGCTTCGCGAGCGCTCACGGCGTGGCGTGCGACATCGTGGCCGAGGCCGAGCGCTCAGGCGAGCTCTTCCTCGCCACGTCGGGCGGGGACGACCCCTCGCGGCTTTCGGGCGAGCTTGTGCAGGCGGGCTTCGGGGACGCGCGCGTGACGGTGGCCGAGCGCCTGTCGTACCCCAACGAGCGCATCACCTGCGCGACCGCAAGTGAAATCGCAGGTCAGACGTTCGACGACTTGAACGTGATGCTTATCGAGTTCGCAAGCGGCGCCGGGTCGCCTGTGGGCTCTAGCGCAGCCTCCGAGGCGCCGGCCGGCGCGTCCGCGCCCGCGGCGGCTTCTTCCGCGGCGGACTTTGCGGGCGCATCCCGCGCCGCGAGCTCCCGCTGGCCGTACGCTTCCTCGGGCATTCCCGACGAGCTTTTCATCCGCGGCGACGTTCCCATGACCAAGCAGGAGGTGCGCGCCGTCGCGCTCGCGAAGCTGCGCCTTACCGCGACCGACACCGTGTGGGACGTCGGCGCCGGCACGGGGAGCGTGTCGATTGAGGCGGCGCTCGTCGCGCGAACGGGGTCGGTATGGGCGGTCGAGCGCAACGCGGCCGGCGTGCGGCTCATCCGAGAGAACGCGGATGCATTCGGGTGCGGCAACGTGCATGCGATCCCCGGTGTCGCCCCCGAAGCGCTCGCGAAACTGCCCGTCCCCGACGCCGTGTTCGTCGGCGGGAGCGCGGGCGAGCTTCCCTCCATCGTGGAGGCGGCGCTCGAGAAGAACTCGCAGGTTCGCCTGTGCGTGCCATGCGTCACCGTTGAGACGCTCACCGAGGCGTGCGCGCTCCTCTCGGGTTCGCGCTTTAAGGGGTTCGAGGCGTGCCAGGTGTCGGCCGCCCGCGCCGAGGCTGTAGGCTCGCACCATCTTATGAAGGCGCAAAACCCCGTGTTCCTCGTCAGCGCGCGTGGTGCAGGTGGGGAAGGCGGCGCCCGGTGAGCACGACCATCCCTCGCTTCATGGTCGCTGCGCCCTCGAGCGGGAGCGGCAAGACGGTCGTTACGTGCGCGCTCCTGCGCGCGCTTGCGCGCCGCGGCCTCGCATGCGCGGCCTTCAAATGCGGCCCCGACTACATTGACCCGCTCTTTCATCGCCGCGTCGTGGGTGCGCGCTCGGGCAACTTAGACGGCTTCTTCACCGACGCCCCGACGCTGCGCGCCCTGCTCGCACGCGGCGCTGCGGGCGCGGATGTCGCGGTGCTCGAGGGGGCCATGGGCTTCTACGACGGCATGGCGCCCGGCGTGGCCGATGCGAGCAGCTACCAGGTTGCGTGCGACACGGAAACGCCGGTCGTTTTAGTGGTGAACGGGCGCGGGGCGTCTTTATCGCTCGCCGCCGTAATCCGCGGCATCGCCGAGTTCCTGCCTTGTGCGAACGTGCGCGGCGTCGTGCTGAACAAGACGAGCGCCGCTGCCTGCGCCTACGCGAAGCCTGCGATCGAGAAGCACACGGGTGTCGCGGTTTTGGGGAATATCCCCGCCGACGATGCGTTCTCGCTCGAAAGCCGGCATTTGGGGCTTGTGACCGCCGACGAGGTCGAGCAGCTCTCCGCGCGCATCGACAAGATGGCCGAGCTGGTGGAAAAGAGCGTCGACGTCGACCGCTTGCTCGAAATAGCGGCGACGGCACCCGATATCCGCGAGGAACCTTACCGGTTGGAGCCGATCGCGGGAGCGCGGCCCATCGTCGCCGTCGCACGTGACGAGGCGTTCTCGTTCTACTACGAGGAGAACCTGCGCGCGCTCGAGGACCTGGGTTGCGAGCTGGCCTTTTTCAGCCCCCTGTGTGATAGCGAGTTGCCCCGGGGGACAAGCGCCCTCTATCTGGGAGGCGGCTACCCGGAGCTCCATGCGCGGCAGCTCTCCGAGAACGCGCCGATGCGCGAGGCGGTGCTGCGTGCGGTGGAATCCGGCATGCCGACGGTTGCCGAATGCGGTGGGTTTCTGTACCTGCAGCGCGAAATCTCCGATAGCGAGGGGCGGCGCTGGCCTGTTGCGGGCGCCCTTGAGGGCGCAAGCGAGAACGGGGGAAGGCTGTCCCATTTCGGGTACGTGGAGCTCACTTCCCAACGTTACGGGCTCTACGGGCCGCGCGGCACACGCATCCGCGCGCACGAGTTCCACTACTGGCAGTCCACCTGCCCGGGCGGCGACTTCTGGGCGCAGAAGCCCCGGCGCGACAAGGGCTGGCCGTGCATGACGACCACCCCGGCCCTGGTTGCGGGCTTCCCGCATGTGTACTATCCTGCGAACCCCGACGTTGCGCGCGCGTTCGCGTCTGCCACAGCGTCGTTCGCAGAGAGGAGACGGCATGGCTGAAGCAACCGAAACCGCGCTTGCCTGCATCCGCGAGGAAGTCGAGCGCGCGTTCTCGTCGGCGCCGGGCGCCGTGCTCGAAGCCGCGCTCTCCCGGATCGCGCCCGCAGATGAGTGTGCCCGCGCCGCCGCGTACGCCGCGTGGGATTCCATCGCGCATCCTTTGGGGGGATTGGGCGACTTTGAAGACGCCGTCGCGCGTATCGCCGCAGCTCAGGGGAGCGCCGAGGTGGCCGAGTTTCCCCGTGCGCTCGCGGTATTCTTCTCCGACAACGGGGTCGTTGCCGAGGGCGTGTCGCAAAGCGGGCAAGACGTTACGCGAGCCGTCGCGCGCAACATGTGCGAGGGGGCCACGAGCGCCTGCCGCATGGCGGCGTTCGCGGGTGCCGAGGTCGTGCCCGTCGACGTGGGTATGGCCCGGGGCATAGAAGACGCTCGCATGGTGCGCGCGAACGTGCGGCGGGGGAGCGGCAACATCGCGCACGGCTCCGCCATGTCTCGCGATGGGGCCGTGCGCGCGATCGAGGTCGGAATCGCCGTCGCGTGCGGGCTCGCCCGCGCCGGCGTGCGCCTTCTCGCCGCGGGCGAGATGGGCATCGGCAACACGACCACCTCGGCGGCGGTGGCCGCAGTGCTCATCCGAGCGGACGCGCGGAGCCTCGTCGGGCGCGGCGCGGGGCTCTCGGACACCTCGCTCGCGCGCAAGCGCGACGTGGTCGAGCGCGCTATCGACGCGAACTCGCCCGATCCCGCCGACCCGATCGACGTGCTCTCGAAGGTGGGCGGCTTCGACATCGCGGCGATGTGTGGCTTCTACCTGGGGGCCGCGGCCTCGAAGGCGCCGGCGCTCCTCGACGGGGTCATATCCTGCACGGCGGCCCTGTGCGCGGTGCGCCTGTGCCCCAACGCCTTGGGCTACCTCGTGGGCACCCACGCATCTAGCGAACCCGCAAGCCAGGAGCTCCTTCGCGAGCTCGGCATAAAGGCACCCCTCGACGCAGGCATGCACTTGGGCGAGGGCGCGGGCGCCATGGCGTATCTGCCCCTTCTGGATTCGGCGCTGCGCGTGTACCGGGATGGGAAGACGTTCACGGCGACTGGCATGGCTGCTTACGAGCATTTCGAGGCCGGGAAATGACGGTGACGTTCGTTATCGGCGCCGCCGCGAGCGGCAAGAGCGCCTATGCCGAGTCCCTGTGCCTCGGGCACGACGGCCCCCGCGTGTACCTGGCAACGATGGAGCCCTTCGGGGAAGAGGGCACCCGCCGTATCGCGCGCCATCGGGCGATGCGCGAGGGCAAGGGGTTTTCCACCCTCGAGCGCACGCGTGACGTGGGCGCCGCAGTGCCCGGGCTTCCGCGCGGCTGCACGCTTCTTTTGGAGGACGTGGGCAACCTGGTTGCGAACGAGCTCTTCGCGGAAGGCGGCTTGTCCCCACGTGACCCCGACGCTGTGGCGCGCGAGGTGCTCGGAGGCATCGAACGACTCACTCAGGCCGCTGCGTATACGGTGGTGGTCTCCGTCGACGTGTTCGCCGATGGGATGCGCTACGATGAGGGGACCGAGGGATGGAGGCGCGCGCTCGCGCGCGTGAACGCGGGCGTGGCGGCGCTGGCCGACCGCGCAGTCGAAGTGGTATGCGGGATTCCCGTGTGGATGAAAGGCGAAGGACCTACAAGGTGAAGATAGCAGAGGCAATCGGCGCGGCGTTCGGAACGTTCTCGCGCATCCCCGTCCCGAAATCGGCCTGGACCGATTTCGGATCAACCCATGCGCTTGCCGCGTTTCCCCTGGTGGGCGTTGCGGAAGGCTTCCTCATGACGGCGTGGGGGCACATGGCGAACCTGCTCGGCGCGCCCGCGACCATCGTCGCGGCCGTGCTCGTGGCGTTGCCTGTGGCGGTGACGGGAGGCATCCACCTAGACGGGCTCTGCGACACCTCCGATGCGCTTGCAAGTTGGGCCCCGCGCGAGCGAAAGCTCGAGATCATGCACGACCCGCGGGCGGGCGCCTTCGGGGTCATTGGTGTTGTCGTGTACCTTATTCTGCAGTTTTCCCTGTTCACCGCGCTGCCGCTTACGGCGGGGTCGTTCCTCGCACTTCTGTGCTCGCTCGTGTTCTCCCGCGCGCTTTCGGGGCTCGCCGTAGAATGCTGGCCTGCCGCGCGGGCGGACGGCATGGCCGCGGGGCTCTCGCCTGCGAAGAGGCGCGCGGTGATCGTCGTGCCGCTTTGCGCTTTCGCTGCGGCTTCGGCTGCAGGGATGGTCGCGTGCGTTCGGGCCGTCGGCGCCCTTATGGCGGTGGCGGGGCTTTTGGCGCTCGCGTGGTACCGCCATGTTGCCCTGTCCCGCTTCGGCGGGGTGACGGGTGATTTGGCCGGATGGTTTCTGCAATGGGCCGAGCTCGCGATGCTTGCCATGCTGGTGGCGGGGGGCATGCTCCTATGATTCTCGTGGTAGGTGGCGCGCATTCGGGGAAGAGGACCTTCGTGCGCGAAAGGCTCGGGTTCGCGGCGGACGATTTCGTCGACGCGGCGCAGCTTGCGGAGGGCGGCGTGCCCGCGGTTTTTGCCGGCCGCGTCGCGTACCGTGCTGAGGAACTCGTACGCGCGCTCGACGCTGACCCGGCGCTCGAGCGGCTGATCGGCTTCGACGCAGTGATTCTGTCCTTGGTCGGCTCGGGGGTCGTCCCTATGCATGCGGAAGACGCCCAATGGCGCGAGCGCGCGGGGCGCCTGGGATGCGCGCTCGCTGCGCGCGCCGACGTCGTCGTGCGCATGACGTGCGGGATTCCCCAGGTCATCAAAGGAAACCTTGCCGATGCGCCTCGAGGGACGCAGGGCGCGGTCGCGCCTTTGGAAGTCGTCTTCGTGCGCCATGGTGCCACGGCGGGCACGGAAGACCATCGCTACAGCGGGGCAGGCACCGACGAGCCCCTGTCGAGCGCGGGTGAGCGCGCTTTGCGCGACCTCGCGTGCGATCGTGACGTGTTCCGTGTTATCACGAGCGGCATGGTCCGCACCGACCAGACGGCGCGCATCCTCTTCCCGAACGCGGAGCTTATGGCGTGCCCCGGTCTGCGCGAGATGGATTTCGGCGACTTCGAGGGGCGAAGCGCCGCCGAGCTTAAAGAGGATGCGCGCTACCGCGCCTGGGTAGACTCCTGGTGCGAGACGCGCTGCCCGCATGGCGAGGGCAAGAGTGATTTCACCCGCCGCGTCGTCGCGGCGTTTCGGGAGGTGTGCGAATCGGAGCGTGCCCAGGGGAGTGGGCGCGCCGTCTTCGTCGTTCACGCGGGTACCGTGAAAGCGCTGCTCTCCGAGCTAGCTGTCCCGAAAATGGGATACTTCGACGTGCATACCGAGCCGGGCGGCGCATGGGCTGTCACCTGGGATGGGCGCTGCCTTCGCGACGTTCGCCCCGCTTCGGGGAGCGATGCCCGGTGATGACGATTTTTGCCGTCGCCGCCGGGTTCGCGGCCGACCTTGCCTTCGGCGACCCGCGCTGGCTTCCCCATCCCGTCGTCGCCATGGGGCGCGCGATCACGTGGGCCGAAGGCCGCCTGCGGGGCGCGTTCCCGCAAACGTCCGCGGGCACGCGCGCCGCAGGGCTTGTGCTCGCCGTGGCGCTTCCGCTTGCGTGTGGGCTTTTGACCTGGGGAATCCTGCATCTTTGCGGCATGGTTCACCCCGGCTTGCGCTTCGTGGCCGAGGCATGGGCGAGCTATCAGATTCTTGCGGCATGCGAGCTGCGCCGCCAGAGCCTGGCCGTGGCCCGCGCGTTCTCGAAGGGCGGCCTTGTCGCGGCGCGCGAAACAGTCGGGCTCATCGTGGGACGCGACACGTCTGTTCTCGACGAGCAGGGCGTTGCGCGCGCCGCCGTGGAAACGGTGGCGGAGAACGCGAGCGACGGCGTCATCGCGCCGCTTTTCTACCTTATGATCGGGGGTGCGCCCTTGGGCATGGCGTACAAGGCTGTGAACACGCTCGACAGCATGGTGGGCTACAAAAACGAGCGCTACATCGACTTCGGCTGCGCCTCGGCGCGCCTCGACGATGCGGTGAACTGGATTCCCTCGCGCTTATCGGCCCTGCTCATGATCGCCGTGTGCCCGATCGTCGGGCTCGACGCGCGCGGGGCGGCGCGTATCTGGCGCCGCGACAGGCGTCGCCATGCGAGTCCGAACGCGGCGCAGACCGAGTCAGCGTGCGCGGGCGCGCTCGGGCTGCGCCTGGCAGGACCCGCGGTGTATTTCGGCAAGCTCGTTGAGAAACCGACGATAGGCGACGCGTCCCGCGAAATCGAGTGGGGCGACATCGCCCGGGCGACAAGGCTCATGCTCGCCGCGTCCGTATGCGCGCTCGCCGTCTTCGGCGCCGCGCGCGCGGCGGTCGTGCTCGCCGTGGGGGCGATGGCATGAGGGAAGACCACGCCGCGCCCCGGGCTGCTGGGGGAATCCTGCGCGCCCGTACGCATGGGGGCAGCTCGCAATCGCTCGGCATCGCTTGCGAAGGGGGCGCCTCCGACCTCATTGACTTCTCGGTGAACGTGAATCCGGCAGGCCCCTCGCCGCGCGCCGTCGCCGCAGCTTGCAAGGCGCTTTCTCGAATCGACGCCTACCCCGATAGGGAAAGTCTCGCCCTCGTTCGCGCCCTAGCGCGCGCCCAGGGCATTCCCGAAGATACTATCGTCTGCGGCGCGGGCGCGTCCGACATCATCTGGCGGCTCGCCGCGGCGGTGCGCCCGAAACGCATCGTCGTGTGCGCGCCGACGTTCTCTGAATATGCGGAGGCGGCATCGTACTATGGCGCATGCGTGCAGGAGTTCCCGCTCTCCGAAGCGGACGACTTCGACGTGCCCGCCTCCTTCGCCCGCGCGATCGAGGGGCCGGGAGACGTGGCGTACCTCTGCAATCCGAACAACCCGACGGGGCGCCTCGTCGACCCCAGCGTGATCGATGCCGCGGCTTGCCGCTGCGAGCAGGTGGGCGCACTGCTCGTCGTGGACGAGTGCTTCCTCGGATTTGCGCCCGACGCCCGCGAAAGGAGCGTGGCCGCACGCGCCGCGTGTTCGCGCCATGTGGCCGTGCTCTCCGCGTTCACCAAGCTCTACGGAATGGCAGGGTTGCGGTTGGGGTATCTGATCAGCGGAAACGCCCAACTCATCGAGGGGATTCGTCGGGCGGGGCAGGCGTGGCCCGTCTCCTCGGTCGCCGAGGCCGCGGGCATCGCCGCCCTGGAAGACGTCGAATACGTTTCGCGCACGCGCGATGTATTGGCGGGCGAGCGAGCGTGGCTTTCCCACGAGCTCTCCTCGCTCGGGCTTTCCGTCGTGCCGTCGGATGCGAACTTCCTTTTAGTCCGCACGCCGGCGAAAGACATCCCCGAGCGCCTGTATAAACAGGGGGTTTTGGTCCGCACGTGCGACTCGTTTTCGGTACTGTCCCGTTTCTGGTGCCGCGTCGCGGTGCGCACGCGCAAGGAGAATGCCCGGCTTGCGATGGCGTTCAGCCGCGCGCTTCGGGCGGAAGGCGCATCGGGCGAAGGCGAACCCGACGAACGGGGCGGCGCTTCTTGCAGCGGCGCTATGGCGGGCGCGGATGGCCGAGGCTCGGCGAAGGAGGTCGATACCCGTGGGTAGGGCGAAGCCCATCATGATCCAGGGCACCATGTCGAATGCGGGGAAGAGCCTGCTTGCGGCGGGGCTGTGCCGTGTGCTTTCGCAGGACGGCCTGCGCGTGGCTCCCTTCAAGAGCCAGAACATGGCGCTCAACAGCGGTGTCACGGCCGACGGTCTCGAGATGGGGCGCGCCCAGATCATGCAGGCCGAGGCGTGCGGCATCGCGCCCGACGTGCGCATGAACCCCATCCTGCTCAAGCCCGAAAGCGACCACCGAAGCCAGCTCATCGTGGCCGGCAAGGCGCAGGGAGCCTTCGCTGCGAGGGACTACTTCGCGCGAAAGAAGGCGCTCATGCCGCAGATTTTGGAGGCGTTCGATTCGCTCGCGGAGGAAAACGACGTCATCGTCATCGAGGGCGCCGGCAGCCCCGTCGAAATTAACCTTGCCGAAAACGACATCGTCAACATGGGGCTCGCGCGCGCCGTGTCCTCCCCCGTGCTGCTCGCGGGCGACATCGACCCAGGCGGGGTGTTTGCCCAGCTCTACGGCACGGTCGCGCTCTTTGCGCCCGAGGATCGCGCTCTTTTGCGGGGGCTTGTGGTGAACAAGTTCCGCGGCGATGTGGAAATCCTGCGCCCGGGTTTGGCCCCGCTCGAGAAGATGTGCGGGGTTCCCGTCGTGGGGGTCGTGCCGTATCTTACGCTCGACCTGGACGACGAGGACTCGCTCGCGCCGCGCCTATCTGCCCGCGAGGCGCGCGGCATCATCGACGTCGCCGTCGTGCGCCTTCCGCATCTGTCGAACTTCACCGACTTCGACCCGCTTTCGCGCGTGCCCGGCATGGGCGTGCGCTACGTTTCCTCGACGACCGATCTGGGCCGACCCGACCTGGTGGTGCTCCCCGGCTCGAAGACCACGCTCGACGACGCGCGCTGGCTTGCGGCTAGCGGCATCGGAGCCTGTGTGCGCGCGCTTTCGGGCGCGGGCACGCCAGTGCTCGGCATATGCGGAGGTTACCAGCTTTTGGGAGACGAGCTTTCCGACCCGCACGGCAGGGAAGGCGCTGGCACCGCGCGCGGGCTCGGGCTCATCCCTGCAAGTACGGTGTTCAAGGAGGAAAAGCGCCTCGCCCAGTCGGAGCTGCGCATCACGGGCGCCCAAGGCGCGTTCTCGGTGTGGAACGGCATGACGGCGCGCGGGTACGAGATTCACGACGGCGAAACGACCGTCTCCTGCGCCCCTGCGGGCACGATTGGCGGCAAACCAGAAGGCGCGGCCTGCGGAAACGTGTTCGGAACCTATCTCCACGGCCTGTTCGACGAACCGGGGGTGGCGCTCGCCCTCGCGCGCTCGCTCGCGCGCATGCGCGGCCTGCCCGAGAGCGTCGTGGGTACTGCGGGCGCGGCGTCCGCGGCCGATCACCGTGCGCGCGAGTTCGACCGTCTGGCCGACGTCGTGCGCGGGGCGCTCGACATGGAGTATGTCTACCGCATTATCGAGGAGGGCGTATGATCCACGTGTATCATGGCGACGGCAAAGGCAAGACCACGGCGGCGATGGGCCTCGCCCTTCGCATGCTCGCCGCAGGCCGCCGCGTCGTCGTCGTGCAGTTCCTGAAAGACGGCGAAAGCGGGGAGGCGCGCCTGCTCGCCGAGCATTTCGGCGTGCCCGTGTTCGCGGGGAAGGTGTCGGACAAGTTTACCTGGTCAATGACGTCGGAAGAACTTGCCGCGACGTGCGAGCTGCACGATGGGAACCTCGCTTCTGCGCTCGCCGAGCTCGAGGGCGCGCAGGAGGGACTGCTCGTGCTCGACGAGGCGCTCGACGCGCTTTCGAAGGGGCTTGTCGACGAGGCGCTCGTGGACCGTGCGCTCGATATGTCCGCGCGCGGCGTCGAAGTTGCGCTCACCGGGCGCGCGCCTTCCCGCAAGATTGTGGAGAAGGCCGACTACATAACCGAGATGCGGTGCGAGAAACACCCCTACGAGCAGGGGATATGTGCAAGGGAAGGAGTGGAGTACTAGATGGATTCCAAGGAGATGGCGCCCGGCGACATCGAGCGGCGCAGCTTTGAGATCATCACCGAAGAGCTCGGCGGCCGCACGTTCCCGCCGCTTGAAGAGCCCGTCGTGAAGCGCGTCATCCACACCACTGCCGACTTCTCGTACGCCGATTCCCTCGTATTTACCCATGACGCCGCGCACTGTGCGCTCGACGCACTGCACGCAGGGGCCACGGTGCTCACCGACACGAACATGGCGCTCGCAGGCATAAGCAAGCCCGCGCTCGCGAAGCTCGGCTGCAAGACCGTGTGCTACATGGCCGACCCTGATGTCGCCGCGGCTGCGCGCGCCGCGGGCACGACTCGCGCCGTAGCGAGCATGGACAAAGCTTGCGGCATCGAGGGTCCGCTCATCGTGGCCGTCGGTAACGCTCCCACAGCACTTCTGCGCCTCGCCGAGCTCATGGACGCGGGGAAGATCGCGCCCGCGCTCGTCGTTGGGGTGCCGGTCGGGTTTGTGAACGTGGTCGAGGCGAAAGAGGAGCTACTCGTGCGACGCGTGCCGGCCATCGTCGCGAGGGGTCGCAAGGGCGGCTCGACCGTGGCGGCCGCCATTATGAACGCGCTGCTCTACCAGATCACGCGCCCAGGCGGCCCGAAGTGACGGCGCCCGCATCCGCGCCGGCGCTGCGCATCTTCGCCGGCACCACCGAGGGCCGCCTTCTGTGCGAATGGGCGAGCGGGGCGGGCATCCCCGCCCGTGCTTACGCGGCAACCGAGTACGGAGGCGAGCTTTTGGGCGAGCTTCCGGGCATTGAGGTACATGCGGGCAGGCTCGACGAGGCCGACATGGAGCGCGAGCTTTCCGGCGCGCGCATCGTCGTCGACGCCACGCACCCCTTCGCTACGCTCGCAAGCGGCAACATCCGAGCCGCTTCGCTCGCCGTGGGTGCACGATGCCTGCGCCTTGCGCGCCCGGTCGAGGCGCTGCCCAAAGGCGTCGTCTCGGTCACGTCGATCGCCTGCGCGGCGCGCTTTCTCTCCGAGAACCCGGGTCGCGCGCTTCTCACGACGGGGAGCAAGGAGCTTGCTCCCTACACGCGCCTCGCCGATTACGCGGAGCGCTTCTTCGTGCGTGTGCTCCCGCTGCCCGGTGCTATAACGAAGTGCATCGACGCGGGGTTTTCGCCATCGCACATCATCGGCATGCAGGGGCCCTTCACCCGCGAGCTCAACGAGGCGATGCTTCGGCAGGTGGGCGCCCAGTGGCTTGTGACCAAGGACTCGGGAACCGTAGGCGGCACGGCCGAGAAGATCGCCTCCGCGCGCGACGTGGGAGCGCGCTGTATCGTGGTCGCCCGTCCCGCCGAGGGAGGCGGGGCCCTTTCGCTTATGGAAGTGGAAGACGCGCTCTTACGGGAGTTCGCGCGCTAGGCGCTCGCCGCGCCTGCGCGCCCTCCCGCCCGCGAAGAGGAGCGCCCCGAGCAAGCTCGACCCGTACAAGCCCGTCATCCGCCAATAGCTCGAGGACGACGCCCGGAACTGGCGCAAGCAGCCCTTCAATAAGTTGCGGTGAAATAGTGTCTGTATTTGCTGCTAGATAGCATATTTAGTCCCTAATTCACCGCAACTTGTTGGTGGTGGCTTACTGGTAGCGTAGGCACTCCACCGGGTCGAGCTTCGCCGCGCGGCGAGCGGGGTAGAAGCCAAAGATCACGCCGATGCCGACGGAGACGGCGAAGGCCAGCATCACCGTGGCGATTGAAAAACTCGGTGTGATTTGCCCGCTGGCACCGAGCTCGCCAAGAATCCCGGATCCGGAGGCAAACATCGCGAGGCCCCATGCCAGCAGATAGCCAATCAGGACACCTAGCAGTCCGCCGGTGACGCACAGCGCCGAGGATTCGGCCAAAAACTGCGCGGTGATATCGCGACGACTTGCGCCCAGAGCGCGGCGGATGCCGATCTCGCGGATGCGCTCCGTTACGTTGGTAAGCATCATATTCATAATGCCGATACCGCCGACAAGCAGCGAGATGCTGGCGACAGCACCCATGATGAGCGAGAACGCGCCCATAAAGGAGTTGAGCGCATCGATGGCGCTTTTCATGGATGTCGCCGATACACTGTCGTACCCATCCTCCTCCTCGATGCCCTTCATCGCGCGCACCTTTGACTCGATGGTCTTACAAAGCTCATCCATGTCCGTGCCCTCGGCGGCAAGTGCCGTCACGCTGGGGAATGAAGGATTCTCGTCACCAAACAGGCCGGAGATGGTTTCGCGTGGCATATACAGCGTGAGCGAGCCCATGGAGTCGCTGCCACCATCTATCACGCCTACAATCTGCACCTCGCCGTTGGACACCTTGATGGTTTTCCCCAGCGCATCCTGTTCGTTGCCGTAAAGCTGATCGGCGCCGTTGCGGCTGATGAGCGCCACGCGCGAGCCTGACTGGGACTCGGCCTGGGAATAGGTGCGCCCCGCAACGAGCTTGCTGGCCCCCACCGCGTCGAGCATGTCGCTATCGACACCTTGTGCCATGACGGTATAGCTTTTATCGCCGGTCTTATACTCGGTATACGCGCTGTCGACAATGCCGATCTGCTCTATCTGCGGCACCAGTTTTTGAAGCTTCTCGATGTCCGACTCGGTGAGTTCTTGCGACGAATAGATTTGCACCATGCGTGCCGCATTGAGGCCCAGACTGTTGACCAGGCTGTTTTGGATACCGCCGATGAGCGAAGTCATGGCGATAACCGAGGCGATGCCGATGACAATGCCCAGGATGGTGAGCAGGCTGCGCCCCTTGTTGGCTTCGAGCGAGTGAAGGGCTTCCTGGATGAGATCGCGGGCGCTCATGCCACCACTCCTTTCGGCGGGTTGGCGGAGGCGGAAATCATGGGCAGGCTATCTACGGCGCTGCGCAGGGTCCGCGGTGCATGTGGAATATACGCGCCGTCGTGAATGCGACCGTCGCGGATGGTCACGGCACGGTCGGCCTCGGCGGCGATGCCGGGGTCGTGTGTGATAAGAACGATGGTTTTGCCGCGCTTCTGGAGCTTATGGAAGGTCTCCATCACAAGCGCTCCAGTGGCGGAGTCCAGGTTTCCCGTCGGCTCGTCGGCCAGGATGATGGGCGGGTCATTGACAAGGGCGCGCGCGATGGCGACACGCTGCATCTGGCCGCCCGAGAGCTCGGATATGCGGTGGTCCCAGTGGTCGGCCGGTAGCGTGACGGCCTGCAGCGCGTGTACGGCGCGCATTTCGCGCTGGCTACGGGGCACATTGGTGTAGGCCAGCGGCAGCATGACGTTTTCGATAACCGACAGGCGCGGCAGCAGGTTGAAGCTCTGAAAGACAAAGCCAATGCTCAGGGCGCGAACTTCGGTGAGCTCGTCATCATCGAGCTCGGCCACGTTGAGCCCTTGCAAGTAGTAGTCGCCCGCCGTCGGCTTATCCAGGCAGCCTAGGATGTTCATGAGCGTTGATTTGCCCGAGCCCGAGGGGCCAGTGATAGCGACGAATTCGCCGGGTTCTACCGCCAGGCTCACGTTGTGCAGGATGTGGGCGCACCCCGCCTCGCTCTCAAAGATGCGGTGCACGTTGCGGATGTCGATAACGGGACGCATTACATGCCCTCGTCGGCAGACATACTGCCCGAATCCGCGCCGTAGCCGCCGTCAGCCGTTGCGTCCGCTCCGGTGTCCATGACGAGGGTGTCGCCATCGCGCAGCTTGGTAACCGGCACGTTGGGGTTGATCTCGTTGCCCTGGTCGTCGCGCTTGACCTGTGTCTTGCCGACTACGGCTTCGTTGTCGTTTTGCGTCACGACGGTCACCTTCACGCGACGGGTTTGCTTGCCCTCTTCATCAGTCGCCACGTTGACGTAATAGTGTTCGCCGTCTTCGGTCATGAGCGCCATCGTCGGCACCATCACCACGTCGTCGAGCTGCTCGGTCACCACCGATACCTCGGCCGTCATGCCCGGCTTCAGGCGCGCGTCGGGCGACTCGATGAGGATGTCGACGTTAAAGGTTACGCTGCCGCCGCCATCGTTAGCGGCGTCGGAGTTTGCCACCGACGCGATAGCCGTGACGGTGCCCTGGCTCACGATATCGGGAAACGCGGGATACGTGACGTTGGCGCTCTGCCCAACGGCGATCTTGGCGATGTCCTTTTCGCCCACCTGCACGGTCACCTTCATCTTGGATAGGTCGGCGATCTGCATGCACTGCTTGCCGCCGCTCGTATCGCTTTCGCCCATGATCATGCCGCCTGTTACCGTGGCGCCCACCTTGGCGTTGAGCTCCACGATGCTGCCCGAGCTCGGGGCCGTGACCGTACGGCTGGCTGCCTTGGCGTTCGCCTGATCGAGGTTTGCCTGGGCCGATGCGAGGCTGCGCTGCGCGGCCGATACGGCGTTCGTGTCCGCTGATGCGTCGGAGACGCCAGCCGCTGCGGAACCTCCATCGACGTCCGTTGTTGGGGTGGCCTGCGCGGCAGCTGCGGCTTTCTTCGCGTTAGCGAGGTCTTCTTGAGCGGCAGCAACTGTACGCTGCGCCTCGGCAACGTTGCGATCGAGCTCGTCATTTTTAATGGTCATAAGCACGTCGCCCTCGCTGACGGATTGGCCTGCCTGCACGTTGATCGAATCGACCGTACCGTCGACAGAAGGGGAGACCACTGAGGACGAAATGGGTTTGAGCTGCCCTTTCGCCTCGACCGATGTGGTAAACGTGCCCTCGGTCACCATGTCGGTCACAGGCCCGCTAGCGCCCTGAGGCTGCGCATTGATAACCAGGGTTGCGACAATGGCAAGGAGCGCGATGGCACCTACGACGCCGGCGGCAATACCGCGTCGAATCAGCTTTTTGCATCGACGTTCGGCACGTTTTGCCTTGAGCTTGGCATATGCCTCTTCATCGGAAATCTCGGCCGTATCGTTCGCGCGTCCGCTCTGCTTGTCGGCATATACGTTTGAAATCAGAGGAATCGTTTCGGTGGCACCTTCGGGCGTGCGCTCGGTATCATCTGGGCCTGGGGTGATCGTGGGGACATTCGGCATAGCGTCTCCTTTATAGAAAGAACCTCGATAATTATATGCGCCCACCGGTTGGGGCGGGCGCATAGGACGGTTTCTTTCGGAACTGTTAGATTGGTCGCAGCGGTTCCACGTTGTAGGAATGCGCGCGTTGCACTACGAGTGGACAACCACGCACAGGCCGACTTTGATGCAGTCGTGAAGTGCCTTGGCGTCTGCCAGGCGCAGGTTGATGCAACCGTGGCTGCCGCACCACTTGTACGACTCGGCATTATCGAAGCTCTTGTCGTTTTGCCAGGTGGCATCGTGGAAGCCGATCATATTGCCCTCGAACGGCATCCAGTAGCTCACCGGGCTTTCGTATTTGGGCTTACCGGTCTCGGGGTCCTTGGCTCCGATCAGGGTACTGCCGCCGTCGTTGCTGTTGATCTGCCACACGCCTTCGGGGGTGGCGTCCTCGCCCGGCTTGCCCGAGATAAAGTTGGCCTCCCAAACGATATTTCCGCTCTCGTCATAGTAGCGCGCGTGCTGTTCGGACAAGTCGACGTCGATATACGCCTTCCAGTCGGGCTCTCCCTTTGCGGTAAAGGTGTCGGCCTTCTGGGAGTACTTGATCTCGATTTCTCCGGTCTGCTTGTTGTTAATGGCGTCCTCGACCTGCTTGGCGAGCGAGCTGCTGTCGATGGACCAACCAAAGTCACCGCCTTCGACGGCGCACTGCTTGCCATCGGCGCGCGTCCACCAGCGAGTGGAGCCCACGGTATTAAAGCCGTTGGCGAGCTCGGCTGCCCAGCTGCTGATCTGTGACGTATCGAGCGTGGGGCTGGCCGGATCGGCAAAGCTGATCCACTGTAAGACGGAGCTGCCATCAACCTTGCCGGCATCCTCGCCGTTGAGCTTGAGGGTCACGTTGACGCCCAGGAAGTTGTTGGCGGCATCGCATGCGGCCTGAATCTGATCATCGGTCAGCGTTCCATTGAGCGGCTCATAGGCATCGTTGCCGAGCTTGGAAAGATCTACGGACTCGGCCAGCGAGGCAAGCTCGAGCTCGGCATACTTAATGACATGCTCGCGGTTGAGTTTTTCGTTGGAGCGCGCCTTCTCGACGGTAAACTTGCCGGCCTGCTCGTCATAGGAGCTATTGGCCTCGAACGTGCCCGAACGGCCCTCGTTAAACTCGTTGATGGCGGCGCCCAGATCCTTCTCAAACTTCTTTTGGTCAAAGGTGTCGGAGAGCATGGACAGGTTGACGTCTTGATCAAGATCGACTTCGTTGGAGGTAGCGGTTGTTTTGGTCTTGCCGCTTAAGGATTCCACAAGGCGGACCGGCCAAATAAAGGCTTCGTTGTGGTTGATGATCTCTTTTGCGGCAGCTTCGCCATCGACGATGGGTTCATCGGACTCGGGCTGATAGGTCCAGCTAAAGTCATCGCCTGTCACGGCGAGCTTATAGTGCTTCCATGCCGAATTGACCTTGGTGGCGGCAGACGAAGCGTTGGAGAACGAGACGTCGACGCCGGCGATGGTGGTGTTGGGGTAGGCTAGCTGCGAAAACGCTACGATGCCTACGATATAGACAATGACGATAAGACCCAGGACGACAAAGAGCGTCGTCTTTTTGCCCGACTTATTGTTGCCGGCGGACTTGCGCGCGGGGCCGCAATCGCCTCGAGCGTGCGTGGGGGGCTGCTTGGACACATTGCCGTTTGCCTGGCGCTGCTGACGTTGCTGATGCTGTTGGTTCGGGCGTTGGGAAGCGTTTGCTGCACTACGCTGCTGACCGTGGCTCGGCGCGATAGGACGCGGCGACTGAACGCCGCCGGTGTGCCTGCTCGGCTGCTGCGGATCGGGAATCAGTTGAGTTCGATCGTTTTGCGACATCGTATGCATATCCTTCGATTTTCGCCTTGCGGTTTATCGTGTTTTTACTGGGCTTGCATTATAGCGATTGCCCTGCTGTTTGTGGTACGGAAACGGTGGCATTCAAAAGAGGTGGGACATTTGTCCCACCTTTGAGTCGTTCTTTGTCGCTATCCGCACACACCGCATTTTGCACAGGCCGAAAGTGCGGCCGGAGCCTGCGCGATGCCGCCCTTTGCCGTCTCTCGCAGTGTGGCCGGCAACGCGTGACCCACCGAGAGCATGACATGTGCCATCTGGTCAAACGGCACCAGGCTCTTAATGCCTGCGAGGGCGAGTTGTGCCGAGCTAAAGGCCGCTGCCACGCCGATGGCGTTGCGGTTTTGGCAGGGCACCTCCACGAGGCCACCGACGGGGTCACAAACGAGGCCCAGCAGGTTACTCAGCGCGATGGAGCTGGCGTCGAGCGCCTGTTCGGGCGTGCCGCCGAGCATCTGCACCAGCGCGGCGGCTGCCATGGCGGCGGCGCTTCCCACCTCGGCCTGGCATCCGCCCTCGGCGCCGGCGACGCAGGCACTCGTGGTGAGGTTGAGGCCGATGGCGGCTGCGCAGTAGAGCGCGTCCATTATCTGCTCGTCATCGAGCTGCAGGTGATTGGCAAGCGCAAGCACGCAGCCGGGCACAACACCCGCGGAGCCGGCCGTGGGGGCGGCGACGATCACGCCCATCGTGGCGGAGCGTTCGAGCACGGCCATGGCGCGAGCCACGGCATCGGTCTGAACGGGGCCCATCAGGCTTGCACTCAAATCGTTGCGGCCGGTGGCTTCGACGAGCTTGGCCTCGCCGCCGATTAGCCCACCGAGCGAGCGCTGCGGATTGGCGAGGGGGGCCGTGGTCTCCTCGCGCATGACGTCGAGCACGCGGCGCATGGCGGCGACGGCGTGGGCCTCGCCGGTCAGACGCGCCTCGCGAACGGCCATGACGGCGCCGATGCTGAGCCCCAGTTCCTCGCACGCATCGAGCAGCTGCTCGCCGTCGTCGAAAATTTCCTTGGCCGAGACGCCGGGGGAGAGCGACGAGGCAGAACCGGGGAGCTCGATAAAGGTCGCGTAATCGACATTGTCGAGCTTGCGCAGCATGGGGACGACGGTGTCGTCGGGCGCGCCGTCGGTCTCAAAGACGGAGTAGGCCTGGCCGCCCACTTCGGTGCGGTAGGTGCGGCAGAAAGCGATGTTTACATGGGCGTAGGCGAGCAGGTTCGTGAGCGCGGCGAGTACGCCGGGAACGTCCTTGTGCGCCACGAAGAGCGTGGAATACATGCCCGAGATGTCGACGCCGACGCCGTTAATGCGGCTGATGCGCATCTTGCCGCCGCCCAGGCTCTCGCCGCGGACCTGTGCCGTGGCGCCCGTGTCGTCGACCATGTCGATGTCGACGGTGTTGGGGTGGATGGAGGCGTCGTCGCCCTTGATGTCAAAGTGATATTCGAGGCCCTGCTCGCTTGCAAGGTCGAAGGCCTGCTTGATGTTTTCGTCATCGGTGTCGAGGCCCAGTATGCCCGCGACGAGCGCGCGGTCGGTGCCGTGGCCGCGGTAAGTGTGGGCGAAGGAGTTCCACAGGCCAAAGGTGACTTTGGTGATGCGGCCTTCCAGCAGGCTGGCGGCAACTTGGGCGCAGCGCAGGGCGCCGGCGGTGTGCGACGAGCTGGGGCCGACCATGACGGGGCCCAAGATCTCGAATGCCGAGGTCGTAGCTAGTGTTTGCGGCTTGCCTGCCATGACTGCTCCTTTAATCTGTCCCGTCGTCCCGAGGGCTTTGGTATTTGGTCGCCTGCTCGGACAGTCCTGCTCGCACGGAGGCCACATTAAGTGGCCTCCGGCTCGTGCGGAACTCGCGATCGACCAAATACCAAAGCCCTCGGAACTAAGGATACATGGTAGAGGCGCGTGTGCTGCAAAATTCATTAGCTGGTGACGCAGCGTAGGCTCATATCGAAGCATCTTCACCACCGTTTAAATAAAAAAGAAGTACCGGTTGGGGCCGGTACTTCTTTTGGTTCGTTGTTTTTGGCTGTAGCTTTTCGAGTTAGCTTACAGGCCGCAGGCTGCCTTGAGTTCTTCGACTCGGTCGGTCTTCTCCCAGGTGAAGTCGGCGTCTTCTCGGCCGAAGTGACCGTAGGCTGCCGTCTTTTCGTAGATGGGGCGGCGCAGGTCTAGGTCGCGGATGATTGCGCCCGGGCGCAGGTCGAAGGTCTTCTCTACGGCTTCAACGATCTTGTCCTCGGCAATATGTGCGGTACCGAAGGTGTCGACCATGATTGAGAGGGGCTTGGAAACGCCGATGGCGTAGGCAAGCTCGACTTCGCAGCGGTCGGCCAGACCGGCGGCGACCACGTTCTTGGCGACCCAACGCGCGGCATACGCGGCGGAGCGGTCAACCTTGGTGCAGTCCTTGCCGCTAAAGGCGCCGCCGCCGTGACGGCCGTAGCCGCCGTAGGTATCGACGATGATCTTGCGGCCGGTGAGGCCCGTGTCGCCCATGGGGCCGCCCACGACAAAGCGACCGGTGGGGTTCACGTAGATGTCCGCGTTGTCCCACGGCATGTTCTCAGCGGCCATGACCGGGGTGATGACGTGCTCGATGAGGTCGGCCTTGATCTTGCCCATGTCCTCGATCTCGGCGGCGTGCTGCGTGGAGATGACGATGGTCGTGACCTCGACGGGCTTACCATCTTCGTAGCGCACGGTGACCTGGGTCTTGCCGTCGGGACGCAGATAGGCGAGGGTACCGTCGTGACGCACGGCGGCCAGGCGCTCGGCCAGGCGGCTTGCCAGGTAGTGCGGCATGGGCATGAGGGTCTTGGTCTCGTTGGAGGCATAACCGAACATCATGCCCTGGTCGCCGGCACCGATCAGGTCGATCGGGTCGGTGGTCGCGCCGGTCTGGGTCTCGAAGGACTCGTCGACGCCCTGGGCGATATCGGGCGACTGCTCGTGGATGAGGCTCATAACGCCGCAGGTGTCGCAGTCAAAACCGAACTTGGCGCGGTTGTAGCCAATGCGGCGGATAACGCCGCGGGCGATTTCCTGTACGTCGACGTAGGCCTGGGTGCGAATCTCGCCGGCGACGATGACGGTGCCGGTGGTCACGAGGGTCTCGCAGGCGCAGCGGACGTTCTCCACGTTGGCGGGCACGCCGTTGGGGGCGATGTAGCCCTGCTCCTGCAGCTCTATTTCTTTGGCGAGGATTGCGTCGAGGACGGCGTCGCTGATCTGGTCGGCGATCTTATCGGGATGACCTTCGGTCACCGACTCCGACGTAAAAACAAAAGACCCGTGTTGGGGCGGGATGGAACGAAGTTCTTCTGACATGATTGTCCTTTCAAAAACGTGTCCCAGCGACCGTTACCATTCCGCCGGGCTCTCTATGCAAGGGCACATCATAGCGCGTAAATCAAACATTCACACCCTTTCCGCACCTACTCATTGGGGACAGACTTAAATGACCAGTCTTTGGGCAACCTGTCGGCACTCAGGTAAGGCTGGTCATTTAAGTCTGTCCCCAATGAGTAGGTCGGTGCCCTTTGTGCGGAGGTTGCTTTGATGCTTTATACTGATGCGGTTAGACATCCATCCTGCAATCGAGGAGATTTCCATGGCATCAGACGTTCGCGTCCGCTTTGCACCCTCACCGACGGGCAAGCTGCACATCGGCGGCGCCCGCACCGCTATCTATAACTGGGCTTTCGCCCGCGCAAACGGCGGCACGTTCATCCTGCGCATCGACGACACCGACCCCACCCGCTCCACCGACGAGAACACGCAGATCATCCTGCGCGCCATGCGTTGGCTGGGCCTGGACTGGGACGAGGGTCCCGAGGTGGGCGGCGACTTTGGCCCCTACGCCCAGACCGAGCGCCTGGACCTGTACAAGCAGGCCGCCCAGAAGCTTTGGGACGAGGGCAAGGCCTATCCCTGCTTCTGCACCAAGGAGCAGCTCGACGCCGACCGCAAGGCCGCGCAGGAGCGCAAGGACCCCTTCCAGGGCTATCAGCGCCGTTGCCGCGATCTTGATCCCGAGGAGGCCCGCCGCCGCATCGAGGCCGGCGAGTCCTACGTCCTGCGTATCAAGGTGCCCGAGGACCGCGGCGACGTCGTCATCCACGACGCTGTCCACGGCGAGGTGACCTTCGACGCCAAGGAGCTCGACGACTTTGTCATCTTCCGCTCCGATGGCACGCCCACGTACAACTTCGCGACCGTCGTCGACGACGCCATGATGAAGATTACCCATGTCATCCGCGGCGACGACCACCTGTCCAACACCCCGCGTCAGGTCATGGTCTACGAGGCCCTCGGCGCGCCCGTGCCTACGTTCGCCCACATCTCCATGATCTTGGGTGCCGACGGCAAGAAGCTCTCCAAGCGCCACGGCGCCACCTCGGTGGAGGAGTACCGCGACGCCGGCTACCTGTCCGACGCCTTCGTCAACTACCTGGCGCTGCTCGGCTGGTCGCTCGACGGCGAGACCACGATCATCCCGCGCGATGTCCTGGCCAGCAAGTTCTCGCTTGACCGCATCTCCAAGAATCCTGCGACCTTTGACCCCAAGAAGCTCGACTGGGTCAACGCCGAGTACATCAACGGCATGTCCGATGCTCAGTTTGCCGACGAGATCATGGTCCCCGAGCTGCACGAGGCGGGTCTCATCGAGGGTAATGTCGAGTACGGCGAGGACTGGATCGACGCGCTTGCCGCCATCGTCAAGCCGCGCACCAAGATGCCGGCCGACGCCGTGACCGTCGCCGCTCCCATCTTCGCTACGGCCGAGACGCTCGAGTATGACGAGAAATCCGTCAACAAGGGCCTGGCCAAGGAGGGCATGGGTGCCATTCTGGACGCCGCCAAGGCCGCGCTCGAGGGCGTGGACGAGTGGACGGCTGCCAACATCGACGCCGCGCTTGAGCCGCTTCCCGAGCAGATGGACCTTAAGAAGCGCGTGGTGTTCCAGGCCGTGCGCGTCGCCGTCTGCGGCAACATGGTGAGCCCCCCGCTGGGCGAGACCATGGCGCTCGTCGGTCGCGACGACTGCCTGGCGCGCATCGACCGCGCCCGCACGATGGCACTGTAATCGCTGCGCAAACGTTTGTATCCGAGCCCCGTTCACCCGAGCGGGGCTCTTGTTTCTGTAGACGTATGGGATAGGAGGTGCTGGGGTCATGGCCGAGCAACTTTCGCTGTTTGGTTCGCCGGAACCGGAGGAGACTACGGTGGCATCGGCATCCGCTGCTGCCCCAGCCAAGCCCGAGCCTGCACCTGAGCCCATCGCTGCCTATGCGAGCGTGGTCCTCGACATCCCGACGCGTGCGCTGTCCGAGCCGTTTGCCTATGGCATTCCTCAACCCCTTGCCAATGAGGTGCAGATCGGATCCACGGTCCTGGTCCACTTTGGTAACCGTTCGGCCGCGGGCTATATCGTCGACATTGCGCCTGAGCTGGGCGATCTGCAGGGTAACAACGCCCTCGACCCCGTGCGCATTAAAGCCATCGAGGCTATCCTCAGCAAACCGCTCTTTACCGCCGAGGCCGCCCGCATCGCGCGCTGGATGAGCCGCGAGTACGTCGCGACGCTTTCCGAGTGCCTGCGCCTGTTCTTGCCCCCGGGCGGAAGCCCGCGCGTGGTCAAGGGCGATGACGGTGCATGGTCGGTTGAGCGTCCCGCCGTCAAACCTATTCAAAACCGCTGGGTCATGCTTACGCCCGAGGGTTTCGACTATACGCCGCCCAAGACCGCGGTCCGTCAGCGTCAGCTCATCGAGGCGCTCCAGTGCGGGCCGGTCACGACGCGCGACCTCAACCTGCTCTATAACAGCATGTCGGCGACCATCAAGGCGCTCGAAAAGCGCGGTGTCGTGGTGGTGGAGGAGCGCCGTGCGTGGCGTGGCTGCAGCGAGCAGACCACGCTGTCCTCGGCAAGCGGCAAGGCGCCGGTCGCGCTCACCAAGGGCCAACAGAAGGCGCTCGCGCAGATTGAGCGCGCCCGTCTTGACGCCCACGGAGACGTGGTCCTTGTCGACGGCGTCACCGGCTCCGGCAAAACCGAGGTTTACCTTTCGGCGATTGAGCGCGTGCTCGCGGCCGGCCGTTCGGCCTGCGTGTTGGTTCCCGAGATCTCGCTGACGGCCCAAACCGTCGGCCGCTTCCGCTCGCGCTTTGGCGAGACGGTCGCCGTGTTCCATTCGCGCCTTTCGGCCGGCGAGCGCCTGGACCAGTGGGACATGGTTGCCAGCGGTGCCGCGCGTGTGGTCGTGGGTGCCCGCTCGGCGCTCTTTTGCCCGCTCAGCGACCTGGGCCTCATCATCATCGACGAGGAACACGAGACCAGTTACAAGCAGGGTTCTAGCCCGCGCTACCATGCGCGCGAGGTGGCGGCCGAGATAGCGCGACGCTACCGCTGTCCGCTCGTATTGGGTTCCGCCACGCCTTCTGCCGAGGCCCTCGACCGCTGCCGCCGTGGCACGTATAACGGTGGCACCTGGACGCGCGTCGAGATGCCCGAGCGCCCGGGACACGCCGTGCTGCCTACGGTTCGGATTGCCGACCTGCGCCATGAGTTTTCTCACGGCAGCCGCTCCATGTTCTCAAAACCCTTGATGGAGGGCTTGGAGCGTGTGGTCGAGCGACGCGAGAAGGCCGTACTGCTGCATAACCGCCGTGGCTTTGCGCCGTTCCTGATGTGCCGCGAGTGCGGCTGCGTGCCCACCTGCAACCACTGTTCCACCGCGCTCACGTACCACGAACGCACGCACACGCTGCAGTGTCACACATGCGGTTCGTCTTGGCGCGTGCAGCCGTATCCCGCGCCCACGAGCCACTGTCCCAAATGCGGTAGCCGCTATCTGGCAAAAATGGGTCTGGGCACTCAGCAGATCGAGGACGCACTGCACCAGATGCTTCCCGAGGACGTCGCCATTATTCGCATGGATGCCGATTCCACGCGCGGCAAGGATGCGCACAAAAAGCTGCTCGAGCAGTTCGATGCGGCCGATTGCGCCGTGTTGCTGGGCACCCAAATGATCGCAAAGGGTCTCGACTTTCCTGAGGTCACGCTCGTGGGCGTGGTCAATGCCGACTTCGCCCTCAAGCTGCCCGACTTTCGCGCAGGGGAGCGCGCCTACGACCTGCTGGAACAGGTGGCGGGCCGTGCCGGTCGCGGCGATCGCCCCGGCGAGGTGATCATCCAGACCTACCTGCCCGAGGATCCGGTCATTCGCGCCGTCGCTGAGCATGACCGTTCGATCTTTACCGACTACGACCTGGAACAGCGCCGCGACGCGCTATACCCGCCGTTTGTTCGCCTGGTCAACATCTTGGTGTGGTCGGCGAACCGAGACGACGCGCAAGACTACATCGGGCGCATTGCAAAGCTTCTTAAGCGCCGCTGGCATGCCGCCGCGCCCGACTTTTTGCGGGCGGGGAGTGCCGTGCCGCAGGTGCTTGGCCCGGCTTCGTGTGTAATCGAGAGAGCCAAGGACCGTTACCGCTTCCATCTGCTTGTGAAGTCGCCCGTGGGGTACCATGTCTCTGACGATATCGACGCCTGCCTCAAAGAGGTGGGCTCCGTGCGTGGCGTGAGCGTGAGCGTTGACGTCGACGCCTATGATTTGATGTAACAACCCGAAAGGATGGCCATGGAAGCCAACGGAATCGTACTGTCGCCCGACCCTCGTCTGCGCCAGGAGTGCGCCGTCATCGAGGAGATCACCCCGGCGATCGAGGCGCTTGCCGAGAAGATGAAGAAGATGATGTTCGAGAACGGCGGCTGCGGCCTGGCTGCCCCGCAGATTGGCGAGCTTATTCAGCTCGTCACCATCGACTGCGACTACAGCGACAAGAATGACTATGATCCGTACGTGCTTATTAATCCCGTCATTGTTGAGCAGAGTGACCATCTGGTGCCCTTTAGCGAGGGCTGCCTTTCCATCCCTGGCATTAGCTGCGAGATTGAGCGTCCCGACCATGTCGTCGTCGAGGCGTATGACTTGGATGCCAACCTTATTCGCTATGAGGCCACGGGTGATCTGTTCTGCGTGTGCTTGCAGCACGAGATCGATCACCTGCACGGCAATACCATGTTCGAGCGACTGAAGCCCATGCAGAGGCTCAAGGCAGTCAAGGAGTACCAGGACGCCCTGGCCCGCGGCGCTCGACCGGGCGAGACCGAATAGGTTAATTGTCCGTCCCTGGGATGGGGCCCACACATATCATCCCGTGCTCAAACATTCTCGCTGCGCTGCGAAACTGCGCGCGGGACGATATGTGTGGGCCCCATCCCAGGGACTACGTTGTCGCTCTTCGTTTCGCCCGGGTGCCGTCGGGCCAGGGAGGGGCGTCTTCGCTGATAGGTGCTTTGTTGGGAGGGCTGCTTTTATGCGGCTCTTTCTTTGGTTTTGGGTATATTTGTTTTTGTTGAAATGTTATTGCGGATGGGCTGGTGACTTGGCTTTCCGCCGCTATTTGTAGCCGTCTCGGCTTTGGTTGAGGGGAGACGTTCTTTATGCGTATTGTGTTTATGGGTACGCCTGATTTTGCTGTGCCTTCGCTGGTTTCGCTTGTTGAGGCTGGTAACGAGATTGCGCTTGTTGTTACTCGTCCTGATGCTGTTCGCGGGCGTGGTAAGAAGCTGGAGCCGTCTCCTGTTAAGGCTAAAGCGCTTGAGCTGGGGTTGCCGGTTGTTGAGGCTAATCGTATGACGCCTGAGGTCGTTGAGGCGTTTAAGGCTGCCCAGGCTGACATTTTCTGCGTGGCTGCCTATGGTTGCATTTTGCCGGATGACGTGCTGCATATGGCGCCGCTTGGTATTGTGAATGTTCATGCGTCCTTGCTGCCTCGTTGGCGTGGGGCTGCTCCCATTCAGCGTGCGATTCTCGCTGGTGATGAGGTTGCTGGCGTTTCTATTATGCGTATTGGACATGGCGTTGATACCGGCGCTTATTGTGCCCAGGCGTCTACGTCGGTTGCCGGTAAGCATGCCGAGGCGCTCACGATGGAGCTTAGTGAGCTTGGCGGCAAACTGCTTGCCGATACGCTTCCTTCTCTTGCCGATGGCACCGCTGTGTGGACTGAACAGGATGAGTCGCTCGTCACTCATGCTGCCAAGATTTCTAAGCAGGAGATGCGTTTGGATCCTCAGATGGCGGCGCTTGATTGCGTGCGTCATGTGCTTGCCTCGTCCGACACCGCTCCCGCTCGTTGCGTGATTGCCGGCAAGACCGTGCGTGTGCTCGATGCTGCCCCTGCCGACGTGTCGCTTGGTGAGGGCGCCGTTGCCGTTAAGAGCAAGCGCGTCTACCTGGGCCTGTCCGATGGCGCGGTTGAACTGCTCGAGGTTAAGCCCGATGGCAAGCGCGCTATGGCTGCTTCTGCCTGGGCTGCCGGCCTGCAGGGTGTCGATCTTACGTGGGGTGTTTTGTCGTGAGTAAGCTGTCTCCCGCGCGCAAGCTTGCGCTCGATGTGCTGATGGAGGCCGATCGCCGCGGTATGTACGCACGCGACGTGCTCTCGTCTCGTGCTTCGGCCAAGGCCATTGACCAGCGCGATTCTGCTTTTGCGGCTCGTTTGGCACTTGGCGTTGCAGCCACTCAGGGCATTTTGGACGAACTGCTCGACCAGTTTCTCGATAAGCCCAAAAAGGTCGCGCCTCGTGTGCGCATGGCGCTTCGTATCTCGGCCTTTGAGATGCTCTATCTGCATACGCCGGGTCGTGTTGCGGTGAGTCAGGGCGTTGAGCTCGTGCGCAGCGGTGCTAAGTCAGCCGCTGGTTTGGCCAATGCCGTGCTGCATAAGGTCGCGGACAACGTTGAGGATTTTGCCGCCGCAGCGGATGCCGATGAGTCCGAACGTCGTCTGGTTCGCCTGTCGCGCCTGATGGGTCTGCCGCGCTGGCTTTGTGCTCGCATTATGGCATCGTTCGACACACCCGAGGGCGCGCTCAACTTTGCCGGCAATCTGGCGCCTGCGCCGCTGGCTTTGCACGAGAACGCCTTTGCAACCAAACCCGATCCGTACATTTCGCAGCTTGTGGCACCCGTGTTTCCGGGCTGCCATGCGCCGGTCGATGCGCATGTCACGGTTGCGTCCGGCGTGTTTGAGCGCGCTGCTGCCGTTGCCTCAGACCTTAACGCCCAGCTCATCGCCACTGCGGCGACGCGTCCCGGGCGTTGCTTGGAGATTGGTGCCGGCCGCGGCACCAAGACCTATGTGATGATGTGCCAGGCCAAACGTGCTGGGTACGAGCGCCAGCATACCGCGCTCGATTTGCACGAGCGCAAGTGCGACCAGAATCTCGCGCGTCTGCGCAAGGCAGGCATCCAGGGTGTTCGCACGGTCTCGGGCGATGCCTGCGAGCTCAATGAGGTGCTCACGTCCTTTGATGCCATGCTTGGCAAACCTGCCCTGTTCGATACAGTTTTTATCGATGCCCCGTGCTCGGGCACCGGAACCATGCGCCGTCATCCCGAGATTCCGTGGCGTCTGACCGAAAACGATGTGACGGTTGAGCTGCCCAAGTTGCAGTTGACGATGCTCAAGGAAGCCGCCGCGCGCGTGGCTGCCGGCGGTGAGCTCATCTATGCCACCTGCTCGGTCTTTGACGAAGAGAACACACAGGTCGTGGATGCTTTCTTGGCCTCTGCCGAGGGTGAGGGCTTTGCCGTGGCGCCGCTCAGCGAAGCCCAGATTTTGCAACTCCCCGAATACGATCATGCCAAGAGCCTCGTCACCCTGCGTCAAAACGCTCGAGGCCTCTTCCAAAGCGTGCCGGTAAACGCCGACTCCTACGACGGCCACTTCTGCGCCAGGCTGGTCCGCAACTCATAGAGCTACTCATAGCGCAAAGAAATAGCCCCGCGATCGGGCTTGATCGTGGGCCGCTTGTCGCTAGTGGCTATGCGGGCAGTTGGCGCAGCAGCCGCTAGTGGCGTTGGTGCTGGAGCCGCCGCTTCGCTGGTCGGTGTTGTAGAAACCGCTGCCTTCGAACTTAATACCGCTGGCCGAGAACGTCTTGGCGGCAGGAGCGCCGCAGCTGGGGCACACGACCTCGGGGCTCTCGGACATGGGGTGCTCAACTTCAAACACGTTGCCGCAGCTCGAGCACTTGTAATCATAGCGTGCCATAATACTTCCTTTTCAGCACAAAGCGGGCAGATCGCTCTGCCCGCAAAAATTCAAACGTCTGTAACTGTACCCTATATCGGGCGTTTTATCACGCCTCGCCCCAGAATCTATGGGTGTTGCGCAGGAGCTGCGCAGTTTTGCCCTCGGCGGCCGCAACGTCGGCCTCGTCAGCCTGCCAAGTCCAGTTGCCCGTGGCCACGCCCGGTACGTTCATGCGCGCGTCGTCGCCAAGCCCCAGGATATCCTGCAGCGGCATCATCACCAGGGGAGCGTCGCTTGCCAGCGCGTCGCCCATCAGCTTGGCCGCCACCTCAACACCGCTCGGTTCATCGCCGCCCGCAAAGGAGTGTGTGCACCAACCGGCCAGCGTCGATGTATCGTGCGTTGAGGTGTACAGGATCTTGTCAGGCGTGGGGTGCACGCCGCAGCGAACGTCGTAATCGCTAAACTCCAGCACGTCCATGCCGGGGAAGCCGCAGGTCGAAGCCATGGCGCGAACACCGGGCGTCAAATAGCCCAGGTCCTCGGCGATAAAGTTGAGCGGACCCAGCTCGTCGTAGGCGGTCTGGAACAGGTCCTTGCCCGGTCCCGCCAGCCAGCGGCCGTCGGCGCAGGCCTTGCCCGCGGGGATACTAAAGTAGCTGTGGAAGCCCAGGAAGTGATCCAGGCGCACGCGGTCGTAGAGCGAGAACGCACGGCGCAGACGATCCATCCACCAGCTATAGCCGTTCTGCTTCATGTGGTCCCAGCGGAACGTCGGGTTGCCCCACACCTGGCCCTCGGGCGCAAAGTTGTCGGGCGGCGCACCGGAGATCTCGATTGCCTTGCCGGTATCGGACAGCCAGAAGTTCTCGGGTTCGCTCCAGGCATCGGCCGAATCGTCGGACACGTACATGGGAATATCGCCGATAACCTCGATGCCCTTCTTGTGTGCGTAGTTCATGAGCTCGCACCAAGCCAGGTCAAAGCGGTACTGCATGTACGCCTGAAGCTCGGCCTCGTCGTGGAAGCGCTTGTCGTCGATCAGATGCTCGTTGTAGCGCGCGACATCCGCCGGCCAATCGTGGCGCGACTCGCCCTCAAAGTACTTCTTAACGGCCATGTAGACGCAGTACTTCTCGAGCCAATCGGCATTGCGATGTTTAAACGCGGTGTACAGCGGATCGGCATCCTCGCCGCCGCGGGCCTTCCAGACGGCAAAGTCGGCGGCCAGCTCCTCGTGACTCTCGGGCAGTAGGTCAATGTTGCCCGCAAAAGCCGAAGGCCCGGCATAGGGGGAGCGGAAGAAATCCGTCGGGTTGACGGGCAGGACCTGCCAGTAGCGCATGCCCATGGCGGCCAGATGGTCGATAAAGCGACGCGTGGGTGCGCCGATCGTACCCGGCTTGCCATCGTCAGTCGGTACCGAGGTGATGTGACAAACGACGCCCGCGCCGTGATCGAGCGGCTCTTGCAGACGCTGCTCGGCGTGGTGATAGATGATCGACGACCCCAGCGGATACAGATCGAGCGTGACGGTACCGTTGTGGATTTCGCACTCGTGGCCGCTGATCACGTCGCTCGCACATTCGCCGAGCGCCGGGATCGTCACGCAATGCGAATTGCGCAAGCTGCGGTTGATGATAACCGTTGCGGCCTCACCGTCTTTACCGGTGCGCGTATAGGCCAGTACCTCGTCGTTGAGTGCGAAGGCCTTGATCTCGCCGTCAATCATAAACGGCAGGGCGCGGCGCACGGCCGAGGCGTTTTTAAGGATGGCGAGTGTATCGAAGTCGTGCAGGTCTTCCTTCATAGGCAGCGTGCGGCGATTGCCCGGATCAGTCAGGCCCTCAAGGCCGTACTCGTCACCATAGTAAATCGAAGGCACGCCGGGGAACGTCATCTGCATGAGCGTTGCAAGCCAAAAACGGCTCTTGGCCAGGCCCATCGAGTTCTCGTCCAGGCGCCACTTGCTGCGCTCGCACTCGGGTAGCTGTGACTCGTCGGGGCCGCCGCCGAGCACCGAGATGATGCGCGGGCGGTCGTGGCTCGACAGCAGGTTGAGCGCGCAGGACAGGGCTTCGCGCGGATAATTCTCGCGCAGGGTTTCGATATCCTCGGCTGCCTGGTAAGCGTTCTTGTATCCCATCAAAAAGCCGATGACCATGTCGCGGAAGGGGTAGTCCATGGCGGAGTCGAGCTCAGAGCCCTGTAGATAGCGGCGCAGGTGGCCATAGCTGATCTTGTTGGAGGCGTCTTCCCAGACCTCGCCGAGCAGCAGCGCGTCGGGCTTTTCGGCAAGCACGGCCTTTTTGATCTCGGCCAGGAAGTCATCGGAAAGCTCGTCGGCCACATCCAGGCGCCAGCCATGGGCGCCGGCACGCAGCCATTTGCGGATGATACCGTCCTTACCCAGGATTCGCTCGCGCACCAGCTCGGAGCTCTCGTTGATGGCGGGCATGTTACCCACACCCCACCAGCAGTCATACGAGCCGTCCTCGTGGAAATAGAACGCATCGCGCCACGGCGAATCCTCGCTCTGCCAGGCACCGACGCCGGGGTAGTTGCCGTAGCGGTTGAAGTAGATCGAATCGTCGCCCGTGTGGTTGAACACACCGTCCAGGATGATGGAAATGCCAAGCTTCTCGGCCGCCTCGCACAGCTCCGTAAAGTCCTGCTCGGTGCCCAGAATCGGATCGATCTTGCTGTAATCGGCCGTGTCGTAGCGGTGGTTGCTCGCGGCTTCAAAGATGGGGTTGAGGTAGATGGCCGTAAAGCCCAGCTCGGCGATGCGGGGCAGGTCTTCTTGGATACCCTTGAGCGATCCGCCGTAAAAGTCCCAGGTCTTGATGGAGCCGTCTTCGGCGCGCTCGTATACTGGCGGCTCGTTCCAGTCCTCGATCATGCGGCGCTGGATTCCACTGCGCGGCTTTTCGACCTGTGCCTGCGTGCGTTCGCGCCAGTGCTCGTCGCGGGCGTAGCGATCGGGGAAGATCTGGTAGACCATGCCGCGCTCGTACCACTCGGGTCGAACTTCGCGGTGCTTGTAGACGGTGACCTGGAACGACGGCACCTCGGCGTAGTTATAGGTCACGCCCTCGCCGCCGGTGCGGCCCTGCGGTGCGCCCAGACGAACCTCGGGCTGGCCCTCGATATTGCAGATAAAGCTATACCAGATAAGACAGGGCTCGGTGCACTCAAGCTCTACGGTAAATATGCCGTCGCCTTCGTGCGTCATGGGATACCGTGTCTCACCGATCTCATCGACCCAGGTGCGCAGCGTAAGCGTTGCCTGGTTGGGGTCGGCATCCTCCAGAATCACGGAGAGCGAAAGGGTGGTACCAGTGGTCACAGCGCCAAACGGTGTGCGAAACTGCGGTAGACGGCTGTTGTGTATCAATCTCATAGTACGGTCCAGTTCAATAGAATCATGGCCTGCGGGCCATGGGCTTTACGCACAAGATGTAAGTATATCTGTTGTACACAGGCTGTATAAACAACATCCGTTTACCATCGGCGAACGGTTGTCCTAGAAAATCGTTTTACCAACTATCCACAGAGAAGGGGCGCCCGGTTGGAGCGCCCCTTGCTTAGGGTTTGATGAGGTTTTGGATCGTCTGTGGGCTAGCGGCGCTTGCGGGTGGCCGATGCCTTGCGGACGGACGTCTTCTTGGTCGGAGCCTTTTCCTCGGCCGGAGTGGCGGGGGAGACCGGGGTCTCCTTGGCGGGCTCGGGCTTGGCCTTTACCTCGGCCTTGGGCTCCTCTTTGGCGGCTGCAGGCTTGGCCTCGGCAGCCTTCGGCGCCGGCTTGGCCTTTGCTGCGGGCTTGTTCTCGACCTCAGCCTCCGCCTTGGGAGCAGCGGCCTTGGTCGTGGTCTTCTTGGCCGTCGTCGTAGTGCGCTTGCGCGTGGTGGTCTTGGCGGCCGGCTTGGCCTCGACGGTTGCCTCGGCCTTGGGCTTGGCTGGCGTCTCCTCGACTTTGGCGGCCGGCTTTGCGGCGGCCTTCGTCGTAGCAGGCTTCGTGGTCGTCGACTTCTTTGCCGTGGTCTTCTTGGCTGCCGTTGCCTTCTTGGCGGTCGTGGTCTTGGACGCCGTCGACTTCTTGGCAGTGGTCTTGGCCGGTGCCTTGACGGCGGGCTTGGCCTCGACGGCGGCCTCAGCCTTTACCTCGGGAGCAGTCTCAGCTTCGGCGGCCTTCTTGGCAGCGGCGGTCGTGCGCTTGCGCGTCGTCGTTGCCTTGGCAGCAGTCGTCTTTGCTGCGGCGGTCTTGCTTGCAGCGGCCTTGGTCGTCGTAGCCTTCTTGGCCGTCGTCTTGCGCGTCGTGGTCTTCTTGGCGGCAGGCTTTGCAGCCGGCTTAGCCTCAGCCTCGGGAGCAGCCTCAACCTTCACCTCAGATTTAGCCTCAACCGGCTTCTCCTCAGCCTTGGGCTCCTCAACAGCAGCGGGCGCCTCAACAACCGGCTCGGCCTTGGGCTCGGGCTCGGCCACAACCTCGGGCTTGGCCTCATCCTCCTCAGCCGCAGCAGCCTCCACAGCCGCCGGGCGCTCAATCTCCGGATGCATAAAGAAGTACAGGTCCAGATACTTATCGGCCGAACGCGTCCAGCTAAAGTCCTGGCTCATGGCCTGCGTGACCAGCTGATCCCACGCTTCGCGGTTATCCCAGAACAGGCGCGCCGCGCGGAACACCGCGTCGCCCATCTCGTCGCCGTTAAAGTTGCTAAACGAGAAGCCCGTGCCCTCGCCGGTAAACTCGTTATACGGGATCACAGTGTCCTTCAGACCACCAGTCTCGCGCACGATGGGCAGGGTGCCGTAGCGCATGGCGATGATCTGCGACAGGCCGCAGGGCTCAAACTTCGACGGCATCAGGAACATATCGGCGGCGGCGTACATACGCTGCGACAGCGCTGGATCGAACTCGATGCGCGCGGCCATGGTGCCGGGGTACTTGTCCTGGAAGTAGCGCAGGCCGTCCTCGTAGTCGCGGTCGCCGGTACCCAACACGGCTACCTGCACGCCGCCAGCCAGGATGCGGTCGAGCGCGTACATGACCAAGTCCATGCCCTTTTGGCGCGTCAGGCGCGTGACCATCACCATAAGCGGGCGGTCGTCGCGGATCTCGAGTCCCAGCTCCTCCTGCAGCTTGGCCTTGCAAATGGCCTTGCCGGAGCGGTCCTCGACCGTGTAGTTGGCGGCAATGCGCTTGTCGGTTGCCGGGTCAAAGCCTGCCACATCAATGCCGTTGAGGATGCCCTGCAGCGCGTACGAACGCTCGCGCAGCACGCCGTCCAGGCCCTCGCCAAACTCGGGCGTCTGGATCTCGTTGGCATAGGTGGGGCTCACCGTGGTGATGGCGTCGGCATAGCGCAGGGCGCCCAGCATGTAGTTGATGCTGCAGGCGTCGCAACGCAGCTGCGAGGCGGCCGCCGGAATGTGCGCCACACCAAGGATGTCCTCCATCACGGTGTCGCTAAACTGGCCCTGGAACGCCACGTTGTGGATCGAGAACACGGTCTTGACGCGGTCATACAGCGGCAGGCCCTGGTAGAACTCGCGCAAAAACACGGGCGCCAGCGCCGTCTGCCAGTCGTTGCAGTGCAGGATGTCGCACTCAAAGCCGGCGGGCAGGTGCTGCAGGCTCTCGGTGATGGCCTTGGAGAAGAACGCAAAGCGCTCGCCGTCGTCAAAGAAGCCGTACGGATAGTCGCGCGCGAAGTAGCGCTCGTTGTCGATGAACATATAGGTGACGCCGTCGTGCTCGAGCTTCTCGAGTCCGCAGTACTCATTGCGCCAGCCCAGGCTCACGTAAAAGTCGGAGAAGTGCTCCATCTGCGACTTGTACTCGTCCTTGATGGTGGCGTACTTGGGCACCATCACGATTACTTCGGCGCCGGCGCGCACAAGCGCCGCAGGCAGCGAGCCCGCCACGTCGCCCAGGCCACCGGTCTTCACAAACGGTGCGCACTCGGCCGAGGCAAACACGATCTGCATCTTTTTGCTGGAATCAGCCATATTGTCTCCCTGTTGCAATTCGAGAATAGCCGCTGGCGCAAACCGGGCGGCTATTCTACGTGTTACGAGCGATGTTGCGGTGCCAAAGCTAGCTCGCGTTGGTGATATCAGAAGTTAACGGGGCCTTTCCCAGCACCAGGATGTTCTCGGGCGTGCCGCGAAGCTCGGTGTTGGTGGGAACCACGTTGTTCTTGTCCAGGATTGCATTCTCAACGCGGGCGCCGCTCTTGATGACGCAGCTCTGGTTGATGATCGAATTGGTCACCGAGGCGCCTTCCTCAACCACAACGCCGCGCGACAGGATCGAGTTGCGCACGGTGCCCTTGATGATGCAGCCGGCCGAGATGATCGAGTTGCAGGCGTGGCTGCCGGTCGCATAGCGCGAAGGCGGCACGTCGTGAGCCTTGGTCAGAATCGGGCGCTCGGGGTCAAAGAGATGGTCGGCCACGGTCTGGTCGAGCAGGTCCATGCTGCGACGATACAGCGACTTCTCGCTAAACACGCCCACGACCTCGCCCTTGTACTCGTAGCTGCACACGTCGATGTTGCCAAAGTCGCCCTGTAGTGCCTCGAGCAGGTCCAGATAGTCGGCGGCCTGGTAGTGGTCGATGATCTCGAGCAGCGTCTCGCGGTTGACGATGCAGCAGTCCATAGACGCGTTGTCGCCATACACGACGCCGGCGCTGACGCCCGTCAGACGGCCGTTCTCGTTGATCTGCAGCTTGGTCTCGTCATCTACGTTGCGCGTGGCCTTGCAGTACACCACGGTCATCTGGGCACCGGAGTTCTCGTGCGCCTCGATGATGGTGTTGAGGTCCATGTTAAAGATGATGTTGGTGCCCATCATCACAACATAGGGCTTGTCCGAGCGCTGGAACAGCGTCTTGTTGGAAATGATGTCGCGCAGCAGGAAGCGCATGCCGCCCTTGGTGGTGCCATACGCGTTGCCGGGCACCATGAACAGGCCGCCCTTCTTGCGGTCCAGGCCCCAGTCCTTGCCCGAGCCCACATGGTCGATCAGCGAGCGATAGTTGCCCGGCATGACGACACCGACGGTCTTGATGCCGGCATTCATCATGTTGGACAGCGGGAAGTCGATCAGGCGGTAGCGGCCCAAAAACGGAACGGACGCGATGGGGCGGTCCTTGAGCAGCACGCTGCCGTAGGTCGAAGAGTAGTTAGCGGTGATATAACCGATGGCCTTGCGATTGATCATCGGATCATTCCCCCTTCCCGATAACGACGTCATTTCCAACGACGGCCGTATCCTTGGTGGTATCGACAGAGCCGAGCTTCACGCCCTCTTCGACCGTGGAGTTCTCGCCCAAAATAGCGCGGCAGATGTGCGCGCCGCTCTTAACGTGCGCACCCGGCAGCAGCACGGAGTCCTCGACCACGGCGCGCTCCTCGATGATGACATCGGTCGAAAGGATCGAGTGGCGAACGGTACCGTAGATCTTGCAGCCGTTGGAGACCAGGCAGTCGTCCAGGCGACCATCCGGGCCAATGTAGTGCGGCGGACGCGTGGTGATGTTGGACATGATGGGGAAGTGCTTGTCAAACAGATCGAACTCGGGGTTGTTGCCCAGCAGGTCCATCGAGGTCTCGTGGAAGCTGGCGATGGTGCCGACGTCCTTCCAAAAGCCGTGGAACTCGTAGCTGTACAGGCGCTTGCCCTCGCCGAGCAGCTTGGGGATGATGTCCTTGCCAAAGTCGTGGCTCGAGCGCTGGTCCAGAGCGTCCTCCTCGAGCGCCTCGATCAGCACGTCGGCCGAGAAGATGTAGATGCCCATGGACGCGAGATTCGAATCGGGCTTATCGGGCTTCTCGGTGAACTTGGTGATGCGGCCGTCCTCGGGGTCGGTGGTCAGGATGCCAAAGCGGCTGGCCTCCTCCCACGGCACGGGCATGACGCTCACCGTGAGGTCGGCGTTGTTCTCAATGTGCGTCTTGAGCATCTTGCGGTAGTCCATGCGATACAGGTGGTCGCCGGACAGGATCAGGACGTACTTGGGGTCGTTGGCCTTAATGTAGTCCAGGTTCTGCGTAATGGCGTCGGCCGTGCCCGCATACCAGGCGCCGCCGGTCTGCGTCTCGTACGGCGGCAGGATTGACACGCCGCCGTCGCGGCTGTCCAGATCCCACGCCTCGCCGGAGCCCACATAGGCGTGCAGCAGGTAGGGGCGATACTGCGTCAGAACGCCCACCGTGTCGATGCCCGAGTTGGAGCAGTTGGACAGCGAAAAGTCGATAATGCGGAACTTACCACCAAAGCTAACCGCCGGCTTGGCGATCTTTTGGGTGAGTGCCCCCAATCGGCTGCCCTGTCCTCCTGCGAGGAGCATCGCGATGCATTCTTTCTTACTCATCGATTTCTCCTTCTGTCATCGATGTTCCTAAACCCATTAGCGGTGGGCACGGCGCCTGGTCGTGCCCACCGAATAATGCCGTGCGGCAAAGGGAGCTCGCGCGCTTTATGCGTGCCAGATCTCGTCGCGGTACTCGCGAATGGTGCGGTCGCTCGAGAACCAGCCCGAGGAGGCGGTGTTGAGCAGCGCCTTGCGGTTCCAGGTCTCCTGGTCGCCGTAGCTGCCGGTGAGCTTCTCCCACGCATCCACGTAGCTGCGGAAATCGGCCATGACCAGATCGGGGTCGTTGTTGTTCATGAGCTCGTTGTAGATGCTCTCGAAGTTGCCCGAAAGACCCGCAAAGGTGTTGTCCTTGAGCTCGTCCATCACGCGGCCCAGACGCTCGCGGTCGCCGTTGAGGGTATCCCACGCAAAGTAGCTGTTGGATGCCCAGAGCTGCTCGACCTCGGGAGCGGTCAGGCCAAAGATGGCCTCGTTCTCGCGGCCGGCCAGGTCAGCAATCTCGATGTTGGCGCCGTCGAGGGTGCCCAGCGTAATGGCGCCGTTCATCATGAGCTTCATGTTGGACGTACCCGAAGCCTCCTTGCCGGCCGTGGAGATCTGCTCCGAGATCTCGGCGGCAGGGTAGATGAGCTGAGCATTGCTCACACGGAAGTTGGGGATAAAGCAGACCTTCATGACCTCGTTGACGCGGGGGTCGTTGTTGATGACCTCGGCCACCGAGTTAATGAGGCGGATGGTCTCCTTGGCGAAGGTGTAGCTCGAGGCAGCCTTGCCGCTAAAGATGAAGGTCGTCGGCGTCACGTGGAAGTTGGGATCGGCGATGCGACGGTTGTAGATGTCCATCACCTTCATGATGTTCATGAGCTGGCGCTTGTAGGCGTGGAAGCGCTTTACCTGAACATCGAAGACGGTGTTGGGGTCGATGACCAGACCGGTCTCGGCCTTAACGTAGGCGGCCAGGCGCTCCTTGTTGGCGCGCTTGGAGGCACCCACGGCCTTGAGGAACTCAGTGTCGTTTTGGAACTCTTTGAGCTTTTCCAGCTCAAAGGCGTCCTTCAGCCAGCCATCGCCAATGGCCTCGGTCACGAGCTTGGCATAGGTGGGGTTGGCCTCGGCAAAGAAACGACGGTGCGAGATGCCGTTGGTCTTGTTGTTGAACTTCTCGGGCGTCAGGGCATAGAAGTCCTTGAGCACGATGTTCTTGATGATGTCGGAGTGGATCTTGGCTACGCCGTTGACGCTATGGCTGCAAATCACAGACAGGTTGGCCATGCGAATCTCGCCGTCCCACAGGATGGCGGTCTGGCGCAGACGCTCCTGCCAGCCCTCCTGCGTGGTGTCGAACGACTCGTGCCAACGACGGCTGATCTCGTCGATGATCTGGTACACGCGGGGGAGGAGCTTGGAGAACGTGCCGATGGGCCACTTCTCCAGAGCCTCGGGCAGGATGGTGTGGTTGGTGTAGCTTACGACCTGCGTCACGATGTTCCAGGCGTCGTCCCACTCGAGCTTCTTCTCGTCGATGAGGATGCGCATGAGCTCGGGGCCGCACATGGCGGGGTGCGTGTCGTTGGTATGGATGGCCACAAACTGCGGCAGCAGCTCCCAGTTCGCGCCGTGCTCCTTCTCAAAGGTGTCGAGCAGGCTGTAGATGCCGGCCGAAACAAACAGGTACTCCTGCTTCAGGCGCAGCAGACGACCGTGCTCGCCGGCGTCGTTGGGGTAGAGGATGGCGCTGATGGCCTCGGCCTCGGCGCGCTCGGCATCGGCCAGGGCGTAGTCGCCGCGGTTGAAGGCCTCCAGATCGAAGTGCTCCTCGACCGGCTCAGCGGCCCAGACGCGCAGCTTGTTGACGGTCTCGCCGGCATAGCCCACAACGGGGATGTCATAAGGGACGGCCAGAATGTCCTGCGTGTCCACCGTGCGGTAGAACGTGCGGCCATTCTCCTCAAAGCCCTCAACGTGGCCACCAAACTTGATGGTCACGGCCTTGTCCTGACGACGGACCTCCCAGGGATAGCCGTGGGTGAGCCACTCGTCGGTGGCCTCGACCTGGCTGCCGTTGACGATCTCCTGCTTAAACAGGCCGTAACGGTAGCGCATGCCGTTGCCGTAGCCGGCAATGCCCTCGGCTGCCATGGAATCCAGGAAGCACGCGGCCAGACGGCCCAGGCCACCGTTGCCCAGTGCCGGATCGGGTTCCTGGTTTTCGATGACGGACAGGTCAAAGCCCATGTCGTCGAGTGCCTCGGCGACCATGTCACGCACGCCAAAGTTGAGCAGGTAGTTGTCGAGCAGGCGGCCGATCAAAAACTCGATCGAGAAGTAGTACACGCGCTTTTTGCCCTCGGCGGTGGCGCGGGCATCACTCTTGGTGGCAACGGTCCGGGCCTTCTCGGCCACGAGCTTGGCCAGGGCGTTAAAACGGTCGAGGTCGCTGGCGGCCTCGACGCTCTTGCCGCTGATGCTCATGACGGCATCGCGATAGAGCTCGGTAAACTCCTGCTTGTTGTCGAAGATCTTATTCATACGTTCCTTTCCCCCGGGGATGTTTCTCCCGGAACGGTTATGACATGTATCCTACGCCCCGCCGGGTCGGGTAAGTGCAGTGGTAACGCCTTTGTTACGCTTTCTTGGCAGGAGCCTTAACAGCAGCTGCCTTGGCCTTGGTAGTGGCCTTTTTGGTGGCTGCCTTCTTGGCCGTCGTGGATTTGGTCGAAGCCTTGGCAGCGGGCTTGGCAGCTGCGGTCTTGGGCTTCACCGAGGACGCACGCTTGCGCATCGCCTTCTTGGGCTCCTCGACCACGGGCGGCTTATAGCTGCTGGGACCGCGGCGCTTAAGCACCACGCCAGCCAGGCCGGGCACCTTGATCTCGATGGAGTCCATCTGCCCGTTCCAGGGATAGGGCTCGCTCGAGCAGGTGTAGGGCTCCTCACCGGCATAGCCGCTGCCGCCGAACTCGGGACGGTCGGAATCGAAGATGACCTCCCAGTCACCCTCGCGCGGCACGCCCACACGGAAGCTCTCGTAGCTTGCCGGGTCAAAGTTGATCAGGATCACCAAGTCGTCATCGACGTCCTCGCCCTGACGCACAAAGCTCACGATGGACTGCTTGGAGTTATCCGCGTCGATCCAGGTGAAGCCGTCGTCGGTGTAGCCGCGCTCGTACAGGGCGGGCTCAGCGGTGTACAGGTGGTTGAGCGCCTTGATAAACGCCTGATGATGACGGTGGGTCTCGTACTCCTCGGTCAGGAACCATTGGATCGACTCGTAGTAGCGCCACTCAATAAACTGGCCGATCTCGTTGCCCATAAAGTTGAGCTTGGCACCGGGGTGCGTCATTTGGTAGAAAGCCAGCGTGCGCAGGCCGGCAAACTGACGCCACCAGTCGCCCGGCATGCGGCCGATGAGCGAGCACTTGCCGTGAACAACCTCGTCATGGCTGAGCGGGCAGATGAAGTTCTCGGTAAAGGCGTACATGATGGAGAACGTGAGCAGCCCGTGGTTGCCGGGGCGCCACGGAAAATCGGTCTGCATGTAGTGCAGGGTGTCGTTCATCCAGCCCATGTCCCACTTGTAGTGGAAGCCCAGGCCGCCGTCCTGTGGCGGATAGGTCACGAGCGGCCACGCGGTGGACTCCTCGGCCATCATCATCACGTCGGGGTAGTGCGCCTCCACGGCGCAGTTGACCTGACGGATAAATGCGCTGGCGTCCAGGTCCTCCTCGGTACCGTACTTGTTGAACTTCTTTTGTCCGGGGTCGTCGATGCCAAAATTGAGGTACAGCATGCTGGACACGCCGTCCATGCGAATGCCATCAACGTGGAAGTTTTCGAGCCAATACAGCACGTTGGAGACCAGGAAGGAGCGGACCTCGCCGCGGGCGAAGTCAAACTTGTGCGTGCCCCAGTTGGGGTGGATCTCGTGCTCAAACAGCATGTGGCCGTTAAAGGTGGCAAGGCCGTGGGAGTCGGCGCAAAAACCGCCGGGCACCCAGTCCATGATCACGCCGATGCCCGCCTCGTGGCACGCATCGATAAAGTGCATGAGCTGCTGCGGGTTGCCGTAGCGCGACGTGGCGGCATAGTAGCCGGTCGTCTGGTAGCCCCAGGAGCCATCGAAGGGATGCTCCATAAGCGGCATGACCTCGATATGCGTATAGCCCATGTCGCGCACATAGTCCACGAGCTCCACCGACAGGTCGTCGTAGGTGTAGAACTCGCCGCGCTGGGCGGGGAAGGGATCCATGGGGCCGGGGTAGTTGCCGTACTCGTCCGGCTCGCCCTGCGGCGCGTCGCCGTGGCGCTTCCACGAGCCAATATGCACCTCGTAGATGTTAAGCGGCTGCGACATGTGGTTGTGGCCGGCGCGGCGCTTGAGCCACGCGGCGTCATTCCACTTGTAGCCATCGAGGGTCCACAGCACGCTCGCGGTACCCGGAGGGCACTCGGCCTTAAAGGCATACGGATCGGCCTTGTAGAGCTTCTCGCCCTCGTTGGTCTCGATGAGATATTTATAGAGCTGGCCCTGCTCGGCGCCAGGAATAAAGCCTTCCCAAATAGCGCTCGTATGCACGGGCACCAGCGGGTTGGCTTGCTCATCCCAGTCGTTAAATTCGCCAATGACATGGACACTCTTTACGTCAGGCGCCCAAACGCAAAAGCGCCAGCCGCGCGTGCGCTGCTGCGTGTCAGGATGCGCGCCCATCTTTTCCCAGCTGCGCTCCCACATTCCAATGCCAAACAGATAGACATCGTCCTTGGAGAGCTCCGGTGCGTGCGGAGCCGGTTTGCGGGTTGCGGGCTTTTTAGCCGTTGGCTTTAGCTTTGTATCGCTCACGTTTGATCCCATCATGACGCGGCAGCGTGTTGCCTTGGTGACTAGATGCGAAAGGTCCAAGGCTGCACGAATCGAAGGGACGGCGAAGTTTCTGTGATTCGTTCCACCTCGCGTGCTCGGTGGAACTTTCGGCAGAAACTACGATAACACCTGTGCGTTAGTTTTATGGACGAAAGCGGATTTGCGGGGGCGTTTAATCGGTAAGCGACATGTTTATACCACTGGCAGAATTGCCGTGGTAAAACTCTTGACAGTTTTACCAATTTGGGGTTCAAAATTGTCTGGCTGACGTTTGGTAAAACGTTTTTAGCAGGATGTTTACCATTTGATATCGAAAGGTTCGTTTATGCCCCATACCGCCACTCCCAAGGTTGCTTTTATTTTCGATTGCGACGGCACGCTGGTTAATAGCACCCCCGTTTGGGCTTATGCTCAGCCCGAGCTATTGCACCGCCACGGGATTGACGTGACCGTGGATGACTTTGCCCAATTTGAGCACCTGTCACTGGAGGACGAGTGCCAGGCCTACCACGATACGTGGGGCATTGGCGCGAATGGCGAAGAGTTGTATCGCGAACTGAGCGACATCCTGATCGATGGCTACTCCAAGGTGCCGCCGCGCGAGGGGCTCCTGGCGTTTTTGGAGCAGGCTAAGGCGGCAGGCATTGCAATGTGCGTTGCCACGTCCACGCCGGCCGAGCTGGTTAAGTCTGCGCTCGCGGGCGCCGGGCTCGACGCTTATATGGAGTTTGTTACCACGACGGGCGAGGCGGGGCGCTCCAAACAGTTCCCCGACGTATACGAGCTGGCGCTGCGCCGTCTGGAGGAACGCCACGGGTGCAAGTTTGAGCGCGCTTGGGTGTTTGAGGACGCCGTTTTTGGCCTAAAGAGCTCTGGGGTCGCCGGCTTTAAGCGCGTGGGCATCTATGACCCGCACGGCCGCATGAAGCGCGACGATGTGCGCGACAACTGCGATATCTTTATCGATAGCTATGAGGACCTGGACTTGACCCGCGTGCTTTCGTTTGAGGGATAGGCGAGGGCTATGGCTTGCAAAGTATTAGTGGTCTGCGGCTCGCCCGTGGTGGCGAGCGCGGATCTGTTGCGTAGGCTAGCGGGGGAGTGCGACCACGTTGTCGCCGTGGACCGAGGACTCGACGCGCTGTTGGGCGCCGGCCTGGGTTGCGACATTTATGTGGGGGATGCCGACACGGTGAGCGATGCCGGTCGCACGTTGGTCGATGCCGCCACCGACTTTGAAGTTGAGCGCCACGACCCGTACAAGGACTATACCGATCTGGCGCTGGCGCTCGATTCCATCCGCCATCGCTGGCCGGGTGCCGAGGTTGTGGCAACCTGTGCTACGGGCGGCCGCCCGGACATGGCGCTTTCCGTACTGGGCCTGCTCGCTGGCTACGATGACGCCCCAGTCTGGATTGCCGAAGACGAGACCACGGCCCGCATCCTTCGCGCAGGCGAATCGTGGACCATCGAAGGCGCCGAGGGCAAGACGTTCTCCATAATCGCCATAGCTCCTGGGACGGTGGCAAGCGAACACGGTCTAGAGTGGGAGCTAGACCACAGCCCCCTGGGCCTGTTGGCAGACACAGGCATCTCTAATGTCGTTAGGAAAACGGCCAAGATCCAAGTCCATCAAGGCGTCGCAATCGGTTATTTGCTGCATCAGGGTTTTATCGGGACGGGGCAAAAATAATCGCTCGTAAAGTGATTATTTTTGCCCCGTCCCAGGAAAACCCGTAAGAAAAAGTTTCACCAAAAACCTCTTGCATCCCCGCAAACATTCCCCTATAGTATCTCCTCGTCACGGGGGCGTAGCTCAGCTGGGAGAGCGCTTGACTGGCAGTCAAGAGGTCAGGGGTTCGATCCCCCTCGTCTCCACCATCGTGAATGCAAAGGCCTTCGGAATTCCGAAGGCCTTTTTTCATGACAAAACACCTCGGCACACAAACCGATACCCACACCAAAAAAAGTTGCACAATTTATTTCCCATGTCTGTACATAGTTTGTTAGCCAAACGCAATTATCAGTGTAAATCGCCGTTTCATTTGGGCTTCAGGAACGCCCCTAATCACCGTTAGCATTCCAATAACCTGCATCAACGTGAACAACATCCCAAAACAACCCCCTTAAGCATGCTAAATGAACGATATGTTGTCCACCACAAGCCAAATCAGTTTCGGTAACATCTTGTGCTAGGATACCTAACGTTACATGAGTTCAACTGTGCTCGCGGCCCCAGCAAGCCATAAAGCGCAGGGTCGATCAGCATCCGGCCGTAACGGCGGTGCCAGAAACACCACGAGCTCCAATAAAGAAGTCATGCGACGTTATTAATTTGCATTGCTTTAATTCTAAGATGCATTAATAGCTTGTATGCCAAAGTGAAGCAGTCTTTCAGCTGTTTGCGTGCGGTCCAGTTTCGAATTCGCTTGACTGGATCGCACGCAGGCAGCTGAGGTCGTTGTTGTATTTGCGATACATGCCAACAACCTCAGCGCTGCTTTTGTATATACCGTTCACGGTGGGGCAGAGCCACGTGCTTGTCTGACTGGGCTCAGGGTTTGAATATGGAGCGCCTTCGCGCACAAGCGCCCCGGCGAAGCCATACCAAAACCCCGTGAGCCACACGTAAGACAGCAAGGGGGTGGTGCTCGTGTGGTATGTGATCCAGGTCATTAACGGTCGCGAAGATGTAATGCGCGAGCGCATCGAGCGCATGGTGCCGGCGAGCGCCATGCAAGAGCTCTTTTATCCCCAATACCAAACCGAGATCAAGGTGCACGGCGAATGGGTCAGCACGACTAAGCCGCTTTTTCCCGGTTATCTTATCTGCGATACGGCAGATCCTCGGACCGTGCAACAGTATTTGCTGCGCATGGACGACTTTGCCCGGGTGCTTTCCCAGGACGGTCGGTTTGTGCCGCTGGCAAAAGAAGAGACCCAGCTCATTGGCAGCTTTACCAATAGGGGAGACCGCGTGGTGCCCATGAGCGAGGCTCTAAAGGATGGAGACCAGGTCGTAGTAACGGCAGGCCCGCTGCTGGGGCACGAGGCCCTTATCAAAACCATTAACAGACGCAAGAGCACTGCCTTTTTGGAGCTCGACTTGTGCGGCCGACGCGTAACCACCCGCGTTGGCCTTGCGGTGCTTTCAAAAGAGCAGCGCGTTATGCGCAATCACAGAAGAGCGATTGCCTAGCTGCAAGCTCGCAAGCGGACGACCGAAGGCAAAAAGTATCGAGGGAGGGGCTCTTGGAGCCTACGATGATGACCATGGCACAGGGCGCGCGGGAGACGCGCACGGCCGCCACGGCGAATTCCGTCACTGCCGCAGCCGGTGCTGCGGGGGATTACCTTACAAACGAAGAAGCGTACAAGATGCTGCGCGGTGCCAACTCCGGCGTGAAGCCCGAGCTTGGGCACAGGCTCTACCGCGTTGTTAAGCGTACGGTGGACATTGTCGCCGCCGGCGGAGCCCTGGTGTTGCTCTTTATTCCCGGGGTAATTCTGAGCGTGGTCATTTGCATAAAGAGCCCGGGCGCCAGCCCCCTATATTCACAGTGGCGCGTGGGCCGCGTGCGCAAAGACGGCACGTTCTACCTGTTTAAGATCTACAAGTTCCGCAGCATGGTTCCCAACGCAGACCAAATGCTCAAGGACTTGCAGGCCCAAAACGAGGCCACTGGCCCCATGTTTAAAATGAAGCACGACCCGCGCATTATTCCCGGTGTGGGTAACTTCATTCGCAAGCACAGCATCGACGAGCTGCCCCAGCTCATCAACGTGTTCTTGGGCCAAATGAACCTCATTGGCCCGCGCCCCGGCCTGCCGCGCGAGGTTGCCCTGTACAGCGAGCACGACATGAAGCGCCTGGCGGTAAAACCCGGCTGCAGCGGTCCTTGGCAGGTAATGGGCCGCAGCCACCTGGGCTTCAACGAAATGGTTGAGCTGGATCTTCACTATATAGAGAATCGCAGCCTGCGCCAGGACCTGCGGTTGATATTCGGCACGCTGAAGACGATGTTCTCTGGGGAAGGTGCCGTGTAGCATGCGCATCGCCATGATAGGCCAAAAGAGAACGGGTTCGCGCGAGGGCGGCGTAGAAGTGGTGGTAGGCGAGCTTGCTCGCCGTATGGCAGACCTTGGTCACCAAGTAACCTGCTACGACCGTATGGGCGAAGGAGCTCCTTCCGAGCCCTACGAGAAGGATGGCTACCGCATCGTTCCCGTAAAGGCTCTGGACATCAAGGGGCTCTCTGCGCTCACGAGCAGCTTTGCCGCAACAAGGGCCGCCATCAAAGACGGGGCAGACGTAATTCACTATCACGCAGAGGGGCCGTGTGTCCCCCTTCGTTTTGCGCGTTCCGCGGACATCAGGACCGTGGCAACGATCCACGGCCTGGACTGGCAGCGTGCAAAATGGGGCGGCTTGGCTTCCAAGTACATCAAGTTCGGCGAGGCGACGGCGGCCAAGTGCGCGGATGCGCTCATCGTGCTTTCCCGGGGCAATCAGGAGTACTTCAAGGAGGCTTACGGCCGCGAGGCTACGCTCATTCCCAACGGCATCACTCCCGAGGCGGATCTTCCCGCGAAGGAGATCTCCGAGCGCTTGGGGCTCACCCAGGGCTCCTATGTCCTCTACCTCGGTCGCATTGTGCCCGAGAAGCGACCGGAACTGTTGGTGGAGGCGTACAAGCAGGTAAAGACGGATAAGCGCCTGGTTATCGCGGGCGACTCCTCCGATACGGACGACTACGCCGTGGCGCTCAAAGAGGCTGCCGCGTCCGACCCCCGCGCGCTCTTTACCGGCCACGTTGAGGGCAACCTGCTCTCCGAGCTGTACTCCAACGCGTATTGCTACGCGCTCCCCTCCGACGTTGAGGGCCTGCCCATGAGCTTGCTGGAGGCCATGTCTCACGGTGCGGCATGCGTTACCTCGGATATTCCCGAGTGCGCGGATGTTCTGCAGGGTTGCGGGCTCACGTTCCCACACGGAGACGCGGGGGCGCTGCGCGACGTGCTTGAAGGCCTGATAGCGGATTCTGCCCAAGCGGAGAGGCTGGGCGCCATGGCACGTGACCGCGCGATTAATGGCTATGACTGGAACAGCGTCGTCCAAAGGACGCTTGCTTTGTATGAGGGTGTTGCGTAATGAAGATCCTTCTTGTAAATAAGTTTCATTGGCGCAAGGGTGGAAGCGAGACGTACTACTTTGCTCTTGCCGATGGTCTTCGCGCTCTTGGGCATGAAGTTGCCTTCTTCAGCATGGAGGATGAGCGTAATGAGCCGACTGAGTGGTCGCGTTACTTTGTAACGAATCGCGACTATAACGGACCGAGCTCTATTGTCGATAAGGCGAAGGCCGCGCAGGCACTTGTGTATTCCAAAGAGGCGCGCGAGAAGTTCGATGCGCTGTGCCGTGAATTCCAGCCCGATGTAATCCATCTCAATCTCACTCATAGGCAGATTACGTTTTCCATCTTGGACGCTCCTTGGCTAAAGCAGCATCCAACGCCGGTTGTGTATACCTCGCACGACTTGATTCTTGCTTGCCCGAGCTATCTTATGCTTGATTCCGAGGGCAACGTTTGCGATTCGTGTCTCGGGGGTCATTTTGGCAATTGCCTTAAGAAGAAGTGCGTAAAGGGTTCGATCGCAAAAAGCGCGTTAGCGGTGGCTGAGGCGGAGTGGCTTAAACGGCACAAAACCTATTCACGTCTCGATCGCATCATCTGCCCGAGTGAGTTCATGCGGAACAAGTTTATTGAAGCGGGGCTTCCCGAGCGTCAGCTTGTCCTCATGCGGAATTTCCTGAATCCCGATTCGATGTCACGGGAAGTTGCCAACCAAAATAATGAAGATCCCTACATGCTGTATCTGGGACGCCTTTCTCGCGAGAAAGGCGTGTTAACGCTCGTGCATGCTTTTGAGAAGGCGGCACCGGTGATCCCTGATTGGCGTCTTGTTATTGCAGGCGATGGCCCTGAATGTGATGCTGTGAAGGTCAAAGTTTCCGCAATGCCAAACGAAATAAGCTCGAGGATTGAGCTGGTTGGATATAAAACCGGTGACGCCCTGCGCGGACTTGTGAATCGAGCCACTCTGGCGGCTGCGCCGTCAGAGTGGCTCGAGAACGCGCCATATGCGGTTCTCGAGGCACTCGCCGCGGGCAAGCCCGTTATCGGTACGAACATGGGCGGAATACCCGAGCTGGTACGTGAGGGTGAAACGGGCTTCCTGGCTGAAGCCCACGATGAGGCAGGACTCGCAGATGCAATCCGTAGGGGTGCGGCGGTGGCCGCCTATCCTGCGGCTTACGCCGCGATGAGCGCGCATTGCCGTTCATTCGTGGCAGAGAACTGTAATCAAGAGAAATACATCCGGAATCTCGTCTCCCTGTATCAAGAACTAATTGACCGGAAGGTGGTGGCCTAACCCATGGCCGAGAAGAAACTCAACGGAACCGTAATCGTAACGTACCGCTGCAACGCGCGCTGCACCATGTGCAACCGCTACAAGGCTCCCAGCCGTCCGGAGGAGGAGCTCTCCCTCGACGTGATCAAGAAGCTCCCGCGCATGTACTTCACCAACATCACCGGTGGCGAGCCCTTCATCAGGACCGACCTTGCGGATATCGTGCGCGAGCTGTACAAGAAGTCCGACCGCATCGTCATCTCCACCAACGGCTTCTTCACCGACCGCATCATCGCCCTTGCCGAGGAATTCCCCCAGGTGGGAATCCGCATCTCCATCGAGGGTCTGCAGCAGACCAACGATGAGATCCGCGGTCTCCAGAACGGCTTCAACCGCGGCTACGAGACGCTCAAGAAGCTCGTGGAAATGAAGCACCCGGACGTGGGCTTTGGCATGACGGTGCAGGATCGCAACGCTGCGGACTTGGTGCCGCTGTACAAGCTTTCCGACGAGCTCGGCATGGAGTTCGCCACCGCCAGCCTGCACAACAGCTTCTACTTTGTCGAGGCGAAGAACATCATCAAGGACCGTCCCATGGTGGCCCAGAACTTCGAGGACCTGGTAAACGAGCTCCTCAAGTCCAACGAGCCCAAGAAGTGGTTCCGCGCGTACTTCAACATGGGCCTCATCAACTACATCTATGGGCAGAAGCGCCTGCTCCCGTGCGATATGGCGTTCGACACGTTCTTCATCGACCCCTACGGCGACGTCATGCCCTGCAACGGCACCAAGGAGAAGCTCGTTATGGGCAACCTTAACGACGAGTCTTGGGATGAGCTGTGGGAGAGCGCCCAGGCCGAGAAAGTGCGCGGCTGCGTGCGCCACTGCGACCGCAACTGCTGGATGATCGGCTCCGTGTCTCCTGCCATGCACAAGTACATCTGGAAACCCGCGTCGTGGGTGCTGGCGCACAAGCTCAAGCCCGGCAAGAAGTTCGACATGCACGAGCTCCCCATCGTGCGCGACTACGAGTCGGGCAAGGTGACGAAGGAGGAGCTGGACGCTCTTTCCACCTGCGACATGCACGCCGCGATCAACGACGGCCTTTCCGACGCAAGCCGAGCCGACGCGCACGTGTACGAGACTGAGGAGGCGCTGTAGTGCAGCAGGGTGGAAAAATCGAATGCAAAAATTCAGAAATAGCGGTTGCTCGATATCAATCGGAGGAAACACGTGAAAGTATCCTGCATAACCAGGCACGCAATCTCTAATTATGGCTCCCTGCTCCAGGCATATGCGACACAACGAGCGGTAGAGAGCTTGGGGCATGAGTTCGAGATTATGGACTATGTACCTGCTTGTGAGGACGTATCCCAGCAGGTGAGGACGCTTCTTTCGACAAAGCCGTCCTGGAACGGGAACCCGTTGAAGAAGTCTGTCTACAGACTTCTGATGGAGCCTGAGACAAGGGTGGCGGGCAAGCGGTTTGCGCGTGAGCGTTCCCAGCTGCTTAAGATGAGCCCTCACTATGCATCCCTGGAGGAGCTGAAGGCTAATCCGCCCAAGGCCGATGTCTATATGACTGGAAGCGATCAGGTGTGGGGTCCCATCAGCTCGGGCGCATACGACCTGTCATACGCGCTTGAGTTTGCTCCCGAGGGCGCAAGGCGCATCTCATATGCGGCAAGCTTTGGTAAGAAGAATATCCCGGATAGCGTGCGCCCCAGGTTTCTCGAGGACCTTCGAGCATATGAGGCCGTGTTCGTACGCGAGGATGCCGCGCGCGAGCAGCTTGCCTCGTGGGGCATAGAGGCCGGACAGGTTGTCGATCCCACGCTGCTGCTTGATGGCGAGGCGTGGAGAAGGATGGCGGCACCTGCCCCGAAGGGCGAATACATCCTCGTCTACCAGATTCACAGCGACCCGACGGTGGGGCAGTACGCCGTGAAGGTTGCCAAAAAGCTTGGCTTGCCCCTGATACGGATCTCCGCAAGCCTGCACCAGGCCTCACGCGAGGGCAAGTTCAAGTGGCTGCCGACGCTTGCTGAGTTTCTCTCGTATGTCGACAACGCAGCATGCCTAGTCACGGACTCGTTCCACGGTACGGCTTTTGCCATAAATCTCAATACGCCGCTGGTAGAAGTGCTGCCCAAGAACGGAACCTCGAGCAGGAACGTGAGTATTCTGCGACTCACGGACCTCACGGACAGAGTGCTTCAGAATCTAGATGATGTCGAGTTAGCATCCAAGCAGATTGACTTTGGTCGGGTCAACGACGTGATGGGTGCGGAGAGGGAGAAGTCCCTAGCGCAGCTCAAGAGCATGATTGAGGAGTAGGGCATTGTCAAACGTTGGCACTAGGACGGTATGCAAGAAGGATATGTGCGCTGGCTGTATGGCCTGCGTCGATTCATGCCGACATGGAGCGATTGCCATTGAGGATACGATTGAGGCGTATAACGCCCGTATTGATCCTACAAGGTGCGTGGGATGTGGACTGTGCGAGAAAACGTGTCCCCAGATGGTATCCCCATCTTCGTTGCGTCCTCTCGAGTGGCTACAGGGGTGGGCGAAAGATACATCGCTCAGAATGTCATCTTCGTCCGGGGGTCTGGCTACGGCCATCTCGGAGGCGTTTGTGGCGTCAAATGGATTAGTGTGTTCATGTGCACAGGAGGGCGGTGAGTTCCGGTTCCACCTCACTTCTGATGCGGATTACTTGAGGAGGGCCCAAGGCTCCAAATACGTCAAAAGCAATCCGCTTGGTGCGTACCGCGAGGTTAGGGAGGCCCTGCAAGGTGGTCAAAGGGTTCTCTTTATCGGTCTTCCTTGTCAGGTTGCTGCGATGCGTAACTTCGTTGGAAGCCGTTTAGCCGATTCCCTTTACACCATCGACCTTATCTGTCATGGTTCACCGTCCCCCAAGGTCCTGAGCCGATTCTTGGAAGAGACAGGTAACAACCTGTCTAATGAGCTGATACTGGACTTTCGAAAGAAAGTCCAGTTTCAGCTCCGCTATCGCGGAGCTGAAACTGTGGGTAGGACGGGTGTCCGCGATCGCTACTCGATTGCTTTCCTCTCGGGTTTACCGTATACGGAAGGCTGCTACTCCTGCCGCTACGCCAAGGGTGATCGTGTCTCCGATATTACGCTTGGCGATTCATGGGGTAGCGAGCTTTCTGATGAGGTCGCGAACGGGATATCCCTCGCACTTGTGCAGACAGACAAGGGTCGAGAACTGTTAGAAATGACGGACCTTGAGCTTTTGCCGGTTGATCCTGGTCTAGCTGTGGCCAACAATGAACAGCTTCAACGTCCTTCGACGAAGCCTATAGAAAGAAATACCTTTATGGACGGCTTTCGTAACGGGGTACGGGTTAACCGACTCGTTCTCAGGGCGAGGCCAAAAGACTGCGCCAAGTACTTGGTCAAGGATATACTGCTTGCACTGGGTTTGCTCAGGGGTTAACACATCGAGAGCGTTTGCTTTAGGCATTAATGATAAGGTAATCCATATGTTGAGTAATTCCAAGGTGCCAAAGTGCGTCGTATTAATGGCGTCATACAACGGCATCCCATTTATTTCAGAACAAATTGACAGCATTCTCTCGCAGGCTGAAGTTGACGTACGTCTTTTTGTCCGTGATGACGGGTCATCTGATGGTACTCGTGATCTTCTGCAGCGCTATGCAGATGAGGGCAGTCTGACTTTGTTAACAGGAGAAAACCTAGGACCTGCTTTAGGGTTTTTGACGTTGTTGCGGAATGCTCCCGAAGCTGATTACTATGCGTTTTCCGACCAAGATGATATTTGGGATAGCGATAAACTGATAACTGCGATTAAACAGCTTAAGAAGCAGGAGAATTTGGCTCTTTATCATTGCAATTCAAGACTTGTAGATTCAGCTGGTAATGAGATGGGCCGGTTAACCTATGGGCAACAAAGGTGCATATCTTATCGAGATAACGACCCTCTCAACCAGCTTTGCATTGGGTCACCTATGGGATGTACGCAAGTATTTGATAGGCGTATTTGGGAAGTTGTTTGCTTGCATGAGCTGCCCCATCCCGTCATCATGCATGATAAGCTGATAGCTAATCTATGCGTGCTGCTGGGTTATCGGATTGTTTTCGATGCTTCTCCTCATATGGGATATCGCCAGCATGGTCGTAATGTGGTCGGTGTGAGTACTGATTTACCATCTAAAGTGATTGAGAAAATCAATAGTTTTTGTCATCCGCGAGAGATTACTCTTGCAAAGCAAGTTACTGGACTTCTTTCAACTTATTCCGACTGCATTCTTCCTCCAGAGCGTGCTCTTGGAGAGTTGGTATCGAAAATGGACGCTTCTTTCATGGCTAGGTGCAGGGTTTCTTTCTCTTCGAGGCTGAATTTCGGCAGTCTACAAGAGGGCCTTTTCAATAGATCTCTCCTCTTGTTTGGGAAGCGATGATATGAGTAAAAGCATCCCCAAACCGCACAATAGTGGGTACGTCCTAGCGCTTGCCTTTTGCGACTATCTCAAGGACAAGACCGGCACCCCAAAGGCTATTATGGCGAGTCAGCAGGCCATGGCGTCGCACGGCATAAGTTACGTCTATCTCCACTCGGTTAAGAAGACCCTGTTCAGGGACGACCAGATGCTATTTTGCGAATTCGGGGTTACGGTCGACGGGGTGGAGGCTGGTGTTTTCAGTATTGCCCAGGTGTGCGAGGCCCTTTGCAGCTGGCAAAAAAGCGGCTTCAGCCTTCTTGAGCTTCATATCCACCACCTTCTGTACGTGAGCCTTGAGAAAGTCTCCGAACTGCTAAAAGTTACAGGCAAAACACCGGTCAGGGCCTTTCTCCACGACTATTACCTGTGTTGTACAAGCTATAACCTCCAAAATAGGAGCGGCTTTTGTGACAGCTCAAGGCTCGGCGACGCTCCCTGCGAGAAATGCCCCCACTTCAGTAACAGCCTTCGTGTGGAGTCGAAGATCCAAGGGCTGTTTGACTCCATCAAAAATCTCCGTTTTGTTGCACCTTCGACCTATACGAAGAATCGGTTTCTCTCATTCAGGCCCCAATACGAGGGCCTTGTTGATGTAATACCGCACCAAAAGCTGCTTGGAGAGTATCTGGGCAACAGACGTCCTCTGAACGCAGGGGAGCGCATCAGGGTTGCCTTTCTGGGGATGCCGAGGAAGACAAAGGGCTGGGAGACCTGGCTTCGCCTCGTATCTGCGGTCGATGAACAAGAGTACGAGTTCTTCGTTTTCAACAGCTCGAACGATATGTATCCAGGGATGAACAAGCGGTTTGTCGAATTTGATGAGAAGCACCCAAATGCCATGACCGACTCTCTCAGGGAGTGCGAGATTGCCATCGTTGTCATGTGGCCATCTTGTCCAGAGACCTATAGCTACACCTGTATGGAATCTTACTCCGCAAACGCTTATACGATTTCGAGTGCATGTGCAGGCAATGTCGCCGACTTTGTCGTTGAGCATGGGTCCGGTTTGGTGCTGAATAACGAGGAGGAGCTAATCGGGCTGTTTAGGGATAAGAGCCAGCTTATCAGGGAGGTCAATCGTTTCAGGAGCGGAAAGCCTGGTCCGCTCGATCTTGTCGATTCAGATGAGATCGTAGACCTGCTTCCATGCTCCTCGGTAGGTCTCAACACGGGAGTTCACATGCACACGAGGCTGATTGAACGTGTGCTGCTGGAGGTACTCAATGCAAGATCATAGGCATGCGAGGCTCGTTATAAATAAAGCGGAGAAGCGGGCTGGTCGAAGAGGTCGTTGGTATCTCCCTAATAAGCAAGGCGTTCTAACCGTTTGCATGGGTGACCTGGCGGATGCGACGATCGTTATAGGTATCTTGGCGCAGGTTTTCTTCCTTGAGTACTATGGTCTGGGGCGATACCTCAACTGGGTAATTACCGGCATGATTTGCGTGAGGGCGCTCTTCTCCGGATGGAAATATAGCGGTAGAGCGCTACTACTTGGGCTGATTACCGTTGCAGGGTGGCTGTCTGGTGCCCTCTTGGGTGGCAATATGGAAACGTTTAGGGCGAATATTTTGCTGCTCCTCTACCCGTTTGTCTATACGCTTTACTTCTTTCTTTTGGTCACTAACAAGAGGGATTTTCTTCTTGGACTCTTTGATGCAGGTTTTCCGGTCTTCAACGCCATATTGCTTCTCAATATGGCGATCATGTTTATCCAGTACTCTACCCATGGGATGATCGCTGCGACAACGAACGACATCAGTTACTTCGAGGACAATATCTCCGGCCTGTTCTCTTATGCGTCCGTCCATGCGGTGGCCCTTTACACTTCATTCGTCGTGCTCTACAACTTCGTCTGGATTAGGAGGCTTCGGGGTCCTCTCTGGCCATCCCTTGCCATCGCTTACAACGTCTGCCTTATCGTCCTGTCCTTCTATCTTGCGACACTCAACGATAATAAGGCGCTCTTCATAATCCTTCCTCTCGTTTTAGTGATGTTCTGGCTTATTTCAGTCATGAGAGGAGAAGCGGATGTTTCGGGTCCCTTCTTTTGGCTTGTCGCCTTGTATTTTATCCTGACAATTGCATACGCCTTGGTGCCTGCGTTCCAGATCCTCGTGGATACGCAAGTGTTTGGTCTGTTCGATATGGTTGGCAGTTCAGCTTCCGTCGGTACTGCTGCCGACGGCAGTAACGAGAGGATTGCTATCATCGGCTTCGCTCTCTTGAGACCGGCTACATGGAGTCTCGGAGAGGGTCTTGGAGCCTCAAGCTTCTACGCGTCCGGGTTCATGTCGTTTAACCACTTTGGTCAAGCGGATATGGGGTCTTTCTTGATTCTCATGGGGGTTTGGGAGACGGCAGCGTATGTAGCGTTTTTCCACTCCGTGGTTAGTGAGTTTATGGAGCAGGAAAAAGGATCTAATGGCCGGATTGTTCGTTTGCTCCTTTTGCTAACAATTCTTATTACCTTTCTGTATACGCAGTGCTTTACAAGGGTGAACTGCTGCTTGTGCCTACTGCTGCTCTGTGGAGCGCTGGCTTGGTCGTGGAATTCCTCGGCTGCAGACTATTTGATTATTGATAGAGACGAAGAACAGGTTTGAACATGAAAATAGGCATTTCCACATTTACGCATGGGGACAACTATGGGCAGAGGCTCCAGAACCTTGCTGTCCAAGAAACTCTCAAACTCTCGGGTGCAGATGTCCTTACGTTCAGACAGAAGGACTCGAGATCTGCCAAATACAAGCTCAAGTCTTTGGCTTCGCTCATTCCAAAGGGGCTTGCCGTTGCCCACATCCAGAGGCATCGTTCGTTTGAGGATTTCAATTCCCGTAACATTTCCTTTAGCCGGGAGGTTATATCTGATTCCAACCCTCCACGTGACATTAAATCCTATGACTTTTTCGTTGCTGGGAGCGACCAAGTTTGGTCTCCGTATTCCCCTGACGCTAACTCCACTATGTTTCTCACGTTTTCGCCAAGAGAAAAGCGCATTGCTTTTTCGCCAAGCTTGGCAGCTCCGACGATTCCCGAGGAGAAGCGTGAGCTGTTCCACGGCTATTTCGACGGGTTTGATAGGCTGTCCGTTCGTGAGCAGAAGAGCGCCGAGCTTATAAACAGTCTGTACGGCTTAAAGGCCGAGGTGTTGATTGACCCAACACTGATGTTTGACGGCTCCTGGTGGGAAAGGTATGAAAAAGAGCCGCACTGCGGGCTTCCAAATGATTATGTATTGACGTACTTCCTCGGGAGTGCAGCTTACGAAGAGAGGGTTGCCGAAATCTGTGATTCACTTAGCTGCAAGAGGGTCGATTTACTAGGGGATGCGCGCTACTACGCCCTCGGGCCTTCAGAGTTCCTCTATGCCGTCCGTCACGCAAAGCTTGTAGCGACAGATTCATATCACGGATCAATTTTCTCGATCTTGTTCGGGAAGCCGCTGATTTATTGCCCTCGTGAGTCCACTGGTCCAGACATGAGCAGCCGATTCGACACGCTAGCCAGCGAGCTGGGTGTTTCTTTCGTTGAGCGGTCAATTCTTTCCGTATGTAATTCGGAACTGCTCGAGAGTGACTATTCAAAGGCGTATGACAGGTTGGCAGCTCAGAGGAAGATCGTTGTTGAATTCCTCGATAGATGTGGATTGAGCATTCCCTCGGAGGCCGCCCGTGGCTAGCCAGCGTAAGGCGGGCGCCCTCCTCGGCTACGCCAACATCCTCGCAAAGAACCTCGTCAACCTCGTCTACACGCCGATGCTACTGTCCTACGTGGGGCAGGCGGACTACGGCGTCTTCCAGAGCTCGAACTCCTTTGTCTTCTCGCTGACGCTCCTGTCCTTCGGCTTCTCCGAGGCCTACGTGCGCTTCTACACGCAGACGGTGGCGCACGGCGGCGAGCGCGACATCCGGCACCTGAACGGCATGTACCTCACGCTTTACGTCGCCGTCACAGCCGCGGCGGTCGCCCTCGGCATGGGCTTCTCCGCAAACGCCGGCGCGGTGTTCTCGGCCGGGTTCACCGAGGCGCAGGTCTCGCTCGCCCGGGAGCTGCTCGCCATCATGACGCTCAACGTCGCCTCGACGTTGTTCACCGTCGTGTTCAATTCCTACATCACGGCGCACGAGCGCTTCGTCTACCAGCAGACCAGGCAGCTCGTCACCACGCTTGCGACGCCGCTGTGCGCCTGGGCCCTGCTGGCCGCCGGTATGGGGCCCGTGGGCGTTGCCCTAGCACAGCTCGCGGTGAACCTCGTCCTGCTCGCCCTCAACGCGCGCTACGCCATCGTCGTGCTGGGCATGCGCTTCGAGCTCAGGGGTGCCGACTGGGGCGTCATGCGCGGCATCGCCGCCTTCAGTGCCTGGATCTTCGGTAACCAGGTCTGCGAGATGGTCAATCAGAGCGTGCCCAACATCATGCTGGGGGCCATCTCGGGCGCGACTGCGGTATCTCTGTTCGCGGTGGCCGTGAACATCCGCCAGGTCTTCTACTCGCTCTCCACCACGATGTCGAACGTCTTCATTCCGAAGGTCAACCGCATCGTCGCCACCTCGGACGACAACGCCGAGCTCACTCGCCTTATGACGCGCGTGGGCCGCTACCAGATGGTACTGTTTTGCTGGGTGTACGGAGGTTTCGCTATTCTCGGGAAGTTTTTCGTGACGAGGTGGGCGGGCCCGGGCTTCGCCGAGGCCTACTGGCTCGTGCTCGCCATGACGCTACCCGTCATGGTGCCCCTCTGTCAGAACGTCGGCATCGAGATCCAGAGGGCCAAGAACATGCACCACGCCAGGAGTCTCGTCTACCTTGCGATGGCGGTCGGGAACGTTGCCTTCACCGCCGCGGCCGCCCCGGCGCTGGGGCCGTGGGCCCCCGCGATCGCCTATGTCGTCAGCATCGTGCTCGGCAACGGACTGTGGATGAACTGGTACTACCAGAAGCGGGTCGGTCTCGACATGCTCTTTTTCTGGAAGCGGAACCTGCCGGTGCTGCTCGCCTGGGCTGCCGTCACCGTCGCCTGCCTCGCTGGCACGGCGGTCCTGCCCGTCAACGGATGGCCCGCGTTCCTCGAGTGGGGCGCCGTTTACAGCGCGCTTTTCGCCATAGCCCTTTGGCTCGCCGTCCTAACGAAGGACGAACGTATCGCGGTCGTCTCTCGTCTCCCGTTCCTTAGATAGGGTCCATCATGAATGATTCCGAGAAATCCCCGAGGGTCGTCTCGCTTGGCGACCGTTGCTGCGGCTGCGGCGCGTGCGCTGCCCGCTGCCCCAAGTCATGCATCTCCATGGAACCCGATGATTGTGGCTTCCTACACCCCACCGTCGACGCCTCCGGGTGCGTAGGCTGCGGGGCGTGCGACGCCGTATGCCCGGCGCTCAACGCCCCTGGGGAGGACGGGTGCGAGTTCGCCCTCTGGGCGAAGGCTCATGACGTCGGCTTGCTCGATAGATCGTCGTCGGGCGGCGTGTTCGGTCTACTCGCCGGTGACGCTCTCTCGCGCGGCGGTGTTGTGGCGGGCGCCGCGTGGACGGACGGTTGCCGCGAGCTTCGTCACGTGCTCGTGGAGGACAGGCCGGCGCTCGGCGCCGTTATGCGCTCGAAATACGTTCAGAGCGCGGTTGGCCGCGGCGTCTTCGAGGGCGTCCGCGCTGCCCTGCGTGAAGGCAGGCCGGCGCTCTTTGCCGGTACTGCATGCCAGGTGGCTGGCATGCGCTCATACCTGGGGAAACTCGCCGACTCTGACCTCTTCCTCGGCGTCGACGTCATCTGCCACGGTGTTCCGTCTCCAGAGCTCTGGTCGCGCTGGGTCGACTACCGTGGTGAGGCCTTCGGGTCGGACGTCTGCGACGTCAATATGCGGAGTAAGACAACCGGATGGTTGTCTTACTCCGCTATGTACAAGCACATAGCGGAGAAAGACAACACCGGGGACACCGAGTCCCAGATATTCGGCAAAGACTGGTACATGAAAGCGTTTCTGGCCAATGCGAGCCTTCGTTCGTCCTGTCTGGCATGTCCAGCAAAGCGCTCCAGCGGCGCCGATATCACGCTCGGTGATTTCTGGGGGTTCCAGAATACCCATCCCGAGGTCGACAACTCCAAGGGCGTATCTGCCGTCCTATGCAATACCGAGAAGGGCGTGCGGGCATTCGAGGCTATTTCTGGGCTTACTGCAAACGGTCCGGCGACGCTTGATGGGGTAATCGCGGGCAACCCTAGCCTCGTCCATTCTGTCACGCCTTATCCAAAGCGCGACGAGTTCTTGAACGACGTGTCTGCCGGGCTTTCCATCCCAGATCTCATGGACAAGTGGGATTTCCGTCCCACTCTCTGGCAGCGTGTCCGCGGCAAGCTTGGTGGTATTAAACGACGACTAAAGAGACTCGTTGGAAGGAGAGCCTAGATGGCCAAGGATCGCTACCTTCAAGCTCTTCGTGGGCTTGCGATTTCCGCAGTGGTGCTTATCCACTGTCTTCCTCAATGTGCCGCGTCGGTCGCCATTCGCCCATTCCTCAACTTTTCTGTTGCGTTGTTCTTGTTTTTATCCGGTGTTCTTACCGACGAGCGCAAATTTAATGCGGGGGGGTCTTCGACGCCGCATTAGCAAGGTTGCCGGACCTTATGCGTTCTGGAGCGTTATCTATCTTGCGGCGTTTCCCGCCCTTCATGGGCGTCTGGGTTTCTGGCGTTCGCCGTGGGCTCCGTATCGGCTCAGATGTACTATCTATTGGTCTATTCACAGCTTGTGCTGCTTACTCCGGTACTGTTCAGGCTCCTTTCACGGTATAGGTTCTTTGTCTATTGTGTGACACCGGCTTGCTTGCTTCTAAGGGAGCTCGCTGCCGTTGCCGGTATCGCATTGCCTCTAATACAGGTTTTCTGCCCCATGTGGCTCATCTTTTATGTTTTCGGTCTCGACTGGAGGCGTTGGGCTGCGCTCATTGAAGGACGAACCACTCAGCTTGTTGCAGTGCTCTTTATATTTTTAATAATTCAGGAGGTCGCAGGCTTCTGGTGGTATTTGACTGGCGATTTCAATATGGCCACAACTCAGCTTAAGCTCGGTTCTGCCGCGACCTCTTTAGCTGTGATCGCGCTTCTTATGGCGGTTCCGGGATCATTCAAGTCGCGATTATCTTCTACTTTGCTTGTTGACCTTGGGAACGCCTCTTTTGGAATCTACCTCTGCCATATACTTGTTCTCAAGGCCGTTTGGAAACTGCTTGGATTATTCGTCATTCCACTTGGTGTTTCGACATTTGCTGTTTGGGCGCTAACTCTTGCCGGATCTTATTCGCTTGTATCACTTTGCGGTCGTTATTTGCCCGAACGAATTCACATCATTGTGGGATTATAAATTGATTTTCGATACTGGCGCTTTTCATAGCGTTGAAGCAAAGTGAGTCCATTACCAACATTTGGCACGCGATCATCGGTGAAGATACCGGACTTCCTGTTTTCGAACGAGAAGATGACTTTTTACTCAAAATGGCTGATTGGATTAACCAACCTGAAATAACCGGAATCAATCTCCCTTGGTCGAGCATTGAAAAATGGAAGGGGCAATTCAGGTAGCCATATTCCGCAGTCATTACCTTGCCTATTTCGTTAAGAATGAGGGGGTTTAGCAAAATAGGATACCCAAGTCTTATTTATCACTCGATCTAAAGCGCATTTCGATTGTAGAGGACAGATTAAATGAAAGGCATCATCCTCGCGGGCGGGTCCGGCACGCGACTGTACCCGCTCACTCTCGTGACCTCCAAGCAGCTGCTGCCGGTCTACGACAAGCCCATGATCTACTACCCGCTGTCCACGCTCATGCTGGCGGGCATCAAGGACATCCTGGTC
>JAGZFB010000040.1:0-1509 GCA_018368055.1 Collinsella sp. | reverse complement strand
CCTCCGTCGCCAGGAGGAAGAGCTCGACCTTCTCCCTGCTGTACATGCGAACCTCCAGTCCGGACCGCCCCGCGGTCCAACTTTCTGTCCGCACCCCCAAAGCTGTTATCCAGGAACTATTTCACCGCAACTTATTGAGGCCGAGCGGGCTGGGTCGATGATGGGTTCTGTTGTCGAGAAGATGAGGACAGCCGGTCAGGAGTCTGCGTAGGGTTTTGTGGTTGGTATACCGTAGCCGCGCATCATGGAGCCGAATGCCTTGACATCGTAGGTGTCTGAGAGCTCGAAATGAATGACATTGTGGCCCATGGCACGCAGGTTCGCATCGCGCATGAGGGCAGCTCGATAGGTTTTTGCCGCCGCTTGCTCTGGATCATTTTGAGCTTCGTCTTCAAACTTACCCAGCCCATGCAGCTCTGCCAGCGTCCATAAGCCGTCTGGCAACTGCCAGCCATAATCTGCTAGATAATAGCCAGCGTTTCCCGGTCGCGGTATCTCAACTTGAAGCTCAGGCGCAGCAACCCCAGCGAGAATCATCGCTGCTCTCGCCTCGGACTCGCCGCCATTGTCTGATCTGCCGTCCATATGCTCAAAAACGTCAAAAGCACGTGCGATGCCATGCAGCCCTCGGCAATTTGCCTGCGCATATGCTCGCAGCTCTTCACGCTCGACACCGTACTCACGAGCCAACCCGTCGACATAACCCAGCGCATAGCGAAAAGCGGTCGTTCGGGCGATGTCGACCACCGTGCGATATGGATCCGTTAACGTAAACGGGCCGAGCTGCCATACGTCGCCCGACCGCCAGCGTCGGTATTCAACGAATTCGTACATATCGCGTCTGGTGGAACGCGGCAGCAGCACTTGTACCTTGCCGAGAAGCGAATATGCAGAACCGATGCCATAGAGCAGTGCCGCCGTTGCTCCACAAAACACGGCATCCGGTTCAACGACCGCAATAGCGGATGCCAATTGAAAGATGCGATCTTCGACGCCGAGGTCATTCCAATACGCGGGATCAGCGTAGACATGGTTGTAGAGTCGAATAATCATCTCTTTTTGCATGAGCGCGTAGGCGCAGCGTTCATCCCATTTTTTGGTAGCTACAAACAGATGCCCGCCATGATGGGCCTCGAATAACCGGAAGAACAGCTCTATTTGCGGTTTGGAACAGCGTTTATCATGACTCATTTTCGACCCCATGGTCTCGAGGGGGAGTGAATGACACTACGCTATCCCATATTTGGTTCGCCAGACCTTGCCATAAACTGACCAAAAGCTTGACGGGGCAGGTCAGAGTCATGAGTCAGGGCCAAACAGATCGGCAAACGGTTGATTAGTGCCCCTCGGCGGCACAAAAAACCACCCTTACAGAAAGTTGCGGTGAAATAGTTCCTGAAAAGCTCGAATAGGGGGTGCGGACAGAAAGTTGGACCGCGGGGCGGTCCGGACTGGAGGTTCGCATGTACAGCAGGGAGAAGGTCGAGCTCTTCCTCCTGGCGACGGAGG
>JAGZFB010000026.1:0-35082 GCA_018368055.1 Collinsella sp. | reverse complement strand
ATTTGAGACAAGGTGCCGTGAAATGAAAGGGCGCTGACCTTCTGGTCGCGCCCTTGAAATTGAACGGCAGATTGTCCAAATGCGGCCCGCGCAGCGTCGGCCGGTCCGCCGTTCGGTAGAACGGCGGAACCCCTAAGGACGCTGGCCCATGCCACCCTCGAGGGTGACGGTCTCGCCGTTCATATACTTAAAGTCGGGACCGCAGAGCTGAACGACAACGCGGCCGATTTCCTTCTCGACGTCGCCGTAGTGGCCTGCCGGCGGCATGTGGACGTTGGCCTTGAACGCCTCGGGATAGGCATCCTGGAAGTTCTCGAGCGCGGCGGTCCAAGCAAGCGGGCAAACGATATTGACGTTGATGCCGTCCTTGCCCCACTCGTTGGCAGCGACGCGGGTCAGACCGCGGATGCCCTCCTTGGCAGCGGCGTAGCTGCACTGGCCATAGTTGCCAAACAGGCCGGCGCCCGAAGCAAAGTTGACCACGGAGCCCTTGGTCTCCTTCAGGTGCGGGTAGGCCTTCTGCATGTACAGGTAGGTGGCATACAGACCGGAGTAAATGGCGAGGTTGAACTGGTCCATGGTGTGATCGGCGATCGTCACGCCCGAAGCGCTGGCCTGAGCATTGTTGACGACGGCGTCGATGCGGCCGAACTCCTCAATGGCCTTGTCGATGACGTTCTGGACGACGGCCTCGTTGTCCTGACCAGCCGAGACATCGGCCTGAACAGGCAGAACCTTGACGCCGTACTCGGCCTCGAGGGATTCCTTGGCAGCCTCGAGCTTGGCAACGTTGCGGCCGGTAATGACGAGGTTTGCGCCCTCCTTGGCAAAAGCGATATCGATACCGTAGCCGATGGAGCCAGCGGAGCCGTCCTTGAGCGTGGCCTTGCCACCGCCGGTGACGATCACGGTCTTACCAGTGAAAAGTCCCATATAAAGTCCTTTCAAATCGCGACGGGCGCACCCGCCGACTGCGCGCATCCAAATAAACGCGACAAAAGCTGAAATGCAACTTTAACGGGTTCAAGTGAAAAGAAAAGGCCTCGGCAGGCGAACGGCATAACGTCTTTCGGCGAAGGGATTGTCAAGTACAAACTGGATAAAGTGGCCGAGTTTTTGCTATCGACGCGAGCCATCGAACACGTTTTGAAACTTTGCTGCAGCGCGCGGGATGTCGGCGCGAGACTTTATCATAGGGTGACAAACAACGATGAGGAGCACATGCCTATGACAGACGAGCTGGACCCCCAGACTCAACAGCATATTGATGATTCCGCAGACGTCACTGCAGATGCTGACGCTGTGACCTGCGATGATATTGGCCTCGACGACCCCATCTTAGACGAAAGCGCTACGGCGGAAACCCCCGGCGCCGAAGATGCAGGCGAGCAAAACGACGATGCGCCCGCTCAGGACGACCACCCCGTACAGGATGCTGCTCCGCAAGCTGCGGGCCCTATCGAGATTTCTTCGGAAGAAGAGCTCGACGCCGTCATGGACTCCATGATGGATGCCGTCAAAGCGATGAAAGACGCCGTGGCCGACGCTGACGTTGACGCCGAGGAAGAGGAGGCCGCCGAGGCAGCCTCGACCTTCGTACCCGGCGAGACTCCGGTTGCCGACCAGGGCAGCGCCATGCCCTCGTTTCTGCAGCTCGAGCATCCCACGATTGGCGCCGATGCGGTCGACCCGCACGCAGCAGGCTTTTCTGTGGTCGAGGGCGGCACCGGCAATATCGCCGCGCCGCAGGCTACCGATGCGGACGCTGCCGACACCGCTCGCCCGACCGCCCCGCACTCCCCCGCCGCGAGCCGCGATCTGGGGACCGCCGTTTCGAACACCGCGAACGCCGTGGGCACCTTTATCGCCCAGGGCGCCTCGGCCATGCGCGAGATGAACGCCGCGAAAAAGGCACTTGCCGATGCCCGTGCCCACCTGGCCGAACTTGAGCAGCGCATTGCCGACCAGACCGAGGAACTCGAGACGCGCCAGGATATCGCAGGCCGCTACGACCAGATCGTCGCCGACCAGCGCCAGGCGATTGCCACGGCCCAAAAGACTGCAGCGGCCGCCGAGATTGATCGTGATGCCCACGCCTCCAAAGCGACAGAGCTCAAGGGTCAGCTCGAACAAATGAAGACAGAGGATGACGCGACTGAGCTCCGTCTGAAGGCCGCGCTCGATGCCGTGGAGGCCCGCGAGGCGAGCTCGCGCGAGACCGGCAACCGCCTCGTTCGACGTCTTGAGGATTCCAAGCGCATCCGCGACAAGGTGAAGGCAGAGCGAGACGCCGGCATTGCCGCCGCACAACAAACCGTCGACGCCACGCGCGCCCAGCTCGAGACGCTGCGTCATGAGTATGCCGAGCTGCAACGCAATCCCTCGGCAAATCCCGCCAACTATACGGTGCGCACCAGCGAGCTCTCGATGCAGATTTCCGACACGGCAGACGCCCTGCGTAAAGCCGAAGAAGATGTCCCGCGCATCACCGCCGACCTTGAGCACTCGCTTGCCGCAGCCGAGCAGGCCGTCGAGCAGGCTCAAGCCCCTATCGCCGACGCAAAACGCGCGCACCAAGCCGTGACGACCGAAGCCGATGCCGCGCGCGACGAGCTGCAGACGGCGAAGACCGCCGCCGCGACTCGTCAGCGCGAACTGCGCGAGAAGATCGCCGCGGAGGACAAGGCACGCCGCGAGCAGGAGCAGACCATCGCCAACGCCCAAGCAGATGCCGCACATGCGCAGTCGATCATCGAACAGGCGACCGAAGTGCACGACCACCCAGAGATCACTGAGTCGCTTGCAGGATCCTTGGCCCGAGACAAAGCCGAACACGCCGAGACCGAGCGAGAAGTCGCCCAGCTGGAGGCCACCGAGGACGCGGTGCGCGAGCGTACCCGCGACTCACGCATCAAATTCACCGGCGCCATCGTCTGCATCGTCGCCGCAATCCTGGTGATCATCCTAGTCTGGCTGTTCGCAAGCAAGTAGTCGTTGGGGACGTTCTTAAACGACTGGTCAAACAAGAACGTCCCCAACGACTAGCCCAATGACGAGAGTGGATAATCTCCCACTTTGAGCCCCCAAGCAGGCCAAAAACGGGAGATTATCCACTCTCATTCTGCAGGCACTCATTTAAGTACGTCCCCAATGAGTACCTGCCGATGCTTTGGCAAAGTCAGCGAAAACGCCCCTAAGCGAGCAAGGTGACGTGAAAGAGGGGGGCATTGACCTTCTGGTCATGCCCGACGATTGAACGTCAGATTGCCGCTTAGGGGGGTTTGCAGCGTCGGCCGGTTACGGCGTTTGTAAAACGCCGTAACCTACAAAATGAGCATCGCGTCGCCAAAGCTGAAGAAGCGGTAGCGCTCTTCGATAGCAGCGGCGTAGGCATCCATGATCTGGTCGCGGGTGGCAAGCGCGCTTACGAGCATCATGAGCGTGGAGCGCGGCACGTGGAAGTTCGTGATCAGCGCGTCGACCACGTGATAGGTCGAGCCGGGCATGAGGTAGAGCTGCGTCGTAGCGTTCTCGCGCGCCACGATGTCGCCGCGGCCGAGCGTATCGGCCCCATCCTCGCGGCCCTCAAAATAGCGCGCCGTCACGGCCGGATCGGACACCGGTGCCTCAGCGTCAAAGGCGCTCTCGAGCGAGCGTACTGCGGTGGTGCCGACGGCGATCACGCGGTGCCCCTCGGCCTTCGCCTTATGCACGGCGTCGACAACCTCCTGTGACACGTGGTAGCGCTCGGTGTGCATGACGTGCTGCGTGGGGTCGTCCTCCTCCACCAGACGGAAGGTATCAATACCCACCTCGAGCTCGACGGCGGCAAACTTCGCGCCCTTGGCCTCGATAGCGGCCATGAGCTCGGGGGTAAAGTGCAGACCCGCCGTAGGAGCGGCAGCCGAGTGCTCCTCCTTCATGGCGTAGACGGTCTGGTACTTCTCGGGATCGCCCTCGTAATCGGTAATGTAGGGCGGCAGCGGCACGTGACCGGCAGCATGAATGGCCTCGTCGAGCGTGCGCGGCTCGCCGGCGGCATTGCAGCCGGCCGGCTCAAAGCGCACCAGACGGCCTCCGCGGCTATCGGTGACAAAGTCGATGACCTCGGCCGTCAGCACCACGGGAGCCCCCTCGGGCGCATGGGCGCCACCGGCGCGATACTCAATCTGAGCACCGGGCTTCAGGCGCTTGCCCGGCTTGACCAGGCACTCCCACACATGGCCGAGCGGATCCACATCCTCACGGCGCTTGAGCAGCAGCGTCTCGACCACGCCACCCGAGCCCGTCTTGCGACCGATCAGACGGGCCGGCATCACACGCGTCTGGTTGATGACGAGCACGTCGCCCGGTTCGATATAGTCGATGATGTCACGGAAGATGCGGTGTTCAACGGTACCGCCGTGCTCCAGCGGCGTTCCCGCCTGGGAGCCCTTGCGATCAACCACTAGCAGGCGGCAGGAGTCGCGAGGCTCGGCAGGAGCCTGGGCAATCAGTTCCTCAGGAAGGTTGTAGTCAAAATCATCGGTACGCATCTTTGCCTCTTTCACAAAGCGCGTCAGTCGAAAAAATCGACTGACGCGCGCATCATTCTCCCCTGTATCCTATCAGCTTGTTGAGAGAAATATAGTATGGCAAACAGATTTGCGACTGTTTTCTCAACGCCCCGCTACTTAAGCGTTGCGTACATCACCGCCTTAATCGTATGCATGCGATTCTCCGCTTCTTGGAAAACACGAGACTTATCGGACTCAAAAACCTCGTCCGTGACTTCCATTTCGGTGACTCCAAACTTCTCAGCAATTTCGGCACCAACAGTAGTATTAGTATCGTGAAAGCTCGGAAGGCAGTGGAGGAAAATTGCCTCGGGCTTTGCCATAGACATCACCTCAGCGGTCACACGATACGGCGACATGAGCTTAATGCGGCTTTCCCACAGCTCTGCGGGCTGACCCATGCCAACCCAAACATCCGTGTAAATTACATCGGCATCACGAGCGCCTTCCTCAATATCCTCTGTAATGGTAATCGTCGATCCATGCTCGGCCGCAATACGACTACATTCTGCAAGGAGTTCAGGATCATAGGATGTAGCCCCCTCCGAATTTCCCCCGATTGGGCCGCAAGAACAGTAGTTAATGCCGAGCTTAGCGCAAATGACCATGAGCGAATCGGCGACGTTTCCGGCCGCCTTACCAAAAAATGTAAGTTTCCTGCCCTTAATCTCTCCAAACTCTTCACGCATGGTCAGAATATCGGCAAGCACTTGAGTCGGGTGGAATTCAGTAGTCAGCCCATTCCAAACGGGAACCCCAGCTTTTGCAGCAAGCTCCTCAACCTTCGCCTGTTCAAAGCCGCGGTATTCAATTCCGTCATACATGCGGCCAAGGACGCGAGCCGTGTCCTCAATCGACTCCTTTTTGCCCATCTGGGACGAGCCCGGATCCAAATAAGTTACACCCATGCCAAGGTCAAGTGCACCAACTTCGAAGGCGCAGCGAGTACGCGTGGAAGTCTTCTCAAATAGCAAAACAATATTCTTGCCTTCAAGGTATTTATGCGGAACACCGGCACGCTTCATGCTTTTGAAGTTAGCAGAAAGCTCAAGCAGATACTCAATCTCTTCCGTCGTGTAATCAAGCAGCTTCAGAAAACTGCGACCAGCGATATTAACACCCATATTCGCCATCTCCTATCACAGTGGATTTGCAACTAAATATCTTCGCGCCAGAAGGGCATGCTCATGCAGCGCGGGCCGCCACGACCGCGGGACAGTTCCTCGGAGGGAACGACCAAAAGTTCCAAACCGTTCTTGTAGAGCTCATCATTTGTGACAACATTGCGCTCGTAAACACAGACTTTACCAGGAGCAACGGCAAGAGTGTTCGACCCGTCGTTCCACTGCTCGCGAGACGCCTCAACCATATCGCCGGCACCGCACTCAATAAGCTGCACCTTCTCCACGCCAGTAGCCATTTCAAGAATATGCTCAAGCGTGTCATCAATCTCTTGAACAGCGACCATTCCCTCAGAGTCACCACGAGTCAGACGATAAACACGAAGGGTCTCAAAAATACCGGGATAAACTGTAAACTTATCGAAATCCACCATGGTGCAAACGGTGTCAAGATGCATGTAAGCATAGCCGTTGGGGATTTTAATAGCGTAAACGGTATCGATCTCAGAATTCCCAGATCCCCAGAACAAATTCTTTGCAAGCTCCTCAATCGCAGCCGCCTCAGTTCGCTGGCTAATTCCAATAGCCAAGGTATGAGCGTTAATGTTAAGCACATCACCGCCCTCGATATGCCAGGGATTCTTATGGTCGTACCAAATCGGAGTCCCTGCATAATCGGGATGGTATTTGAAAATCGCTTCATAGAAGGGCACTTCACGATCTCGCTGTTTCCAATACATATGGTGAAGCAGAACGCCTTTGCCCACAGAAGCAAGAGGATCGCGAGAGAAATATGAACTCGGAAGAGGCTTCAACACCAAATCATCGGGCTTCGCATCCTCATTATCCATCATGCTAAGCGTAGTCGAGACGCGAGGCAGCTCAAGGTCACGATAACGATACCCCCCCATAGCCTCAAGTACAAACTGATACGAATCTGAAATAGCGTCGAGCTTTTCACGAACAGCCTGCTCAAGCATAGGATTGACAATTCCGCTCTCAGCCATAAATGTATCGGTAAACTCAGCGCGAGCCGAGGGGCATGCATCCAGCGCTTCAGCAACGAGTTTCTCCATATAGAGAACTTCAACACCTTCGCTCCTCAGAAGATCCGCAAAGGCATCATGCTCCTTTTGAGCCACATCAAGATAGAAACAGTCGTGAATCCAGACATCCTCGAACTCTTCTGCCTTTACGTTCACAAGGTCACGATCGGGGCGGTGAAGCACAACTTTCTTGAGCTTACCAATCTCGCTGTGTACATTCAGTCCTTTAGGCATTCCTGTTACTCCATTTCAGCCATGAAACCTACAGGGCAATAAGTCCCGAGATTGCTACGAATACGATATTGATGAGCGACACGACCAAGAAGAATTTCCAAACGGTCTTCCACCACTGGCCAAGCTTGATCTTGCACACGCCCAAACCCGCTACAAGAATGGCGCTAGTAGGACAGATCAAAGACATCGTCGCGCTACCCATGGAGAGAGCCCACACGGCAGCCTCGGGATTAAGGCCCATGAGTTCGGTCAAAGGTCCAAAAATGGGAGCGGTCAGTGCTGCAAGGCCAGATGAGCTGGGAACCAGGATCGCCAGGAGGTTCTCAACCGCATAAAGAAGCGTAGTAAAGAGAACCGCCGGGATGCCGCCCAGACCAGTGGCGAGCGCATTGAGGATGGTATCGATGATCATGCCGTCAGAGGCAATGACAAGGATGCCACGCGCAAGTCCAACGACAATTGCCGAGAAAGCAAAGTCAGCGATACCCGCAACAAATTCCTGAGCGATGACGTCCTGACTAAAGCCCGCAATAACACCAGCCAACAAGCCCATGGCCAAAAAGACCGCAGAAATCTCGTTCATATACCAGCCCTGGGTCACAAGTCCCCAGATGATAAGGCACATTCCAGCGATAAATACCGCAAGCACGCCTTTTTGACGACCCGTAAATTCCGCATCAAGGGCAGATTCATCGGCAGCGAACTCGACTTTCTTGGCGATATCATCCTCAAATGTGATCGATGACTCAGGATTCTTCTTTACCCTTCGTGCATAGAGGACAACCCAAGTAATTGCAACGGCGGTCAAAACAACCCAGGCAATCATACGCAGCCACAGCTGGGGGTTGCCCTGAATACCAAGAATACCTTGCGCAATGAGAACATTAAACGGATTAATCGTTGAGGCGATGTAACCCGTGCGCGCTCCAACGAACACGACCATGAACGCCGTCATCGAGTCGAAGCCCATAGCCATCATAATTGGCATGAAGATCGCAAAGAACGGGAGAGTTTCTTCCGCCATGCCAAAGCTCGTTCCGCCCAATGCAAAGAGAACCATCGCAATAGGAATAATTAGAATGTCTTTGTTCTTAAAGCGGCGAACGACACGACCCATTCCGCTCGTGATAGCGCCCGTTTTAGTAATAACCTGAAACGAACCGCCCACAATCAAGATGAATGCAACGACCTCAATTGCCTCTTGTATACCGCGCGTTGGAGCCTGAAGAACATCGAAGACACCTTGTCTGAGATCTACTTCATCCCCGGTTTCCTCGTCAATATATGTCTTTTCACTCTGCTCATACGTACCTGCGACAGTGACTTCACGACCGTTCACCTCCTGACGCTGATAGGACCCAGAGGGAACAATCCACGTGAGAACAGCGAAGATGACCATAAGTGCAAAGATGATCGCATATACGTGCGGGACCTTGAACTGCTTGATGCCTTTCGAACTTTCCGCTGCCATATCTCCTCCTTCATTCCTTTTCCCATCGATCCAGCTGGCACCATAAATGTATGAGGTTGCTCAGCGGTGGTCGGGCAACCATCGCTATCGTGTCGCTTTTCACCTATGAACGGCAGCTAAAGTGACGTTATTAATCAATCTGATATTTTAAATTGATGTTATTTGTCAATTACATACGTCTTTTAACTTTTCCGCAACACAACAAGGAACCTGCCTTAGCCTTATATAAAAACCAGCAGGACAGGAGACAGGCATGCAAGGCATACACATAACAAATGAAATCGGTCATTTAAAAGCCGTACTTGTCCATCGACCGGGAGCTGAAACACAAAACTACCCTGATGCCGACTTCAGCCAAGTTTTCTCCCTGCGAAAATGGAGCGGTCGTTTTGACCTCGACAAAGCAATGTATGAGCACGATTCCATGGTTCAATTGCTTGAGAAGCATGGCGTAGAAACCATTGAAATTAGGGACCTTCTCGAAGACTCACTTGAAACTGAGCCCCAATCACTTAAATATTTTATTGATGACTACCTCCGTTGCAGCGGGGCAACAGGCAGAGAGTTCCTCGAGGCAATAACCCAGCTGTTTGAGAACGCTAAGAACACCCAGGAATTGGTGAATATAGTACTTAACGGCATTCGCTTTGGAGACACTGAGCTATGTTCAAACCAGTCGGAAACACTACGGGCGCTCGTGCACGAGCAATTTGATCCCGCCTCGCTCTTGGTCAATCCCCTCAACACGCTTTTTTTCACTCGTGATCCTGCTGTGGTAGTCGGAGACGGCATCATCCTAAATCATATGTATTGGCCTGAGCGTGATCGTGAGGTCGCCTTATACCGGCAGATATTCACCCACCACAAGATCATGGGAGAAACTCCAATATGTGATTTGAACAGGAGTAGCTACCATATAGAAGGCGGAGACATTATTGTTATCAGTGCTAAGACAATATTAGTTGGAATCTCTGACCGAACTGAACCCGCCGCCGTCGAGTCACTTGCCAAAGAGCTCCTGACCTCAAATAAATTCCAGACCACCGAGCTAATTGCGATTCGAGTCCCCTCTGACGGGCTGCGTATCCACCTCGATACGTTCATAAGTAGAATTGATCACGACGCATTCCTCATCGATCGTGAGATATGCAATGCCGTTGATGCATACAGCATTCAACTAAAACGATCCGGAAGGGGCCTTACGATCACTCCTATCGATCGCACGATTCCGGAAATACTCTCTGCAGCCTGTTGCGAACCAATAAAAGTGATTGACTGCGGAGGCGGGAATCAAACCGCCTACGAAAGAGAACGCCGGAACAACGCAACGTCTATCCTTGCGCTCTCGCCAGGAAAACTATGCGTATATGAAGAAAACGTTTGGACCAACGAAGCGCTTGAGAAAGCAGGAATGGAATTATTCCCGCTATCCATTGACGAGCTCACCAAAGGCTATGGTGGCACAAACTGTCTATGCCTCCCTCTGTGGCGAGAGGATCTATAGCCATGGGCTTCGGGGCAAATATTCGTAAACTCCGCACCATGGAGCATCTTGGTCAGGCGCAACTTGCAGAGATGTTGGGGGTATCTAAAGAGACCGTTTGTCGTTGGGAAAAAAGTCGGTATGCCCCCCGTGAGCGCTATATTGAAAAGTTACAAGCGCTCTTCGGTTGCACCCGCGATGAACTTGTTGGCGAGGAAAACGGTTTGGCTGTAAAGCTCGCAAATAAAAGAATCGTCACCGACGAAGACCCTGCTATCCACGAAATGGAGGGTACATTTCCCGTCATCGATATCGAATCGCAAAAGCGCCGCATCACGCACGGCCAACAAAATGCTTGCGCGCCTGTAGACGTAGCCAAACGTCACCCACATAGCGTTTTCGTTAAAATCAAAGGCGACGAAATGTCCCGCATTTACCCTCCCGGCAGCTTACTACTTGTCGATACCACCGCAAAGCCTTGGAACGGCTGTGCTGTATTGGCGCTCGCAGACGGTAAAACACCGGTAATTAGGCGATTTGCAGAAGGAAACGACATGATTGTGCTGTCGTCCCATTCATATGCAACAGCAAGTCCGGATCTGATGTTTAACAAACGGAGGATTAGAATCATAGGAGTCGTCGTTTGGTATCAAGCGAGCCACGATCACACGCTTAATTAAATCGACTTTCCCAAAAACGACCGTACCGCACAGACAGCTCAAAGTCCCAGCCCAAATGAACTACTTTTTGGCGGCTTTGCGCTCGTCGCGGATGCGGGCGCGATCCATGGCCGCCTCGACCGCCGAGAAACGGCAGCCGCAGTAATTCTGCCGATACATGCCCAGCTCACGCGAACGGCGCGTAGCCTCGGGATAATACGGGCGAAAATCGCGAATCACCGGGGTGAGACCGCGGGCGGCAGCCAGACGCTCCAAAACATCATTGCAGGTATCGAACAGCTGATACGGCGAGACGGCGAGCGTCGTGCCCACAAACTCAAACCCGCGCTCCTGGGCCACGCGGCACGCCTCGGCCAAGCGCAGGGCATAGCACGAGCGACAGCGACGGGGCCGATCGGCACCCAGCGGGGCCACGCCGGCCTCCCAGCGCTCGCGGTCCTCCCCCGCCTCGATGAGCTCGATGTCGCCATCGGCACACCACCGGCGCAGCTCGTCCAGACGCCGCCGCCATTCATCGCGCGGTTGAATATTGGGATTGGTCCAGCAAATCGTGGGCTCAAACCCCTCCTCGCGCAGCAGGCGAACCGGCTCAAGCGAGCATGGTGCACAGCACGCATGCAGCAACAACGACTTCATCGACATCCCCGTCCCAGAAAACTCACCCCGACATCATGGCAGCTAAAATAGCCCCGTCCCAAAAAGACTACTTTGCGAAAAAGCGCACGCCAAAGGACGTATCCTCGCAGGCGACGATACGGCGGTCGCGCAAGATGGTCCGCACGTAATACCAGTCGCCCACACAGCCCGACAAATGCAAGCCGGCCGCCAGGTAGCACAGCAGCGGATGGCCCGAAAACGCAAACCCCAGGGCAAGCGTTGTCGTCACAACAACCGTCGGTGCCAGGCAAACCGCCACGTACCGCCGGCGAGAATACACAACGCCTTCGGCGCAGGCATAGATCATCGCTGTCTCGCGATTCGCCCCAAAGGTCACCTTCGCGCCCGCAGGCGCCAGCAGCTTAAAAAACACACCGTGCACCAGCTCGTGCACGGCGAACGACGCCATTGAGATCGCAGCCAAGCCGACTATCCAGCCCACGACCGCCGTCCAACCGCCCGCGTCAGCCGCATCCAGGTCCGCGGGTCCGCCCAGCAGCATAAACACCGGCACCAGGCACACGGCAAATGCGCCGAGCACGGCCATCCCCCACACAAAGCAGGCGTGCAGAAAATCCTCGTCCTCAAACGCATGTATGTTGGAAATCTCATTCATAGCATCTTAGGATAGCGCCCCTGCCACGTACCCGCCCGCATGTGCGATAATGTCGAACGATATGCACGAATTGACCACCGCGTCGCCAGGCCTTGCGCCCGGCCGCGCTCTCACCATATGCGAAGGAGTCCCATGGCATCCAAATACTCCATGAACGACCGTCCCAGCTGGCCTCGCCGCGCCCTTGTTACCGCCGGCGAGCCCTACGGCAACAAGGGCCTTCACTTTGGCCACGTTGGCGGCGTCTTTGTCCCGGCCGACTTCTTCGCCCGTTTCCTGCGCGACCGTCTGGGCCGCGAGAACGTCATCTTCACCTCGGGCACCGACTGCTATGGCTCGCCCATCATGGAAAGCTACCGCAAGCTCAAGGAGAACGAGGGCTACGACAAGTCCATCGGCGAGTATGTCGAGTCCAATCACTCCCGCCAAGCCGCGACCCTCAACAACTACAACATCAGCTGCGATATCTACGGCGGCTCGGGCCTTGAGCCGGCTGCGCAGATTCACAACGAGGTTACCGCCGAGATTATCGAGCGCCTGCACGAGCAGGGCACCATCTCCAAGCGCTCCACGCTGCAGTTCTACGACGCCAAGGCCGGCACGTTCCTCAACGGCCGCCAGGTCATCGGCCGCTGCCCCATCCAAGGCTGCAAGTCCGAGAAGGCTTATGCCGACGAGTGCGACCTGGGTCACCAGTTTGAGCCCGAGGAGCTCATCGCGCCCAAGAGCCAGCTCACCGGCGAGGTGCCCGAGCTGCGCCCGGTCGACAACCTCTACTTTGACCTGCCGGCCTACCTCGACTTTATGAAGACCTACACCGCCAAGCTCGCCCAGAACCCGCAGGTTCGCTCCGTGGTCTCCAAGACCATGGAGGAGTGGCTGCTGCCGGCACAGCTCTATATTCAGAACAAGTTCCGCGAGGCTTTCGATGCCGTCGAGGATCAGCTTCCCGAGCACACCGTGCTGGAGCCCGAGGGCAACAAGAGTAGCTTTACCGTCACCTTCCCCAGCTGGAAGGAGCGCGACGACGCCCACGCGGTGCTCGCCAACGGCGGCGTGCGCTTCCGCAGCGGCAAGGCGCTCGTGCCCTTCCGCATCACCGGCAACATCGACTGGGGCGTTCCGGTGCCCCAGGTCGACGGCGTTTCCGACGTCACCTGCTGGTGCTGGCCCGAGAGCCTGTGGGCGCCCATCAGCTACACGCGTACCGTACTCGCCCGCGACGCCCGCGCCGCCGGCGTGACCGAGGGTGTCGCCGCCCAGGACGCCGCCCTTATGGGCGAGCCCGCCGCCGACTCCACACAGGTGCCCGCGCCCACCTACCAGCACAGCTCGCTCGACTGGCGCGACTGGTGGTGCTCGGACGACGCACAGATCTACCAGTTTATCGGTCAGGACAACATCTACTTCTACTGCATCGCGCAGACCGCCATGTGGGAGGCCCTGGGCTGGGACCTCACGCAGAGCACCGTCAGCGCCTGCTACCACCTGCTCTACATGGGCAAAAAGGCCAGCTCGTCCTCGCAGACGCCTCCCCCGCCGGCAGACGACCTACTCAACCACTACACCTGCGAGCAGATGCGCGCGCACTGGCTGTCGCTCGGCCTGTCCGAAAAGCCGGTGAGCTTTAGCCCCAAGGCATACGACACGCGTGTGACCGGCAAGGACAAGGACGGCAACGAGGTGCGCGCCTGCGACGACAAGCGCGTTATCGATCCGGCCCTTAAGGAGAGCGCCCTTTTGACCGGCGTATTCAACCGTCTGGCCCGCAGCTGCTTCTACGGCGTCGCCGTCAAGGAAGGCGACGAGAGCCCCTATCGCAACGGCTGCATCCCCGCCGGTGCCGCCTCTGCCGCCGTGGTCGAGGCTGCCGAGCAGGCAGCTCTTGCCTTTGAGCAGGCCATGTACAAGTTCGAGACGCACCGCGCGCTTGCCGTGTGCGACGACTACCTGCGCGCCGCCAACAAGCGCTGGAGCGACGCCTCCAAGGCCGCCAACAAGCTCGAGGGCGACGAAGCAAACGCAGCGATGACGCAGGCCCTGGTTGATGCCTTTACCGAGCTGCGCGTGGCGACCGTCCTGATGCACGGTATCGTCCCGGCCGGCTGCGAACTCATCTGCGAGTACTTCGACGTCGATCCGGTCGCCTTCTTTAGCTGGGATAACATCTTTGCCTCCACGGACGAGTTCGTAGAGAGCCTGGGCGAGAAGCCCGGCGACCACCGCGTGAAGCCGCTGCCCCCGCGCTTCGACTTCTTCAGCAAGCACGAGAGCCAGTACTAAAGCACGCTAGTAGCAACGCGCCCGGGAATGATTATTCTGGGACGGGGATTAAAAAATCATTCCCGGGCGCCACAGTACAGTCTTTTTGTGACGGGAGTCATGGAATGATTATTTAATCCCCGTCCCAGAATAATCATTTAGGTGGAAGGAAAGACGGATGTCCAAGCCGCGTCGTCGTAAGCAGAAAAAGCAGGTTAAGCCCGAGCTCAAGCTCAGGCAGTTTGCCGCTACCGAGCTTTCCGACCAGCTTGCCGCCCAACACTCCGCCGCCGACCTCCCGCGCTTTATGGTCGACACGGTCGCCGGCGCCTATGCGCCCGCCGATGCCGAGCTCATGATCGAGGGCTTCGGCGCCGCGGCCACACGCCCGGTCACGCTGCGCGCCAACACGCTCAAGGCGACCGCCGAGGACATCGCTGCGGCGCTCGGTGCCGCCGGCATCGCCCACAACCCCGTCGCTTGGTATCCGGACGCCTTTATCCTGCCCGAGGCCCAGGTTTCCGACCTATGGGACCTCGACATCTACCGCGACGGCAAGATCTACCTACAGAGCCTGTCGTCCATGATGCCGCCTTTGGTGTTGGGCGCCCAGGCAGGCGAGGACATCCTGGACATGTGCGCAGCCCCTGGCGGCAAGACGACGCAGATCGCCGCCCTCACCCAGGGCCAGGCACACCTCACGGCCTGCGAGATGAGCATTCCCCGCGCCGAAAAGCTTGAGTCCAACCTCCACCGCCAAGGTGCCAAAAACGTGCCCGTCATGCGCATCGACGCACGCGAGCTCGACGAGTTCTTCCGCTTTGACCGCATCCTGCTCGACGCTCCCTGCACCGGCACGGGCACCGTCATCAGTGGCAACGAGAAAAGCCTGCGCGGCCTCACCGAGCAGTTGCTGAGCAAGTGCGCCCGCTCGCAGCGAGCACTTCTGGACCGCGCCATGGGGGCCCTCAAACCGGGCGGCACGCTCGTCTATTCGACTTGTTCGATCTTGCCGCAGGAAAACGAGGACGCCCTGCAAGAGGCCCTCGACAAGCATATGGACTGCGAGCTCATCCCCCTCGACGGCACGCCAAGCGAAAGTGAAGCACGACGCACCCAGGAAGCTGGTGAGGAGCCGCGCATCGAGTCCAACGCTCTGACCGAAGCCATTGCCGCGGGTCAGGTATCGGCCATCGTCAACGGCCTGCCCGGCACGCTCACCATTCCGCCTAGCCGCGACTTTGAGGGCTTCTACATTGCCCTGATCCGAAAACGCAGCTAGCGCACGGATCCAAAACTCAACAAGCTATCTCTGTGCGCGTTTGCCCTGCTGGTCGCGATGCTGTTTAAGCATCGCGCGCTCCTTGCGTTCGGCCCTTTTGCCCTTAATGGCCGTGACCACAAAGTAGATGACCGCGGCGGCAACGATTGCGGCCACACACAGGCCGATCGAGCCAAACATTGCTGTCAATTCCATACCGCGTCACCTCTCTTTTAAACGGGGCTTTCAAGATAGCACCTCGATACCCGCCACCACAGCTCCTTCACGTTCGCCGGCCCTTCGGTCTAACGGATGGCGCGGCGGGGAAAAATCAACTCGTCAAACGATTTAGCATTCGCAATTCCGGCTGCATCGCGCCGGCCATCATCACATAGAATCGAGCCTCCATGGATACCCTCAACGATCTAAATGAGCGCGTCGACGCCTTCGTCGGCACCAGCTCCTTCGACACGCCTGCGGCGGCAAACGACCAAGCTCCCATCGATGTGCCCGCCGAGGTGCACGAGGACATCGTCGCCTCGGTCGATTTTTCCGAGGTCGAGCTTGCAGACGAGTTCACCGAGCCCCAAATAGCCGTCACGCCCAACGGTCTGCTCCCTATGGAGCCCCTGCCCATCGACGGACGCCTACGCAAGGCTGCCCTTCGCATGCCCGACGAGATCGAGGAGGCCAGCGGCTTCACGCTCTTTGGCCGACGCATCAAGTCGCTCATTTACACCACCGATGTCGCGGTTATCCGCAACTCCAACGCCGACGCCGTCTTTGCGGTCTACCCTTTCACGCCGCAGCCCGCCATTACGCAAGCGCTGCTGACCGTCGCCGAGTGCCCGGTCTTTGTAGGCGTGGGTGGCGGAACTACGACCGGTAAGCGCTCCGTGCAGATGGCAGCCGTCTCCGAGATGCAGGGCGCGGCGGGCTGCGTGGTCAACTCCCCCGCTACTGCCGAGATGGTCGAGCACATCACCAACATCGCCGACATCCCCGTCATCGCCACGGTCGTTCGCTGCGACGACGATGCCCACGCCAAGGTGCGCGCTGGAGCCAAGATTCTCAACATCGCCGCCGGCAAGAACACGCCCCAGGTCCTACGCGAGCTGCGCGAGCACTATCCCAACCTGCCGCTTATCGCACCGGGCGGCAAGACGCCCGAGAGCATTCGCGAGACCATCGCCGCCGGCGCCAACGCCATCATCTGGACGCCGCCTTCGGCCCAGCAGCTACAGGCCGACATGATGCAGCGTTATCGCAAGATGAAGGAAGACGCCACTCCTGTCATCTCGCGCGACGATGTGCCCATTATCGACCAGGTCGCCGCCGCCGAAGTCAGCCAGGTCGAGAACATGAATCCCGACGTGCCGATTCCCGACGAAGTCATCGAGCGCGTCGCTTCGATCCACGAGCGCGTCGAGGAGCATCGCGCCAATCGCGGCCTCAAGCCGTCACTGCACGGCTTTTTCTTCCGCGGAAAGAAACGCTAGCCGCAACAGCAAGGCCCGCCCCACAAACGTGAGACGGGCCGTTTTCGTTTGAGCAATCATGCAGCAACGTGATGGGGCAAATTAATCCACGCGCTTGTCGCCCATAAAGAAGAGCGCCACCGTACCAGGTCCGGTATGCGAGCCAATCAGAGTACCGATGTCATTGATCTCAATCTTGCCTTTAAGCTGCGGAACCTGTTCCTCAATCAGCGCCGCAACTGCCTCGGCATCCTCGCGGCACGCCGAGTGCGACATGATGCACTTACCCGAATAATCCGTACCGCCCTGCACGTGTGCCATCATGGTCTTAGCCATCTCGGAAATCGCGCGCTTCTTAGTGCGACTTTTCTCACGTGGCGACAGCTTACCTTCGCAATCGACCGTCATAAGCGGGCAAATCTTAAGCGCCGTGCCAATGATCGCGCTCGCGGCCGAAATGCGACCGCCGCGCAGGTAGCTCGACAGATCGGTCGAGAAGAACCAGTGGTGCAGGTTGAGTTTATGCTCCTCAATCCAAGCGGCCGTCTCGTCGAGTGAAGCCCCGCTATCGCGCACGTCGGCGGCATATTCCAGCAACAGACCAAAGCCCGAAGACGCCCCCAGCGAATCGATGACGCGCACCTTGCCGCCCTGGGGATAGCGATCCGCGAGCATCTGCGCCGCGACGCAGGCCGATCCATACGTGCCCGAAATACCCGACGACAACGTCAGGTGCAGCACGTCTTTACCCTCGGCAACAAACGGCTCCCAAAACTCCTCGTACTCACCCACGCTCACCTGAGACGTCTTGGGCATGGCGCCCGCGGCAATCTGGGCAAAAAACTTGTCCGGCGTAATCGACTGATACAGATCGTCCGTATAGACAACATCGTCGATCTCGTAATGAAAACACACGACAGGGATATTGCGCGCCGCAAAGAACTCACGGGTTCGGTCGGCGGCGGATTCACAGGTCAGGACAAAATCACTCATATGAGGCTCCTTACTCATTGCTGCGCAAATTATCGCACAGTGAGCCTACATGCGGTACATATGTCCACTATTTACCAAATCGAACCAAATATAGTGAACATCTTTACCACCATCGTCTCCACCGGCCCCATGCATAAATATCTGAGAAAACACCCTCTGTCGTCTCCACCCAACCGACACATCTACCTTCACTAAATCGATTTACCAAACCGTTCAGCCGACAATTCAGCCGCTGGCGCAAAATCGAAACAAAAGCGGCGCATACTGATAAACGTTTGATGCTGTTTATCAGTTTTACCAGCCCCATCGGAAGGTGTTTCATGGTCGCATTCGATCGCAACCCGCAAGACTTCAAGTATCTGCGCCTGCTGTCGAGACAGTTTCCCACCGAACAATCCGCATTTACCGAAATTATCAACCTCTCGGCCATCCTTAACCTACCCAAGGGCACCGAGCATTTTATGAGCGACGTGCATGGTGAGTACGAAGCCTTTATGCACATCCTCAACAACTGCTCGGGCGTCGTGCGCGAACATGTCGACGAGATCTTTGGCGACACGCTCTCCTTTGACGAAAAGGGCGAGCTGTGTACGCTCATCTACTACCCGCGCGAGAAGATTGACCTGGTCCGCAGTCAGCGCGAGGACTCGCCAACCTGGTACAAGACGATGCTTGACCAGCTCATCATGGTCGCTCGCTCACTTTCAAGCCGCTACACGCGCTCCAAGGTGCGTAAGGCCATCCCGCGCGACTACGCCTACATCATCGACGAGTTGTTGCACACGCACCCGGACGAGAACAACTATCGCGTGCGCTATCACGAGCGCATCGTGGAGTCCATCCTAGAGACCGCCAGCGCCGACGACTTTATCGAGTCGCTCGCCTCGCTCATCAAGCGCCTGGCCGTCGACCACTTGCACCTGGTGGGCGACATCTTCGACCGCGGCGGCGGCGCGGCCAAAATTATGGACCGTCTGCTCACCTACCATTCACTCGACATCCAGTGGGGCAACCACGACCTGCTGTGGATGGGCGCTGCGGCCGGTGAGCCCGCCTGCATCGCCACGGTGTTGCGCAACAACCTACGCTACGACAACTACGAGATCCTGGAGAACGACTACGGCATCTCGCTGCGTGAGCTTGTCGCCTTTGCCGATGCCACCTACACCGCCGGTGAGTCCATCACCCCGCTGATCAAGGCCATCAACGTGCTGCTCTTTAAGCTCGAGGGCCAGATTATCCAGCGCCACCCCGAGTTCGATATGACCGACCGCCTGTTACTCGACAAGATCGACCACGACACCGGCACGGTCACGCTCGCCGACGGCAGCGTGTGGCCGCTCACGACCAACGACTTCCCTACCGTCGACCCGGCAGACCCCTATACGCTCACGCCCCAGGAGCAGCACATCATCGACAAGCTCGTGTCCGAGTTTGTCACCGCCGATCACCTGCATCGCCATATCGATTTCCTCTATTCCCACGGCTCGATGTACAAGGTCGCCAACGGCAACCTGCTCTTCCACGGCTGCGTTCCGCTCAACGAAGACGGCACCTTTAGCAGCATGAACTGTCTGGGCACCTGGCACGCCGGGCGCGATTATCTCGATTTTTGCGACCACATCGCCCGCCGCGCCTGGCGCGTGGGCGACCGCGACGCCCTCGACTGGATGTGGTACCTGTGGATTGGCTTTAACTCACCCGCCAGCGGACGCCTGGTGCGTACCTTTGAGCGCGCCTATATCGCCGATAAGAGCACCTGGGTCGAGCCGATGGACCCGTACTTTACGCTTACCAAGTCGCCCTCGGTCTGCGATGACATCATGCGCGAGTTTGGCGTCGCGCCCATGGCATGCTCGCCGACCGGCCACATCATCAACGGCCACACGCCCGTTAAAACCACCAAGGGCGAGCAGCCCATCCGCGCCGAGGGCAAGCTGCTGGTCATCGACGGCGGCTTCTGCCGCGCTTACCATCCCAAGACGGGTATCGCCGGCTATACGCTCATCTCGAGCTCGCGCGGCTGCCGTCTCAAGTCGCATCAGGCCTTTACCACCGTCGCCGAAGCGCTCACGCGCAACATCGACATCGAGAGCGAGACCAACCGTTTTGACCAAGCAGACCGTCGCCGCATGGTGAGCGACACCGATACTGGCGCCAAGATCCGCAGCCAAATCCAGGACCTGCGTCAGCTGCTCGATGCATATAGAAACGGTGCTATCGAGGAGCGCGCCTAGCACCACCCGCGGGGATTGGCTAAACTTGCTGAGTTTGTCATCCCCGCGGCGCTTCGGCGCCAGCTTAAGGCAGGTACCATGCAAAAGCTCCTTGCGCAGATCATGAAATTTGGCGTCGTCGGTGTCATTGCCACGGTTATCGACTTTGGCATTATGAATCTGCTCCACTACGGTCTGGGCCTCAACATCCTAATCGCCAACACCAGCGGCTTTATCATCTCACTCATCTTTAACTACCTCGCAAGCATGAAGTACGTGTTTGCGCACAAGGAAGGCATGAGCCGCCGCCGCGAGTTCATCATCTTTGTCGTGCTGTCCGTGATCGGTTTGGTGCTCAACGACGGCATCGTGCTGGCGCTCAACGCCGGTCTGGGGCTCGAGGCCAATATCGCCAAGATCTGCGCCACCGCGCTTGTCATGGTCTACAACTTTGTGACCCGAAAGATCTTCCTGGAGGGTGACGAGACCAAGTAACTCGCAACCTTACAGCCTTACGATGCCCACGGACAATGCGTGCTCAGTACAGTATCGCCCGTGGGCATCGTTCGTTTACGGGCAAATTTTCAACGTTTGCGGATTAGCTCTTGAAAATTTGGCGAGTTCATATAGTTCTTGGCAAAGACCTTACGTTTCCCTTGTAAAAGCTCTAAAGTATCCTCTGCTCGATTCATCAACGCATTGGATGTGATTACGTGCGCAAGGCGCTGGCACAACCTCATACCAAGCAGTTCCTCAAGTTTGCTGTCGTGGGTCTTATCTCCTTTGGCATCGACTGGGGCATGCTCATTGCGCTCGTCGAGCTGTTCCACCTTGACTTTTTGATGAGCACCACGGTTTCGTTTATCACGTCCGTCGTGGTCAACTACTGGCTCAGCATGAAGTACGTGTTCGACCACCGCGAAGGCATGAGCCGCAAGCGCGAGTTCACGATCTTCACCATCCTGTCGGTGATCGGCCTGGGCCTCAACGACCTGTACATGTTTGTGGGCGTCACGTTTTTGAGCATCGGCTACCAGGCCATGAAGGCCATCGCCACGTTCCTCGTCACCTGGTACAACTACTTCAGCCGCCGCTTCTTCCTCGAGGGCGCACGGTCGTAGTCGATTCACTATTTGCTTGAATGTATAACCGGTTGGAATTCCCGTTCCAACCGGTTTTTTTGTTTGCAGAGAGACCCGGCGACCCAGTCCCATTCGCATGAAAAACGGGCGGTCCGGATGTTGGTCCGAACCGCCCGTCTGGCGCGCTATGTCGAGGCCTCTAGCCCGTTACGTAATACCAAACAACGTTGTCGCCATTGGAGAGAACGTAGTTACTGCAGGCCGTCATGGGCGTTGTGCCGTTGACGGAGTACATCCAGCCGCTCGTGCCGCCGTACTGTTTCTCGGCCAAACCACCAATCGCGGAGACATACGTACCGTACGACGAGCCATGTGCGTTGACAGAAAGGCCCAGCGCGCACAGGGCATCGTAGACGGTAGCGCCTTCGTTAAAGGTAAAGGTGCCACCAGAGGACACAGGATTGCCCACAGAGCTCGATGTGACCGAAACCGTCACCGTAACGTAGCTAGGCTGCTGCGAGCTGCCCTGGTCGCCAGTAGAGGCGTTGCCGTTATCGGGGGCAGAAGATGCCCCGCTGGATGAGGAGGAGGCGCCAGGCGTAGAGCCGGCCCCGCCAGAAGAAGTCGAGTTCTGAGAAGTCGACTGATTGCCGTCGGTCTTTTTATTGCTGTTCTTCTCTCCAGACTTCTTGCCATCCTTGTCTTCGGACTTTTTGCTATCCGAGCCCTTGTTTGATTCCTTGTCCGAAGACTCGGACTCCTTCTTAGAGTCAGATTTATCCGAACCCTTAGACTCGTCGTTCGCACCATCCGAAGATTTGGAATCCTTGGAGCCAGCTTTACCCGAAGCGACGGTCGAGTCAGACCCCTTGGCGTCCTTCGCGACGACGCTCTCCCCCGTCACGGTCTGAACGATCCAGTCAATGGACCAGGCGCCGCTCTCGGAAGGATGGACGAAGCCCAGCGATATGACAATTAGCGCAACGCACGCGGCGGTCAGGACGCCAGTAAGCGCCTTCCGTCGAGGGGCGGACGCCGCCGAAGCGGCGCCCTGTTGCTTTGCATCGTCGAACTGAATGAACGAGGAATTTGGTTGCTTGGGGTCAGCGTCCTTGGATTTATTGGACACAGCCCTCACCTACCGACGTTTGGTGAACACGAACACGCCGACGATGGCGAGACCGATGACGCCGGCGGCAACGCCAACAATGGCGAGCGGGTTGGCGCCAGTCTCCTGCTCGGAAGCACTAGAGGGCTTCTTAGCAGTGGTCGTAGAAGCAGCACCCGTATCGGACTTGGAATCGGACTTCTTGTCGGACTTGCTGTCCTTCTTGTCAGACTTCTTGTCAGACTTCTTGTCAGACTTCTTCTCGTCCTTCTTATCGGACTTATCGGAGTCCTTCTTGTTGGGCTTGTTGTCCTTGGTCTCGGTCTTGGTCGACACCGTCGTCTTGGTCATCGGCTTATGACCCGGAGCGACAGCGCCGCCAGCCTGCTGGCCCTTCGTGCCGGAGCCGGAACCCGTGCCCGTGCCAGCGCCAGCACCGGAACCGTTGCCAGCGCCGCCATTGCCGCCATTGGAGCCAGAACCGCCATTGCCGCCAGGGTTAACAGCATTCTTGGTCCACTTGGCATACAGCGTCAGATCGGCCGTCACCGGCGTGCTAAAGTCATACGCCTGCGTGCAAGCCTCATCGGTATACCAACCGCCGAAAGTGTAGCCATCGCGCGTCGGATCGGCCGGCTTGACCAGCTTGCCATCGGCCGTAGCAACAAACTTAGTGTCGCAAGCAGACCCGCCGTTGGAGTTAAAGGCAACCGTCCAAGACTCGACAGCTCCAAGTTTAAACAGCGTGCCCGAATCATTAATGTAGTAGAGATTGCCAGAAGCATCGGCAATGACCGGAGAGTCACAGTACTGGTAATGGCCAGCCGCATCATAAATCTGCGTCGCCTCTGCATCGCCGAGCGTATAGCGATACACGCCACCACCAGCAGAGTAGTTGACGTAATCCTTGCTATCCGCGCTGTTAACGGTGAAGTACACATAGGTCTTGCCGCCCTGAACACTCACCAGCGGAGTAGCAGCAATACCGTTGAGGCCAGCCGGCAGCGCCTTGCCGTCGGCAGCAGCGACCATCGTGGTCTTACCCGTCTTCAGGTTATAGAGAACCAGAGCAGAGCCAGTAGCCGTCTGTCCGCCGACAATCAGATTGTCACCAGACACCGCAGGGGCGCTCAGATTATTCGTAAGGCCCAGATCAACCGTCTTCTGTTCACTCAGCACGCCCTTCGCCGAAAGCGAAATCACATGGAGCTTTCCGTCGTGCGTCATCTGATAGAAGGTCGAGCCATTGGACGGATCGGCGACGCAGTCAGCGTTCGCAAGGGCGCCGAGCTTCATGGTCGAAACGACATCACCCGTTGCCTTATCAATGCACTTAAGCGTACCTGCGCTCGTAGGAACGATGGCATACTTATCCGTCAAAGCCGCACCAGTCCAGTAATAGCCCTCGGAAGCGTCGATGTTCTGCCAAGAAACTTCGCCCGTGGCAATCTTAATGCGCACAAAGGAGCCGTTGCCGTAGGTCGCGTTGTAATTCTCGTCATACGAAATATCGACCGAGCCTACATAGACGTACTCGCCGTCCGAAACGACGGTGCAGGAGCTCTGCGTCAAGTCCGTCAAACCAGGCGTCAGCCACTTGCAGATCAGCTTGTCTGCAGTAATCGCCTGGACCGCACCGCCGTTGAGCGGAACGATGATAAGGCCATTGGTATAGATCGGACGAGAGGTATAGCTCACCTTGGAGGCAAGCGGCGCAGAGGCAACCTTTTTGCCCGTGGACGAATCGATCTTAATGAGCTCGTTCTCGGTCGCGATGTACACAAAGCCGTTAGCAATGACAGGCTCGCTGCAGTTGGCATACTGCTGACCAGACTCGGCCTTCCAATCGAAGGCCCACTTAAGACCGGCGGCCTGCGCAGGCGTCTTGGCATCCGTTACGGTCGAACCGTTGCCACTGTTGCCGTAGCCGGCCCACTCGGCATCCCAATCAGGAGTCGTCGCGCTCGGGTCCACGACAATCTTGTCGGGATCGGGCATGGGCGAATTATCGGTGGTGTAGGCAAACGTGACCTTATCGCCGCTCTTGAGCGTAATCTGATTGGCGCAGAGTAAGGAGGACTCTCCGTTGATATACAGATGCCAATATTTATTGGTCGCAGCATCCCAACCATACGGCTTGTGATCGAACGGCGAAGTAATGGAATTCAGGAACCAGTACTCACCACTCTGGGAGCCGTTGTACGCAACGCCCTTGGCCTTCAGAACTGCCTCAATAAGGTTCTGGGCCGTGGAGCCTTCGGGCAGAGAAACATTGCTTGCCGTGCCCCAACGCGTATTGTTCCCGTTGACATCGGGACCGATAACATCGGCGGATCCAAGCACCTGACCGGGGAGGGCATCGGCGTCAGCACCATACATAAAGGTGACGGCGTCACCCTCCTGGAGCTTGTAAGCACCGGCGCCAACGTCGGCGAACTTGCCATTTACGTAGAAGCGCCAATAGCTATTGGTCGCAGCATCATAGCCACAATAGGACTTACCATCGAAGGGCGAATAAATGCCGTTGAGGAACCAGCCCCAAGACGATTCGCCAGCATCGAGAGTAAGGCCGACCTGCTCAAGGAGATCCTTGGCAGTGGAGCCTGCCTTGAGACTCGTCTGACCCGTCGAAGCCCAAACCTGCTGCTTGCCGTCCTTGTCCTTACCGAGAACCTGAACAGAAGCATGGACAGAATCGGACGGCAACTGGTCGCCCCAGCCACCGTAGAACCACGTGACGGTATCGCCGGCATGGATGGTGACATTGTCCGCCGTATAGTCACTCGACTTGCCGTTGATGAACAGCTGCCAATAGGTCGAATAATCTTGGGGCGTACCCAGCTCAACACCGTTGTACTTAAGGCTCAGAATGAAGGAGCCCGCAGCAACGGCGTCAATGTCGTTCGCCTCGAGTGCGACCTTCGTAAGATCAAGCGCGCTCGAACCGGACGTCACCACATACTGCGCATTATCGACCCAAGTCTGAGTCTTGCCCTGGGCATCGCGACCAATGACGGTCACATTTGCGGCAACCTGGTCCTTAACGACAGGGGACGAGCTACCAGCCGTATAGGCAAACTCAATCTTCTGCCCCTGGGTGAGCTTGACGCTGCTCGCGCCAACCGAGGAAGACGCGCCGTCGACGAACAGCTGCCAGAAGGCATAAGTCGTCGGATCGTAGGCAAGCGTGCGACCATCACTCGGGGATGTGATGCTTTCGAGGTAGAAACCGTATGCCGTGTTCGGTTCGTACTTCGCCTTGAAGCCCGTCTTCTCCTGCAGCTTAATGAAGGCATCCGCAGCCGTCGCGCCCTCGTCGAGCTTGAGCTGCGTAGGTGCCACCCAGGTCTGAGCCTTGCCGTCAGCATCGGTGCCGATAATCGAGAACGAGACCTCGACCTGCTTCTTGGCGACATCGCCGGTTTCTGTCGGGTTCTCTGTCTGAACGGCAGCCGCGGCGGCAGATCCCGCTTGGCCAGCGGATGCCGTCGAAGACTGCTCGCTCGTGGCAGGGCTCTCCCCCGTCGCCGAGCCTTCGTCGCCAGTTGCTGCCTCTGTTATGGCTGCACTAGCTGCAGGCGCGCCCTCGGAATCCGAAACCTCGGCGCCGCTCTGCTCAGCGGTACCGCCCGCAAGCGCTGCGTCCTCGCCCGGCGTCGCAGCCTGAGCCACAGCGTCGGTAATGCCCTCGGCACCCTCGGCCCACAGCTGAGCCGGCGTGGTGCCAAAGGCCATCGCGAAGGCCAGGAATGCCACCAGGCAGCGCTTTGCCACGCCGCGCGCGATTACGCCACGGCGACGAAGCGAGGCACGCTGGCACTCGTCCTCAAACATATCCATTTGTCTCCTACTGTCTGTACTTGGAGCGTTGCCTTGAAGCTGCCCCACGTCATCGCGCATGTTGCGCTCGAGTTCCCCCATCGGGGTCCCCCTTCCCTCCAGAGCCCTATGCACACCGGCGGCATACGCCGCAGCCGCATGCAAGATGGGAGGCGATCCGACTTAACCTTAACGACTCGGGCGCGCCGTCCGATCTGCGACGCGAACATCCCGAGCCAAGAGGAATTACGGTTACTGGTACAGCCGGGGACTTGCACCCCGATTCTCCCAAACGCGCAGGAAAACCGCGCATTCGTGCGTCTCCGCACCACCATCTAGGCCATCGATTAAAATCGTCAATATGCTATCACGCAAAAGGGCCTCGCACGCAGGCGAAGCCCAAGGTAAAAGCTATTGTTTGCGATAGGAGAATGCGGTGACGGTCGCAGCCTCTAGTGCTTGCCGCCGTGGCTGTTGAGCCAGATATTGCGACCCAGCATAAGCGCCAGCACCAGCGCGCTCACGTAGCCCATAAAGCCAATGACTGGGATACCAAACACAACCGGCTCGATGCGCGCGTAGTACACCACCGACGAACCGATAAACAGACCGGCGATCACAATCGCCATCGACATGCGGTCGATAATTCCACCCAGCTGTCGCAGCGCCTTATCGCTGCTCATGATCTGCGTGTTTACCTTAAGCTGGCCGCGCGTAAGCATACGCGAAGCCAAGCCCAGATACTCGGCCGCCTCGAGCGAGCCTTTTGCCGCGCGATAGCTGCTCGCGGCAAGATCGCGGCTCATCTCGCGCATGCGGGCGTAGGTGCTCTTCTCGTTTTTGATGTGCGTCTGGATGATCTGGATCATGTTGACGTTGGGCATGTACTCGGTCAACAGGCCCTCGAGCGTCACCATGCCGCGGGCGAACATCGTCACCACGCTCGGCAGCTCAACGTCATTCTTACGCGCGAGGTTTAACAGCGAGGTCAAAAACTCGCCGATATCCAGATCCTTCAGGTCAAGGCCCGCAAAGTCAGCCACGATAAAGTCAAGGTCGGACAAAAACGCTGAATGATCGAGCTCGGCCGAATCGCCACGCGTCACGGCGAAGCGCATGAGCGAATCCTTGAGCTTGGGCACGTCACCCTCGGCCACGGCGAAAATCATGTCCTTGACGATACCGCGATCGTGACTCGACATGCGTCCGACCATGCCCAAGTCGATAAAGTAGACGATGCCGTCCTTGAGAATGATGTTTCCCGCATGCGGGTCGGCATGGAAAAAACCGTCATCGAGCACCTGCGTAGAGTAGTCCTCGACAATCGCGGCACCGATCTTTTCCAAGTCATAGCCCTCGGCCACCAAGCGTTCGGGATCGGCGATCGAAATGCCGTCGACGTAGTCCATAACCACCACGTGCTCGGTGCACAGGTCCAGATAGGATTTAGGGCACGTCACGCCATGAACGCTCTTATGGAACTCGTAGAAGTCGTTGAGGTTTTTGGCCTCGGCCAAAAAGTTGGTCTCCTCGCGAAACGAGGTCCACAACTCCTCGACTACGCCGTGCAGATCAACGAATTGATCGGTGTTGACGAACTTGGAAACGATACGCACCACCGAGCGGATGATATCGATGTCCTGTGCCATAACCTGCTGCGCACCGGGGCGCTGCACCTTAACGGCCACGTCCTCGCCGGTCACCAGGCGGGCGCGGTGCACCTGCGCGAGCGATGCGCTACCAAGCGGATTGGGGTCGATCGCGTCGAACATCTCCCCCAGGCGCAGGCCGTATTCTTCCTCCAGACAGCGAAGCACTACCTCGTACGGCACCGGCTCCACGTCGGAGCGCAGACGACGCAGCTCGTCGCAAAAGCGTTGCGGCAGAATCTCGGACCGGTTGGCCAGAATCTGCCCCATCTTGACGAACATGGGGCCGAGTTCCTCGAGCAGGCGGCGCAAACGAACCGGCGTGAGGTTATCCCACACGCGGTACTTTTTGACCAGGCGAACAATCTGCCCAATGCGTTCGCGACGACCCGCCGGCGTGAGCTGGTATTCCTCGTCCGGTGCCATCGCGTCGGGCTCCTCGGGCACCATATCGACAGCGCGTGGCTTCTTGCGAGCGCCCGAGACGGCAGCGTCGACCTCATCGACAACCGCCGCCTCGTTACCCAGAGGATCTAGATTGTTGTAATCGGTGGTGGAATCTGCCATCTGCGCTGCTACTCGGCCTCTTCGGTATCCTTCGCATCGTCGGCCTCAACAGACTCGACGGGCACCGAGGTCACGTTGTCCTCGACCGAATCGACGATGTCGCGCACATGAGCCAGGAAGGCCGTGCGCTCGGGCGCGGTCATAACGCGGACGCGAGCCAGAATGAGCTCGTCGAGCACGCGTTGGGCCGCGGTCTCGCCCTGCATGCCCAGACGCTCGGTCAGGTCGGAGATGGTGCCGCCGGCCTGCTCGAACATGTCGGACACGCTACGGGCGATATCGGGGGTGCCGGCGTCCTTGCGAACCTGCTCGCCCTTGGTATTAAGGTCGTCGAGGACCTTCTTGCCGCCTTCGACAGCAACGGCGGCAGCGCCAAAGCCCACGTTAATGGCGCCGTTAACAAGCTGATCGAGTTTCATAACCATGGTTGTCTCCAATCACAAACAACTGCATTGGCGTTCTTGTACCCAAGATTGAGCGAAAGCGACAAAGCGTTTTAGCACTATTCGATCGACGAGAAATCCCTACCTCACGTTGTCGTTCATCGCGAAAGAGTTCTTCATGGCGCAGCTCGTGGTGAAGAGCACCTTGCCCAGCAGGGCATCGGTCTCCACGCGAACACGCTCGGCAAAGGCCTCGTTGGCGCGTGCAAGCTCGGAAGGCACCTCGGCCTCGGGCAGAGCGGCTACGGCAGCGTCGACGTCATGGATCTGCTTGTGACCCATGCCACCGACCTTCTCCTGATAGTCCTCCACAGCGCGGCCGCACTCATGGAAACGGACGTCGGCCAGGGCGCCGATCAGGCGGTTGGCCCAGTAGAAGTTTTCGGACGTTACGCGAGCCTGCGTGTCGGCATAGTACTCGGGCATGGTCTCGACGTTGGCGTACAGCGGAACCAGCGCGTTAAACGAGTTGGAGCCAAACGCCGTCCACTGCACGGCGCGATAGGCCGGCTGCGCATAGGGGCGCAGCTGCAGCACGGCGAGCTGGCTGTTGCGGTTGATGCCGATGGGGCGATAGGCGCCGCGCGTGGCGGGCGTGCCCTTGCTGCCGTAGCAGTCGTACTCCGTACCCTGGTAGTGGCTCGAGAGTACGTACTTGATGTCCTCGATGGTCACCTTACGCTCGGGCACGCGGCTCCAGGGGATATCGTCGCTCTCGGGCGTGTAGTCGGCGTCGGGGCCATCCCACACGTCACTGGGGTTGAGGCAGCGCTGCATGTACCAGGCGCGCGGCGTGTTGTAGACGTGGTCGCTGTCGCTGTGCGAGCCAAAGGCCTCGCGCGGGTTAAAGACCGCAGCCGAGCCGTAGCCCTCGACGCCCAGCGTCAGGTCCAGATGCCACTCGGCCATCCAGGAGCGCAGGTCGGCGGAACACATGTGGTCGGCCTGGGCGCCCTCGGCGTCATCCAGGTCAAAGCTGTCGATACCCAGTTGGTTGGGCATGGTCACATAGGCGTCATCGGGCACACGCTTGGCAATCCAGTGGTGGCCGCCGATGGTCTCGAGCCACCAGATCTCGTCCACATCACTAAAGGCGATGCCGTTGTTCTCGTAGGTGCCGTAGCGCTCGAGCAGGTCGCCCAGGATACGAACGCCGTCGCGAGCGGACTTGGCGTACGGCAGGACCAGGGTCACCATGTCCTCCTCACCCAAGCCACCAGGCTGCGCCGGCACATAGCTGTCCTCACCCTCGTTACCCTTGGCGGGCACGTAGTCCACGAGCGGGTCGGCGCCGCGAACGCGCTCATTGGTGGTGAGCGTCTCGGTTGCGGACATGCCCACATTGAGCTCGTTGAAACCGGCCTCGGCCCAGATGCCGTGGCCCGGGACAACATCGGGGACGCACGTGTAGCGCATGGGGTTATCGGGCAGTTCAACGGTCAGGTGGCTCAGGACGCTCGTGTAGACGCGCGGCTGCTCGTCGGGATGCACTACGCGCATGCGCTTGGGCTCAAACACCCCGTTGGACGAGTCCTCGTTACGCGCGACAAGCGTCGACCCGTCGTAGCTCGCGTTCTTACCAACCAAAATCGTTGTGCACGGCATGCGCATCCTCCTTGAGCGAAGAAATCAAACGGCAACAGTGTATCGCTTCGACGCAAAAAGGGCGAAACCACGGCCTCGGCAGCCCCCGTGGTCAAAAAATGCCAAATATGAGTACTGTCACAAATTTAGTGGCAGCAAATTGCACTGTTCCGGGCGCCGGGAATCCTCACCTGTCCAAAAACTGAGTCTAGTAATTCCCCATACGTCCAATAAAATTGGCTCTTTAACGATATTACTTATCGCTAAAGAGCCAAAATGATCTCAAACATATGTGACTAACTTGGCAACAGTACTCATATTTGGCATTTTTTGACCACGGGGTATCTAACCAACCCCCTAAACAGCCTCCAAACGCCTATTTTACCGCGCGCTCAGCCGCCTCGATCACGTGCTTGGCGAGAATTGCTGTCGTCACGGCACCCACGCCACCCGGCACGGGGGTGATTGCGCCAACAACCGGCTCCGCGGCATCAAAATCGACGTCGCCGACCAGCTTGCCAGCGACTTCGTCCCAATTAATGCCAACATCGATAATCGCCTGGTCCTCGCGGACCGCATCTGCGCCAATCGTGCGCGCGCGTCCAACGGCGGCAACCACAATGTCGGCAGCACAGCACTCGGCGGCAAGATCGCGCGTATGCGTATGGCACGTCGTCACGGTTGCGTTGCGCGCCGTAAGCATGGCGGCAACGGGGCGGCCAATTACCAGTGAGCGTCCGACCACGGCAACTTTGGCGCCGTCCAGCTCAACGCCGTAATGATCCAGCAAAGCAAGCACGGCTTCAGCTGTGCAGGGGGCAAAACCCTCGCCGCGCCCCGAAAGCGTGGTGAGCAGCGAAGCCGGCGTCATGGAGTCAACGTCCTTGGCGGGATCGAGCGCTGCGGCGACGGCGTTCTCGTCAAGGCCGGCGGGCAGCGGGCGAAACATCAGACAGCCATGAACAGCCGAGTCGGCATTGATGTCCTCGATGGCCGTCAACAGCTCGTCTTGCGAAACACCGGCAGGAAGCAACACGCGACGCGCCTCGATGCCAACCTTTTCGCAGCGTTTAAGGGCGCCGCGCTCGTAGGATAGGTCGTCCTCGCGTTCACCCACACGCACGATAGCAAGCGTCGGAACAACACCGCGTTCGCGCAGCGCAGCGCAGCGGGCAGCGAGCTCCTCAGTCAAAGCGCGGGCGACGGGAGCACCCTTCAGTAGCTCAGCCATGGCTATCCCCTCTTTCTTGCAGCGTCGGAGGCGCGGCGCGCCAGCGCATCGGCGCGCGGCAACCATGTGTCGAGCAACTCATCACACGCCGTCTCGAGCTCCTCGGCGCGTGCACGATCCTTCATAGACGTGGTGTTCGCAAAGAGCGTCAAGCTCGCGCCCTGCATGGCGGCGCGGCAGAATACGGCGCCGCACGCCACATCGGACAGCAGCTGACGCGAACCCTTGTCGGCCATGTCCTCGAGCAGCGCCAGTGCGCGCCCGCAGGCATCCATAATGCGATACGGCGGCATAGCGGCCACATGCAGCGCATCCTGAATCGCAGCCGGTCGGGCCGGGTCCTCACGCGGAATACCGTACGCAGCGGACACCTGGCCGTACGCACGAACGTCCTCGGCGACCAGACCCACAAGCTCCTGCGCCAACTCGTCTGCCTGGGCAAACGCACGCGTCAGGTCATCCGCACGATCAGCAAGCGCGGGATTGGTCGCACCGTAGCGGGCAACCATTCCGCACAGCGAGGCGCCCAGCGCGCCCACAAAAGCGCTCGCGCTGCCACCACCGGGAACTGGCTCGCGCGCGGCCAGCGCCTCGGCAAAACCGCGACAGGTTTTATCCATCATCTCTTGGCTCATACGCACACGCACCTTCAAGTCATATATATCGGTCGGGCGGCCGACGCCGGCCGACCGCATCGATCACGTAATGGTGCTAAGTCTAGCCCATAAGTACGCGAGCGTCAGCGCACCTGGCCATCGCGGATTTCTATGGCACACGATAGGCCATGCCAACGCAAACATGGGACACATGGCCCACCTTTCGAGACTCCCGAGCAGCACAAGCTGGGGCATATCTATAAGTAAGGAACCCGTTAGTAAGGAACCCGTTGGGGAACGGCCGCGCAACGGCCACAAGCGATGAACGGAGGCATAAGTCGCACAGTACACAGAGACATCCGCCGCCAGCGCAATCAGTACCCCAACAGCATGCGGCGCCGTGATGTCATCAGCAGACAAGGAGGACGCCACCATGATGAAAAAGACCCTATCAATCCTTTCCCTTTGCATCGCCCTCTTTGCCGCGCTCGCCCTTGTGGGCTGCGGCGGGAGCGCATCGGGCGGCGGCAGCGCCCCCAAGAGCGAGAGCAAGGAAAAGGCCCCCGTCGCCAAGAAGACCGACTACATCTGGTTTAAGGTCGAGATGCCCGAGGGCGTCGGCGTAAGCGACTCTGCCGGCAAGAATGCCGACAGGGTCCAGCTCACCTTCCCCGAAGACGAGAACGCCTCGGCCGATCGCTTTATCCCCGTTTGGAAAAAAGCGCTGACGGCCGAGGAATCCCACGCCGACCAGGCGGAAAAGAAGGGGGATACGTTCCAGTGGAAGGATGGCGGGTCCGTCGAGTATAACGGCAGGACGTGGCTCGTCGGAACATACGAGGACAACAGCGGCATCTCAACCATGCTTTTTACCGATGTTGAGCCGGGAAGCGTCTACGTCCTCATCTCGAACTTCGACCAGCACAAGAAAGAAGCCGAGGCACTCCTCAACTCCATCGAGTTCCCCGATGACATGGAAGAGGCAGTTTCCGAGGCACGCGAAGTCGAGATTTCGAGCATCGAGATCAAGTAACGGGACACCCGCACGCGCCTACGCGCACCCGCGCACATGCGCCCCATTAAAACAACGGGCGCCCAACCCGGGGAGGGCCGACAGCACCAGCCCTCCCCTCTTTTGCGCCCGAACATATTGCCACTTAACGGCGCAAATCCGGCCCTCAGAATGGGACACATGGCCCACCCTAGCGAGCCGTCCACGCGTACAGTAAAGGCAGGTAATCCGTGGGCGGTTACAGATCGAGGAGGACACGACCATGAAAAAGAAGGCCTTTGCGATTCTCACCCTCTGCATAAGCCTCTTTACCGCAGTTGCCCTGGTGGGCTGCGGTGGCAGCGGCGGCGCTACCGGAAGTGGCGGTGGCGGTGGAGCAGAAAAGCCAGCCGTGGATATGAGGACCGACTTCATTTGGTTTAAGGTCGAGGTCCCCGAGGGCGTCGAGATCACCGACGTCGCAGGCGACACCGCCGACAGGGCCCAGTTTAAGTTCACCGAGAGCGAGCACGCCAGCGATCGCTTCATCCCCGTCTTCGACTCTGACAAGAACGCCGATGAACTGTTCGACTACGAGGCAAAGTGGAAGGCCAACTCCGGATGGACCGAGAGCGATCCCATTAAGTACAACGGCAAGACCTGGCGCAACGCCTACTTTACGCACTCGGGCGGCGTGACGACCGAGTACTTCACCGACGTTGACGGTGGCAGCGTGTATGTGCGCATCGACAACGTCGAGGAGCACAAGGACGCCGTCGAGACCATGATGAAGTCACTGGAGTTTGCCGACGACATCGCCAAGGCAAAGACCGAGGCCATGGACGTCAAGCTCGAGGATATCGAGATCAAGCGCTAAACGACTGGCGAGCGCAGCGGGAAACACGGGCGCAGTGCTAACAAGCGGCGGTACCCCAGCGCTTCGTACCCAGGGAGGGCCGGTAAACCGACCCTCCCTTTCTTATGCCGGTAGCCAACGAACGCGAGGATGCCGGACGCCGGAACCGCTCCAAATGTAGCAACAGTACGAAAACGACAAACACCCCAACACGTCCGCCCGCCGATTTATTGTGCCGCGCAGACAATTAAACCAGCATCTTTAAACATCTGAGCAGTATAGTGACCAAAACTATCGCATAACCGCACTCTGCGAATGGAGAAGTTATGACCGAACATCACGCCATCAGCCGCCGAGCATTTACGTTGGGCCTTGGACTCGCGGCGTTGTCGCCACTTGCAAGCCTGCCCGAAACCGCCATGCTGGGCATTAGCCCGCGGGCAGCCTTTGCGGACGGCACGGCCGAGCCAGCAGTCAGCCTCGACAATTTCGTCATTCGCCTTCGCCCCGCGGGCTATTTTCGTACCGCAAGCGTTAACGAAGACGGCAACGTCATCGGCAACGTCTGCCATCTGTTTAATGACGGCACGTCCAGCAAGCTCATCCTTGAGAACGTAACGACCAAGAATGACGATACAAACTGGTATGCTATCCGCACCTTGCTCAATTTCGAAGAGCATAAAAAGACGGGCTACAGCATTTGGTCGGTCGATGGCGACTCGGACAAAGACGGAAAGGTCATCCACGTATGGAGTGGCGAGCATGACGGCAAGCCCAGCCGCTCTTTTGCGTTCGAGCGTCAATCAAACGGAACCTATATCATCCGAGACCGCACGGTCGAGAAAGAAACCGAGAAAAAAGACATTAAGTACCTGGCAATAGGGGGTGCGGACGATTTCTTGGACCGCGCCTAGGCGTATCCAAGCTTCCTGCGGTATTCCATCGGGCTCAGCCACCCGAGGGACTTCTTGATGCGCCCATCCCGATAGTACACGAGGTAGGCCTCGAGCCTCCCCATGAACTCCTCGGCCGTCACGCCCTCCCAGTCCCTGTAGCGGAAGAACTCGTTCTTGAGGCGCCCG
>JAGZFB010000025.1:0-83920 GCA_018368055.1 Collinsella sp. | reverse complement strand
AAAGGATGAAGTTGTCTTTACTGGCGAGATTCCCGCCCGCTGTATACAGGCATACCGTACTGATCTGGCCTTTTACACCAACGGGCGGAGCGTATGCCTGACGGAACTGAAAGGGTATCAGGCCGCTGTCGGCGAGCCGGTCATCCAGCCCCGCCGTCCAAACAGCCGCCTGGACAAGGTGCGCCATATGTTCAGTAAGATCACTTGATACACCACAGCGAGGAAGGTTATTGCATTTCCCTGTCTTTCGTGGTAAAATGTAGTTGTAAACCACCAGAGAAACCAATCTAATTTTATCGTTGATAGCCATTTCCTTGATAGCCAAATGATAGCAAAAGTTCGGCAAGCCCATAGGATAAGGATAATAGGTATCAGGAAAAATCAAATGATATCAAATCCCCCAAACAAAAGCGTTTAGAATTAAGTTTCATTTTGCGAGTGGGAGTAGGCTGATAGGGTTCTGACCTGCACTTTTGAGTGCCGTACTGTGCCGCTGAGTTTCGTTTCGTACGAGAGTCATGGCAAAGCCGTCAGCGACGGCGGTGAGTAAATACGAAAATTGAGCCTCCGTTCCCGTGCTGGGACGGAGGCTTTTTCTTTGCCTTTTTACTCCCTTTCACCTGCGATTTTGCTATTTACTCCCCGTATTTCAAGACGGCAAAGTATGGGGCGGTATTCGGAGGAATGGGAGTAAGAATTTATCCCAAGTGAGTAGACGTGCGATTTTTGTCCCCGATAACGAAAAGGGGCCGTTTTAGGTCCTTTGAAACTCAAATCGAACTCAATCGGCTTTTCGGCGGTCTCTGCACGGCGTTTCCCCAGGTGGTTAATGGGGAGTAAAGAATCTCGCCATCTCAATGAAAACGGGAGTAACCAGGGGAAATGCCGCGGCGTACTGCTGTGTGCTGCCGTGTAAGCCACCGCGTCATTTACTCCCCGTTTACGCTTGAAATGCCTTGGCATGCAATGGAGAGTAAAAACTCAGCATACGCAGGTGCGAGCGGAGCTCACCGACTATCCTGGCGCCCTGATTCGGTTTTAGTGGTAGCGAAATGCGGAGAGCTGCTACAGCGAGGCTTTCCAGTCCTCGTACTCGGCGGCGTCGATCTCGCCGTTCTCGAGCCGTGCGCGCTTCTCGGCCCACAGCTGGATCGCCATCGCCGCTTTGGGCGCGTGAGGCGCCTTGGGGTTCAGAGAGAGCCCCGTGCCGTCGGCTGCGGGCACGATGCCGAATGAGTCCTCGAGCCGCACGAGCAGCGATATGAGGTCGCCCGCGGTTTCGACGCCGTAATCCTTGAGGGCGTTGACGGATACGCCTAGTGCTGCGGCGATGGATTCGAGCAGCTCGGGCTTCACGGCGCGGATGCCGCTCTCGTAGTGGCGCACGGCCCCCTCGGTCAGGCCGACCGCCTCGGCAAGCTGCGCTTGCGTCATGCCGCGCGACTTGCGGTACCGCCTTATGTTCTCGCCTACGGACATGCGCCCTCCTCCTGGAATTACGTACCCGCACATCTTACCAGCGTACGCAAATGTACGCAATTCTATTGACAGTACAGATATGTACGTTTACTCTGAATCTGTAAACCGTACGTATCTGTACGCTAATGACAGGAGGAGCCATGGACGAGAAGGTGGCAAAGACGCCGAGACCGCACATGCTGGATGCGGACGAGGTTGCGGAGCTGCTGAGGATCAAGAAAGGCAGCGCCTACGAGGTGATCAGGAAGATAAACGCCGAGCAGGAGGCGCGCGGGCGCGTGGTTATCCGCGGACGCGTTCGAAGTGACGTCTTCGACGCCCTGTACTTCCCGGAGGTGGACTGACATGCCGGTGTACAAGGACGACAGCAACGGCACGTTCTTCGTGCAGTGCTACTACCGCGACGCCCGCGGCTCGAAGCGCCACAAGACAAAGCGCGGCTTCTCCTCCGAGGTGGAGGCGGCCGTATGGGAAAGCCAGTTCAAGAGCCTTAACGGCGGGGCCATGGACATGACGTTTTCCGAGTTCGTTGAGGTGTACGCCTCCGAGGTGAAGCCTCGCATACGCGAGCATACGTGGATCACCAAGGAGTACATCATCAACGACAAGCTCGTGCCGTTCTTTGGGGATATGCGCATGTGCGATGTGAGGCCGATCGACGTTATTAGGTGGCAGAACGAGCTTACTGAACACCGGGACGCCGACGGTAAGCCCTGGGCGCCGACGTACCTGCGCACGGTGAACAACCAACTCAACGCCATCTTCAACCACGCCGAGCGCTACTACGGGCTCACCGACAACCCGGTGCGAAGGGTCGACAAGATGGGCTCGAAGAAGGGCGGCGAGATGCAGTTCTGGACCAAGGACGAGTACCTGAGGTTCAGCGAGGCCGTCATGGACAAGCCGCTCTCGTTCCACGCCTTCGAGCTGCTCTACTGGACGGGCATCCGCTGCGGCGAGCTTCTGGCGCTCACTCCGTCCGACTTCATGCTGGAGAGTTCGCGTCTGCGCATCAACAAGTCGTACCAAAGCCTCCACGGCGTAGACACCGTGACCGATCCCAAGACGCCCAAGTCGGTGCGCACGATCGTCATGCCCGCCTTCCTGCGCGACGAGATGGCGGACTTCATCGAGCTACGAGACGACGTCGCCCCCGACGAGCGCCTGTTCGCCGTTACCAAGCACTTCCTGGCCCACGAGATGGAACGAGGGTGCAAGGCGTCTGGCGTGAAACGCATCCGCATACACGACATACGCCACAGCCACGTGAGCCTGCTGATCGAGATGGGCTTCTCCGCGCTGGCCATCGCCGAGCGCATGGGCCACGAGGCGGTGGACATCACCTACCGATACGCGCACCTGTTCCCCACGAAGCAGGACGAGATGGCCGCCGCCCTTGACGGGGCGAGGGGATAAGAAGGATGCCGTGCGAGAACAGCGCCCGCAAGCGCAGTAAGACGATGGCGTTCCGCTGCACGCCCGAGGAGCATAAGCTCATATGCGAGATGGCCGCCTGGAGCGGCATGAACAGGCAGGACTACATCATCGCCAAGCTCACCGATACCCAGGTCGAGGTGAGACCCTCTGTGAGCGTGCAGAAGGCGCTGAAGGACTCGATGGCGGAGTTGGCCAAGGAAGTACGGCTGGCGGCCTCCTACAGCGAGCTGAGCGAGTCTCTGCAGCAGAGAGTCGAGCACGTGATGAGGTTCTTCCTGGCGCTCGGCGAGCCTATTGACTCGCGAGTGGACGACGCGTCTCAGGAAGAATCGTTCCCGGCGATGGCGACTGAGGTCGAAACTAACGACAACGCCGACAATGCAAGTATCTTTGGAATGGGTCGCGGCTAACGCTCATCTAAGCGCCGACCAGGAACTGCGATTCTTTAGGGTGTTGCCCGCAAAGCAAATAGTAAATCTTCCGCGAAAGGAAGCTAAACGGTCCGTTCCTCGACATAGAGGATCTCGTTTTGCGCCTCCAGGATTCGCGCGGCGTCGCCGATGCGCTCGGCGCACCTCTCGCTTATCGACCTCAGGGCCAGGACCCCCTCGACGTCGAGCAGGTCCAGCTGGTCGGCGTGCGCCAGGGACTCGAGCAGCTGGTCCAGGCCCCTCGCCAGCCTTCCTGCATCCGCCACCGCGTCAAGCAGCTCACGACGCTCGTCCTTCTCGTTGATATCCATCATTGGCTGTCCTCCTTCTTCCGACGGACGTGTTGCGCAGCACCGTAGCCGTTCCGCATGGAGAACCATCTCGCCACCGCGATCCCGTGCGCATATTGGCCGCAAGCGGCGCGGGGAATGCCGTCCCGATGCGGACCACGGCACCGCGACTCGGGAACGCGCCGTCGTTCCCGCCGCGGCGTCGTCTCCAATCCCACGGGAGCCCAGCAACCGCCGACAGATCGCATCCCATGCCTGGAAGCCTCGGCGCCCATGCCTGATTCCATGCCGCACGCCTGCGCCCTTCCGATCCGAAACCCGCCCCGGCGTTCCTTGGACGCGCAGGGTCGCACGCCGGCAGGCGGCCCGCAAGGGCCGCGACACTTTTTCGGGTTCTTCGCTCCATGCGCTGCGCGCGCGAACAACGCGAAAAACTGCCGTCGGAATACTTCTATTTCCACGCCCGACTTCGCTTCCTCCCTTGCCGGCACGCCCGCGCCGCATGCGACTCACGCGACGCAAGGCACGCCACAGGGGCGGGCCTCCGAGTCTAAGGAGCAAGACATGAACGACATGAAGGAAAAGGCGATGGGCGCGGTCAGGACCTTCCTCGAGCGTAAGGGCTACGAGATCGTCGATGAGGCCTGGCAGGGGCCCGAGGGCATCGGCGGAATCGACCTCGTGGCGGTGGACGAGGACGGGACCCTGGTCTTCGTCGACGCCACGGTCCGGATCGGAACGGACGGCTTCCCCGAGGCCCACAGGGCGCGCGGGCTGCGCGAGGCGCTGGCGGCGACGTGGCTCGCCGGCAACGGCGACGACTACGCCGACACGCCGGTCCGCTTCGACGAGGTGGCGATGATGGTCGTCAAGGAAAACCGAGCGCTCCTGCGCCACCACATCAACTGCTTCGGCGAGATGGAGCCGCTCTCCTAGGCGGCGCGCCCGGCCCCGGGCTCCCGGGGCCGGGTTTCCCCGAATCCACCCCTTGTACCACGAAAGCGTACATATCCGTACGTTTTCGTGGTACACTCCGCTTGTCGGACAAATCCGTACGGTTTTGTCCCGACGCTCCGAGACTCGGGGCGCGCCGGACCGGATGCGCCGAGGCGCGCCCCACGCTAGAGAGGACGCGACCCATGCGCACGATAGCCATTTCCAACTACAAGGGCGGCGTCGGCAAGACGACGACCGCCGTGAACCTGGCGGCGATCTTCGCCGCCCGGGGCCTTCGGACCCTGCTTGTCGACCTCGACCCGCAGGCGTCTGCCACAGACTTCTTCGGCCTCTACGACCGGGCCGTCTCCGAGCGGCGCACGTCGGTCGAGCTGCTCTACGGCGGCGCGCCCGTGGAGGAGGTCGCCTACGCTGCCGGGGAGAACCTCGACGTGGTGGCCTCGACCATCGACCTCGTCGACCAGAACGAGATGCTCCTGCGCGAGCAGCGACTCAAGTTCGCCCTCGACGACGCCTCGGGCTCCTACGACGTCTGCCTCATCGACTGCAGTCCCGTGATGCGCAGGCTCGCCTTCAACGCCTACCTCGCCGCGGCGGAGGGCGGCATGGTCGTCATCCCCGTGAAGCTCGACTCCACCGTGATGCGCGGCACGGCGCTCACCGTCGAGGCGACGCGCTCCATCGCCGACGCTCTGCGCATGCCCACGCCCCGCTGGAAGATACTGCGCACCTGCGTGCCCGGCCGCATGACCAACGCCGAGGCCACGGGCGCGGCCGTGCTCGACGGGTTCTTCCCGGACGAGCAGTTCGAGACGGTCATCCACGCGAGCAGCAAGGTCTGCGAGGGCAGCTGGCAGTGGAAGCCGGTGGCCGCCTTCGAGCCGGGGAGCCGCCCCGCGCGCGACTACAAGGCGCTCGCAGACGAGGTGTGCCGTGAACTCGCCTAGGCAGGTGGCCGCGGGCTTCACCATCACGGGGCTTCTCGACGGCGCGTCGCGCACCCGCGGGCGCTACCCGGTGTCCGAGATCGCGGTGGCCGACATCGCCGACCACCCGGCGAACGCCGCGTACTCTATGGACCCTGCTGGGATAGCTGAGCTCGCCGAGTCCATACGCGAGGACGGCCTCACCGACCTGCCGCTCGTGCGAAAGGTCGGCGACGGCTCGTGGCAGATGGTCTCCGGGCATCGGCGCAAGGCCGCCTACGCGCTGCTCGCGAAGGACGACCCCGCTTACGAGAGGATGCCCTGCCGCGTGATAGAGGGCATCGACGACGAGCGGGCGGTGACGCTGCTCCACGCAGCGAACTACTTCACCCGCGCGCTCACCGTGACCGAGCGCGCCGCCGCGACCGAGGCGCTCAGGGGCGACGCCGTGCGCCTGCGCTCCGAGGACCCCTCGCTCTCCGGCATGCGCGTCGACGACGTGAAGGCCGCCATCATCGAGCGGCAGACGGGCCGCAAGGTCTCCGGCAAGACCATTGCGCGTGAGGAGAGGCTGGCCCGCCGGATTGCCGAGGACCTCTCGCCCGAGTGGGCCGCCGAGGCCGATCGCGGCAACCTCAGCGCCGAGGCGGTGCGCTCGCTCGCGGGCATGCCGAAGGAGCGCCAGGCGGAGATGCACGCCGCAATGGAGCCCTGGCGGCGCACCAAGCGGGAGCTCTCCGACTACGTGAGGAGCGAGAGCAAAACGCAGGCCGGCCCCGACGGGCGCATCTCCAAGGCAGCGAGGCTCGTCGCCGATTTCCTCGAGAGCCCGCCCGAGAGCCCGAGCGCGGCCGACCTCTCGCTGCTGCGTGAAATGGCGCTCATGACCGCGCCGTACGCGGAGGCGGGCACCGATGCCCGAAAGCGTCGCAGAAGGGCCTCAGGCCCGAAATCCAGCAAGTAGCCTATGGCGTCCGACACTTCGGTCGGGCGTCCATAGCACTTGGGGACCGGGCGGCCTCGGACCCGTCATGCCGCGGGCCGTTTAAGAGCCCGCTTTCGCGAGGCCCGGTCCCAGAGGCGGCGCCCGAGCCGGGCCGCCGCCTGCGGGGGATCCCCCGCGCCCCTAGAGAAACGCGCCCGCCGCACGGCGGGCCCGAGGAAAGGAATCCGCCATGAAAGAGGAAGCCGACGCCGCCAAAGGCAAGGAGCGTCGAGTCACGTTCCGCATGGAGGGAAGCGACTACGACGCGCTTTGCGAGCGGTGCGAGCGCGCCGGCCTCAGCAAGTCGGAGTACCTGCGCTACCTCGTTCGCATACCGCTGTCGACGGATGCCAACGCGGGAGACGAGCACCGCATACTCGTGGACCGCAGGGCCCTTTGGTCGATGTCTCGGGAGCTCACGAAGTGGGGCTACCACTACAACCAGGCAGTGCACGCGATGAACCTCATCAACTTCCACGCCCGCCACGGGCACGTCGACCGGGACCTCGTCGCGGAGAGCATCCCAACGATCGAGCACGAGCTCGCCGACGTGAACGGCGCGGCCCGCGAGATGGCGGCCGAGCTCGGGCGCATCGGCGCCGACTCGCTCGTGGAGGGCTCGCCATGCCGATCCTGAAGCCGATAAGCGGCCACGGCTCGACGGGTGGCATCCGCCGCTACCTCGAGAAGGGAGGCCGCGCCCTGGCGCGAGACCTGTTCAACCTGAGCTACGACGAGCGCGACGCCGGCGCTCTGGGAGAAGCCGCCAAGGAGGCCTGCGCCTGGGACGCCGAGATGGACGCCACGCGCGCCGCGTTCGGCACGGACGCCTCATGGAGGGGCAAGCCCGCGCGCACGTTCAAGCACTTCGTGCTCTCGCCGGACCCCGGTGACGACATCGACCTGGCCGCTCTGCGGGAGCTCGCGTGCTCGTGGGCGCTCAAGCACTTCGGCGACCACGAGATCGCCATCGTCTACCACGACGACAACGCCCGCGGCATACCGCACGCGCACATCGTCGTGAACAACGCGAACCTCCGTACCGGCTACCGCATGCAGACCCAGCACCCGGAGGACCTCAACCGAGACCTGCAGGACATGGCGCGAGCGCGCGGGCTGTCCGGGCTCTCCAACGACAGGTCGCCCGTATCGCCCTCGAGGGCACGCGGGCGGGCCGGCGCGGGCGGGCCCAGGAGCCGCAGGAACGTCTACCTTGGAAGGGCCGAGAAGGAGATCATGCGCTCGGGCGGCTACTCGTGGGTCGGCGACATCCGCGCCCGCGTCGCACTCGCCAAGACCACGGCGCGCGACGAGGCGGAGTTCCTCGGCATCCTCGACGCCCTGGGCGTGCACGTCGCCGACAACTCGGCCAAGGCGCGGCGGGACGACTGGGTGTTCAGCCTTGTCGAGGAGCCGTCCAAGAGGGTTAGCGGCGAGCGTCTTGGGTTCGTCTACGGCAAGGAGATGCTCCGCCGGCGCTTCGAGCGCGAGGGCGCCTACCGTCCCACGGACGCGAGCACCGCGCGCATTCGCGAGGCCGCTGAGCGCGCCCTCGAGCTCAACGACCTCTCGGAGCTGAGCAAGCTCTCCTCGGCGCTCGAGACCTGTGCGAAGTTCGACGTCGAGTCCATCGAGGAGTTCGGGCTCAGGATGGCGACGCTGGAGCGCCGCGGCCAGGCGGGCGGCGAGGGGTACCGCCGCCTCGAGGCTGCGCGCGATTACATGGCGATGAACGGGCTCATGCCGCTCAAGACCCGCTACGGGGACGATCGCGGGCGCGGCGCTGCCGAAGGAAACTCTCGCGACGGCCGTCGCGAGGACGAGCAACAGCGAATCCTCGCCGCCGAGCGGCAGCGGGCTCAGCAGGACCAGCGCAGGGAGAGGGGCCGGAGATGATGGTGAGGATAGAGTATGAGGGCGGCAGGACGACGCTGTTCGACACGCTCTCGTTCACGGAGGGGTCGCCGTTCTCCGGCGCGAACATGCTCACGGAGTTCGAGCTCGAGATGCGCGAGGAGCCCGAGAAGGGGCTCTGGCTCACGGCGAACTGGCACCAGGTGCGCGACGACTGGCGTGCCGACGCGCCCGCGGACGGCATCCCGGCCGCGCGCAGGTCCCGCGGGTGGCGCTTCATGCTGGCCTCGGAGGCGGAGCTTGGGCGCGCCCGCCGCGTCCTGCTCGACGGCGACGAGGCGTTCGCCCGGGTGCGGGGCTACCTGTGCGACGCGGCTGCAATTTGCGCTTGCTACCGCGAGCACGTGGGCCCTCCCTCAAAACCGCTGAAATCGCAGATAAGGGACCTGCAGCGCGCGCTGGGGAGGGCGGAGGTCCCGGGCGTGCCAGACGAGCTGGCGAGGCTGCTCGCGCAAGAGAAGGAAGAGGGCGCCGAGGAGGGCGCCCGCAAGGTAAAGGAAGATTGGGGTGACGTCGATGAAGAGGCTTGGTAGGTTCCTCATGGCGGCGCTAAAGGTCACGCTGGGCTTTTTCGTCTGGCTGTTCCGCGCCGTGTTCAAGTGGGTGATGTGAAACACGCTTGCGTAGCGGAATTGCCGGCAACGACTCACAAACCGAGAAGCTGTTTCTTCTTCGCGGCGTAATCCTCATTTGTTATGGCGCCTGCGTCGAGAAGCTGTTTCCATTTTAGTAGCTCATCTGGCGCAGATAAAGCATCGGCCTGACGCGAGGGGCTGTTCGCCGTGCGCATGGATTCCTCTTGCTCTTCCGCTTCAGCCGCCTTGTCATCGAGTTTGCTTTCGATGAATCGAGCTATCTCTATGGCGGCTTGCTTCCTGTTCTCCCCTGGATCGAAAGAGAAGACTATTTTTTTTCTGCTTTCTGGATACCGCTGTCGTGAAAAGGAGAAAACCGAGGTTCTCCTCTCCTTCTGGGATGTAGAACTCAAAATCGTCAACGTCTTTGTATCGAACCGTTTGCTCGCCAAAGGGGACGTCGAATTGCGGAAGCACAGGCAGGTCGTCTATTGTTGGCCGATTCGACTTCGATATCACTTCGCCGGCTATTTCCGCTCCAGCGCGCATGGCTATTTTCCCTAACGATCCGCCACTCGAGAAAGCTCCCAGAGCTATTTTTGCAAGATTGGCGGCATCAAAAGCGTCGACGTTATCGTCTTCGTCGATTGAAAGGCCGCGTCGCCCGCTCGCTATCAACCCCAATTGCTTGCGGGCGTCGCTTGGATCGAAATCATCTTCAGTGACGATAATGACCGACTCGTCTTTGACGACTAGCCCTTGATCGTTGCCGCCATCAAAGATCTTAAAGAGACCGGGAATTATCAAGCCGTCAAAGTAGGATCCCAGCTTAGTAATAGCATCTGAAGGAAAACCAGCGGAAACGGCTCGAGCAAGCGTCTTCTCTCGCTGCTCGTGAACCTCTTCGTTCGTCGAGTATATTTTGTTCTTCCACGTTGGAGCGAGTATCTTCATGGAGCACTTTTTGCAAAGGGTCAAAGCCCCGTAATGTTCTGGGAGGATGCTGTTGCCTTTACACGAGTCGCATATGGCCATTATCTCTTCTCCTGCTTCTTTTTAGTGGTTGAATCATTCCTGTAAGACCTCAAAGCAACCGCTTGGCCCGTTCATCGTAGATCTTGTCGAGCTCCGATTGCACGTACTCCTCTTTGAGCCTCGCGACGAAACGAGCATCCGAGAACAGTCGGTAGACGAGCACCGCCGCGCCTCCGAGGTCGAGGCACTTGGGGTTCTTCGTGATCGATGCCTGCACGACGCTGCTCGAGGTCGCGATGGTGTCGGAGATGAGGATGATCTTCTTGGTGCGCGCCTGGTACATCTCGGTGCAGTAGTCCGACCCGTCGTCCTTGAATATCAGCGAGCAGCCGTGGAGCGCCGCTATCAGCCAGTTGATGAGCACCGTCATGCCCGCCTGCATGCCGACTTTCAATACGTCGCCAGTGCTGACGTATTTGGTGAGGGCCTCGGTGTGCGCCTTGTCGAGAACGAGGTTGGCGAACGGGACCTGTATCCCGCACGGCGTGTAGAGGTCCGTGCCGATGTGGATCAGCTGCTTGACCAGGGCCGCTGCGGCGGCATCCGGCTCGCTCACGACGCGCCTTCCCGCCGCGACCAGCATCTCCACGGTCCCGGCGGGCGCCCCGATCAGCGGGTTCTTCCCGAAGGCGTCGTAGGAGACCGAGTAGGTCGCGGGGATCCGCGCGCCGATCCCGAAGACGTTGGCGTCCTTAACGCAGGTGATGCTGTTGGTCATGATGTTTGAGGTCCCGAACACGAGGCCGAGCACCGGGTCGTGGCCGAGGGTCGCGAACCGGTGGTTCGCCCCCTTGAACACCTTGAAGTTCTCAGCCTCGTAGCGCGTCGCGTCGTACGGCACGCCTCGCGAGGAGAGGATGTGGCTCTTGGAGGCGAACAGGCGGCCCGATTCCGCCGGATCCCCATCGCCGAAGCCGGAGAAAACGCGGTCCTGGAAGCTGTGCAGGGCGTCCTCCTTGGCGTTGCCCGCTCCCGCCCGCTCGACCTCCGTCAGGGAGTTGATGACGAGCACGCGGGCGACCTGGAGCATGGTCGCGGCGACGACGAAGGCCGCGTCGGCGTCCTGCAGCCTCGTCCGCTCCTTGAACTCGCGGTCAATGCGCTCGAGATTCTCGCCGTACTCGCGGACGGACTTCTCGACCGCCTGCTCGGCCCAGCCCTCGTCAACGGCCACGCATGCAGCCCTCGCCGCCATGTAGTCGGCGAAGAGCCTGCAGGCGTGCTCCTCTTCCTCCGTCACCTGACCGTCCGAGGCCGCGGCGACCTGCAGCTGCTCGGCGATGGAGCCCAGCGACACGATGCTCACGTTGTCTAGGCAGTCCTTGACCCGGTCGAAGGACAGGTCCTCGTCGTCCGCGATCGCCTGCACCCTCGCCTTCACGTCGTCCGGGAGGCCGCCGTCCAGCTTGAGGTAGTCGAGGCCGTCCTCGAGCCACTCCCGCTCCTCTTGGGAGAAGTCGCCGTCGCAGCGCATCAGGAAGCAGAGCGTCGCCACGTAGGCGTAGATGAAGTTGTGCCGCTTCTCGCCCGCAAGGTAGGCCCCCTGCTTGATGCCGTCACGGAACCCCTTGATGCGTGCCTTGCGGAGTCGCGCGGAGAACGAGTTCTCCTTGATGGCGTTGATGCCGCCCTCGACGGTCGACGCAGCGCCGGACGCAAGGGACGACGCTCCCTGGGCCAAACCCATTGCGGCGCCGACGGCGATTCCGCCCACCGCGTTCGCAGCCCCTGCGATCGCCTTGCCCGCATCGGACGACGCGATCTGCTCGCCGGCGCTCGACACGCCTTCCGCAGCCGAGCACATGGCGCTTCCGACGGCTTCGGATGCCGAGGCGGCCGTATCGACGATGGCGTTCCCCGCGTTCTCGGCCGCATTCGCGACGCCCTTGGCGGCGGACTCGACGGTCGCCGATGCGCCTTTTGCCATCTCTCCTGCGGCGTGGGCAGCTTGGGACAGAGCTTCCCCGAGATCGAACTTGAGCGCCATTCTGTATCTCCTGACGTAAACGAACCTTATGTAAGGCGCTCGTGCGCAACCGATGCAACACGGCACACACGACGCGTCTCACTCGCTCTTCATTATCCCACTATGCGCAAGCCCCTCGTCCGACCATCGGAGCGAGGGGCTTGATCGTTCTGTTCGGTTGCGATTTCGTTTTTCGGCAGCTAGTCCCGGTCGTCATCGCCGGCTGCGCAGCAGGCGTAGGCCGTGAGCGTGAGGAGCCCCATGAGGAGCCCTATTCCGAAGGGCGCGAATCCCATCCTTCCACCTCCTTCGCGTAGACGACGGTGCGCGAGTTGCTCGTCTGGTAGCTGCACGTCACGAAGGCCCAGGCCTGCGCGACGTCCGAAGGCTCTTCCAGGACGACCTCGCACCGGGACAATTTGTCCCCGAGGTAGGCGGCGAGCGCCGCCGCGTCTGCGAAGTCGGTCCGCTTGCCCTCCGAGCTCGCGTCGACCACGTCGGCCGCGAAGACCTCGAGCTCGATCGCCTTCTCGCGGGTGTAGACCCGGATGGTGCGGTGCCCCTCGGCGAAGTCGCGCGACGAGTACTGCGCGAGCGGCGCGAACATGGTGCCGTCGGACATGTGGTGCCCGTAGACGATGACGAGCGGGCTCTCGGCGCCCTGCGCGCACCCGGCGTCTATGTAGGGAGCGCCCCACGCGGATCTTTCGCCGCCGGCGTCGTGCGTGAGGTAGAAGTCGGGCGATTCAGTCCGGCCCTGGACGATCGGGTAGTCGACGGTCGTGCCCGGCACGCGCACCCAAGCGACGACGGAGGCGGGAAGGGCGTCCCAGTCGATGCCGCCTCCCGTCTCTTGAGCCTCCATTGTCGCGTCCTCTTCCGCAGTAGGCACCTCGTGCACCTCGTACGGGTTCCTCTCGGGCAGCGGCAGGACGGCGAGCGCCCCCATCGCCAGCAACGCCACGGCAATGGCGAGCGCCGTGGCAGCTTTCCCTTTGTTCATGTCCTCCCCCGTTCGCAGGGGAGGCCCCGGGCGAGCGCCCAGGGCCTCCGGTTCGGTATCGATGCGGCGCCGCTACTCTTCCGGCTCTTCGGCAGGCTCTTCGGCTGCCGTGTCCTTGCTTGCGCCGGCCGTCTTGCGCTTGCGGTACGCGAGCGCTCCGCCCGCACCCGCCGCAGCTGCCAGAGCGATGCCCGCGGCCACGGCGTAGCCGGTGCCGTCGGGGGCGTCGGCCCCGGTCTTGGCGTAGGGCTCCTCGGGGACCTCGGGCGTGTCGGGGTTGTCCACGACGACGCTCTGCTCGGCGGAGTCGATGTCCTCGTGGGTTGCAACGACGTTGCCGGCGGAGTCCAGGACCTTCTCGAAGACGACGAGCTCGTCTCCCTCGGCCAGGCCCTCGGTGTCGAACTCGAAGGTCACCTCGACGGTGCCGGAGGGCGCCTCGGGCTCGAAGGGCGTGCGCGCGGTCACCTCGTTGCCGTCCTTGTCGAGGAACGGCTCTCCGGTGCCCTTGTCCATGAGCGTGCCCACGGCGATGTAGGTCTCGCCGGGGACGAGGCCCTTGTAGGCCACCGCGTCGACGACCTTGGCCTTGCCGGCCTCGATGACCTGGTCGCCGTCGGCGGCGTCAGCCGCCTGCGTGCTTACCTCGACGGCGACGTGGACTGTCTGGCCCTCGTCGGAGAGGTCCGCGTGCGACGCCACCTCGGCTCCGTCCTTGCGTAGGCTCTCGAACACGACCAGGTCGCGGCCGCCGAGCAGGCTCGCGTCGAAGGAGATCTCGACGTCCTGGTTGCCCGTCGAGAGCGCGGGGGCGAACTCGGCCTTGGCCTCCACGGGCATGCCCGAGAAGTCGGTCACGGGCTCGCCGGTCGCCTTGTCGACGAGGGTGGCCGAGAGCTCGTACTCCTCGCCGGCCTTCAGGCCCTCGTAGGCGACGGCGTCGACGACCTTGGCCTCGGCGTCGGCCGAGACGTCCTTGTCGCCGTCCGCCCCGTCCTTTGCCGTGGTGGAGATGCGCGGGCCCTCCTGGTCGTCAAGGCCCATCCACACGGCCTTCGCGACCGTCGAGTCGCGATCGATCCAGAAGCTTCTCGTGATGAGCTCGAGGCCCTCGTTGGCATCGCAGCGCAGCTCGGTCATGGTGTAGGCGCCGTACGGCAGGGCCGCCAGCGAGTCGTCGACCGGCGCCGAGGAGCCGTCCTCGCCGAGCGAGAACCAGATGCCGGCCTTCGGGTCCATGTCGGCGGCAGCAATCGGGCCCTCATGGCCGAGCAGGGCGTCGTTGGCGTTGGTGTCCCTCGAGTGCTTGTTCCAGCTGCTCGCGGTCGACGCGTCGCCGTTGCGGTCCGTGACCAGCACGTGAATCTCGCCGGTGGCCGCGTTCTCGATGGCGAACGGAACCATGAGGCCGGCGTTGTCGGACTCGCTCTTCTTGGAGGGCTCGAGGTCGTTGCGCACCACCTGGTCGCGGAACTCGAGCGCGGCGCCGTCCGCGGAGGCGCTCACGATCTCGTCGCCGGTGCGGACCTCAAAGGTGCGGGGCTCGCCGTCGGTCAGCAGGTAGCTCCCGTTCGTCGCCGTCTCCCGCACGTCGTAGGTTCCGTACGGCAGTGCGTTGGCCGCGGTCTGCGCGGTGTAGGCGCCGGCCTCGTCGTTCCATGCGGTGGTCAGCGTGGCCACGGCCTCGCCCGGCTCGCGCCACTCGCCGTCAACGAGGACCTTGTGCGCCGAGCGGTTCGTGACGGTGAACTCGATCCCGTCGAGGCCGGGGTGCTCGCCAGGCGCCTCCTTGTGGCCGCTGCCCGCGAGCGCCTCGGACGCCTGCAGCTCCTTGTCGGACTTGGTCACCTGCACGCCGCCGCGGAAGACCTCGTCGGTCACGGGGTCGCCCGTGAGGTCGCACACCTCGCCGGCCTTCACGGTGAACGCGACGGGGACGTCGCTGGCGTCGTAGCCCTCGGGCGCGCCGGACTCGACGATGCGGTAATTGCCCGCGGGAAGCGCGTCGGCGCCGGTCGCGGCGACGTGCGACCCGTCCTCGGGCGCGGTCTTTATCGTGGCGCATACCTCACCGTCGGCGTAGTACTTGCCGCCGACCAGCACGTAGCGGCCGGTCTCGTTAACGACGAAGAAGCTCGCGCCGTCGAGCGAGGCGTCGCCCTGGGGCTCCGCGCCCGCCTCGGAGTCCGTTTTGGCGACCTTGACTCCGCCTGCGGACCAGCTGAAGCTCACGAGCGTCTGGGAGCCGCCGCCGGTCCTGACGCAGAACGCCTCGAACCCGGCGGATACCTTGCCGGCGCCCGCCTTCATCTTGGCGAAGGTCCCGCCGATCAGCTCGGATTTCGCCCAGGAGGCGAACTCGGCGCTCGTGCCGTGCGTGGCAGCCGACTCGGACCCAGAGTAGGCGTAGGCGATGAGCACATGGCTCGCCGCCGCGTACTTGGCGTCGTCCCAGCCGCCGCCGTCGTACCAGCTGCCCGGGAACATCGACGCGTCGAAGCCGGGAGAGCCGAACGAGTACCAGATCGCCGCTGTCACGTCGCCGCTCGGCACGGGGCTCGTCGAGTAGGAGCCCGGCGCGGGCGTCGGGGACGAGGGCTCGGCGCAGTAGGCGATGTTGCCGTCGGCGCTCATCCACGTGGTGGCGAAGCCGCCGTAGGGGATCTTGCCGCCGATGGACACGTCTACCGTGCTCGGCGCGGCGTAGGCGGGCGAGGCCGCCACAGAGGCGAGCAGAGCCCCCGCCGCCAGGATGAGCGCCATGGCGCATCGGAGGAGCTTTTCCTGCAGGGTGCAGTCTTTCGCTGCGTTCATCTTTCCGCCTCCCTATCTCTCGACGCTTCGCTGTGCGCGGGGCGCCTCGTGCTCGGCGGCGCGGCTCGCCTGGCGGGCGTGCTCGGCGCGCTCCGCGAGGTAGCGCGAGCGCCCTGCGTCAACGGCCTCCTTGAGCTGCGCCGGCATGACCTTCACGGTGTCCTTGACCGTGCGTCCGTCCTCGTCGAGCTCAGGCCGGCCGTCCGGGCCCATCACCGTCTTCCTCAGCCACACCTCGCGGTTCGCGAGCAGCGGTATGTCTCGGAAGTCGGCCCCCTTGAAGCGGCTCTCGTTAACGAACATGGGGCTGAACTCGTAGCCTCCCACGTCCATGCCGTCGACGACGGTGCCCTTGGGAAGGGTCGCCGAGTTGAAGGTCCTGGCCTCGCCGGTCGCGCGGTCGGTGTACTCGATGCCCTCGCGCACGAAGCTCTTGTGCAGCGAGAGGTACACGTTCTTCCTCTCTTCCATGTCTTTCCTCCTTTTCGTTTTCAATCGGTCCTTGTCTTCATCCGCCGGGACGCGTGCCCCGGCGCGGTGCCCCTATCTCATGGCGACCGCCCCCTTCCTCGCTTTTCCGCTAGAAGCCGCTCACGATGTCGCGCGCCCAGGAGCCGCTTTTCACGAGGGCCAGGATGAGCAGCACGCACATGGCCAGGTACTGCAGCGCGTAGGTGAGCCCGTTCGCGACCGCGTCGGCCGGGGTACCCGTCCCGGGGTTCGCCCCGGTGAGCCCGCCGAGCACGAGCGGGAACGATATGAGTAGCACGAGGATGATGACGCCGGCGATGCAGACCGCCCCGAAGCTCTTCAGGTAGCCAAGGCCTATCTGGCGCGTGGCGTCCATGCCGAGGAACGCCAGCGGGATCGGGGCGAACGCGGCCATGATGTAGAGCTGGAGCGCGCGGGCCCAGCAGACCACGAGGGCGACGACGTAGGCCGCCAGCACCACGACCCAGCTGATGAGGCTCACGACGAGCATGGCGATGAGCGACGGGATGTCGTCGTCGGTGGTGACGACGGACACCTCGGGCAGGTCGAGCGCGCCTCCGGCGCCGAAGAGCGCCTCGACTCGGTCGATGGCGAGCCCGCAGACTTCGTAGATCGACGCCATCAGGTCGAAGCTGTTCTGTATGAGGAACAGGAACACGGCAAAGAACACGAGAAGGAAAACGACCTCCTTGACGCCGGGAAGGCTCTGGCTGCCGTCCATGCGCTGGGAGATCTCGATGAGCTTCAGGGTGAAGACCAGGCCGAGCACCCCGCACCCGATCGGCAGGATGGCAACCTGCCATACGCCCCGGGCGACGTCGTGCATGGTCAGGTCGCTCGAGCTCGTGAGCATGTGCGCGAAGTCGGCCGAGAGGATCCCGTTCGCGCCGATCGACCCGAGCACGCCCGTTTGCGCCTTGAACATCCAGTTGCAGCAGTCGCGCAGAAGGCCGCACAGCCAATCGTTGACGTCCCCGGCTATGTCGGCGTATGCCGGCTGCACGGGGACGAGCAGGAGCGCGCAGAGGGCGAACGCCGTCGCGGCGGAGATGGCGAACGCCCTTCGGCGTCGCGCCTTGAGCGCCCCCATGGCTACATCGCCTCCAGCGAGCCGCCGCGCGAGACCACGGTGACCACCGTCGAGGCGGGGTCGTCGAGCGTGAAGGTCGTCGACGCGACGTTCCCGGCGTAGTCGAGCCACACCTCTTTGTCCCAGGAGGCACCCGCCGCCTGCGGGGACACCTCCGCCGCCTTCCTGGCGACGATGTCTTCGATGTCGGCCGAGTCTGCGCCCAACGCCTCGGAGAGGCGGTCGTCGGTGCCGGTCACGGAGAACGCGCCACCGCGCACCTTCTGGGGCGTGTACGCCTGCGTCAGGAGGTCGCAGGCCAGGGTGCGGGCGTCCCCGTCGCCCGAGACCTGGATGAGCGAGAGGCCTCCCGGCTTCTCATTGGTTCCCTTGACGTCGATGGGCACGCTGAGCACGCCGCCGGCCTCGGAGGGCTCCTCGGCCGAGAAGAACCAGGCGCGCTCGGTGCCGCCTGAGCTCTCCACCATGGCGCCCTCGACGATCCGCAGCGTGGCTGTCGGGTCGTCGGCGCCCGTCCATACGGTGTTCCAGAGCGCCTCGGCGCCCGAGGCGGCCTTCCCGGTTGCCGCGTCGGCGCCTGCAGCCGCGGGCTGCTCTTGCTCCTGGGGACTATCCTGCGCGCCTTCCTGCGGGGCGATGGCGCAGCGCGCCGCGCCCGCGCCGAGCGCCACGACGAGCGCGCCTGCCGCGACGGCGGCCATGACCCTTGACTTTCCCTGCATTGGTTTCTCCTATCTCGCGGTGAGCGCGCAGCTGAAGCTGCCGATGCCGCTCGCTATGCGGCACACGTCGCCCGTTCGCGGCTCGTGTATGTACCTGTCGTCGCCGATGTAGATGGCCACGTGGCCCGAGCGGTAGAGGATGTCGCCGGGCTTCGCCTCCGAGAGCGGTATGCGCCTGAGCTCCTCGTACTGGGAACCCGTGTAGTGGCTTATGCGGATGCGCGCCTGCGCGTAGCAGTACTGCGTGAGCCCACTGCAGTCGAGCGCCTTGCCGGGGGTCGAGCCTCCCCAGACGTAGGGCACGCCGAGCTGGCTGTACGCCGCCTCGACGATCGCGTTCCCGTTCGCGGTCGAGTCCTTCAGGTCCTCGACCGTCATGGAGTCGAGCCGGTAGAGGCCCCATTGCGCCATGATCGACTTCAGGGACTCGACGTAGGACGAGTCGGTCGCCCAGCCGGCGTCCTTGAGCCCCTCGGCCATCCTGTCCGAGTCGTGCCTCTCGATCGCCTCGCGGATGAGGGCGTTGCCCGAGTAGCGCTCCGCCTGCAGGAAGACCCTGCTGCGGAAGCGGATGCACTCGGCGTCGCCGGTGAAGCGGATGAAGCTCGCCGTGATCTGGGTGTGCTCGCCGGGCACGTATTCCTCGCTGGTGGCCCAGTTCGCCTTGCCGGCCACCTCGGGGCAGCCCGCGTAGCCCGACCACCACTTCATGCCGAAGAGGTTGTGGTCGCGCTCTGCGAGCTGGCTCATGCGGTCGCCCTGGCCGGACTCCTGGATGATCTGCGCGATGGTGCAGCCCGCCGGGTGCCCGTACTCCTCCTGGCACTCGAGCGCCGCCTCGACCATCTCGTAGGTGATGTAGGGCGGCAGCCCCTCGAGGCCCCGCTTGGAGGCCGCGTCGTCCCAGAAGCCGAACAGCGCGCTCAGCAGCTGCGCGACGGCGAGCGCGCATGCGACGAAGGCCATAATCCCGGCCACCGCCCCGAGCAGGGCGGGCGCGGCGCCCGAGACCGCGCCCGCGATCGCGGAGGCGGCGCCCTTCGACCCCGCGGCTCGGGCCGCCTCGCCCGACGCCTGCGCGGCCGCCTGGGCCGCTTGATGCTTGGCCGGGGCGGTCGCGCCGGCTGCCTCGGGGCCGCGCGCGCCTCCCTTTGGGGCGCCGAGGGCGGTCGCCGCCTTGCGGCTGCCTTGGGCTGCTTCCTTCGCCTTCCTCCGCCGCAGCCCTCCCGCGGCCTTCTTGGCCGCACGCCCCGCGTCGTACATGCCCGAGACGCCCTCGAGCTCCTCCGAGTCGTCGAGCTGGGAGACGGCCTCCCGGGCGATCGCCAGCTTCGCCGCATCGACGCGCGAGCGCATCGCGGCCGCCGCGCGCCGGTCGCCGGCTGGTTGGGACAATTTGTCCCCGAGCCCGCCTTCCGGCGCGTCGGGCCTGGAAGGGCGCCCCTTCGCCGCTGCGGCGGGGCCTCCCGCCTCGTCGAGCGGGCCGGCACCCTCCGAGACGTTTCCCAGGGCGTCGCGCTCGGTCTCCGCGACGTCGCCCGCGGTGAGCACGTCGCGGCGCCGCGCCCCTACCACCTCGAGCATCCCGCCGCCCTCGCTCGGGCCGGCCATTCCTATTCCTCCGCCTCTCGCGCCGCCCGGCGCATCTCGCGCTCGGCGACCTCTGCGGGCTTGGTGTTCCACAGGTCGTAGAGCGAGCCCCTCGGGAAGTCGTCGGTGATGGGCACGCGGATCCCGGCGCTGATGAGCAGGCCCTCGCCGGGCTTGACGGCGTCGCCGATGTAGCCGCGCTCCGTGGCGGAGAGCTGGAGCATCTCCGCCCATGCGTCGAGGTCGGCGGTGGACTGCTTGTGCAGCAGGAAGAACTCGGAGTTGAGCACCATGTCGCGGGCCTCGGCGTTGGCCAGCATGTGGCTCGTGTTCTGGCTGATGCCGGTGCAGATGAGGCCGAACTTGCGTCCTTCGCGCCACAGGCGGGCGAAGTACTCGACCACCGTCGGGTGCGCGAAGAGGCTCTGCACCTCGTCGATGTAGAGCCAGGTGTAGTTGGGGCGCGGCGGCGTGACCATCACGCGGTTGCGCACCATCTCGAGCGCCGTGATCATGCCGAACACGCGCATGTTCTGGCCGAGGCCGTGCATGTCGATGTTGGTGATGCGGTTGTCGAGCGCCACGTTGCTCTGGCCGTTGAAGAAGGAGAACGCGCCCTTCACGTAGCGCTCGTAGCGCAGCGCGATGTCGGCGGCCTCGGGCTCGGGCTGAGCGAGCAGCGCCGCGTGGAAGTCGCCGAGCGTGGGCAGGCGGCCGTCCTTCGCGCACTCCCGGTACGCCTCGCCGACGCAGCGGGCGATGATCGAGCGGTCGCGCTCCGGCAGGCCCTCGCGGCCCTCGGCCATGAGCGCGCTCGAGAGCGCGAGCACCGCGTCGGTCTTGTACGCGAGCTTGGCGGCGTCGGCGCGGTCCGCGACGTCGGCGGTGTCGAGGGGGTTGAGCACCGCCGAGCATCCCGGGGCGAGCTCGACGTTCGCGCCGCCGAGCGCGCCGACGAGGTTGCCGTACTCGCCGGCCGGGTCGAAGATCACGACCTCGTCCTCGGGGTGCGCGAGCACGGTGTTGGTTATCTCGCGCTTCACCGAGAAGCTTTTGCCCGAGCCGGGCTTGCCGCACACGAAGCCCATGGGACTCGCCAAGCGCTTGCGGTCGCACAGCACCAGGTTCCCGCTCTCCTTGGACTGCCCATAGTAGCCTCCGCCCGCCTCGTCGAGGCTCTGGCTGGCGAAGGGCATCTGCATGGCCACCTGCCCCGTGGTGAGGTAGCGGCTCACGGTGACGTGGTTGTCACCGAGCGGGAGCACCGAGTTGAGAGCCTGGCGCTGCCGGAAGTGGAGCGGCTCGAGGCCGATCGTGCAGCCCTGCGCGACGCTCGTCACCTGCTGGACGCGGCGGTCGAGCTCCTCGAGGCTGTCGGCCCAGGTGTAGACGAGGCCTGTGTAGACGAACAGGCGCTCGGACTTGTTGCGCAGGAAGTCGAGCAGCTCCTCGGCCTCCTCCTTCGAGAAGCGCAGCTCGGGCGGCAGGATCTGGTAGTCGTAGCCCTTCTTCACGGCGCTCATCTGCTCGTCGATGATCTCCTTGTCCATCCAGTCGATCTGGCGCTTCACGAGCGCGAGCGCCTCGCTCTGCGCGATGGGCTGCACGTGCAGCGTCACGTTGAGCGGCAGCGGCAGGTCGATGATGGAGGCGAGGTAGGTCTCCTCGATGACCGACCCGAAGCTGCGCACCGCGAGCACCGCGCCGTAGCGCTCGTCGCTGCGGAAGCAGTCGGACCTGCCTTCGGGCTTGAAGTCGAGCGTGGAGGGCATGACGAAGTCCTTCGTGCGCGCTCCCGACGCCGGGGACAATTTGTCCCAGGAGAACTCGAAGCGCGACCCCGGGCGCAGCTGCCCCTGCAGAAGCTCGAGCCTCTCGACGCCGTCGAGGGCGCGCGACGAGCAGCGTATGCGCGCGAGCGTCTGTTCCACGTCGCCCCGGATGCGCGCGAGCTTGGGCACCGCGGCGTCGACGTCGTCGGCGCCCACGGCGTAGGTCAGGTAGCGGTGGCGCACGAGGTTCGAGACGCCCTCGCGCATCTTGTCGTTGAGGATCCGGTTGTACTCTTCGGCGAGCCCGGCGGTGGCGCGCTCCCCGGGCTCGAAGAAGACCTTGCGGCCGACCTCGTCGGCGGGGATGGGCGCGTTCACTACCTGGAGCTGCACGTGGGAGTCCGCCGGGAAGTAGTTGAACAGCGAGCTCATCACGGTGAAGGCCGTCTCGCGCGCCTCCTTGCGCGCGGACTGGTAGCTGATGTCGGAGAACTCGACCGTCTGGCTGAACACCCCGGGCATCACCTGGGCGATTCCGTCCTTGTACATGGCGTCGTAGCCGACGTAGGCGGCCATCTCGCGCGAGCGGTCGCGCTCCCGGCGGCGCCTCTGCCGCTCGGCCTCCGCGCCCTTCGAGGCGTCCTTGCGCCCGCCCGTGCCGCCGAGGAGCAGCCCGAGGGTGCTCGGACGCTTCGGCCTATTCTCCTTGTTGCTTCTTGCTCGGCTCATAGAGCTCGGCTCCTTTCTTCCTTGCCCTGCGCCTCGCGCGACGTCCCGGGCGGCCCGGGCGCGGCGAGCCCTCGGGGAGGCTCCCGGCGAGGCAGGGCTCGTACGCGAGCAGCTGTGGGGAGAGCTCGTGTGCCGCCAAAAGCGGCAGCAGCTCCTCGGCGCGCATGCCGAAGGGCCGCCAGAATCCGGCGAGCCAGAACGGCATGCTGCAGAGCATGATCGGGAAGGCCGCGTCCGCGACGTCGGCGTGCAGGCCCAGGTGGACGAAGGCCGCCGCCCCGACCGCGCTGCCGAAGCCGAGCGACACGCATGCGAGCGTGCGCAGGCTCATCTTCCCGACGATCTTCTCCTCGTACTCGCCGATGTCCTTCTGCACCGGTATCCTGAGCGCCATCCGCGACGCCCCCTATGCCGGCAGCCAGGACGTGTCCAGCTGACCGAAGTAGACCGACGCGGCGATGATGATCGCGCCGCCGGCGATGGTGGATATGGCGGTCGCGATCTGCGGGCCGCCCTGCTGCTCCCTGATGGCCAGGCCGAGCGAGACCGCTCCCCACACGACCAGGAAGCCGCCGAGGAAGGTCACGCAGCCCGACACGAGCTTGATGACGTTTGCGAGCATGCTGCTCTCCTTTGCTTTCGGTTGACGATGTTCCTTGCTGTTCCTCCCCCGCGGCGGGGGAGGCCCGCGCCCGCCGCGGCCCCGTCACGAGTTGCCTTCCTTCTGCCTGCGGTACTCCGCGAAGTCGAACGGGCCGCGGCGCGCGGCCTCCTCGAGCAGGCGCGAGCGCGGGTGGCGCTCGAGCCGGTACTTCCGGTCCATGAGCGGCATGCACCCGTTCACGAGCACGAGCGCGTCCTCGCGCGGCATGCGCGCCACCTCGGCGGGCTGTATGAGGTCGCGCTCGGAGATGCCGCGGTTCACGGTCCGGGTCCAGCCGGCGCCCCGCGAGTCGCTCTGCGTCTCGCTCGCCACCGTCTGTTTGCCGGCCATCTTGCTGATCTCCTCGTTGGTCTCGTTCGCCTTTCCGCCCAGGTAGAGCAGCGTGTCGCAGGCGTTCACGATGGTCTCGGCGTTGTTGTCGCCGTAGGTCTCCTTCAGCTGCGAGAGAGACTGGGCGATCATCGAGACGGCGATGTTCCGGCTGCGGGTGACGGCGATGGTCCGCTCGAAGTCGGGTATGCGCCCGATGTTGGCGAACTCGTCGAAGACGAAGTGCACCGTTGTGGGCAGCGAGCCGCCGTGCGCCTCGAGCGCCTCGGCGCAAAGCGCGCTCACGGCCGTATCCATGAGCAGGGCGAACAGGAAGTCGAAGGTCGAGTCGGTGTCGCTCATAGACGCGAAGAGCGCGACCTTGGCGCCCTCGTCGCCCATGTGGGCGAGGTCGAGCTCGTCTTTGGAGGTGAGGTCGCGCACGGCGCGGATGGAAAGCGGCTTCAGGCGGACGTTGCAGCTCGAGAGCATCGACTTCATGGTGTCGCCGGCGGCCACGCGGAACTCGCGGTAGCTCGCGAGCGCGAAGTCGTCGGGCGGCGCGGGCTCGCGGACCTTGACCCACTCCCACGCGCCGTCCTCCTCGGAAAAGCCGCGCAGCGATCCGCCCTCCGCCGAGGCGCCGCCGCGCCTGACGTAGCGCTCGCCGGTCTCCAGCTCGCGGAACACCATGTCGAGCGGGCTCATGTAGCCCGGGTCGTCGCGGGCGTCGGCGAGCGAGAGCAGCGTGAGCAGCCCGTCGAGGTTTCGGTCGGCGGGCTCGCAGTGCATGACGAGGTAGGCCGTGAGCGCGGTGTAGACCAGGCGCTCGGCCTTCTCCCAGTAGGGGTCGCCTTTGTGGTCGGCCTCGCCCTCGGTGTTGGCGACGATGCCGCGGGCGAAGCGGATGACGCCCGCCTCGTCGCGTATGTAGGCTATGGGGTTGAAGCGCATGGAGCGCGTGAAGTCGATGGTGTCGAACGCGCGGATCTCGTAGCCGAGCTCCGCCAGCGCGCCGCCCATCTCGCGGATGAGCGTGCCCTTCGGGTCGGTCACGAAGAAGCTGGCGTTGGCCTGCAGGAGGTTCGGCTTGACGTAGTAGCGCGTCTTGCCGGTGCCGGGTCCTCCCACCACGAGCACGTTGTCGTTGGTGTCGGTGGAGAGGTCGAACCTGCGGCTCACGAGGCGGATGCGTGCGTTGTCGGTGAGGATGATGTTGTTGTCGGGGTCCTTGGGGTCGCCGAAGGGCGCGATGTCCTTGCGCGTGGCCCACCTGGAGCTACCGTGCTCCTCGCCGTCGCGCCGGGCCCCCTTGGTCCCCAGTGAGCGGGCCCAGGCGAGGAGCGCGCCGCACGCGCAGGCGGTCCCGGCGCACAGGGGAACCGCCTCCGCGGAGAAGACGCGCCCCGCGCGGAGCGCCGCGGGGATCGCCGCCATGGCGGCCTCCGGGTCGAGGATCGGGTTCGCGCCCGACGCCGCGATTGCCGCGGCCGCGAAGTCTCCCGCGGCGAACGCCGCCGCGGCCAGCGCGGCCGCCGCCTGCCACCTCATCTCTCGGGCCCCTCGATCTGGCGCGGGCCGCGGTCCCGGCCGATGCCCTGGCTGTGGGCCCTCGACGCCTCGCGCGCCCGCTCGGCGCGCTCCGCCAGCCGCTCGGGCGCCTGGCGCCTTTCGGCTATCTCGGAGAGCCGCTCCCTTGCGCGATCGGCGGCCTTGCCCGTCTCTTGCTCCAGCTGGCGGAAGGCCTCGTCGACCTCGGGGGCGTCCTCCACCTTGAAGAGCAGCCAGTCGCGGCCCTCGCCGGGGATGATGTGGTGCTCGACCGACGCGGCGCGCAGCTTGTCGGAGACGACCTCCTTGATCGTCGCGTACTCGGGAAGCCCAGAGAGCTCCTCGAGGCTGAGCTTCGCGTAGGTCGGCGCGCCGTCGGCCGCGATGGCCTCGGCGCGCCCGCCGGCGATGGTCCCGCGGATTCCCGCGAGGCGCTCGGAGAGCTCCCTCGCGCTGCGCGCCATTGCCTCGGCGCCGGCCTCCTGGCCGATTCTCAGCATCCAGTCGAGCAGCTTGCCGCCCGCCTCGTCCCCGTAGTCGCTCGCCATCCCGCGCCTCCCTTCCAGTCGAGATGAAAAAGGGCGCCTTCGCGCCCCGGTCGTCCCTATTCGGCCCCGACGGCCCTCTCGCGCGCCATTGGGGCGCGGGCTTCCTGCCCGGCGTGCGCGCGGCTCGCCTCGCGGGCGGACGCGGCGCGCTGCGCCAGCGGCTCGGGAGCCTTCTCGTGCAGATGGGCCCACTCGCCGCTGCGGCACTGCTCCGGCGTCGCCTCGCACATGTCGCGCATGGCGCGCTCGAACCGCTCGGGCTCCTGGGCGATGGCGCCGAAGCTCCAGCTCTCGAAGCCGGTCCACGCGTCGCCGTCGCGCTTGAGCGTCCACCACTCGTCGCCGCCGTTCACCTGCTGGATGAACGCGAGGTCGCGGTAGCAGAACCCCTGGCGTATGGCCCAGTTGCCCGAGCCGAGCGCCTCGCGGAGCCTGTCGACGCTGTCCGTGCGGGAGAACTCGTAGGGGTACTCCTCGAGGAACGGGTCGTCCTGCCAGTCGAAGCCGCCGACCTTGAGCCAGCCGTTCTCCTGGCACTTCTCCACGAGCCCGTCGTGCTCGCGGCCGGTTATCCTCTCGAAGCCGTCCATGGGCCCTCCGCCTTTCGTTTGTTGTTTGGCGGGCGGCGTCCTCGCGATGGGGGCACGGTGCGAGTCGGAGCAGGCGTGCGTGCCGGCGCGTCGGCGCCGCCCAAGACGTGTATAGCGATTTCGATTGCGGCGGCGACCGGGGCCGCCCGCGATGGGTCGAGCTGGGTCGAGCCGTCCGCGCCTCCACGGGAAGCGCACAAGCTAGCCGAGCCGGCGCCTGTCCCTTCCGCCCAGGTAGACGGGCCTGCAGGTCTGGGAGATCCTGCTCGCGATCGCCTCTGCCGTTACGCGCTCGCCGCGCCTCGCGAGCCTGTCCGCCAGCGCGCCCGGCGCGTAGTTCGACGTGACGATGGTCGGGCGCATGTCCTCGTAGCGCGCGTCGAGCACGCTGAACACGGTGCCGACGGACCATTCCGTCGCGTCCTCCTTGCCGAGGTCGTCGAGCACGAGGACGTCGCACTTGGCGTACCGCGCGACGGCCGCCTCGGTGCCGCCCTCGTCGAACGTGGCCTTCACGCGCTCGAGCATGCCCTTGGCCGTCGTGAAGGCGACGTTGTAGCCGGCCTCGGCGAACAGCCTGGCCATGGCGGAGGCGGCGTGCGTCTTTCCGGCGCCGACGCCCCCGTGTATGTAGAGCCCGGCGCCTCCGTTGCCGGCGAACGAGGCGATGTACTCGGCGAACTCGGGGCGGTCGGCCTCGGCGGCCCAGTAGCGCCTGGGGATGCCCGCGCGCGCGAGCGCCTTCTCCCGGCGGGCGGCCTCCTCCTTGGCGGCGAGGGCCGCGCGCCTTCGCGCCTCGGCCTCCCGCTCGCTGGTTGCGCCCTCGCACGGGCAGGGGGCGCTGGAGACCCAGGCGACCCTGCCCGCCAGCGCTGCGCCGAGCGGTTCGAGGGCGGCGCCGCAGTGCGGGCACGCCCTCGGCTCCGGCTCGTCGAAGGAGAGCCCGGCGGCCCGGGCCTGCTCCAGGGTGATGAGTCCCGCTCGGTCCATCGGGCGCCCCTTCCTTATCTTCTGAAGTCCTTGTTGTCCCTTTTGCTTATTGGGTGGCATATCGTCAGGGGTTTCCCTGTCATTTCGTCAGGGGTTCGGGCTGCGAGCCCTGACGGTTCGTCATCCTTGTTCGCGGCGAACCCTGTCATTTCGTCACCCTTTCGCGCCGGGAACCCTGACGAATCGTCAGGGGTTGCCAACGCTCCGGGCGGCAGCCTCTCGCGCACGATGCGGTATCGCTTGGTGGCATGCCCGCGCGCCGGGGCGTGCACGCCGCACTCCTCGATGAGGCCCTGGTCGAGCAGGTTGCGGATGGCGCGGTGGACGCTGCGCTCCTGCACGTTGAGGAATCGGGCCAGGCCGCCCTTGCTCTCGAAGTAGCCGCACCCGGCGTCGCAGAAGCCGAAGATGCGCGCGTAGACGAGCAGGGGAAGGCCTGAGAGGCCGAGGTCCGCCATCATGAAGTGCCGTACCGTCGCGAACTCGCGCGGGGAGGGGCCGTCGCGCCCCCTCGGGCCTGCGGCCGCCATGGCGCTAGCCCCTTCTTGGCGAGCCGACGACGCTGTTGCGCTCGACCCATGCGACGAGCTCGTCGTGCAGCACGATGCCGTCGCGCGTCTTGCCGCCGACGTAGCGGATCGGGAACGGGTCGTCGCGGTCCTTGGCGAGCCGGTACATGGCGTCGCGGCTGATGCGCAGCATCGCGCACGCCTCGTCGGCGCCGAATATCGCGTTTGTCGATGCGATGAGCCTCACCTGGCTCCTGCTAGTGCTCTTGGTCATGGTCGTCCTCGAGCTCCTTTCGTCTCGAGGCTCCCTCGCGTGCCCGGCCGCGGGCGGCTCCCGGGGCGGTCGCCGCCGTCATTTCCTGCCGCTCCTTGACTCGATGTAGGCGTCCACTGACGCCCTCGAAACCAGGAGCTTCCTGCCGAGCCTGTACGAGTCGATCTCTCCCGACCAGATGAGGTCGTACGCCTTGTTTCGGCTCGCCCTCATGTACTGCTGCATCTCGATCACCGTCATCCATTCGTCGCGGCCCTGGTTGTTCTCGGGCGCGGCGCATTCGGCTGTGCGTGCCATGGTTCCTCCAATCTTCCCGTGCGGCACCGTGCGGGCACACCGCGCGGCACAGTGTCCCTTTTCGTCTGCGCGACGATTGAACCGCCTGCTGGCGCATCGCGCGCATGACGGGAACGGAGACGGGTCGAGGTGGGTCGAGCTGGTCGGGCCTCCACGAAACGGCCATGAGCCGCGTGGCTTAGCTCTCAGCTAAGTCCCTGAAAAGTAAAAGGCGCCCATGCGGGCGCCTGCCTAGGAGCGATGTTCGTTCGGTTGTGGTTGGAATGCTTCTCTTCCGCGGTGCTGTCGTCCGGGGTCCGGCATCTGTCGTTCGCCTCTTCTGTCGTGTTTGATGTTGTGTGTTATGCGAGCGACCTTGCGCGGGCCTGCCGGCCCGTTGCCCCAGGTGCACCCGGGTAAATGGTACCCATCCGTTGGAACATGGACATCGCGGGAGGGCTGTTTGGGCAAGCTAGGATGGATGAGCGGCGGGGTTCTAAATGCAATAATTCGAGCTAAAGGGCCTTGTACTCTCTTTTGTAAAACGCGAGGGTGCAATAAACTCGACGATCCCCCTGAACCTTTTCTGAACGAATCAGCTCTTAGGCGGTATGACGCGACACGCATCGGTAGTGCTCGGACTGGGTTAGTCATCGAGTGGGTATAGAACATACGTTCTGTATAACGTTATAGCACCAGGTGGCAGGCGTAGTTTCAATCGAAGCTACGCCTGCTGCTATATATGGGTTGATGGTGGTATCAATGACCGCGATGCTTCTGTTTGCGCTTCAGTTTTCGCTGCTCGAAGCGCGCCTCCGCCTCATCCGCTCGACGCTGGCTTCTTGCTTGAGCCGATTCCCGCTTCATCGTCTCCCGCTGATTCGCGAGCGCCTGCTGCGCCTTGGTGCTCATCGCCGGCTGCTTGAGGGCTTTCGCCGCCTCGCGAGCGCGCCGCTTGGGGTTCTTCGCGGGCTCGCTCGCCTCGGACGGATCGTCACCGAAGAACGCGAGCTTCGCCCATTTGACCATGCAGAGAAGGGACAACCAAGGAGGCAGGTTACTGATGCGGACTCCCGCACGCCCACGACTACCCGACGGGGACTGTGTTTTCATCTCTGGTGCCCGCATTGTAGCACGCGCGGATTCACGATGTTGATTGCCGGCGCCTAGACGGAGATGAAGGCGGTTCGTCTAGGTCAAGCCGGTCGCTCGTTCATGAAGCGGCCGATTCCCTGAAAATAAAAGGCGCCCACGAGGACACCTACAGGCTATCTTCGAACTACTTGGTTGGGGCAGACGGAGGAAAAAAATAGGGCAGAATCGCTCTCACGATCCCGCCCCGCAAACCCGAGGGTTTCTAACTGGCTCCATTATTCCGGGCTTCTCAGTTCTGTCATTGACCCAGGTATCATCCGTCTCCTATAGCGAGTGAATATAAAAATAGGGCAGAGTCGCTTGCGCAAGTCCGCCCCTAAAACCGTGAAGGTTTTGCTATCTGCAGGCTATTCTACCAACCCGAGCGATTCTGTCAACCTGCGAAGGAACTCGAGCGCGGAGCGAGCTGCGGCGTCGGGCCCCTTGTCGGGCAGCGCCTCGGTTTCGCCGTCGGCCCTGGCGAACATCTCGGCGAGCTCGGATGCGGCGCGCGAGCGCGAGGAGCCCTCGGGTACCAAGCCGGAGTGCGCCACGAGCACGGTCGCGACCTCCTGCATGGCCGTATTCCCCATCCACTTCCTCCTGGTCGCCTTGGGAATCCCCACGGCGGCGACCCTTCGGGAGACGCCGCTGGACGCCGAGCCCCGGGCGGCGCCCCTCTCGGCGAAGCAGTTGATCAGGCACGAGCCGTGCGCGGCGCAGTTGCGGACGGACTTCACGCGCTTGAGGTCGTAGTGGGAGGCCTCGAGGCGCCTGTCGCCCCATCGCCTGGCGCAGAAGCGCACGAAGTCGATGAGGGTGCCGAACGAGGTGAGCTCAAGGAAGGCCCAGGCAGGCATGTCGCCGGAGTACTTCGCGTAGAGGCTCGAGCTGTAGGGGCTGCGGCCGCTCATCTTGAGCTCGCGCAGGCGGTACTCCCTGTTTGCAGTGGTAAGCGATGCCATGTAGTCGGCCACGATGGCGTAGCCGTCCTCTCCACGGTCCTCCATCTCGCGAAGCAGTGTCACCTTCTGGAAATGCTCGATGTCGAGCGTCATGCCGAGCAGGGCGTGGCGCAGCTCCTGGTCGAGCGCCGCGAGCAGGCGCAGCTGGCCGAAGTCGAGGTCTACGTAGCGGCCGTCGCGCGGGCCTCCCTCGTATTTCGAGAAGAGTTTGCGGTAGGATGCGAGCTTGAAGAAGTTGCACTTGTCGCGCAGGTAGTCCGCGGCCTCTTCCTCGGAACACAGTTCGAAGGCTACGCCCTTCTGCTTGAGGTGCTCTATCTGCTGCTCGATCGTGAGGATCGGCTTCCTATCGTGGGGTTCGGCCATGCTCGGTCTCCTGTCATTGATTTGAGAATCCTATTCTACCAGCATGTTTGCCCTGAATCCTGAAGGCCCGTTCGCCAACTCATAAGCAAGCCACCTGAGACTACTCACTTTGTTCACGAATGGCGAAGACCTGCGACCTGGGGTTTTGCAAATGGCGCGCAAGCCACCCGCGTTAATTCACTTGCGATTGCAGCTGGCGGCTTGCGGGCAAAAGGGCGGTTGAGTTTCAAAACGGGCGTTTTCGGCGCCATCGAGCATCCAAAGGCGACCCGCCGCGCACTTTGGGACAAAAACAAAAACTCAAAGCCCTGAGTTTGAAAAAAGTTTTTGAGGTTGTCCCAGCTTTTGTCCCCGAAGCCGACGAAACGCGACATCGCGTCATTCGGCGGCACGCGTTCCGTGTCGATGCCGAAAACTGGGTGTAACTGGAGTGACGGGACGGAAGAACCGACGCCATCGAGTGGGAGTAAACGATATTCGTTGATTTCAAGCCTCTGACCTGCGAAAACAGGTCGGGGGCTTCTTATTTTGCAACCTCTGTGCAACCTTTGCGGTTTCGCGCCCCGTGAACAGGGGACGTAGCACTGTTCACGTCTGGGCCCATATCGGCACCGATCATTGCCCGCGCTGCTTCTGCTTGCGCTTCAGCTTCCGCTGCTCGAGGCACGTCGCCCGGTGTTCCTCGCCAGAGGAGAGCTGGCCGTTCCTTGCGAAACCGCGAGGCCACCTATATCCGCTTGCTGCGGGCTTGCTTGAACCAGTTCCTTTTGAAAGAGCCTATACCTCCGAAGAACTTGTTGTACGTCTCACCGTCCTCCTTGGCCTCGTACTTGACCAAGGCAAGTTCGATAGTACAGAGGTAATCCGCCACTTGCTCGAGGCGGTAGTCGGTCATCGAGGTCTTGCGGCGTCGGACGACCCCTTTTGAGAGGACCTTGCCCACCGAGTCGTCTCGCCCGCGGAACAGAAGGAGCGCATCCTCGCGACCTTCGGCGACCTGTGCTGCGAGATGGAGGGCTGCACCATCGTGCAGGGCCCTTTCCAAAGCGAAGTGTCGAGCCGAAGTGTTGAGCGTCGGCCCTGAATGTTCAATGGCCGTTGTTTTCTGCCCCTCAAGTGGTGAACTTCTCCTCGGGGCTGTTGATTCCCCCACGCGCCCCCTTCCGTTCTCTGTGTTCCCCTTATACTCCTTGTACAAGGAGGTAAGAAGTCATGGACAAGACCGCACAGGACAGCTTGGCAAAGAAGCCCGTCGACATGAGGGACAGGATTCTCGAGCATCTCGAGGCCCTTACCTCTGCCGTCTCGCTCGACGACCTTGCCCGTCTGTCCACCTCCGACATCGCCGAGACGCTCATCATCTCCAGGAGCCTGGCGAGCCAGTACCTCAACGACCTTGTTCGCGCCGGCCTTGTGGTTAAGGTGGCGGGCAGGCCTGTCCGTTATTTTCATCGCCGCGCGTTCCAGAAGCGTTTTCAGGTAAAGCTCTCTGCAAGCGAGTACGCCTCGCTCGCCGACCTCATCCAGGCGACTGGAATCGCCGATCACCGCGACTTCGCGCGTGCCGTGGGCTTCGACCTGAGCCTCAGCTCCGTTGTCGAGCAGTGCAAGGCTGCGGTTCAGTACCCTCCGTTTGGCCTACCCATCCTCTTGAGCGGCGGCGTGGGTGTCGGTAAGTCTTTCCTTTCTCGCCTTGTGTACGAGTACGGCAAGAACCAGGGCTTGCTGTCCCGCGACTCCTCCTATGTGCGCATCGACTGCGCCGGGGTCCCGGACGCCGCCTCGTTCAACGGGCTTCTTGACGAGTCGATCGCGAAATCGCGCGGGGGTGTGGTTTTTGTCAACGGCATCGAGGCACTCTCTCCCTCTGCGATGGAGCACTGCCTTGCGACGGCCCTCGGGCTCGATGCCTCCCAGGATGCGCCGCGCGCTCGCCTCGTTCTTTCGACGACGCTTTCCGCCGATGACCTGAAGGTTTCCTCGGCCTACAGCAAAATGCCCATCTGTGCCCGCGTCCCCTCACTCAAGGAGCGGACCCCCGAGGAGCGCGAGGATCTCATCTTGAGCTTCCTGCGCAGCGAGGGGTGCCGAATCGGTTCTGATGTGAAGATTAGCCGCGGCGCATACCGTTGCCTCGTGAACGCGGACTTTTCCGATAACATCGCCGGCTTGCGCGCCTGCGTGACGAACTGCCGCGCCAAAGCGTTCCTCAATCGCGAGGGCGACTACGTCGTCGTTCGCCCGTATCTTCTTCCCAGCGGGCTCCTCTCCTCCGCGCAGATCGATCAACAGCCCGACGATGGCGTTCTGATTGACGCGTCTCTGGATGCCGCCGAGAGCACAGGGCCGGTCGAGCAGGCGCTCGATGCCCTGTGCTCTCTCGATGAGCGATTCTGCGCCGGGGAGCTCTCTGTCTCCGAGCTTGTCTCGCAAGCTGTCTCCGCTGTGCGCGGCGTTGAGGATCACTTGATCTTCGACCACGGCGTCGCCTCCTCGAGGTCGCGCGCCTTCGAGCGCGTCGTGGGCGCGGTCCTTGCCGACGCAGGCTCTTCTTATGGCATCGAGCTTTCGAGGAAGGTTGCTTTTCTACTGGCCCAGGAGATTTGCCTGCAGTTGTGGCCGGGTATCGGCCTGGCTAAGCGAAAGTCTGCCTGTGCGGAGCAAATCTCCCATCTCCTCGGTGCCGTGACCTCCGAATTGCCGTTTGCCTCGAGTGTCTCCGATCAGGTCGCCGCAGACGTGGAAGGGGCGCTGGGAATCTCGCTCGATCACTTCACGAAGACGCTTCTGACGCTGTGCGTCGCATCGGAGTCTCGCGACGCGAAGGCCCTTCGAACGCTCTGCGTCATCTTGTCCCACGGCTACTCAACGGCGACGAGCATCGCCGACGCGGCGAACCGTATGCTCGGCATGCATGTGTACGAGGCGGTCGACATGCCCTACGACCAGCAGCTGAAGGACATCGTCGGTCCGCTCCAGCGCCTCGTCGACCGCCATTCCTACTGCACCGGGGTCGTGTTCCTCGTCGACATGGGCTCCTTGGAAGAGGCCTATAAGGCCCTCGAGAACGTTACCGACTCCACTATCGGCGTGGTGAACAACGTCTCTACCGGTCTTGCGCTCGAGATCGGGGTCGGGCTGCTCGGCGGCAAGTCCATCGCCGAGGTTCTTGGCGATGCGACCGCCGCGTGCGTGACGCACTGCAAGGTGATCGAGCGCGTCAACCGTGAGGACGCCATCGTCTTCTGCTCCGAGTCCGGGGTCGACGCCGCGGAGAGGATACGCCAGCTCGTCTCGCAGAGCCTCCCGTGCACCATAGGCGCGCGCCTGCTCACGAGGCCCTTCAAGCAGCTCGTCGCGAACGGGTCGAACGACGCCGTTTTCTCCGAGCACCGCGTCTGCGCCGTCATCGGCACGGGAGACCCCGGGGTCGCCTCCGTCCCCTTCGTCGCCCTCGAGGACATCATGTCGACGGCGTCCGCCTCTAAGGTCGATGCCGTGTTCGGCAGGTGGCTTGACGCTTCCGAGCTCTCTTCTTTCCACGAGAAGCTGCTCTCGAACATGACGCTGCAGAACGTCATCCGCTCCATCACCATCCTCGACCCGGAGCGGCTATTCCATGAGATCGAGAGCGCCGTGCACGAGCTTCAGCGCAGGACAGGCGAGAAGATCGGCAGCAACGCCATCATTGGGCTCTACGTCCACCTCTGCTGTCTCGTCGAGCGCCTTGTTACCAGAAACCCCATTGAGACCTACGTTGGCCAGGACCGCTTCGAGGAGGAACGCGCCGATTTCATCGAGTCCTTCAGGCAGAGCTTCTCGAGCATCTCGACGCGCTATCGCGTAGAGGTTCCCGTAAGCGAGATCGCATATGTCTTCGACTACATAAGCGTGAGCGCCGCCCCGGCGCGAGAGGAGCGCCTCGGCTCCTCGGACCTCCTGCTCGACGAGTGACCTTCCCCGCGCCGCCGCAAGCTGACCGCGCGTCCTCAATAATCCGATAACCCCTTGCCCGGCGCGAATCCGGATAGCGCCGAGGCAGTACCGAACGTAAAACTTCATTTGATAGGAGCAAACATGAGTGTTGTTATGGCACGAATCGACAATCGCCTGCTTCACGGCATCATCGTGACGCAGTGGGCCCCGGTGTCGGGCGCGACCCGAGTCATGGTCATCGACGACAAGGTCGCCGGCGACGAGGTCCTGAAGTCCACCATGAGGATGGCGCGCCCCGCGGGCATGGCCGTCTCGATCATCTCCGAGCAGACCGCGCTCAAGAACTTCGCGGCGGGCAAGTACGACCGCGAGAAGGTCTTTGTCATCGCCAAGGAGCCCGAGACGATCCTTCACCTGGTCGAGTCGGGCATCGAGCTCCCGTCGCTGATCGTCGGCGGCTCTCTTGTCAAGGAGGGCGGCGTCCAGCTCACCCAGCGCGCCTATGCCTCCGCCGAGAACGTCCAGAGCTACAAGGCGCTCATCGCCCGCGGCGTCAAGGTGACGGCACAGTTCGTGCCCGCCGACAAGCCCGTCTCCGTCGCCGACCTCATCTAAGGAGGGATCATGGTCAACTTCACTATCCTGCAGGTCGTCCTTTTGACCCTGCTGGCCTTCATCAAGCACGTGGACTACTACGGCATCCCGATGATCTTCGTCAACTATGCCGTCTTCTGGGGCCTCATCACCGGCGTCGTCATGGGCGACTGGAGGACCGGCCTTGTCATCGGCGGTACCATTCAGCTCATGCAGCTCGGCGTCGCGGGCTTCGGCGGCTCGTCGATTCCCGACTACGGCACGATGGCCATCATCGCCACCGCCTACGGCGTGACCCTGGGCGCGGACACGGGCCTCGCCATCGGCCTGCCGGTCGGCATGCTCGGCATCCAGCTCGACGTCATCGTCAAGATCCTCAACGGCTTCGTCGTCGAGAAGTCCCAGAAGTTCTGCGACGAGGGCAAGTTCAAGCAGATGAACGCCATCCTGTGGGTCTGCCCCGTGCTCTTCGGCCTGTGCGCCGCCCTGCCCGTCTTTGTCTCCGTGACCCTCGGCCAGCCCGCCGTCAACTGGCTCCTCGAGGTTATGCCCCAGTGGTTCCTTTCCGGTCTCACCCTCGCCGGCAAGATGCTCCCGGCCGTCGGCATCGCGATGCTGCTGCGTTACATGCCCACTGGCAAGTACTTCCAGTACCTGCTCGCCGGTTTCTTCCTCTCGGCCTTCCTGAACGTGCCCATCATCGGCGCCGCCATCGTCGGCGTTGCCCTCGCGATCGCGTTCTACCAGCGTGCCGAGAGGGACACCGAGCTCGCCGCCCACGCTTCCGCAGACGCCTTCATCGGAGAGGATGAGTAACCATGGAAAACGAGAACATCACCGCCGTCGCCGAGGGCAAGCCCTCCGGCTACAAGGTCACCAAGAAGGACCTGCGCAACGCGAACTGGCGCTGGCTCATGAGCGTGTGCACCTTCAACTACCAGACCCAGCAGGGCGCCTCAGTCGCCTACGCCCTCTCGCCGGTCCTGAGGAAGATCTACACGAACGACGAGGACTATAAGCAAGCGCTCAACAACCACTTCCGCTACTACAACACCCAGCCTTGGCTCGCCGCCATCATCCTCGGCGCCTGCGTGGCCATGGAGGAGCGTGACGGCCTCGCGGCGGCGGACGCCGTCCAAGACCTGAAGATCGGCACCATGGGACCGCTCGCCGGCGTCGGCGACTCCCTGCTCATGACCATGATCCCGACCATCATGGGCTCCATCGCCGCCTATATGGCCATCGAGGGCAACCCCGTGGGAGCCGGCATCTGGTCCGCGCTCATCCTGGCCATCTTCTGGGTCCGCATGCACGCCCTCGAGTTCGGCTACAAGCAGGGTGTGAAGCTCGTCACCGACTTCAGCGAGAAGCTTCCCAACCTCACTGCCGCCGCCTCCGTGCTCGGCCTCACCGTGGTCGGCTGCCTCATCGCCTCGGTCATCGGCGTTACCTGCCCGATTAGCTTCAGCTTCGGCGACGTCTCGATGGAGATTCAGCCGCTGCTCGACAAGATCCTGCCTGCCATGATCCCCGCCGCCATCACGGGAAGCGCGTACTACCTTCTTACCAAGAAGAATGCGAGCATGACGGCCCTCATCCTCGTGGTGATCGTCCTCGCGATGGTCGCCTCCGCCGCCGGCATCCTTGCCTAGCTTCGACCCAAGAGATTGGTGAATCAATGAGAAAGATAGTTGTGGCGAGCCATTCCCTTCTCGCCCAGGGCTTCAAGGACACCCTCGAGTTCCTTACGGGTAAGAGCGACGCCGTCAACGCCGTGTGCGCCTACGTGAACGACAACGGCGAGGGGCTCGACGCGGCGGTCGAGGCGGCTCTTTCGGGCACTGACGAGGTCGTCGTCCTCACCGACGCGCTCGGCGGCAGCGTGAACCAGCGCTTCTCCCGCTTCGCCTCCGACCGGATCCACGTGATTGCGGGTGTCAACCTCCCGCTCGCCATGACGGTCGTGCTCGCGCGCCCCGACGAGAAACTCGACTTCGACGCCCTCGTCAACGAGGCGCGCCAGCAGATCGTCTACGTGAACGGTGCCAGTTCCGCCGAGTGCGAAGACGACGAATAGAGGAGGTCGACGATGAGAGAGTTCCTTAAGGACGTGTGGATGCACGGCGGTGAGGAAAGCCGCGCCATCACCCCCGAGAACATCACAGGCGAGAAGGGCCGCGCCGCCATGTCGGCCAGCCACCTCGGCGTCGGCCGCAAGGGCTCGTGCTGCGTGCCCCTTGAGTCCGGCGAGACCATCACGCTCGCGGACATCGAGGGCCCCGGCATCATCCGCCACATCTGGATGACCGTCCCCGACAAGACCGCCGCCGGCAGCTTCGTCATGCGCGACCTTGTGCTGCGCTTCTACTGGGACGACGAGGAGACCCCCTCGGTCGAGTGCCCTGTCGGCGACTTCTTCTGCAACGGCTTCGGTGAGCGCGCCATCGTCAACTCGATGCCCATCTGCGTGAACCCGACGGGCGGCATGAACTGCTACTTCGAGATGCCCTTCAGGAAGCACGCCAAGGTCACGCTTACGAGCGAGCACCCCGGGTTCATTAAGTACATCTTCTACACGTTCAACTACGCGCTCACCGACGTGCCGGACGACGCCATGTACTTCCACGCCCGCTTTAACCGCGAGCGCAGCACTCGCAGGGGCGTCGACTACACCGTGCTCGACGGCGTGCGCGGCAAGGGCTACTACGTCGGCACCTACATGGCCCTGTGCGCCCTGGAGCGCTATTGGTGGGGCGAGGGCGAGATGAAGTTCTTCCTCGACGGCGACGAGGAGTTCCCCACGGTCACCTCGACGGGAGCCGAGGACTACTTCGGCGGTGCCTGGGCCTTCCTCGACAGGCCGCCCCACGCGCTGCCCGAGGCGCAGTGCTTCAACACACTGTTCGCCGGCTACCCGTACCGCTCGACGCGCGACGCCACGCGCGACCGCTTCAGCGCGGGCAAGCCGAACCCGAACCCGATGCTCGCGACCAACGACGACGCGCTGCCCAGGCACGGCCTCTACAGGTGGCACCTTCCCGACCCGATCTCGTTCAAGGAGGACCTGCGCGTGACGTTCCAGGACCTCGGCAACGACGACATCAAGCTCTACGAGCGCGAGGACGACATCTCCACCGTCGCCTACTGGTACCAAAGCGAGCCGCACGCCGTGCTCGCCCCGTTTGCCGCAAGGCAGGACCGCGTGCCCAGGTAGGGTCGCCTCGAAACAAGCCAACGTTATGGGCGCCCGCGGTTGACCATGACTGCGGGCGTCCCTTTGTAAGGAGGATCACATGAGCGAAAAGCAAATGAGGCTCGGCGCCCTCGAGGCCGGCGGGACCAAGATGGTCTGTGCCGTGGTGTCCGGCGACGGCGAGGTCCTCGACCGTATGGAGACCCCGACGCTTACGCCCGCCGAGACCGTCCCGCAGATGATCGAGTGGTTCACCGCCCGCGATGTGGACGCGTTGGGCATCGGCGCCTTCGGCCCGACCTGCGTCGACCCCAACGACGAGCGCTACGGCTCCATCCTCCAGACGCCCAAGCTCGCGTGGCGAGGCCATGGTCTTCGCGCCGCGTTCGCCGACGCCCTCGGGATTCCGGTGGCCTACGACACGGACGTGAACGTTGCCTGCCTCGGCGAAGTGGTCTTCGGCTGCTGCAAGGGGCTCGAGGACGCCGTCTACGTGACCATCGGCACCGGCGTGGGCGCGGGCGTCATGTGCGCGGGCAGGCTCCTTCACGGCATGCTGCACCCCGAGGCCGGCCACATGCTGGTAAGGACCCGTCCCACCGAGGAGGGACGCTGCGTCTGCCCGAGCCACGCGAGCTGTCTCGAGGGCCTCGCCTCCGGCCCCGCCATTGCCGCGCGCTGGGGAAAGCCCGCGGCCGAGCTCGCGGACAACGATGAGGCGTGGGCGCTCGAGGGGGATTATCTGGGGCAGATGTGCGCGAACCTCGTGCTCATGTACTCGCCTCGCCGCATCGTCCTCGGCGGCGGCGTGATGCACCAGGAGCAGCTCTACGGCATCGTCCGCAAGAAGACCCTCGAATATCTGGGTGGCTACATCCAGACCGCCGAGCTTATGGACATGGAGAGCTACATCTGCGCCCCGGGCTGCGGCGGCGACCAAGGAATCCTCGGCGCGGCCGAGCTGGCAAGAAGGGCGCTCGCGTAACTTGCGCTCTCTCCGCCATACAACGCGTTAAGAAAAGACGAGCGCTTCTTGCCAATTGGGCGGCAAGAAGTGCCCGTCTTTTGCATTTTTGTCTCTCAAAATCTTATTTTCACGATTTGCATTTTCATCCCGTTGTCACCGACCCTTGCGAGAAACCGGAAAAAGCCGCTGACAGAAGGGTCTCTCAAATCGTTGTAGCCCAGCATATAGCCGCGACTTGTGACCTGCAGACGGCTATTCCACGTGCCGATTTCCTTGGCGGCATTCGAAACCGCAAAATATGCCCCCACATCCTTGATTTTTGCAGTCTTAAGCCATGTTTTTGCGATCATCTTTACTGCCGTCCGATTGGCAGCATCAAAGACCAGCACACCGCATGGGAAAGCGTCCGCCATTCCCCGCACCAGTTCCCGGACCTCCTGGGTCAGAAAGTAATAGAACACCCCGGAGGCAAAGAACACCGCCCCGCCGGAGGCATCGATTTTGCCAAACCATGCGGTGTCTTTCAGGTCGCAGGGGATATTTTGTTCCCGATCCCCGGCGGGCAGTAGCTGCTGCCGCAAGGTAATCACATCCGGGAAGTCCAGATTGTAGATCTTGCATCTACCGTTGTCGCAGGTTCTGCCGGTGTTGTCCAACCCGCAGCCCAGATTGACCACCGCCGCATTGGGATGGCCTTTCAGGTAATCCCGCACCTCGAAAGCAAGATCACTCTGCCGCACGGCTACCTCCAGCGCACCAAAGCGCTGCATCAGGCTGCGGGAGTTTTTCTCCGCCTCTGAAAAGTCGTAGTCGATCTGGGCGAGCAGGCGAACCGCTGTTTCATCCCTGTAAAGGTTCGGGTACAGCTCCGTACACAGCTTTCGGGAATACAGCGGGAGGATCAGCGTCTCCTGCACGGTGTTTTTCTCAATTTTACATTTCATAGGTTTCTTCCTCAGTGAATAAAAATTGTCATAAGTGCCGCCAGCACAGCCGCTATGACCGTCATGCCTATCGCCATGTGCAGGATGGATGCAAAAATGCCCGTGCTTGATACCCTTACTTTCGCGCCGTGACGCAGAGCCACCTTTTCTTTTTGCGTATCTGCACCTCGTGAAAACCCGCCTGCTCCAGACACGCCTTTAATTCAATGTCCTTGTAGATGGTCATGCCGCCGATGATCTGCGTCCACCTCTCGTCCTTGTCCGTATCGCCATTGCTCTCGTTGCAGATAAGAATTGTCCCGCCTGGCTTCAGCGTCCGCCAGACCTCACGGAGGCATCGGGGCAAATCGGGCCAAAAATAGACGGTCTCAAAGGCCGTGGCGGCATCGAAGTAGCTATCCTCAAACGCCATATCTGCCACACTGCCTTGCAGAACGGCGCAACGCCCCTCCTGAATTGCAATTCGGTTGAGCTTTCTAGTCTTCTCCACGCTGACGGGCGAATAGTCGATGCCCTTGACGACGCCATGCGGGCATTTTTTCAGCAGCCGTTTTATGTTCGCCCCGCCGCCGCAGCCGCAATCCAGCACCTTGGCATTTGGCGCAAGTCGTAGAAATCGAAGTCCCCACCGCGCCACAGGGCTGTGCCCCAGATTCATCATGGCAACCATAAGTTTTCCGCCGAGGCCCACGGGCTTGCGGGTGTTTTCAAAGAACGACATCTGGCCCCTTCGATTTCGTGCATTCCGCATAGGTCAACGGGAACGAGGCCTTCAGCACCGCGCTTTTCTGCACTGCCCAGCCGTTTTGACGCAGGAAACGTAGGTATTCCTCGCTTGTCCACCTGCTGTGGAGGGGGAATCCCGCCATACTCATGAAAAAGGCTTTTGCCTTGCCGGAAACCGAGCTCCCCGCGTGGGTGAAGGTTGGCGCGATGAGCACGCCGTCGTCCTTCAGCACCCGCCTGATTTCTTGCAGGGCCTTTTCCGGATGCGGCACTATGTGAAGCGCGTTGGACGCGATCACCACATCAAAGGACTTCTGTGCATAGGGCAGGCGGAACATATCTTGTACGGAAAAGTGCAGCTTTGCGGATTGATTGTCCCGCTTTGCTTCAAGGATCATCTTTGCAGAAGCGTCCGTAGCCTCGATGTACGCCGCCGCATTCACGATGCTCTTTGCGATAAGCCCCGTGCCGGTGGCAACCTCCAGCACGGTTTTTGCTTTCACCACCGGCCTGATCAGCCCATACATCTTCTCATACGCCGCCCGGTCCTTTCGCATGAAACGGTCGTACCGACCGGCATTCTTGTCCCAGAAGCCCTTGCATTCGTGCATTGCTATCGCCCCCAAATAGTTAGAGACATCTAACTATAACACACGAATCATGCAGTAAGATAAGGCTAACCTTATTCTCGGCTAAGACGCATCTCTCCGACCCTTTGAATCACCCCTTTTCACGCCACCCGCTACGAACCCCGGCGGGAACCAGGGAGTGATTAAAGGAGCGGCCTGCGGTTTTGCGAATCAATTGAGTCATTCCCGAAATCGCGAATCAAGGGCCTGATTCGCCCAAATTGCGCACGATTCAGTCCTTAGACGGTACGACGCGACACGCATCGACAACACTCGGACTGGATTAGGCACTGAGTGGGAGTAGGCTGACAGGGTTCTGACCTGCACTTTTGAGTGCCGCACTGTGCCGCTGAGTTTCGTTTCGTACGAGAGTCACGGCAAAGCCACCAGCGACATTGGTGAGTAAACTCAATTATCGAGCCTCCGTTCCCATGTTGGAATGGAGGCTTTTTCTTTGCCTTTTTACTCCCTTTCATCTGCGATTTCGCCATTTACTCCCCGTGTTTCAAGACGACAAGGCATGGGGCGGTACTCGGAGGAATGGGAGTAAGGATTCATTCCAGCGGCGGACGAGATGGCGACTCGCATCGCCGACATGCTCATGCACATGGGCGGCGACTAGACAGGGCGATCCCTGCAACGGGCATTATTATCCGGGAAGCGTTTGGTTGCGAGGCACGCTGGTGTGAGGGCCTGAGTCGTCAGGCCCTCACAGGGGGACCGCGATGGTGGCCACCGCGCCGCCCGAGGGGCTGTTGGCGAGCGAGACGGAGCCCCCGTGGGCGCTCGCGGCCTCGGAGGCGGCGTGGAGGCCGAGCCCGTAGTGGCGGCCTCCGTCGCGCGAGGAGCGGGAGGAGTCGTCTGTGAAGAGGCGCTCACAGCCGCGTTCGAGGGCGGCGGGAGAGAAGCCCGGTCCGTCGTCGGCCACCTCGATGACGAGGTGGCCGCCCTCGACGTCGCAGGAGACCGCCACGCGCGAGCGCGCGTGCTCGGCGGCGTTGGCCACGAGGTTCGCGGCGGCTCGCGCCAGGGCGGTTCGGTCGAGCGGGGCCTCGGGCGCGCCCGCGACAGCAGGGCCCGTGGTCGCGTCGAGCGTCACGTCTCGCGCCCGGGTGATCTGGGCGGCCTCGGCGAGGACCTGCTCGCAGAGCTCGGCCGGCCGCATGGGGGCCCTCTCCGCCCCGCCGGACCCGCGCGAGGCCTCGATGAGCAGGCGCACGTAGCCGTCGAGCCTTTCGACACTGCCGGCTATGTCGCGCGCGGCGGCCGCGAGGTCGGCGTCTTTCTCGTCTTCCAGCTCCTCCGCCACGAAGTCTGCGTTGGCGCGCAGCACGGTGAGCGGCGTCTTGAGGTCGTGGGCGAGCGACGCCACCTGCTCGCGCTGCCCCCGCTCCGCGGCCCAGCGGGCCTCGAGCGACTCGGCGAGGGAGGTCCGCATGGCGTCCATCGCGGCGAGGACGTCGTTCACCTCGCGCACGTTGGTGCTGCCGACCGCGAAGTCGAGCTCCCCCGCGCCGACGCGCCCCGCTGCCTCCGCGAGCGGCGCCATCTTGCGCGAGATCACGCGGCTCGCACGGCGCGCCACGAGCGCGAGCGCGAGCGCGCTTCCCGCAGCGGCGCCGACGAGCATGAGGTTCTGCGGGTTGGGAAGCAGGCCGGCGAGGTCGCGCGAGACCCACTGCGGCAGGTACTCGCTGACGAGTGCGCAGGCCCCGCCGCCCTTGAGCGGGAACGCGGCGTAGGTGAGGCCCGAGCCCCCGCCCTCGATCTCCACTGTGCCCGGATCCGCGGCGAGTGCCGCACGGGCCATTTCCGTCGCGTCCTCGAGCCGCGTGTCCTCGAGGTCTGTCATCAGCACGTGTCCGTCCTTATTCAGGATGAGGTAGCGGTACGCCGTCGGCACGTCCTGCTGCCCGCAGACGCCGTCGCGTGCCAGGCCCTCCGCGACCTCGCGCGCATTGGCCGGCCCCCAGCTTGCCTCGTAGACGAAGCCCGCGTTGATCGCCGCGGAGAGCGCCATGAACGAGGCGAGCCACGCCGTGGCGACCGCCGCGAACGCGTAGGCGAAGTAGCGCGCGATGACGAAGGAGAGCGGCATGCCCCCGCGACCTCGCGCCCCGGTCCTCAAAGCTGCCACTTGTACCCCATCCCCCAGACGGTCGCGATCGGATCGGCGCCGGCCTCGGAGAGTTTCTTCCGGGCGCGGCTGACCTGCATGGATATGGCCGCGTCGTCGGCGTCGCTCTCCCAGCCGAGCACCGCCTCGCGGATCTGCGCGCGGCTCATGACCTGCCCGGGGTGGCGGGCGAGGTACTCGCAGATGGCGTACTCGGTGGGCGTGAGCGGCACGGCCTCGCCTCCCACGGCGAGGCCGCGCGCCCCGAGGTCGATCCTCACCTCCCCGAAGGAGAGGGCGTGCGAGCGCGGCCGGCGCTCACGGCGTAGATGGGCCGCGACCTTGGCGCGCAGCTCCGCGGCCCCGAAGGGCTTGCGGACGTAGTCGTCGGCGCCCAGGCCGTAGCCGGCCACGGCGTCGTCCTCGGCCACGCGCGCGGTCAGGAAGATGATGGGCCCGTCGAAGTCCGGGCGGATCTGCCGCACGAGCTCGAAGCCGTCGAGCTCCGGCATCATGACGTCGCAGAGCACGAGGTCGAAGCGCGAGAGGTCCATCCCCGGGACCGCCGTCGGGTCCGCTGCCTTGACGACCTCATGACCATCGCGGCCGAGGACGCGCGCGAGCGCGTCGAGGATCGCCCGTTCATCATCTACTGCCAGTATCCTCGCCATGTTCGACCTCCTGAAACTTCCGTCGGCATTGTACTTGCGCCGCGCTCAGCGGTCCAGAGCCCCGCGCGCAGCCGCGGGCGCGGGCGCCCACATGGCGATCTCAGGGTTGGGCAGCACGCGGTCGGCGATCGAGTGCAGCGCCGACCCCCAGCCGGCGTCGAGCAGGGCATTCCCGCCCAGGACGAGCACTGCGAAGAGGAGGGCGAGCACGGCGGCGAGCGGCTTCCTACGCATCTGCCCTCCCGTCCTCGAAGCGGCAGAACCAGGCGATAAGGACGGCGGCGGTTGCCAGGGTGAGCACGAGGCCAGCAATCGCAGTCGTGAGGAGAGGGGCCGCCGCGCGTGCGGCGTCGATGAAGACCTCCACCCCGAGCGACCCCAGGCGCACGGGCCAGGCGAGCGGCACCCAGCTCAGGGGCGTCGCCAGGGCACCGGTGAGCTCGCCGGTCATGAGGCCGTGCGCAAGTCCGCCCACTGAGAAGAACGCGAGGAGCATCCCCGCCGCGCCGGCGCAGATGGCGGCGTTGCGGCCGAGGCGCAGGGCCACGCCGAGCCCCAGCGCGTAGAGGGGCAGGCTGCCCAGCACGATGCCCGCCCAGGCGGCCGCAAGCGGAGCGGGCCCGAGCGGCAGGCGCCCGGCGACGGCGAGCACGGCCCCGAACACGCCGAGCGCCACGGCCAGCGCGCCCGCGCCGAGCGCCGCAAGGGCGAGCAGCTTCGCCGCGACGGCGCGCCCGCGCGAGGGGACCGCCGTGAGGTTGGCGAGGCGCCCGGCAGCACGCTCTTCGTCCACGGCGAGCCCACAGACGATGGCGGACATGAGCGGCATGAGGGCGCCGAGGAACTGGGCGTAGGCGTCCGCGCCCAGCGCCGGGTCCCATCGGGTTATGGAGAAGTACTCGCCGCAGGCAAGACCGGCTGCCAGGCCGCAGACGAGGTGCACCACTGCGAGCGGGGAGCGCGCCAGGCGCAGGGCCTCGGAGAGCAGGGCCCGCGAGAGAGTCATGCGTGGCGTCGGGTCGGAGAGTCGTGTCACGGCCATCACCTCTCCTCGGAGCGCGCGAACCAGGCCGCGCCCGCCGCCGTGAGCGCGGCGAACGCGAGCGCGCAGACCGCAAGGCCCGCCAGTGTGAGCATGCCGTCCGCCGCGAGCGCCCCGCCGAGCGCCATGTCCGCCGCGAGTGGCTCGCCGCTCGGCAGCACGGGGATGAAGCTCGTAGGGATGACCATGCTCGCCGACGGCGGAAAGAGCTGCGGCAGCGGCATCAGCGACCAGGCGAACCCACCCACGAGCTGGGTGGCGAGCGGGCAGAAGATGCCCGCGAGCATGCCGAGCCGCGCCGTGAGGAAGAGCCCTGCGGGGATCATCCACGCCGCGGTCACCGTGTTGACGAGCGCGCAGAGGAGCATCGTGAGCGTGCCCGCGACCGTGAGGCCCTGCGAGGAGAACGCCGATCCCGCGAGGTAGATGCCGAAGACCACGAGGTTCGAGAGCGCGCAGAGCGCGAGGCACCAGAGCGCCTTGGCCCACCAGGCGCGCCTAAGCGGGAAGCCCAGGCCCAGAAGCCCCCGCATCCGCGTGCGCGCGTCCGCCCGCGCGACGCACGCCACCACGAGCGAGAGAGACACGGGCAGGAAGAGCGCGTACCAGTAGTTCCACGCGCTGAAGATCTGCACGCCCCGGTAGGGCATCGCGCCGAGCAGCGGCATCGGCAGCGCCATGAGCACGGCCAGGCGAACCGGTGCTGCGTGGCGCGACTTCAGGGCCTCGGCGCGCAGGCACGCGAGCAGGCCGCCTTTCTCGCCCGTCATGCCGCCACCTCCCCGCGCGCTCGACGCCCCTCCCGGCAGACGCTCATGAAGAGTTCCTCGAGGTCCTGCCCGGACCGAAGCGCATCCTCGTAGGCGAGGCGCCCCCCGTAGATGATGCCGATGGTGTCAGCCATCTGCTGCACCTCGGAGAGGATGTGGCTCGAGACGATCACCGTCGTACCCGCCGCCGCGAAGCCGCGGATCTGGTCGCGCAGCTCCTCGATGCCGATGGGGTCGAGGCCGTTGGTGGGCTCGTCGAGCACGAGCAGGCGTGGCCGGGCGATCAACGCCAGCGCGAGTCCCAGGCGCTGCCGCATGCCCATCGAGAAGCGCCCGGCGCGCTTCTTCCCGGTGTCCGCGAGGCCCACGGCGGCGAGCACCTCATCTACGCGGCTCTCGGGAAGGCCCAGCAGCGTGGTGCGCACGCGCAGGTTCTCGCGCGCGGTGAGGTTGGGGTAGAGCGGCGCCTCCTCGATGAGGCTGCCGATTGCGTAGAGGTCCTCGCGGCGCCAGGCGTGCCCGGCAAAGAGGATCTCCCCGGCCGTCGGCCGCAGCATCCCGCAGATCATCTTGAGCGTTGTCGACTTGCCGGCGCCGTTGGGGCCGAGCAGCCCGTACACCTCGCCCTCGCGGATATGAAGGCTCACGTCGGCCACGGCATCCTGCGCCTGGTCGCCGCGGCCGAAGCGCTTGGTGAGCCCGCGCGTCTCGAGCATGTAACCCATGGGTTCGTCCTTTCTCTTCCGGGCGCGCGGGCCGAGTCGCCGTGCCCGCGCGCCTTACCTTTCGGGTTCACCATCCATGGTGGGGCGCGTTTCTAACGAAGCCGTAACGGCCGTTGGGATCTTTTGGCGCCAGCCCTTCTCGACCCGTACGCCACTCATGGTGTGTTTATCGCGATAACAAGGACGGAGGTGCCCGCGGCACGCAATAAGTACCCGGAGGAGACGGTCGAGAAGATCAGGGGTGACGGCCCAGCGAGTGTTATTTTGCGAGCTAGGCGCATTGAAAGCGACCTTTCGTGGTATAAACTACTTGCCGGAAGCCGCGGCTTTCAGAGTACGGCTTACGTGTACGTTTAACCTCCGTGGGCGACGGGGTGCCGCAAGGCGTAGAATATCGCCCACCTGTAGGGGCCTGCAGCGATGCGGGCCCCGCTTCGTATGAAGGGGGGCGCAACCGATGAAGATCGTATCCATCTCCCAGGACTTCTTCGACCTCGTCGATGGCGACCGCGAGCTCATGCTTAAGCACAATCGTCCCTGCATCGTGGTGGTGAGGCTGCGTTTCCGCGGGAAGCGCAGAGACTTCGCCGTGCCGTTGCGTTCCAATATCGCCCCTAACGTGCCCAAAGACCAGTACTTTGCGTTGCCACCCCGCCCCACGACGCGCCCCGGCTGCCGCCACGGCATCCACTACATCAAGATGTTCCCCATAACCAAGGCCTACCAGCGCCGCTTCAGGACCGAGGGCTCGGCCTACTACGAGACGCTCCAGCGCATCATCGATGGCAACACCAAGCGCATTGTCTCCGAGTGCCAGGCGTACCTCGACCGCTACGAGCGCGAGGGAAGGCCTCACTTTGCCGTCGACATCGACCGCATCGTGGGGCTGCTGGAAGGCGAGAAGTAGGGCACCTCGGCTCAGTCTCGAGCCATGCGGAGTCGCTCCGCATTTTTGAACGCCGCGTGTGCGTCCCAAATACTTGAGAAACAAGCTGTGGAGTGCGGTGGCGCGCCCGTGCCCGTGCATAGCCGTCGCCATCAGCGTCTACGCGGCGTCGGCTTCAAGTGGGACTGGCGCCGCTGCTGTATATGGTTTGCCTTGCTGAAAATGGTGATCAATGCCCGCGATGCTTCTGCTTGCGCTTCAACTTTCGCTGCTCGAAGCGCGTCTCCGCCTCATCCGCGCGACGCTGACTTCTTGCTTGAGCCGACTCCCGCTTCATCGCTTCCCGCTGTGCCGCGAGCGCCTGTTGTGCCTTGGTGCTCACCGCGGGCCGTTTAAGGGCTTTCGCTGCCTCGCGAGCGCGCCGCTTGGGGTTCTTCGCGGGCTTGCTCGCCTCGGTCGAATCGTGATGACCATGCAGAGAAGGGACAACCAAGGAGGCAGGTTACTGATGCGGACTCCCGCACGCCCACGACTACCCGACGGGGACTGTGTTTTCATCTCTGGTGGTTGGATTGTAGCACGTGCGAATGCGCCCGGCATCGCTGCTGGCATGGCGCTACTGGGATTCGCTCCTCGATGCATCCTTGTGCACATTGCCTTCTCGGTTTCGAAACTTTAGAAATAATCGAGTTTCGAAACCGAGAAGGAGTGGATTATGGCTTGGGTAGACCGCAATACGTACCGACTCCACCGTGTTGGAGAGGCTGGCCGAGTACATGATGGACAACTCCGGCAACCTCAACTCGCCCAACAACATCGCCAACGTCCTCGACGCCAACAGGGTTCCCATCAACCACGTCACCGTCGGGCGCTATATCTCGTACCTCCGCGACGCTTTCGTCTTCTATGAGGCGAAGCGCTACGACATCAAGGGAAAGAAGTACATCACTAACCGAAGAGGACTCCTCACCGAATTCCCTTGAGATCGGGCGGCATTATTGAGCGTGGGCGTTATCGTAGGTATCTTTGATTTCTTCCGGCAAGTTGTTGGGAATCAGTGCCTTCACTCTATCCTCGTTGCCATCTTGAATCGCCTGCTCGTAGTACCAGCATTTGAACTTCAGCATGTCCAGCGCGCGGTTCATGTTCTCGATCTCCGACTCCATATGGGCCTTCCGCTCCTCGAACATGGCCTTGCGCTGGGGGTATGTTGATGGACCCTCTGCACACCATTCCATGAACAGCCGGATGTCCTTGATCTCCATTCCCGCCTTCTTCAGGCATTCGATGACCCGAAGCGCCTCGAGTTCCGTATCGCCGAATCGGCGAATGCCGGACGTCCGCTCCAGCCCCGGGAACAATCCCTGCTTGTCGTAATACCGCAGCGTTGAGGCGGGCAAGCCGAACATTTCCGCCACCTGTCCGATTGTGTACATGGCCCCTCCGAATAAATCTCGAATTCATTCCTTGACCTAAAGTCAGGTTTAGGTATTACCTTCATTCTCGTCAATACAAATCGGTAGCGCAAGGGGTGGTCCGTAATGGGCAAAACGGTTTTCGCCGGCGGCGTGAACGGTGTGGGCGATATCGCCGGGTATCCCGCTCTGGAACAGGTGCGACGAATGGGCATGGAAATCTAGGCGGGCTACTTAGCCGCGTGGAGACGGATTCGTGTCCAGAACCATCGATAGGTGGAAATCGATCATGGCAATTAAGCAGACGGCAGGCAGAGATGCCCTGGGGGAGTTCGCCCCCAAGTTCGCACAGCTCAACGACGATGTGCTGTTCGGCGAGGTATGGAGCCGGGAGGGCGAGCTCTCCCTGCGGGACCGTAGCATCGTGACAGTGGTGGCCCTGATGTCGCAGGGACTGACGGACTCTTCGTTCCAATATCATCTGATGTCCGCGAAGAACAACGGCGTGACCAGGATGGAGATAGCGGAGATCCTTACGCATGCGGCGTTTTACGCGGGATGGCCCAAGGCGTGGGCGGCCTTTCGCATGGCGAAGGAGGTTTGGGCGGATGGCGACGCCGCCGACGCAAGAGCTGAGCACCAAAACGAGATGGCTTTTCCTATCGGCGCCCCCAACGACGCATTTGCGAAGTACTTTATCGGGCAAAGCTACCTCGCGCCCCTTTCCACCGCTCAGGTCGGCGTCTACAACGTGACGTTTGAGCCCGGCTGCCGCAACAACTGGCACGTCCATTGCGCCAAAAGCGACGGCGGGCAGATCCTCGTCTGCGTGGCTGGTCGAGGGTTTTATCAGGAATGGGGCAAACCGGCACAGGAGCTGTGCCCTGGCGATGTAGTAAATATTCCCGCGGGCGTAAAGCATTGGCACGGAGCCGCGCCCGACAGCTGGTTCTCCCATCTCGCGCTGGAGGTTCCGGGTGAGGAGACCTCCAACGAGTGGTTGGAGCCCGTGGACGACGGGGAATACCTTACAGCGACTGACAAGGAGGCTTAAACTTTGACACCCGAATCAGAGCCATCGCTTTTATGGGCGTGATGTCCGGGCTGATGAAAGCGCAAAAGCCTCGCCACGTTACTCGTTACCTGTCCGCGCCGCCGAGTGCAAGGCGCCCAAGTCTGCCTGGATCGCCTCTGCCTTGCTTCCAAGCTGCAACGGGGCCGAGTCGCCCGAGATGTTTACGCTCAGCAGGTGCGCATCCGGCAGCTTTGCGGTCATGCTCCAGAATGGGAGCGTGATGATACCGGGGGTCATTTCGCCCACGCCAAGTTCCAGCAACAGCACGCGGCAATCGCTGCGCTCGCGCACGAAGCGCTCATATCGTTCGATGCTCTCGCGCCAGGCCGCGCCCTGCAGAAATGTGTCATCGCGCACCCACGGCACAAGCTGCCAGCCGCAGTGCGGGCATCGGGGGACATCCTCGCTGCGGATCTCGAACCCCGTCATGCCCACGAGCATACGCTCGACGTAGGGACTCGCGTCGAAGAGCTCGTCGCAGCATGGCTGCTTGCACTGAAGGTGCGCGAAGCTTCCCTGATAGTTGCAGGTCCTCTCGGTGGGAAACGTCTTTTCGACCTGGGTGTCCACATTGGTGCTCAGGATGAAGTAGTCCTTATGGCTGATGAGCGATCGCAGGTCGAGATAGGGCTGCGAGGCCGGCTCGCGTAGCATGAAGTCGATGTATCGCGCGTAGTAGGCCCATTGCTGCTCGAGGCTGGGGTAGAGGTGGTAAAAGCCGTCAAAAAGACTCTTGAAGCCAAAGGCTTGCTGCCAGTCCGCCATTCCGGCACGCGTCATACCCGCATGGTTGTAATGGTTGAACCCGGCGGCGCTCGACATGCCCGAGCCGATGCCGACAATGATGGCGTCGGCATCGGCGATAAGGCCTCGAAGCCTCATTGCTTTTCTTTCTAGAGACGGCATCGGGCGATCTCCTCGAAAGCCGGGGCCATATCGCCGTCAACGAGAATCGTCTCGCACGATGCATCGGGCGCCAGGGCCTGGTTGTAGTTGAACACGATGTAGGTGACGTGCTCGCAGGCGCTCGCGATCTGGGCGAGCATGCGCTTTATGACGCCGTTGCGCGGTCCCACGCCAAGTTCGAGGATGGCGACCCTGCCATTGAGATGGGTGCACACGAGGCGCTCGAGCTCTTCGAGCTGTGCCATGGCGAGGGCATCTGGATGGGCGAGACGCCGCTCGTCGATTGACGTGCGCGTGCTTCCCTCCGTCTCGAGTACGCGGTTCTCGTTGAACCCTGCACGTGCGAAGTGCCCATCAATATTGCATGTGATCACGAAGGTGTCGGCGTGCTCCGTAAGATGCCACAGCCCGTTCGTGAGCGGGCTGGGCTCATACTCGACATACTCCTTTTGATGGAACCGCTCGACCCATCGGCGTCGCACGTTTGCATCCGGAGAGGCGAGCCCCTGCAGTATGCAGCCGATGCCGTCGGCCTGAGCGAGGTCCCCGTACGTCTCTCGGAAATGAGCGTCGGCGCGGAAGAGGTTGAGCCCCTCCGCCATGTCGAGCCCGTTGCTGGCGCCGATGATGACAAGATCAGCCTCGACAAGTACCTGGCCGATACGAACCGCTTTTACCGTTTCCATGCGCTACCTCCCCAGCGTCTTGCGCACGTCGGCGAGCACGTTGGCGATGTCGGCGCGAACGGCGAGCCCTCGATCCTCGATCGCGCGGGGGAGAAACTGCGTCTTGTTGTTCACGGCGATGTAGCTAGCCTGCGGCAACTGCGCCGTGAGGGCCCAGAACGGCTCCTGGATAAACGCGGGTGTCATGCGGCCCACGCCCAGCTCAAAGAAGAGAATCTTCTGCCGCGCGTGCGCGTCGAGCCAGTCGGACACCTTGTGGTACTGCTCCTCGTAGAGCGCGCCCTGCAGGAAGTTGCCGTAGCCGCGAACCCAGGGGAACGCCTCTGCCCCGCAGTGCGAGCAGCGCGGCACGAGCTCTGTCGGAACCTCAAGGCCGTCTCCCATGGCCTCTGCCATGCGGGAGACCGGCTCGACCGCGTCCCACACCTCGTCGGTGCAACAGTGGGAGCACTGGAAGAAGCGGTGGTCGCCTTGGATCTCGGCCACCTTCTCCCAGGGGTAGATTTTCATGAACTGCGTGTCCTGGTTGGTGGTGAGAACGAAGAAGTCTTTTTCGGTAAGAATGGCGTCGAGGTCCTTGTAGGGCTTGCGCAGCGGGGCGTTGAGCGTGGTATCGAGGAAGGTGGCGAGGTATCCCCAGCGCGCCTCGGCAGTGGGCCAGCGGTAGAACGACCCCTCGAAAGCGCCCCTGAAACCGTAGCGCTCGGCGAATTTGCCGAAATGCCTGCGATAGGTCGCGTTGTCCTCGTAGTAGAAGTCGCCGCCGCCTGCCGCGGAGAGCCCGGAGGCCCCGCCCACCAGCACGCAATCGGCTTCCTCGATCATGCGGGCGAACGTTTCGATTTGCTGGTCGTAGGGCTCGGGCTCGCGGGCGCTCAGCTCATAGGGCGTGCCGCCGGTGCGGTAGGCGGCCTGATGGGAAAACGATTGGTTGGTGAGCTCGACAACGAGCTGCTCGTATAGAGTCACTTGATACTCTCTTTCAACTAAAATGAACAGGTGTCTATAAAAAGTATCAATGTTGATTTGCGTCAGAGCAATGAACAGTTTCGAGCTGCTGTCGATAAACGGGCGGCTTCAGGATATTGTTGAGCGCTGCAATTGGAGGGGCCATGGAATCGGGGAAGATCGATCGTCGCCGACGCTATACGCTCTCGGTCATACGGGAGGCGTTCTTTGCGCTGCTGGCCGAGGTCGGCTTCGCGAAGATGACGGTGGCGGATATCTGCCGCTGCGCCGATATCAACCGCGGCACGTTCTATTTGCACTACGAGGACAAGTTCGCGCTGCTCGACGCGCTTATTGACGAGGCCCTGGCGGCGGCGCCCCCACTCGAGGGAACGGGGGCGGGGGCCCTCTGCCAGCGCCCGCCGGCAAACGATGACTATTAATCTGCTCTACTCGGATGACGACGCATACGCCCGGGTGGCACAGCGCGTCGTCGAGCGCGGCGCTGAGCAGATGGTTCCCGCGATCATGGAGAAAACCGGGCTTTCGCGCGAGGACGCCTATCTGCTCTTCGTCCACAACGTCCAGGGAAATCTCGCGGTCAACCGCCTGCTCGGTTGGAGGCGAGGGCCCGAGTTCGCCCACGCCCAGGAGCTGCTCAGCACCTATTCCGAAGGGGGCATGCGGGCGGTATCGGCCCCTTGCACACCGATCGCGAATTAGAACATGATAGCGTCGTCGGCTGTGAAGGCATCAAGGGATCCCTGCTTGACCTGAATGCAGACGTATGTGATGCCCGAGTCGGATGCGGCGCGGAACTGACGGTGTGCGGCGGGGGAAATGCGCAGCCAGTCGCCGGCTGCAAGCTCGATTTCCTCACCGTCGATCGTGACCGAGCCGGCGCCTTCGAGCACGCCATAGATTTCCTCGTTTTCCTTGTGTGCATGGACGAACGGAACGCCAGCGCCGGCGGGAAGATTGTTGACACTCACCTCTGCCCCGGTAAGCCCGAGCACTTCGTGCAGCTCGACACGGCTCTCATTACCGATGTGGGTCCTTGCATAATTAGCCATAATGGTTCCTCTCTTGGGGTTGATGTACCTTGCAGGCATCTCCTGCGTGAGTTATATTCAACGCGAAGGCGAATGCAAATACGAGTACGCACATATTTGTAACTGCGTACTTTTTTGTGAAACCGGTATGGTCAAGGAGGTCGGGTCTCCCGTGATGGCGAAAGAGGAGCTTCCGGAGTGTCCGGTCGCAACGGCGGTAACGCTCATTGGCGGCAAGTGGAAGCTGCTCATTATCCGTAACTTGCGCGTACGCCCCTGGCGTTTCAACGAGTTGCGCCGCAGCCTTGAGGGGATCTCTCAGAAGGTGCTTACCGACAGCCTGCGGCAGATGGAGGATGATGGGCTGGTCTTTCGCCATGACTATGGCGAGAATCCTCCCCGCGTTGAGTATGGCCTTACCGAGCTCGGCCGCCAGATGATGCCCATCATGGACTCGCTCGCAGACTTCGGCGCTTATTACAAGACGGTCGTTTCGTAGCGGACGCTCTGCTTAGGGGGCGGAAAACCGCTACGAGGGTGCTAACGAAGACCTGTCCCGAATCAACGTGCGCCTGCGGCATGAAAGAGGGGAATCCTATGAATATCGTTGTGTTGAGCGGCAGCCCGCGTAAGGGCGCCAATACCGACACCATGGTCGAGGCGTTTGCCGAGACCGCGCGTGAGGGCGGCAATACGGTCGAGATCGTCCGCGTTGCCGGCAAAAAGATCGCTGGTTGTCTGGGATGCCAGTACTGCTTTACCCATGAGGGCACCTGTGTGCAGAAGGATGACATGGCCGACGTGATCGAGTCGCTGAAAGACGCCGACATGGTTGTCTTCGCTTCGCCTATCTACTGGTTTGATATCACTGCGCAGGAGAAGGCCGCCATCGATCGCCTATACGCCTTCGGTGCTACGGGCTTCCCGTTCACCAAGACGGCCCTTTTACTCAATAGCCACAGCGAGGGCGTCTATGATGCGGCGATCGCTATGTACAAGTCGACCTGTGCGTACTGCAAGTGGGAGGACCAGGGCATTGTCGCCATCAGCGGTATGACCGAGCGCGACAGCATGGCATCGTCGCCCAAGTTGAAAGAGGTACGAGAGCTCGCTCGCAAGCTCGCCTAAGGACAAGAAGAACGCATGGCAATAAGCGTTGGCGGAAATGCTTGCTGTCCTTACCAAGAGGATTACTGATTGCCATGCGTTGATGTCCTTATGGACAATCTCCGCGTGCTAGGAGACTTTCTCGCTCAGGAACTCCCTGAATGCGGGGATGTCAAAGCCAACGAGACCACGCCCACGTTCCCCGATGACGCCGTCCTCGAGAAGGCGGCGTTTGTATTGGCTTGCGTAGTTGCTGGCGACGCCCATGCGTTTGGCTATCTCCGAGACCCTGCTGGGGCCAGAATCGGGCAGCATCGCGAGTAAAAACTCAATGTCTTTATCGGAAAGCTCTCGATAGGTCGTTTCGAGAATGCGATCACGCAGCTCCATGCGTGCGAGTAGGGAACCCTGCTGGACATCGGATGCACTGATTTGGGGCGAGTTCTCCGAAACATCCCAAGTGCGATATCCGACGAGCTGCATCATGTAGGGGAATCCGTCGACGGCCTTCACAGCATTCTCGAGCGCTTCTGGTGTGATTGAACGTCCTCCGGCCTCAACGGTTTTGCGAAACGCGTTTGCAATTTCAACGTCAGTGATTCGTCCTAACTGATGATATTGGGAACGCCTGAGGAACGAGACGGAATCGTTACGCAGCAACGCCGATACTTTGTAGGGCAGTCCTGCCATGAGTAGGGCAACTTTTTTACCTTCGCGTACAAAGTGCTGGTAAACAGAGGCAAATTGAAGCATTTCTTCGAGATCGACGGTGACTTCATCGATGGTAATGAGAAGTCCGATGTCATGTTTTTCGAGTTGCTTAAAGATGCCATTCATGCGTGTGCGCCAGTTGCCCTGGACCTCTTGAGCATATGTCCAATCGATGCCCACTGGACCAATTTGAACGCCGTTTATGCGCGCATGAGGCTGTGAGAGGTAGCTATCTGCGGCTTCTTTGGTTCGCTCGATAATATCTTCGAGCATGCCTGGCATGGCGGAGACATTTGCTGCGATCCAACCGTGTTCAAGCGCCGTTTCTGAAAGGAGCGAGAGAAGCGCCGTCTTGCCCGTTCCCCTTGCGCCCGTAAAAATGGTCGACAGGTTGGGATCTCCCGGGCCGTTGATAAAGCCACGGTTGATGTCACGCAGAATATGCTCGCGACCCGCTAGAAAGGGAGGGACGCTTCCGAACGTCGGGGTAAAGGGGTTCTTGCTGTACTCCATGGTGGCTCCTTTGCAAGTTTTGCTAATTTTTGCAAGTTTTGCTAACTTTTGCAAGTTTTGCTAACGACTGACCAAAGGGCATCGAAGCAGTGGCGCTGACATTTTTTACGCAGAAAAATAAGCAGAAATCAATTTATCTGCGTTAAAAAATAGTTGAGAAGAAAAACGACGAGTCCCGGGCGCAATGACGTTGCGTTCCGGGCCTCGTCGCTTTGCGAAGTATCTAACGATCTCGTTGCCGTCGTCCTAGTCAAACAGGCTCGGCATGTCGTTTTCTTTCATAAGGGCACCGGCGGAGGGGAGGCTCTGTGCGGTGAACTTTTCGGCCGAGACACCGGCGCCAAGGATCTCCTCGGTCGTGCCGACGGTGGTGACCGAGCGGCCCTTCTTGGCCGTAAAGGCCTGGACGCCCTGCGTGTTGGTGGTCGTCTTGGTCTTGAGCAACGACGTGTTGAAGTTCATCAAACGATAGTCGCTCGAGACCAGTGCGATGTCGCGGTCTTCCTTGAGCACCTGGGCATACAGCAGCTTGCTGCCGCCGTAGATAGCGTTCTTGAGGCGCTTGCGGTTGGTCTTGGTGACGTATCCAGAAAGTGCGACACGCACCACGCGGCCGTTCTCAAAGACAAACAGCACGTCGGCCTTATAGTCCTCGGGGTCGATGACCCAGATGACGCTCTCGTCGGGTTCCATCTCAAGATCGGTCGGCAGGTACGAGCCCAGCTGGGCCGACTTGGTGTCCTCAAACGCCGCAACCTTGCATTTGTACACCTGGCTCTTGTTGGTAAAGACCAGCAGCTCGTGGGTGTTGGAGGACGGGAACTCGATAAAGGGTTTGTCGCCGTCCTTGTACTTGAGCGTGGTCGCCTTCTTGAGCACGCGGTCCGTCATCTTCTTAAGGTAGCCATCGCGCGAGAGCATGATGGTCACCGGGTACTCCTCGACCTCGGGCTCCAAGCTTACCTCGATAACCTCATGGGGCTCGATCCTGCCCGTGCGGCGCGGCATCACATATTTCTTGTTGACCGCGGCCAGCTCATCGCCGATGACCTTCTTGATGTTGTCTTCGCTCGAGAGAATCTCCTCAAGCTCGGCAATCTCGCCCTCGAGCTTAGCGATGTCCTTGGTGCGGTTGAGGATGTACTCCTCGTTGATGTTGCGGAGCTTAAGTTCGGCAACAAACTCGGCCTGGGTCTCGTCGATGTCGAAACCCTTCATAAGGTTGGGCACGACCTCGGCTTCGAGCTTGGTGCCGCGGATGATGGCGATGGCCTTGTCGATGTCGAGCAAAATCGCCTCGAGGCCGTGCAGCAGGTGCAGGCGCTCGGATTTTTTGCCCAGGTCATAGTTAATGCGGCGACGCGTGGACTCAATGCGCCACTTGACCCACTCGTGCAGAATCTGGCGCACGCCCATAACACGGGGATAGCCGTCGACGAGCACGTTGAAGTTGCACGAGAACGAATCCTGCAGTGTAGTCGATCGATAGAGTTTGGCCATGAGCTTGTCGGGGTCGACACCGCGCTTAAGATCGATGGCGATGCGCAGGCCCGAGAGGTCGGTCTCGTCGCGGATGTCAGCGATCTCTTTGACCTTGCCCTCCTTGGAGAGCTTGACGATGCGCTCGATGATGACATCGGTCTTGGTGGTGTAGGGGATCTCGTACACCTCGATGATGCGCTCTTCGGGAATCCAGCGCCAGCGGGAGCGGATCTGGAAGCTGCCAAGGCCGGTCTCGACGATCTTCTCCATCTCCTCGCGGCGGTAGATAATCTCGCCGCCGGTCGAGAAGTCGGGCATGGGCATGTACTCGAGCAGGTCGCAGTCGGGATCCTGCAGGTAGTGCATCGTGGCGGTGCAGACCTCATTGAGGTTAAAGCCGCAGATATCGGATGCCATGGCGACGCCGATGCCCTTGTTGGCCGAGACAAGGATGTTGGGGAACGTGGTGGGCAGCAGGCGCGGCTCCTTCATGGCGCCGTCGTAGCTGTCGACAAAGTCGACCGGGTCCTTGTCGATATCCTTGAAGATCTCGGCGCTGATAGGGGAGAGCTTGGCCTCGGTATAACGCGAGGCGGCGTAGCTCAGGTCGCCCGAATAGTACTTGCCAAAGTTGCCCTTCGACTCCACGAAGGGGGCGAGCAGCGCCTCGTTGCCGGTGGCCAGGCGCACCATCGTCTCGTAGATCGCGGCGTCACCGTGTGGGTTGAGCTTCATGGTCTGGCCCACGATGTTGGCACTCTTCTGGCGCTCGCCCTTGAGCAGACCCATCTTGTACATGGTGTAGAGCAGCTTGCGGTGCGAGGGCTTAAAGCCGTCGATCTCGGGGAACGCACGCGAGACATTGACGCTCATGGCGTAGGGCATGTAGTTGACCTCGAGCGTCTGCGTGATCGGCTGGTCGGTGACCTCGGAGTGCAGGCCGATGACGTTCTCGGCGTTGACCTGCTTTTTCTTGGGCTGGTTCTTCGTCTTCTTCTTTGCCACGATTTCCTCTTGAACTTCTTATGGGCCGTCGTTATCGATTTGCTGCTACTGCAGGTCCAGCTGGTCCAGATATTCCTTGCCGTGCTCGGAGATATGGCGCTTGCGGCCTGCCTCGTCGTTGCCCAGCAACAGGTTGAACATGGTTTCCATCTTGGTGACGTCCTCGGGCTCCACCTTGATCAGGCGACGCGTCTCGGGATTCATGGTGGTGAGCCACATCATGTCCGGATCGTTCTCACCAAGACCCTTGGAGCGGTTGATCGAGCACTTTTGGTCGCCGATCTCTTTGAGGATGCCGTTCTTCTCGAGCTCGGTGTAGGCAAAGTAGGTCTTTTCTTTGCAGTTGATCTCGTAGAGCGGCGACTCGGCGATATACACGTAACCCTCGTCGATAAGCGTGGGCACCAGGCGATAGAGCATGGTGAGCACGAGCGTGCGGATGTGATAACCGTCGACGTCGGCATCCGTACAGATAATGACCTTGTTCCAGTTGAGGTTGTCCAGGTCAAAGGCGCCAAGGTTCTTGATGCGCTTGTCCTTGATTTCCACGCCGCAGCCCAGCACGCGCATGAGGTCCATGATGATGTCGGACTTAAAGATGCGCGGATAGTCCTCCTTCAGGCAGTTGAGAATCTTGCCGCGGACGGGCATAACGCCCTGGAACTCGGCATCGCGCGAGGTGCGAATGGCGCCTGCTGCCGAGTCGCCCTCTACGATGTAGATTTCGCGGCGGCTCTTGTCCTTGGAGCGGCAGTCGATGAACTTCTGCACGCGGTTGGCCATGTCGGTCTTTTGCTGCAGGTTGGTCTTGATGCTCTGACGCGTCTTCTCGGCGTTCTCGCGCGAGCGCTTGTTGATGAGCACCTGCTCCACGATCTTGTTGGCGGCATCTTTGTTCTCGATCAAGTAGGTCGAGAGGCGTTCCTTAAAGAATGCCGTCATGGCCTGCTGGATAAAGCGGTTATTGATGGCCTTCTTGGTCTGGTTCTCGTAGGACGTCTGGGTTGAGAAGCAGTTGGTCACGAGCACCAGGCAGTCTTGGACGTCTTGCCACTTAATGCTGCTCTCGTTTTTGTTGTACTTGCCCTGCTGCTTGATGTAGGCATCGATGGCGCTGGTCAGAGCGCTACGAGCCGCCTTCTCGGGCGAGCCGCCGTTCTCGAGCCACGACGAGTTGTGGTAGTACTCCTGCATCATGAAGGTGCGCGAGAAGCACATGCAAGCTGTGATCTTTACGTTGTAGTCGGGCAGGTCCTCGCGGTCGCGACCGCGACGGTCGGCCTCGATAAAGAAGGGCTCGGTAAGGTAGTCGGTACCGACCTTCTCGAGCACGTAGTCCTCGATGCCCTTGGGATAGCAAAAATCCTCTTCGGTAAACTCGCCATCGTCGCCCTCAATACGCAGGCGGAAGGTCACGTTGGCGTTGACCACGGCCTGGCGGCGCATGGTCTCGCGATACCAATCGTGAGGGATGCTGATCGAGGTAAAGACCTCAAGGTCGGGGCGCCACTTGATGGTGGTGCCGGTGCGGTCCTCGTCGCTGGGCTCAATCTCGAGTGCCTTCTTCTTGGCGCCGACAACCTTGCCCTTCTTAAAGTGCAGGGAGTACTTGTTGCCGTCGCGCCAAACCGTGACGTCCATGTATTCGGAGGCGTACTGGGTCGCGCACGAGCCCAGGCCGTTGGTACCGAGCGAGAAGTCGTAGTCGCCGCCCTGGTTGTTGTTGTATTTGCCACCTGCATAGAGCTCGCAAAAGACGAGCTCCCAGTTAAAGCGCTTCTCGGAAGGGTTCCAGTCGAGCGGGCAGCCGCGGCCATTGTCCTCTACCTGAATGGAGCCATCGCGAAAGGCGGTAAGGGTGATGAGCTTGCCGTAGCCCTGGCGCGCCTCGTCAACGGCGTTGGACAGGATCTCGAAGGCGGCATGCGCGCAGCCGTCGAGTCCGTCCGAGCCAAAGATGACGGCGGGGCGCAGGCGTACGCGCTCCTCGTCCTTGAGCTGGCGGATACTGTCGTTACCATAGTTTGCGGTGTTTTTTGCCATACTCGCTCTCTCGGTGCTCCTTTGCTGCGTTTAAGTCATATAGATAGTCAAGGTAGCATAGCCCAGCCCATAGGCGATTCCAACCAACACGAAATCCATCGAACAATCGTTCGATTAGATAATGAATGCTTGGAATGCGGGAGGGACCTGTCCTGTCCTATCCAAACATCTGCGGCAGGTCGATGAAGACGGTTCGATCGCTTTCGCCAGCTTCGAAGCCCGAACGGGAGAAGAATCCATAGCGATGGCACTTGAGTCCCGTTGCCTCGACTTGGATGATTTCCTCGTCGACCATTTTTTGCGTGACGGGGGATTTGCGGAACTTTGCTTCGTAGAATGCGTAACCCTCGGGGTCTTGCGTTACCACATCGAACTCGCCGCTCGTCTTGTTTGCGGGATCGTCGTACCAGTACTTGCCTATGGCGTCGAAAGCCGGTTCGATCTTGCCGGTCCTGTTCTGCCGCACGAGGTATTGACGGCAGATCTCCTCGAACATATGAGGAACGTAGTTTTCCTCGAAGTCTTGGGAGACGTGACGATCATAGAAGACTTCCGGGTCGAGCAGCTGACGCGCCGAGGCATTGCGGAAAACATAGCGATAGTAAAAGAGCGAAAGCGGATCCACTACAAAGTAGCCGGACTTACGCTTGTTCGTAGGGTCGTTGATGGGTGCACGCTTTTGGACGATTTCGAGTGACATGAGCTTGTCGAGCACGTCTGCCATGGCCGGACCGCTCGAGACGTGCGACTGTGCCAGCACGTCCCCCCAACGGGAGTAACCTTGTGCGAGAGCCCCGAAAACTTCGTTGGCGTTGGTCATCTTCGAGATCTCGGCGTTGAGATAGGACGGCACCTCGCTTTCTAAGCGGGCGCCAGGTTCCGTGACGAGCTCAATGATGTTGTCGCGTACGCTTTGGGATTGATCGATGAGGCGATTGTAAAAGGGGATGCCGCCAAAAACGCTATAGAGCCGCACCTTGTCCTCGGGCGAGAACGCGGGATAGAACTTCGCAGCGTCAAAGTAATCCATGGGCTTAAGCTCAAGCGCGAGATCAATTCGCCCGTAGAGGGGGCTTTCATGCTCGATGAGGGATTTCATAATCTCAACGTAGGAGCCGCACAGGACAATGTTTAAACGTGAGTCTTCCCTGTGAGCGTCGATTGAGGTCTGAAGAATGCTGTCTAAGCCCTTAACCGCATCTCTCAAGTAGGGGTATTCGTCGAGAACGAGGGTAATGTTCTTGTCTTTGGCTTGGGCAAACAGAAATTCGATGAGCTCGCGGATGCCTGTGAAGGCGAGCGGAGGAAAGCTCAGCGTTTCAGCAACAAGGGCGGACAGACTCTCGAGGTTGTCTGCCTCGGAGGTTTGGCGGCACTCGTAATAGACCGTTGCGACGTCCGACAAATCGGTTAGCGCCTGCTTGATGAGCTCACTTTTTCCGACGCGACGCCTGCCGTAAATGAGAACATTGCGCTGCTCAGGTGCTTTGAGCGTTTTCTTAATACGGGCGAGTTCACGCTCCCTGCCAATGAATTCCACTTACTCGGTTCCTTCCGACTCGGTTTTGTCCGAGTTAATTGTATCGCATGAATCAGTTTATGCTCGAGTTTACTCGGACAAAACCGAGTCGGTTCTGTCCGAGTAAGTTTGAATAGTGAACCGAAGTTGTAATGTCCGCATGGCGATGACGAACATGGTTTCCATAATGACAGATATAGTTGACATCTTCTGATAGATGCAATATATTTCTGCCATGTTGCAACGGATATCTGTCCATTACCACGAAAGGAACTCCATGCCGGGCAAAAAGAACCTACGCATGAAGGCGGCGCGCGCGGCGGTTGGCCTTTCGCAAGCTGACTTGGCCGAGGCCGTGGGCGTTACGCGCCAGACCATCGGCCTGATCGAGGCGGGCGGCTACAACCCCACGCTCAATTTGTGCGTGGCAATCTGTAAAGCGCTGCGCCTTACGTTGAACGACTTGTTTTGGGAAGACGAAATCGATGCCGACCCTAACGCTCTTTAGGAGTTCGATATGAAATTTGAAGATTTAAAACTCGTGCAAAAGTGGCGTGAATATGCCGGCCCAAAGGATGAGCGCCTGGAGGCTGAGAGCGCGAAGATCTATAAGATTGGTTTCGTGCTGCTTTCGTTTGGCATGTTGATGATCTTTTTCTACCAGTTTATAGCTCGACAGGTTGCGTGGGTTCACAGCGACGCCAGTGAAATGCCGCATGGCTTTGCAACGCCGTTCGAGGCAGCCATGTATTTGTGGCTCGTTCTCGTGATGTTGATTTGCGCAGGACTGCAAACGCGGAAGGGCTATGTCGATACCAATCGTTTTGGGCAAACCGAGCATCTTCCTGTTGGATATTTTCTGCTTGTCAGCGGTCTTAGCGGCGCCGCGTTCGCGCTTGTTATTGCCGCAATGCGCTGTATCGCTGAGGCGCAGATCGTACCGCTTGAAAGTGTCTTTTGGTTGGCGAACCTGGCCACGGGCGTGTTCTGCGGCGCGACGATTTTTGCGGCCACGTTTGCTGCCCTGTGCGCAACGTTTTTCACGGCGAAAAGACGCCGTGCCAAGCTCGAGGCAGAACTCGACTCCTCTGACGATATCTAATGCGTAATGGGCTGGCTCTGGGTATCCAGAACCAGCCCATTTTGATGGTCGATGAGCCGAGTCGGCGTCTCTCGCAAAGGTAACTGAGAGCTAGTGAGGCTTATCAGAATTGACCTCATCGGTGGTGTCTTTTTCGAGCGCCGTGCGGCGGGCGCTGTAGGCGATGAGGCCGGCGCCTGCCGCGGCGAGTGCTGCTGCGGCTGCTGTAAGGGGAGCGTTGACATCGCCCGTGCCCGCAAGCGCGCCCGCTTTTCCGGGGCGCTTGTTATTGCCGTGATCCTTGCCACTGCTGGAGCTGCTTCCGCCGGAGCCGCCGCCCTCGTCAGTACCGCCGCCACTTGAGCCACCATCGCCGTCCGCCGTCATCGGGGCGTCGTGAAGCCCTGTGGCGTCCGCGCTGTCGCATACGCCGACCTGAACTTCTGAGCGTTCGCATGCCGCGTCGGGCACGTGGAGCTCGTGCAGTACAGCACCCAGCGCCGAGTTCGCGCCCGGTCGAATTTCTTCGAGCGTTACGGGATCGAGCGCCACCAGATTACGCGCCTTCGCATACAGCGTTACGCGTTTGCCCACTTCGTCGCTCCAACTCTCGGGGATGGCGAAGCTCATACGGAACTGTGCCGTGCAACCCGGTGCCAGCACGGCGTTGCCGTTGTCGGCTACCAGCGGGTGCGTTGCAAAACGTGCGCCCAGCGTCTCGAGCGCGTACTTCACGTGTGCCATATCGTTGGCCGAAGCGTCCTCGGCAAGCTCTGGATCGTAGATCGAAGCCATGCGTGCGTTCACTCCGAATCCGATGGATGCACTGGAGAACGGCTGGCTGGAGCCCTCTCGGTACAGATCGATCGTGCCGGCGGTCAGTAAGGTGTTGCCGTCGTTTCGCACCGTGACCATGAAGGATTCGCCTGCTGCTCCGGGCACCACCGCGCCCGAGGTAGCGACCGCGCCCGTCGGAGTGGCACACGCCACCAAGGGCACTTCGATGCCGTGCAGCTCTGCCTCGCTCTTCTCCGCGCTCACAATGTGCGTGGCGAGTGCGGAGAGCATGCCTCCCGACGTCAAAAACGTCGTTATCTGATCGACGGGATGGTCCAGCTCGCACATCACGAACGGCTCCGTGAACAGATCGCCTGCCAAGGTGCTGGCGAAGATGCGGAAGTGCTTGCCCATCACTGCTACCGGGTTGCCTTCTTCGTCGTAGGTTTGTCCCACCTTGCCATCGGTGTTCTCTACATAGAGCACGCACCTGCCGTTGTTGCTTACGCTAAACGATGCAGGGCTACAGCCTGCGGCACCCACGGGCTGCATTGCAAATGCCGATGCGCCTCGCGTCCAAGTAATATGCTGCAGTTGCTCGTTGACGGTTGCCAAAAAGCCCGAATGTTGTGGCCACGGCACCGCGTGGGGTACTGTGGCATCTGGCGACATAACGCCCCAGCCCGCAATGGACTGGCCGATCACGGCGTACGATGCGCAGCCACAACCGCCTGCAGTCTCGTATGCAACGGGCACCACCATTTTGCCGTTGATATTCTCGGGCTCGCCCAGCTCGATACTCGACGGTGCTTGCGGAAAGCGGAGGACCTGACGGAACGTGAGACTGTCGCCCAAATCATCCGACCACAGGGTAAAGCACTCCAGCGCAACCTCGGCCTCGCTGCCGAGCGCCTTTTCTGTGGTGGTTCCGCGGCGGTGGAGGTAGGCGCCCGACAGGCGCCCGTTGACAAGTGTCTTGCCCACCGTGATGCGTGGGCACTGCAGGCAATGGTAGCCATCCTCCTGAAGGCGGCCGCGCGAGATGCTGCGCCACGACGTGTGCGATACCACGCGAACTCCGTCGTTGCTTATGCGCAGGCGCACAACGGACAGTATGCCGGCTGTGCTTGCTATATCGAAAAGGGTGTCGTCGCCGGCGGGGCGCTCGCCCGAGACCAGCAGCACGTAGGCGTCCTGGTTTCCTCTTCCGTCCGTATATTCCACTACGTCGAAGTCGTAATCGTATATGCTGTCGCGCTCCACGTCGCCCTCGCCAAACCCAAGGGGAAAGTCCACAGGCGTGGGAGCGGACCACGTTCCGTTTGCCTTTGTGTGTACCACCAGGCGCGAGCGACCATTGTCGCCGTAGCGCACCGAGGCGATACGGAACAGGCATTCTACGCCGGCAATCATTGCCAGCTTCATGTGGGCTTCGCTGAGCACGCCAGCAAACAGCACGTTGTCGCTCGAGGGCTTGATGCCGCCACGCTCGTCCTCCGACACGCCGGAAGAATCGGCATTCGGGTCGGCAACGGTGTTCGTTGCCTGACCGATGTAGGTGTACTCATACATCGGCACGGCGTTTTCGTCGTTCTCTATCAGTGCATGGACGAAATGCTCGATCTGTCCCGTGTCGTCGCTTTCTGCATCCGCCTCGAGCTCAATGCGCGTGACCGCTTGATCCCAATCGCGCACGACAGGCGCGGTGTTTACGGCAGTGGCCTTAACCTCGGCGCGTGCGAGCAGTTCGGCGTTGGTGACGATGGTGGCCGATGCGATAAATTGCGGCACACCACCCGCCTCGGCGTTGCCGGCCGAGCCGAAGCAGGCATCCAGCGTATAAGGCGTATCTCCATCCAATGCGAGCTCAGAGCGCTGGAGCACATACTGGTCGCCATTGTTCACCGACATATTCCACGAATCGATGAGTGTGGGCCACGACCCCGACCAAGCCTTGGTGGTCCACTTGAACATTACGAACTGGAGTATTACATCGACATCGACGTCTGCACCTACACGCAGTCGCGGAAGCTGGTGTCCATTTGCCTTTTCGTACCCAATGAACAGCGTGAGGGATGCGGCGCCGCGCACGGCAGACGAAGCGACGCCTGCAACGCCGGCGCCAAAGGTGACGGCAAGCCCGATCTGGATGGTGAACGAGCCCGACGTGTTTGAATAGTCGAGCGAAATGTTTTTAAAAAACGCCGCGCCGCTGCCGTGCGTGTGGGCACCCACGGCGAGCGCCAGTTTTGCCAGCACCCAGGGGTTGACGTTTAGGAAAAATGGCACCGGTCCTAGGGTAAACTGCTCGGTCCAATTGAGGTCGGTTCTTACCTGGAAGAGGGCCTTAATATTGCCGTATGCGGGGTCGTTGTTGTTACCCCAGGTTTTGCCCACCCAATCGTAGGCGAGCGAGCCGTACAGCTGTGTGGCGATATCCATCGTGAACAGCGGCGTGCAATGGTGGCGAAGGAGCTTGGTGTTTCTTGGATCGGTGCCCGAACCGGCACTCATCCTCTTGTACTGATTCCACTTCCCCTCCATCTCGTCGAGGTAGCGGTTTGCCTGCTTGGCGCCCGACTCGCGCGGCGATTTCTTCCAGTATTCCGGATCAGGGTTGCCCGAATCGTTCATATAGCTAGCTGGTTTGTACCCTCCGCCAAACAGCACGTATCCAGCAAACGAGAAATCGAACAGAATGGGAAATGTGGGCATCCAGCACGTGAACTTATTGCCGCCGATACCGGGAAACGCTGCGGGGAAATCAAACGGGGTGATCTCTTGGTCCATGGTGGTGGGAATGATGGTGGTCGAGCCCGATTCCGCCTTTGCGGCCGGCGCGGTGACAACGGCCATAGGGGATGAGAGCGTGTAGGTTTTGCCCTGGTAGTCGAGCATAAAGCGCAGCTTGCACCCTTCCTCCAGAAGGCCCGAAGCTGCATCGAGGAACGTGTCTTCGAGCGTGAACGTCGCCAGATTATCCGCGCCCGATGCGCTGGCCTTGATCTGGCCGATCTGCGTGACGGTTTCGGTTGAGCTGCCCGCAGAGGGCATCACTTTATTGATATGCAACGTTGCCTGCCCGCCCTGCGGCAGATGAGCCTGCACGGTAAAAGCGTGCGTGTCGGGCTGGTCGTTTGCTGCTTCGTCCGCTGGCATTGCCATAAACGTGGCGTCGGCGTACTGGATGTCCCATTCGTCGAACGTGAGCTGTCGAAAGTACGGCTTGCCATCGGAGAGCGGACGTGTGGGTGCGGTAATAGCGGTGCCGCCCTGGATACGCGCAAGGGGAATCTCGACATCGCGGTAGCCTGCCATGCTAATGGAGATGCCGCCGTTAAAGTCGTACGCGTCGAGAAGCGTTGCCTCGTCCACGTAGCCTTCTGAAAGAGGGGCGACCTCAAAGATGGCCGTGCCTTCGTCATCGGTCGTGGCGGTGAGCTGCTTGCCTGCGGCATAGCGCGATATGAGCGTGACCTGGGCACCCGTGATGGGCGTATTCTTGTTGGCGACGTCGACCACGACCACACCGAACATGGTGCGCGAGAGAACGAGCACCCTGAAGGGGTCTTTTTCGTCGGCATGGGCTTCGGTGGGTGCGAACGGCAATATGAAGGCGTTTGCGCTTCCCGGCACGCGCGGCATCATAATGCTCGCCAGCGAGGACGCTCCGGCGACAAGTAACGAACGGCGATCAAGCATCTTGGGCTCCCATCCCGCAGGTATCGGTGGAAATAATCCAATTTTGCGAGAAGGCGCCCCGTGGCGGTAGTGCCGTTCAAGGGTCAAAATGTCCAAATTGATCGAGCGAAGCGCCGGGTTCCGGAACGCGTTCGATGCGCTTGGTAGTCCGGTCGCTAACGTAACATATGCGCGACCAGCTCGGCGCGTGTGCCGATGCCAAGCTTTGCGTATACGCCGGATAGGCGGTTTTTGACGGTGCCCGGCGATACTCCCATATGGCGTGCGATTTCGGCGTTGGTCCACCCACGACAGGCGAGCATGGCCATGGTGAATTCCGTGGTCGTTAGATCGTCGGCAACGTCCTCGCCCGAATCGGGGTTGTGGATGCGCCGCCAGCCGTAGCTGAATCGATACGTAATCTCGATGATACGTGCGAAATCGTCAGGGTATTGCGATTTTAGGCATGCCTCGATGAGCCCCTGCAAAAGGCCGTGGTGCTCGCCAATGAGCTCGATAAGGCCGTCGGGGCGCGCAATGTTCCAAGCGGCTCCGAAGTGCGTTTTTGCGGCGTCGACGTCCTTGAGGCTCATGCATGCCATGGAAGCTGCCAGGTGCAGGAATAGTTCCGAGATGGGATAGCTCCCCTGTTTCATGATCAGGGCGTTTTCCGCCATGCCCAGACTGCGGCCATATTCGCCGCGCAGGTACAGGGCATGCGCCATCACGTAGCTGGCGAACAGGCGCAGGCCTTCGGGCAGATGCGCCGCAAGCGGATAAAACTCTTCGGCAGAATACGGGGAAGACAAGTGCAGCAGGACGCTTGCGGCCGAGGCGAACAGGATATGCGTGGCGTGGACGGCGGGTGATTCCTCGTCAGTTGGCGTATCGAGGATGCCCGCAAGACAACGGCGGACGTCGGCGATACGGTTGAGCGACAGGCTGGCGTATCCGCAGATAAAGCATGCGGAATAGCGCAGTGCGGAATCGGTGGCGTCAAGATAGGGGCGCGCCGTCTTGGCAGCGAGGGCGGCCTGTCCGCGAAAGTACAGCGCTTCTGCCGTGGCGATGGTGCGTGAATCGGGGTCGGAAATGCCTGCAACCGCAGCGTCAATCTGCCCCGGCACAAAGGCAGTGCACATCAACGGCGTGGGAACGCATGGGTAGCCATCGCAGTCCATCTTCCATCTCCCAACAGCTGGCAACAATAGCAGCAATTGTACTCCTGTTGCTCGGGACCCCTTTCGTTTTACTGCTCGGTTGACGCTGCGGATCATTTTGGAAGGCTTACGAGCATGGTGGTCCCGTTCTCGGAACTTGCTTCGACCTCTACAGCGCCACCGTGAAGCGATGCAATCTCCCAAACGAGCGCTAGTCCGAGTCCTGCACCGCCATATGCCCTGCTGCGGGATTTGTCTAGACGAAAGAACGGCTGGAAGATGCTCTCTCGGTACTTCTTGGGTATTCCCGGGCCCTCATCTTTGACTCGTAGGAGCACGTGGCTGTCGCTGTCGCTGATGGAGACGCTGGCAGTCAAGCCGGAGCGGCTGTAACGGATGGCGTTTTCGACCAGATTAAACACCAGCCGATAGAGGAGCGTGTCGCTCCCGATTACTAAAGCGTCTCCAGCACAATTGAGGGCTATGCCTTTATTTTCGGCAAGTGGTGCAAGGTCGGTGAGGACCTCTTCGGACAAGGGGCCAAGTTCAACATCGTCCTCGCAAGGAACGCTGCGGAGCTCGCTCATCTCGAGCAATACCTTGGTCATTCGAGACATGCGCTCGGTTTGTTCTTGTAACAGGCCGAGCAGCTCGGCTGTTTCGGGTTGCAAACCGGAGTGCTCGGAGATGAATAGTTCAATCTGTGCCTGCATAAGGGCGAGCGGGGTGCGCAGCTCGTGTGCGGCGTTGCCGGTAAACTGACGCTGTGCAGAGAACCCTTCGCCAAGACGGGCGATCATGTCGTTGAAAGAGGCGCTGCATCGTTGTAGCTCGGTGGGCACATCTTCACTGAGTCTGATTTCGCTTAGGTTGTCAGGCTGCACACGCTCAACCTGGGCTGCAAAAGCCCGTAGCGGTTTGAGCGCACGGCCGCTCACAAAGTATGCCAGCACGCCGTCAAGGAGTGTGACTCCAGCCGTGATGCACCAGGTTGTCGTGCCAAAAGACTCCTGTGCGTCGTTTACGACGATCGTGACCTTGTCATCGGGGGTCGCTTTCGTTGGGTCGAACGCCTGGGGCGAATCTTCGCCGGTTGCGTTAAAGGTCGAGATGTTGCTGCCGATGGCATCCATGTAGCGCATGCCCGTATAGCCGACCAGGCAGTTCGTCAGCACGCACGCTGCGCACGTCAGCAGTGCCGTCATAATCGTTATGCGCCATTGCAGCGAAAGCCCTTTCATTCGCCATCCTCCATAACGTAGCCCTCTCCAATCCGATTGCGAATCGGGTCGTATCCCAAAGCGCTGCGTAGCTTTTTGCGGAGTGACGAGATGTGAACGCGGGTTGCGTTGCTAAAGCTGTTCACGCTGCTATCCCAAACGTGCTCGATAAGCTCCTCTTGACTTACCGGACGCCCCTGATTAAGCATCAGGTATTCCAAGATTCCCGTTTCCTTGCGTGTAAGAGATAAGGCCTCGCTGCCCACGGAAGCGATGCGCGCCTTGGTGTCAAAGCTGAGTTTTCCGCAGGTTAATACTATGTCGCTTTGTGCGAAGCGCCTGAGGGTAAGGCTGCGGATCCTTGCCGCAAGTTCGTCCAGATGAAACGGCTTGGTGAGGTAATCGTTGGCGCCGGCATCGAGTCCGTCGACCTTATCGGATACTTCGCCACGCGCGGACAGAATCAGCACCTTGGTCTCGCAGTCGGTTTTCCTAAGTTCCCTGAGTACGGTCATGCCGTCGATACGGGGAAGGTTGAGGTCGAGTACCACGAGGTCAAAGACTTCGACGCCCAGCAGGTCGAGCGCCTCCTGTCCGTCGTGACAGCAGTCGACGCTGTATGCCAGGTTTCGCAAGCTGCGCGCGATTGCGTCACACAGCGCCCGCTCGTCCTCGACGATCAAAATACGCATAACAGTCTCCTTGCACATTTCAAATCGCGCTTAACACGGATTTTATAGTCGATATGGTCCAATGGTCGCGTAACGAAAGGAGTGGTCGAGTTGTTCAAAGCGGTAAAACCCATGGTACAGGTCGCTTTGTTGATCGTCGGAATTGCCATGGTGTGCTTTGGTGTTATGCGTGGCGAGGCGGATGCCGTGCTGGCCAAAGCGATTAGGCTGTGCTTGGAGTGTATCGGAATTGGATAAAAGAGAAAACACTGCGTCGCATGTTTTGGCCCGATTTCGCGGATTCTTTCAGGCGGCGGCGACGCTGGTCACCAATATTCACCTGCCAAACTTTGCCAAAGGCGGCATTTATCAGGGCGCGGGGAAAACAGTCTGCGTACCTGGACTTAATTGCTATTCGTGCCCCGCGGCATCGGGTGCGTGCCCCATCGGGTCGTTCCAGTCGGTGGTAGGTTCATCCAAGTTCAACTTTTCTTACTATGTCACCGGTACGCTCATTTTGCTCGGCGTGCTGCTGGGACGCTTTGTATGCGGCTTTCTGTGCCCGTTTGGCTGGCTGCAGGAGCTGCTTCATAAGATTCCCGGCAAAAAGCTTTCCACGAAAAAGCTTAAGCCGCTCACGTACATCAAGTACGTCGTGCTGCTGTTTGCCGTGGTGCTGCTGCCCGTCTTGATGGTTAACGACGTGGGCATGGGCGACCCATTCTTTTGCAAGTACATCTGTCCGCAGGGTGTGCTCGAGGGCGCCATTCCGCTGGCCATCGCCAATGCCGGCATTCGATCTGCGTTGGGACATCTCTTTACTTGGAAACTTGCCGTTCTCATTGCCGTGGTAGTGCTGAGCGTTTTGTTCTACCGCCCCTTCTGCAAATGGATTTGCCCACTCGGTGCATTCTATGCGCTCATGAATAGGGTGTCCTTGTTGGGGATTCAGGTTGACGCGTGCAAATGTGTCTCGTGCGGCAAGTGCTCAAAGGTTTGTCAGATGGACGTTGATGTGGTCCGCGCGCCCAATCATGCCGAATGTATCCGGTGCGGAAAGTGCATCGGGGCCTGTCCCGTCGATGCCATCAGCTATCGCTATGGCCTGGATGTGTCGGCGGAAAAGCTTCCCTTGACCGCTGATAAAAAGTAAACAAGCTTCGACAAAACGGAGGAATGACTATGAAGCTTTCTAAGATTGCGGCCCTGTTTATGGTGCCGGTATTGGCCTTGTGCCTTGTGGCATGTTCGGCGCCCGGTGGCAATGCGAGCGAATCTGCGAGCTCCGATCCTAAGATCGCAGAGCTCACTGCGCAGAAGCCGGCCAATGCCGACGAGGCCGCCGAGTTGTATGCAAAACTCATGCAGAAGGAGAACGAGATCTTTTCGAGTGATAACGCGCTGTGGGAAAAGGTATTCAATGCGGCAAATAAAGACTCGACAATGATTGAGGACGGCAGCAATTACGGCGATTTCCTGCTCAAGACCATCGACGGCGCCAAGGATGAGTTCACGGCGGATGAGCTTAAGACGCTCAAGGCCGGTGCGCAGCAGATCAAGGAAATCGAGGACAAGCTCGAGAGCTTGGAGAAGGAGTTCCCCGGCTGTGGAAGCACGCCGAGCGCAGGCGAGAGCGTCGACGCTTCGACCGCTGGCATGACGGCTGGTGCCAATGCTTCGAGCGAGGCGACGAAGTTCCCCAGCTTTATGGGCAAGGACCTGGACGGCAACGACGTGAGCAGCGACGAGCTGTTCTCTAAGAACAAGGTTACCGTCATGAACTTCTGGTTCACCACTTGCAAGCCGTGCGTGGGTGAGTTGGGCGATCTTGAGAAACTGAATCAGGAGCTTGCCGAGAAGGGCGGCCAGGTCGTGGGCGTCAATTCCTTTACGCTCGATGGCAACAAGGGCGAGATTGCAGATGCCAAGGACGTGCTGAGCAAGAAGGGCGTGACATATAAGAACATCTGGTTCAAGTCGGATAGCGAGGCCGGTAAGTTTACGTCAAATTTGTTCTCGTTCCCGACAACGTATGTCATCGATCAGAATGGCAACATCGTAGGGGATCCAATCGTGGGAGCCATCAGCTCCGCCGAGCAGCGCGCAGCACTCGATAAGCTTATCGACCAGGCGATTGCGAATAGCGAGCAGTAGAAAACGCGTAAAGCATAGCGTGGATCGTGTGTCGCTGTGCAAAGTAGTCCGCTACCTTTCAAGATAAGCTCCACCATTTAGAGGTCCCACTTGGGGCCTCTTTTTTGGACGTCGTCCCGTTCGTTTTTTGATGCGGTTCCCTACATTCCTCACTGGTGTCGGTGAAAAATGGGAATAGAGTAGGACAAACGCGTCGAATACGAACGGCGGAGGAGAGCGGGCAGGGTGCCTGCGCAGGAGAGGTTGCCGTCCATGCTGGAGCTCAAAGGTATTTGCAAAAGGTACGTTACGCAGTCGTTTACGCAGGTGGCGCTCGACAACGTAAGCCTGTCTTTTCGCGATAACGAGTTCGTGGCCATTCTGGGTCCCTCGGGTTCGGGTAAAACTACGATGCTCAACGTTATCGGCGGACTCGATCACTTTGATTCTGGCGACCTGCTCATCGATGGCATTTCGACCAAGGACTTCCGTGATCGCGATTGGGATGCTTATCGCAACAACCGCATCGGCTTTGTGTTCCAGAGCTATAACCTCATTCCGCATCAGACCATCTTGGAAAACGTGGAGCTGGCGCTTACGCTCACAGGTGTGGGGCATGCCGAGCGCCGCCAGCGTGCGCGCGAGGCGCTCGAGGCGGTTGGTCTGGGCGAGCACGTTAACAAGCGCCCGAGCCAGCTATCGGGCGGGCAGATGCAGCGCGTGGCCATTGCCCGCGCCCTGATCAATGACCCTGAGATCGTCCTTGCCGACGAGCCGACTGGCGCTTTGGATTCAACGACATCCGTGCAGGTTATGGATTTGCTCAAAGACGTTGCGCGCGACCGTCTGGTCATCATGGTCACGCACAATCCCGACCTGGCATACCAATACGCCACGCGCATCGTCAACCTGGCGGACGGCAAGATCACCGACGATTCCGATCCTTTCGATGTCGCTGACGCCACGCGCCACGAGGCTAAGCCTACGCGCAAAACCTCGATGAGCTTTGTGACGGCGCTGGGGCTTTCTGCCCGAAACCTTATGACCAAGAAGGGCCGCACGGCCATGACTGCCTTTGCGGGCTCGATTGGCATTATCGGTATCGCGGCGATTCTGGCGCTGTCCAATGGCGTAAACGGCTACATCAAAAAGGTCGAGGAGGATACGCTCTCGAGCTACCCGCTCACCATTTCCAAGCAGGATTACGACCTGTCGTCCATGATGGGCGGGCAGGGAACTGCGGATGATGACTCGCCTGAAAATGTTGATTCGTCCGACGACAGTGCCGGCGGCAAGGCTAAGGGAACCGATAAGATTCCCGTGGTCACGGCCGTAAAGGATATGTTTGCGAGCGTTAAGTCCAACGACATGACGAGCTTTAAGGCATGGCTCGATGCCGGTGGCGATGGCATCGATAAAGAGGTCAACGCCATTCAGTACGGTTACGGTGTATCGCCGGTTGTCTATCGTGCCGGCAAGGGCGATGAGAAGCCTGTCCGGCTGGTGCCCAACGCCATGACCGAGGCCATGAGCGGAGGCGCGAGCTCGGCGGCAACGGTGGGCATGGAATCCATGGGAACCTCGGTCTTTAACGAGATGATTGACGACCAGAGCCTGCTCGACAGCCAGTACGATGTCGTCGCCGGTCATTGGCCCACGTCTGCTAACGAAGCCGTAATGGTGCTTTCGAGCCGTGGAACGGTGGGCGACTACACGCTCTACAGCATCGGCGCGCTGGATATCAACGAGCTCAACGACCTGGTTAACAGCGCCATGACGGCTGACGGTAAGATCGAAACGCCCGAGACCGGCGCCGACTTTACCTACGACGATGCGCTGTCCACGACGCTTAAGGTGCTGTCGCCGGCCGATGCCTATCGCAAAAACGAAGAGACCGGCATGTGGACCGACATGTCTGACGACGCCGACTTTATGACCGCCAAGGTTGCCGACGGTATTGACGTGCACATTGTGGGCGTGGTGCGACCTAACGAGACGGCCAATGCGAGTGCGTTGTCTCCGGGCATTGCCTATACGCATGCGCTGACTCGCCAGCTTATGGAGCGCGCCGCCGATTCGCAGATTGTGCAGGAGCAACTCGACCACCCCGAGACGGATGTCTTTACGGGCAAAACCTTCGACGAACTGCAAGGCGAGGCCAAGCAAGGCGTGGATCTGGGCAGCATGTTCAGTGTGGACGAGGCAGCGCTCAAGAGCGCGTTTTCGTTCGATACATCTGCGCTCTCGGGTGCGGCCGGCGGTATGGACCTGTCGGGTCTTGACTTGTCCGGGCTGGACATTGACCTTTCGGACGTTGGCAAGGACGTCGACATCAGTGACATCATGGCCAAGGCGCCAACCCCAGATTTCTCGCGTATCTTTGACGGTCTGGAACTCACGCCCGAGCAAATGCAGCAGGTGGGAACGCTTGCCAACCAGCTGTTTGAGGGCTTTTTGCAGTCTGATCAGTTTAAGGCGCTGACACCCGATGATCTTAAGGACGCGTCAAAGCTCTCTGCCGCATTCTCGACATATCTTGAGAATGATGCCGCAGCCCAACAATGCCTGGCTCAGCTCAAGGCACTCGGTGGCGATGCCCTGGCCGAGCGCCTGCAACAGGCGATGACCGACTATGTGCAAAAGCAGCTGGCTCCGTATCTGCAGCAGGCTATGGATCAGGTGATGAAGTCGATCAGCGACCAGATTGCGGCGACGGTGTCAGCTCAGCTCAAGGCAGACACGGCTGGGCTTATGGACCAGATGGCGACGCAGATGTCTTCGAGTTTTGCCAACCTAGCGAGCGCTATGCGTGTGGATGCGAGCGCCTTTGCCCGCGCCATCCATTTCAACATGGACGCCGAGGACCTGAGTTCGCTCATGATGAGTTATGCCAAGGCGTCGCAGCTCACCTACGACAACAATCTGACCACGCTGGGCTATGCGGATGAGGCAGACCCCATCTCGGTCAAGATTTTCCCGCGCGACTTTGAGGCCAAGGAGCGCGTACTCGACCATATCGATGCGTACAACAGGCAGGTCAAAGCCGCCGGCCACGACGAGCAGGCAATCTCGTACACCGACTACATGGGCATCATCATGGGTTCGGTGACCGACATCGTGAACACCATCAGCTTGGTGCTCATCGCATTCGTGAGTATCAGCCTGGTGGTGAGCTCCATCATGATCGGCATCATCACCTACATCAGTGTGCTGGAACGCAAAAAGGAGATTGGCATCCTGCGTGCGATCGGCGCGTCGAAGCGTAACGTGGCCAACGTATTCAATGCCGAGACCTTTATCGAGGGCCTCATTGCCGGCGTCTTTGCCATTGTCGTCGTGGTGGCCGTGAGCTTCCCAGTTAATACCTGGGCGCTTGCTGCCAAACAAGTACCCAACCTGATGAGCCTGCCCGTGCAGGATGCGCTGGTACTCATTGCAATTTCGGTGCTGTTGACGGTCGTTGCCGGCCTGCTGCCTGCTCGCAGCGCATCCAAGAAGGACCCCGTCGAAGCCCTACGCTCCGAATAATGTGACAAAGGGACAGTCCCTTTGTCACATTGAGACCCTTGCGAAATCGGGGTCTAATTACCGTTCGGCAGGTTAAGAACTCCCTCTCCCCGCTTAATGCTTGACGAAGAGTCTTCTGGTTTATATACCTATCGGTAGGCATATAGGATGTATTGCCGATAGAAATGGAGCAACCATGACTCTCACCACACCAGCCAAAAAAGATTGTCTCCGTGAAAGCGGCGCATTTGCTTGGGTCGTCGTTATTGCGCTCGGCTTAATGTCCGCCGGAACAACTGGCACATATAGCATTATTGCCGGCTCATTCGTTGCTCCAGTATGTGAAGATCTGGGCTTTGACTACACTTCTTTTTCTTTCTATTTCACCGCGATTCTTCTTGGCCTTGCGCTTGGGCTTCCGCTTTTGAGTCGCTTCATTCCAAAAGTAATCGGCAAACCATGGCATATTTGCATTGAACTCGTCCTTATTGTCGCCGGCGCCGCAATGGCGTTCTACACCGAGGTCTGGATGTTCACCGTCTCCGCCGCAGTGATCGGCATCTGCTTTTCGTTTACAACGGGCGTCTGCATGTCCGATGTCATTGACCAATGGTTCAGCAAATCGTCCGGTCTTGCCATCGGCCTCGCTTGGGGCGTTAATTCTCTCTGTACGCTGTTATTGAGTCCTGTCATTACGCTGGTCATCGAGCAGCAAGGCTGGCGTACGGGATACATCGTGCTTGCGGCCGTTTCTGCAGCTATGATTTTGCCTGCAAGCGCATTTATCATTCGCCTTAACCCCTCTGATCGCAACATGCTTCCGTACGGAGAGACCGCCTCCGAAACCCATGAGAGCTGCAGCGCCGATGAGCAGGAAGATGTTCTTTCGGGCATGGCACTCCGCGATGCCGCGAAAACGCCGTCTTTTATTCTCTGTGTCCTCTTGCTTTGCGTGGCGCAGCTCACCTGCTGCATGAACCAGCTGTTTCCAACCTATGCAAGCGAGGTCGGTTTCAATCCTATCGTAGGAAGCTTAATGGTCTCGGCAGCTTCACTCTCCGATATCTTCCTAAATCCCTTCGTGGGCAAAACATGCGACAAGCTTGGCGCTATTAAAGCAACGGTCGCATGGACAGGTGTCAGCATTCTTTCATTCCTGCTTCTTATCATTGGCGGAAGCAATGAGACCGTTTCCATCATTGCAGCTGGTGTAAACGATGTCATGTTCGCCATCGTTGGAACCGCAATGCCGATGCTTCTACTCTCGCTCTTTGGATCACGCGATTTTGGAAGGATCTATTCGATCGTTTGCTCAGCGGGCTATGTCGTCGGTGCTTTTGGAATGCCGGTCATGATGAAGGTTTACGGCATGGCGGGGTCATTCCAGGGAGTATTTATCTTCTGCATTGCCTGCAACCTTATGATTGCTGCGTTTGCTATCGTTTCCGGCTTTCTCAATAAGGCTGCTGAAAAGTAATAAGCGCCGATTTGCATCGGCATAGATTGCCACGCAACAGGGGTTGACTCCAAGCCAGACTGGAGTCGACCCCTGTTTTCGTTTTTAAAGGTTGCCCGCAGGCACCATGGGTGCCAACATGCGCTTCAGCTTGGCTGGTTTATTTGAACATAAGCTCGACTATTCCCGCCCAAACCGCTTTTTCATCAATATCCTCACCTTGAGCGACCGTATTGCTTGCTCCCTCCAGAACGGTATAAAGAATTTGTACGTAGAGCATTACGTCGGCGCTATCGGAAAACGCGCCAATCTCTACACCATGAAGAAGGATGTCTTTAAGCGCATCCATGGTTCGTTTGGTCGCCGTCGCTTGACGTTCCTGAACTGCAGGAATTCGATTTGCTTGAACGCTAACCTCGGCCAGCACGCGCCGGCGCTTTTCATCGCTTCGATAGCCACCTATAACTGAATTGCCGAGCTCGATAAGCGCGGCCTTGAACCCGTCCCTATCGACTATTAGCGAGTAGTCGCGCTGATAGTCAATGGTCGGAAACATGCTGTCCAAGAGCGTAGTGAAAATCTTCTCTTTAGAGGGAAAGTAGTAGTACACCGACGGCTTGGATATACCGACAAAGTCGCAAATCTTTCCGATAGACGCTTTGTCATAACCGACTTCTGCCACAAGATCGTACATTGCGTCCAATATTTTTTTTCTTGTGCTCACGCTGCATTTCTCCATCGCAAATCACTTCCGCACTACCAACATTATTAAGGATGGCAACGGAACATCAATTCGTGTCCAAACATGACCACTATATACGGTGAACGGTATGTATCAGTAGGCGAGCGGCAATTATTCAAAACTATCTACCGAACGGTAGGTATAGTAGTACTATAGCAGGTGAAACCCCGCTATTGTCGCGGCCGGACAGCATCGCGGGAAACCCGACGGAAGGACCAACCATGTACGAGAACTATCGTATGCCGGGCGAGTTCGAGAAGCGCTCCAACGTCTATGTGACATGGCTTCCCGATTACATCCGTGCAGAGGGCTATGATAACCGCCAGCCCTGCGTTGACGTGATCAAGGCTCTGCTCGAGTATGGCGACGTTACGGTCAACCTCAATTGCGGTACCCCCGGCTCCTATGAGGAGGCTTGCTCGCGCCTGAAGGAGGAGGGGGTTGATCTCGATCGCATCGAGATCACGCAGTTCGAAGACTCCAACTTCTATGTCCGCGACAACGGTCCCAGCATCATGGTCGACGACAAGGGCCATTCTTATATGGTCAACCCCGCTTGGACCTATTACGGCGTGTGGGACAAGAACTCCCCGGAGTGCCAGTCCGCACGTAAGGCAGCGGTTCACATGGCGGTTGCGCTCGGTTGCTTCGATATCGTCAATTCCGAAATGGTTTCGGAGGGCGGCGACCGCGAGTTTGACGGTCACGGCACTCTGATCGCAATCGAGGACACGGAATGCCGCAAGCGTAATCCCGAGTTCACGAAAGAGGAAGTAGAGGCCGAGTATAAGCGCATCTACAACCTCAACAAGGTTATCTGGCTTCCGCAGCCTATGCTCGAGGACGACGACTATCGACTGGGCATCCTCGACGAGAAGGAAGACGGAACTCCCGTCTTTGGCATGAGCTTTGCAGCTCACATTGATGAGATGTGTCGCTTTATCACTCCGAACAAGATTCTTCTTGCCGAGGTGTCCGATGAAGAGGCAGCCTCGAGCAAGGCTGGAGCAGAGTCTCGTCGCCGCATTGAGGCAGCCTACGAGATCCTGAGCAACGAAACGGACTGGGAGGGCAAGCCCTTCGAGATCGTTCGTATGCCCACCGCCGAGCCTATTGAAGTCGTTATCGCCCCTGGCGATGAAGATTACGAGCTCTATAAGGGCTTCATCGACGAAATGGGCGGCAAGTTTATGGATGGCACCCCCTGGCCCGAGGGCCCCGTCCACTTCTACGCCGCAGCGAGCTACTGCAATTTCCTGATTTGCAACGGCGTCGTTCTTGGCCAGCGTTATTACCACGAGGGCATGAGCGAGGTCGTGAAAGAGAAGGACGAGCAGGCCAAGGCAGTTCTTGAGAGCTGCTTCCCCGATCGCAAGGTCATCATGATTGATTCCCTCGCGCTTAACCTGTCCGGCGGCGGCGTGCACTGCTGGACTAAGGACGTGGCGGCCAGTCGTTAGTGAGCCTTAGAGCCTGCGCTCTTTGGCTTAGGCGCCACATGTACCGCTCCCCGAGGGATATCCGTGTTTTCCTCGGGGACACATTCAACAATAATTTTGATAATAATTCGAAAGGAAATAGGCATGAACAACAGCCTCCGCGGTCACGACTACATCAACATCCATGATCTTTCCTCCGAGGATTTCCGCTATCTCATCGATCTTGCCTGGAACCTTAAGGCTCAGAAGAAGTCCGGTGTCGACCAGCACTACTTCCCCGGCAAAAACGTCCTCGCCAACTTTGAGTGGGGCTCGACCCGTACTCGTTGCGCATTCGAGACCTCCTGCAATGATTTGGGCATGGGCTTCACTTATCTGACCAACTCCCACATGGGTGACTGCGAGACCGTCAAGGATGCCATGCGCGTCTTTAACGGCATGTACGATCTCATCGTCTACCGCGCACAGAAGGACGAGCAGTTCCTCTATGACGTCGCCGACCTGGTTGACATCCCGGTCATCAATGCCCTTACTCTCGGCGATCACCCGACTCAGATGCTCGCTGACGCTCTTACGATGGAAGAGCAATGGGGCGGTTTGCGTACGAGCCGCGGCAAGAAGATGGCTTTCGTTGGCAACTGCGCCGGCGCCCCAGTGTGGTATGGCCGTCTGTGCGCTATGCTCGACATGGACTTCCTCGCCATCGGCCCCGACGACCTCCGTCATCAGATGTGCAAGGAAATGATCGAAGAGGTGGAGGCCTGCTACGCCAAGTACGCTCCCAATAGGACCTTTACCATCACCTCTGACCTCGATGCCCTGGATGGCGTTGACGTTATCGTTACCGAGGAGTGGCGCTACATCAACCCCGAGTGCGGCGAAGAGGTTCTGGATCCCGACGACTACAACTCCTGGTTGGGCGATGCCGAGTCTTTGTACCCCTATCGCGTCACCAGCGAGCTGTGCAAGCGCACCAACAATCCCGACATCTTCTGCATGCATGAGCTTCCCTCTGTCCATAACGCAGATCACCGTGTCGGCAAAATGCTCCTCGACCAGTGCAAGAACGACCTCCATCGCGAAATCATCACCGAGGGCTTTGAGATTGCCGACGAGTGCTTTGAGGCCAACGCTTCGGTCATCTTCCGTGAGGCAGAGAACCGTCAGCACACCATCAAGGCTGTTATGTGTGCCCTTCTGGGTCTCTAGGAGCTGTATCAATGGATAATGCAAAGTTAAAGAGCAGCAAGGTTTACGCATGGGTTCTCGTAATCGCGCTCGGCCTTATGTCTGCCGGCACGACCGGATCCTATAGCGTCATCGCGGGGTCCTTCGTCGCACCCGTGTGCGAGGAGTTCGGGTTTGACTATTCCATCTTCTCGTATTACTTCACCGCAACGCTCATTGGTCTTGCGGCAGCTCTTCCGTTTGTCGGAAAACTCATTCCCAAGGTCGTTGGCAAGGTTTGGCTCCCCGTTGTCGAGCTTATTTTGCTCGCTGCCGGCGCAGGCATGGCCTTCTACACCGAAGTCTGGATGTTCATCGCCGCTGGCGCCCTGATTGGCGTTTGCTTCGCCTTCACCACCGGCGTCGCCATGTCCGACGTTATTGACCAGTGGTTCAAAAAATCTGGTGGCCTGGCAATCGGTCTCGCTTGGGCAGTGAACTCGATTTACATGCTCATCATGAGCCCCGTCATCACCTCTGTCATCGAGGCCGCTGGCTGGAGGACTGGCTATCTGGTGCTCGCTGGCGTCTCCGCCGTGCTCATTCTCCCCGCTTCCGTCCTGATTATTCGCTATAAGCCTCAGGACAAGGGCATGCTGCCCTATGGCTACGTCGAGGGCGAGACGGTCACCGAGACCGAGGAGACGACCGAGGATAGCACGCGTGGCGTTAGCTATGCGCGCGCCATTAAGTCGCCTGCCTTCTTCTTCTGCATCGGCTTCCTCTGTCTCGTTCAGCTCACTTGCTGCATGAACCAGCTCTTCCCGACGTATGCTTCCGAGGTTGGTTTTAGCCCCATGGTGGGCGGCTTCATGGTATCCGCTGCATCGCTCTTCGATCTGTTCCTCAATCCGATCGTCGGCACCACTTGCGATAGGTTCGGCAGCACGAAGGCCATTCTGGGCTGGCTCGCTGTCTCCATCCTCTCCTTTGTCATGCTCATGATGAGCAGCGGCAACTCGACGCTCAGCATCCTCGCAGCAGGCGTGAACGACGTAATGTACGTCATCGCTGGCACTGCCCTGACCGTTTTGGTTATGGATGTCTTTGGCTCCCGCGATTTCGGTCGCATCTTCGCGCTGATCTGCTCCGTGGGCTATATCGTCGGCGCCTTTGGCATGCCCGTTATGATGAAGGTCTATGAGCTTGTCGGCTCCTTCCAGGGCGTCTTCATCTTCTGCATCGCATGCAACGTTATTATCGGCCTGTTCTTGCTGCTGGCAAAAAAGACTGGTAAGAACCTCTCCTGGGACGAATAGTTCGATTCGTCTTAGACATACGCTGTAGGGCTTAACCTGCAGCCGCTTTGGGGCATCGACTAACATCGGTGCCCTTTTTCATCGAATGTGACAAAGGAGCAGCCACTTTGTCACATTGAGTGGCATGTAAATCGAGGTCTAATACTTTTCCGAGAAGTGAACGGCCATACTTGGACCTCCGAAGCATCGACATTTTTAGACGTCAAACCCGCAGGATTTGGCTGGCAAAACCGCAGGAAATTGCATCTCGAAAGTGCCGATGCTTCGGGGGCCCGTTTTCACTCGTTCACTTCTCGGGAAAAGTATTAAACCTCGTTGTATGGGGTGCGGCTGGAGGGTGGTCATCGTTCAGTAGCTACCTCTTCCTTGTGAATCGCCTGAAGCGCAAGGCATAATGCATGTGACAAAGGGACGGCCCCTTTGTTGTGTTGATATGAGAGAAGAGTAGATGATCCTTTCGCTGGCCCCCATGGAGGGAATTACCGGGCATGTGTTCCGTCGCGTGCATGCGGAGTGCTTCGGCGCACTCGATTGCTATTACACGCCGTTTTTGCCGCCGCCGCGGGTGGGAAACCGCTTTGGTGGCAAGGCGTTTAAGGAGATCGATCCTGCCAATAACCAGGGGCTCAACGTGGTGCCTCAGCTGATGTCCAAGAACGCGGACGAGTTTGTGTGGGCGGCACAGGTGCTCGCCGACATGGGCTATCGCGAGGTCAATCTCAACTTGGGTTGTCCTTCGGGAACGGTTGTCGCCAAGGGCAAGGGCTCGGGTTTCTTGCGCAATCTCGACGAGCTCGAAGTGTTCTTGAGCGATGTGTGCGAGCGGTCGCCGTTGCCGGTATCGGTAAAGACCAGGCTGGGGCTGGAGGGCGATGACGAATACGAGCGCGTGCTCGATCTGTATTGCCGCATGCCGCTGGCAGAGCTGATTGTGCACCCGCGCGTGCAAAAGGACCGCTATACGGGATCGCCGCGCAAGGAGTTTTACGGCGAGACGCTGGGGCGTGCGCCGTTCCCCGTGGCCTATAACGGCGACATTTTCGATCTTGAGGATATGGATGCGCTGGTGGAGGCCTATCCCGGGACGCGCCATGTGATGCTGGGGCGTGGCTTGCTTGCGAACCCCGCGCTCGCTCGCATGGTCAAGGGCGGTCCCGCTGCCACGGCAGCCGAACTGCAGCGTTTCCACGACACGCTGTTTGCGGCCTATGCAGAAGAGATTGGCGGCAACGCGGTCTTTCGCATGAAGGAGTGGTGGTTCTACGCCAAGTGCGCCTTCGCCGACCCCGCTACCGTTCACAAGCTCGTGCGCAAGACTAAAAAGGTCGACGAATACCGCGCCGCCGTCGATCGTGTCTTTCGCGAACAGCCGCTTGCGCCCATAGTCCGCTTCCACGGCTAGTTAGCCGTTGGGGACGTTCTTTAACGACTAGTCATTTAAGAACGTCCATTACAGTCGAAATTGTCAGCCCGGGACCGTCTCGGGCTACGATTGAGGCGCGCCCAGAACGGGCCGCCGACCG
>JAGZFB010000024.1:0-36218 GCA_018368055.1 Collinsella sp. | reverse complement strand
TTCATGAGGTACTCGAGCTGCATGAGCTCGTCCCAGGTGCCGCCGACGCCCATCAGGAACACGGCGTCGTAGCCCTCGTCGGCGACCTTGTCGGCGAGCGCGGTCATCTTCTTGCCGGTCTCGTAGAGCGCCTTGCCGTCCTCGAGATAGCCCTCCTGGTCGAAATGCATGATCTCGATCTTCTCGGTTTCCTTCATTTGTCTCTCCTTTCTGGGGTTGTTTCCACATCCCCCATGCCAACGGGCATCAAAACCCGCTTACATTCCGTAACACTCGGCCGCTTTGGCCTTAAGCGCATTGACTGACTCTTCGTAGCCCTCTGCCTTGACCTCCATTTGCTTGGAGACGGCATCAAGATACGGGTGCACGTCCCATGACTTCAGACGCTCGGCTATCATGGCCGCAATCGTCTGGAAGAACACAAGATTGGGAATTGCGCTGAGCAGCGGAGCCACCTGAGGCACCGCAACCTCGTGAGCCCTACCCTTGGGATGGGCCGTGAGCAGCACCGTTTTTGTCGTAACGTTCGATAGCGCATCAGCGATATTCGCAAGACGCTCCGACCCCTGCGGATCGTCGACAATAAACACCAGATAGCCTGGAGTTATCTGCATCTCGGGACCGTGGACGAACTCCTCGCCTTCGTGATGCATGGCAGGAATCTTGATGGTCTCGCTCAGCTTGAGGGCCGCCTCTTCGGCAACGCCATAGTTGGGGCCGTTGCCGACGACCATGGCGGGCGTGTGCTCAGAAAGCTCGAGCATGTGGTCTTGGACATATGCCTCGGCGGTCTTGCACATCACGGCATTGGCATGGATAGCCTCGCGCAGGTCGTCAAGACGCTGGGCAACGCCCTTGGCGTCAATCGTTCCGCGCGCCTGACCGCCGTAAATGCCAAAGAGCACCAGGTACTCAACGAGCACCTCGACGCCCAGAGTCACAAAGTCCACCGACTCGACGCCCACACCGTAGTCAAGAACGATGTCAGCGTGTTCCTTGATGGGTGCCTCGACGTTTGCCGTGAGCGCAACTGCAGCCATATCGTGTGCGCGCATGTAATCGAGCGCCGCAATCGTATTGGTCGAATAGCCACTCTGCGAAACGGCAATGTTGAGCACATGCTGCGGATAGGTGTGTTCAAAATCGACGAAGGCCTCGGGCGTCACAACGGACACCTGCATTTGCAGGGCATCTTGCAGGTAATCGCGGGCGCAATCGGCGGCATGGCGCGACGAACCCGAAGCAACGATGCGCAGCGCGTCAAAAGAACCGGACTGGAAAATATCAACGAGCTGCGCTACCAGCTCAGACGAACGCTCGAGGTTCTCCCCCATACGCACATGGGCAAGCTGAACGTAATCGAGCATCTTCATCGTCTCACCTCGTAACAAATCATTAGTATTAGTATTTGATACCAATCACAGTTACAGGTTACGGCTTTTTGATACCTCTTTGTCGATTAATTTATCCCCATCGGCGAACGGTCGATTTTGAGCCCTGTAAGGTTGTATATACAGCTGACCCAACGATCAAAACTGGTTAGTTTCCCAGCCGTTATTCACAGAATACCAGCTAGTACGTATAGGTGTAGCCGCCCGTATCGCCACGATTGAAGGACTTTACATACTCGATAGCCTGACCGCTCGCGTCATAGCTCACGCATTCCAAAAGCAAAACAAGATCGCCCTGTTCCAGTCCAAGGAGGCCGGCATCTCGTGCGCCCAGCGCTTCGATATCGAGCTTTTCCTGTGCCATGACTGGCTTTCGGCCCAGCATCTCATAGGTCTCGTACAAACTGAAGACCGACACGTCAATATCTTCGATGGTTGGGAACAGCAGGCAGGGAATCAGCGCCGTCTCAATCGATACGGGGCTACCGTTTATGCAGTTCAGGCGTCGAACGGAATAGAGCAGGTCGTCCTCGGCGATGCCAAACAGGTCGGCGTAATATGGCCCCGCATAACGCTTGGAACGCGCGAGAATACGGACGGACGGCTCGCCGCCCGAAGCACGGACCGATTCACGGAAACCGACCGTGCGTTCAAAAAAAGCAGGTACTTTCTGCGCCACAAAGGCACCTTTTCCCCGAACACGGCGAATCTGCCCGCGCCGAACCAGCTCATCGACAGCGCTTCGGATGGTCAAGCGTGTCGTACCAAATTCCTCGGCAAGGTCTTTTTCGGACGGAATCATGGAACCCGTGGGATATATACCGCGCTCGATACGTTCCTCGATGCGGCGTCGAATGCGCATATAAACCGGGGTGGCATCTACTGTTTCAGCCATTGTTCACCTGCCACGCTCCTCATGCCGTTCTCTTCGCCGTTATCGGCAAAGCGGAACTTTGTGGGCAAAATCACCGATTTGCAATGCTCCACAAAACGCATGTCCTTATCAAATTCGATCGAGCTCTCATAGAACACCGGCGTTCCCTCTTCTTGCTGGAGCAGCTCGGCCTCTTCGGCGTTCAAACGCGAGATGGAGATATGCTCACGTCCATGCTCAACACGCACGCCACCTTCTTTGAGCAAGACATCGTAAAGGCTCTCACACTCAAAATCGTGCTCGGGAAGCGCGGGGCACAGGGACAGGTTAACGTGAGCGGTCTCGATTGACGCCGGCTCGCCCTCAATAAGTCGAACGCGCTGCATGCGGAGCAAGGGAGCGCCTACAGCCACCCCAAGCTTGTCGGCAAGCGCCTCATCCGCCTCGATGGTCCCGGTGGAAACCAGACGAGAAGAGGGGTGCAGGCCGGCAGTCCGCACAGCATCGGAGAAGTTATACGTTTCTTGGAAGATACTCAGCGGCTTGGGAGGACACACATACGTACCCGATCCGCGACGGCTCTCGAGCGTTCCACACGAGATGAGCCGCGTGATACCAGCGCGCAACGCCGTACGCGAAACGCCAATCTCTTCGCACAGCACGCGCTCGGCCGGCAGGCGATCGCCGCTGGCAAGCTGATGGTGCTGGATATACCAAAGAATTCCCTCAACAGCACGATCTTTGGGGGGAATTGCATAAGATTCACCTGCCATTGCACAGACTCCTCATTCAGAAACGTATGCCGCCAAAATTAGGCCAGCCCTCCCATGGCATCAAATTCGGCCTTGATCTTCTCGGCGACATTCCGATACGACTTATATAGGCTTGAATCGCGTTTGACTTCGTCGGTCATAACGGGAATCTCTAATTTGGAAACCTCGTCTTTTCCCGTCTGAACCGCCACAACAACGCCCATACCAAGACACATATTACGCTTGGCAGCGTTTATTTTCGCCGCCTTGGCAGGATTTGCCAGGATACGCTGGGCAAATTCCTGTTTTGAAGCCACTTCCTCGGCCTCCGGATCGCCCGCCTCGGCCACTTCGCACTGCAACACGTCCGCATAGTCAAAAATCTTCGGCTCGCCACCGCGTTGATGCACAGCCCACTTGCGGCGCGTGGCATCCTGGTAGATGGCCGGCAAAAATGTAAACCGTGGCGGGTCCAAAATCGTATCCGTGATGGTAAACACATCGGGATCAAAGGCATCCTGCGGGTTTTTCTTCTTGAACAGCCCCATATCAGCCTCCCGTACTAGCATTAAACAACTCAAGCTGAATATAGCACCAATTTCAAGCCGCTGCCTTACCCTATCGGTGCGCGGCGTCTATGGCTCGCCCAGCGGAAGAGTTAACGGACGAGGGCCGGGCTGCCTGCCTTGTTTTGAGAAGTGGGCTCCGCGAACTTCTCAAAACAAGGCAGGCAGCCCGGCCCCGCCGGCAAATAGTGGACACTCCGCATGCAATCTATGCAACCAAACAAGTACGCTTAGCTACATTCGGTAAGTTCGAGCACGCTGCCCTTAACGATAAGCGCCGGCTCCAGGACGACCTCTTCGGCACGTCTACCGCCCCTACCGGCAAGACGCTTGGACATGCAGCCAAAAGCATGCTCCGCGAGGATACCTGGATCCTGCTCAATCGCGGTCAGCGCCGGCTCAAAGAGAACGTCGGCGGCCGAGTTGTCGTAACTCACCACCGAAATGTCGCCCGGAATGCTCTTCCCCATCTCGTGTAAGCGCTTGAGCAGACCAAGGGCAATGTTGTCCGAACTTGCGAACACAGCGGTGGCATCAGTTGCGAGCACCGCCTCCGAGGCCTCGTAGGCACTCGGAATGTAGTACTCGCTCTCAAACTCCAAACGTGCGTCGATAGGCAGGCCAACCTCGCGCAGCGCACGCTCATAGCCGGCAAGTCGCTTACGCCCCGTATTGGAACGGCGCGCGTTAACCAAGCAGGCAATGCGACGGTGGCCCTGCTCGATCAGATAGCGAGTGGCCATGTAGCCACCCATCTCGTGGTCGAACATCACCTTGTCGCACTCGAGCCCCTCAATGGCACGGTCGACCATCACGGCAGGGATAGGCAGATGGCTGACTTCTTCGCGCAGGGCGCGGTCGTCGGAGAACTCGTCGCCCACAACCAGGAAGACGCCATCAACGCCGCGCGTTACCAGCTGGCGCAGCAGCTCCAGATCGTCGTCGGCACTTCCACCCGAGCTGGTAATGAAGAGCGCATAGCCGTCCTCGCGGCAGCGCTTTTCCAGGCTACCGGCGAGCGAGGCAAAAAAGCGGCTCTCGATGTTAGGGACGATAAGGCCCAGCGTGCGCGACTCGCGCATGACCAGGCTGCGCGCGATCTGGTTGGGAACATAGTGGTTGCGCGCCGCGACCTCTTTGATGAGCTTGCGGTTTTCTTCCGAGATGCGACAGGGCCGATTATTGAGCACAAGCGAGACCGACGAGGGGGAAAGCCCCACCTCCTGGGCGATCTGCTTGAGGGTGACTTTGTTGGCCATCTCGCTCCTTCCGGGTTTACGCGCAATCTCTTGAAAGTATAGCGACTACCCCTCTACCTCGGTGATAAACACTTTACCAATCCGGTAGACGGCTGTTTTATCGCCGCCAGCGCACCAAATCCGTCCGGGTGGGGTATATTGCAATCGATTGATGACAACGACCACCAAAAGGCGGATATTCGTATGCACGAGAACGACTTTTTTAACGAGGACCTGCTGTGCGCGCTTGCTGGCGTTGCCGGCGAGGACAACGTGCTGATGAGCGAGCCCATGCGCGAGCACACCACGTTTAAGATCGGCGGCCCGGCCGACGTCTTTGTCACGCCCGATACCGAGCAGGGCCTCGTCGCCACGCTCGATACCTGCTATCGCTGCGATCTGCCCCTCACCATCGTGGGCAACGGCTCCGACCTGCTCGTCGGCGACAAGGGCATCCGCGGCGTCGTCGTGGCGCTGGGCGAGGGACTCTCCGACATTACGGTCGACGGCACGCACGTCACGGCGGCAGCCGGCGCCTTGCTTTCCGATGTCGCAGCCGCGGCAGCCGAGGCCAGCCTTACCGGCATGGAACCCATCTCGGGCATTCCCGGATCGGTCGGCGGTGCCTGCTACATGAACGCCGGTGCCTACGGTGCCTGCATGGCCGATGTGCTGGAGTCCGTGCGCGTCTACAAACCCGCTCGCCAGCTCGACGACGGCACCCGCGGCAGCGGCAATATCATCGAGTTCGATGTCGACGAGCTCAACCTGGGTTATCGAAAGAGCCGCATCGCCGATGACGGCTTTATCGTGCTTTCGGCCACCTTCAATCTCGCCCCGGGCAACGCCGCGATGATCAAGGCCGACATGGACAACTACCGCCAGCGCCGCGAGGACAAGCAGCCACTCGACATGCCGAGCGCCGGCTCCACCTTCAAGCGCCCCGAGGGCTACTTTGCCGGCAAGCTCATCATGGACGCCGGCCTGCGAGGACACGCCGTTGGCGGCGCGCAGGTGAGCGAGAAGCACTGCGGCTTCATCGTCAACGCCGACCACGCCACCGCCGCCGACGTCGACGAACTCATCCGCGACATCCAAGCCAAAGTCAAAGAGCAGTTCGACGTAGACCTAGAACCCGAAGTCCACCGAGTAGGCGAATTTTTATAAAAAGAAGGCCCCGAAAGGGGCCTTCACTTTCTTTAATTCAGACAACCAGTCCGGTGTGCCGCGCCCCGAACCCAAGAGGGCCGCGTGCCCGCCCGCAATATATTTGATTGATCGCGAGTTCCGCACGCAAAGAAGGCCACTTAATGTGGCCTTCGTCTTGCGCAGGACTGCCCGAGCAGGCAATCAAATATATTGCGGGCGGGCACGCGGCCCCGTCGGCTTTACGACAGCGCCACGCCGCCGAGCCAGCCCCAACGCACGCCAGAGCCAGTGCCATAGAAGCTAATAAACGAATCAAGCGACTTAGACGTAATGGCACCCTCGTTGCTCATAACGATGCCGCCGCCAACGTAGATACCCACATGACCGTAGATAAGGCCCGGAGCACCCGTGCCGCTGTGCGAGGAATCGGCCACGATCATGCCCACCTGCAGCGCCGAGCGGTCGGAGCTATAGCACCAGGCGTTGAACATGTCGCAGGCGTTGCCGCCAAAGTAGCCAACGCCGGCGTTACGGAAGACATTGGTAACCCACGCCGCGCACCAGTTCTGACCCGGCGAAGGCGTGGAGTAGCACGCGTTGACGACAGCCTGCTGCTTGCCCGAGCCGGCATTCTGCTGCGGAGTTCCGGGCGCGTACGATCCACCACCCGAGCTCGAACCACCCGAGTAGGAATTGTTCTTGTTCGCGGCAGCCGCGGCAGCGGCAGCCTTCCTAGCGGCCTCCTCAGCCTGGGCGGCAGCGAGGATCTCGGAATCGCGCTGAGCCATGAGCTCCTTGACGTCGTCGGAAAGACCGTTCAGCACGGTCTGGACTTCTTGCTGCTTGGCCTGCATGTCCTGCATCTGGGCAGTCTGCTGGTCCTTGAGCTTCTCTAAGTCGGCCTTCTGCGACTCGAGCTCGGTCTTTTGCGCATCGAGCTCTTCCTGGATGGTCTGAATGTCCTCGATGGCGTCGCGGTCGCTCTTGTTGATCTTCTCAACGTAATGCGCGTTGGCGACGAGTTCCTCAAACGAGCCAGAGGCCAGCAGCAGCGACAGGATGTTCGTGCCGCCGGACTTGTAGCTGGCGGCCACGCGATCGGAAAGGTCGTTGCGCTTCTTCTTGAGCTCGGCCTTCTTTTCATCGATCTGGGCCTGCGTGTCGTCAATCTTGCCCTGGACATTCTCGATGTCGTTGAGGGTCTGGGCATTCTTGTTGGCCAGCGCCGCATACTCATTTGCGATGCTGTCGAGCTGGGCCTGAACCTCGTCGAGCTGGGCCTGGGCGGCATTCAGTTTATCGGTGGTTTCTTTGGAAGCCTCCGCCGCATGGGCGCGAGCGGGCAGGCCAAAAAGAACTGCCGCAGAAGCGGCGCCGAACAGGGCCTTGAGGGCAGTGCGGCGCGAGAGCTCCTGGGAAAGGATGGAATCGCTGTTTGGTGACATATGTACTCCGTTACATGTTTATTTATATGTCGCTCAACTCATACATATTAGCGTACATATGGCACGTCCCAACGATTTCCACGAACGGCAGGAAACTACAAGGTCAGCGGCTCGTAAGCAAATGCCAAAGATCAGGTTATGCGTACGCAAGCTCTTCTATGAGTACGTTAGCACAATCCTCTGCTTTTCCTACAGCGCACGATTTGGGCGTCCCTGCCTGCGCTATACTCCCCTGAAGAAGTGTTCCTGATTCGATAGGAGACTACATGTCCAAAGCACTCGACCCCAAAGACACCTGTGTCCTCGTTACCGGTGGCGCCGGCTTTATCGGCTCGCACACCGTCGTTCAGCTGCTCGAGGGTGGCTACCAGGTCGTCATCGTCGATGATCTCTCCAACTCCAGCGCCGTCGCCGTCGACCGCGTCAAGACCATCGTGGGCGACGAGGCCGCCAAGAACCTCACCTTCTACGAGGCCAACGTGCTCGACCGCGATGCGATGAACAAGATCTTCGATACCCATCAGATCGACCGCGTCATCCACTTTGCCGGCTTTAAGGCCGTCGGCGAGTCGGTGAGCAAGCCCGTCGAGTACTACCACAACAACATCGAGAACACCCTGGTGCTCATCGACGTCATGCGCAACCATGGCTGCAAGTCCATCATCTTCTCGAGCTCCTCGACCGTCTACGGCGACCCGGACAACCCGCCCGTCACCGAGGAGGATCCTAAGAAGCCCGCGACCAACCCCTATGGTTGGACCAAGTGGATGATCGAGCAGATCCTTATGGACGTCCACACCGCCGACCCCGAGTGGGACGTCGTGTTACTCCGTTATTTCAATCCCATCGGCGCCCATCCGTCGGGCCTGATCGGCGAGGATCCCAAGGGCATCCCCAACAACCTGGTGCCCTATGTCGCCCAGGTCGCCGTGGGCAAGCTCGAGGCCGTTCAGGTCTTTGGCAACGACTACCCCACCCCCGACGGCACCGGCGTGCGCGATTACATCCACGTGTGCGATCTGGCATCTGGTCACGTGGCCGCCCTTAACTGGATGAACGGCAAGACCGGCGTCGAGATCTTTAACTTGGGCACCGGCACCGGCACCTCGGTACTCGAGGTCGTCGCCGCCTTCTCCAAGGCTTGTGGCAAGGAGCTGCCCTACGTGATCCGCGAGCGCCGCGCCGGCGACATCGCTGCCAACTGGTGCGATGCCTCCAAGGCCGAGCGCATGATGGGCTGGAAGGCCCAGTACGACATCGCGGACATGTGCCGCGATAGCTGGAACTGGCAGAGCCACAACCCCAACGGCTTCGCCGACGCCGAGTAGCAAAACCTACATACCGCTCTTGCCCCGATCTCACGTTGTGAGGTCGGGGCTTTTTCATGGCATGTAACCATTCGCCGAAAATCGACCAACTTTTTTATCTTGCCTGTACATGTTTAAACAACATGTTTTACAATAGGCGTATCGAATCAGAACATCGGAGGCGGACTGCACACCCATCGGCAGGCCGACCCCACAACAAGAAGGTTGGTGAGCGCATTCATGGAGCGTGCAAGCGGCGTCCTCATGCCCGTCTCATCTCTGCCCGGACCATACGGAATCGGCGGCTTTGGCTGGAATGCCTACGACTTCGTCGATTTTCTCGCCTCGTGCAAACAACATTACTGGCAGATTCTGCCCCTTACGACGACCAGCTATGGCGATTCGCCCTATCAGTCGTTCTCGGCCCGCGCAGGCAACCCCAACTTTATCGACTTTGCCGAGCTTATCGAGGCAGGGTATCTGGAGCAGCGCGATATCGATGGCGTGTATCTGGGATCCGACCCCAGCAATGTCGACTACGGTGCTATCTTTGGCGGCCGCCGTCAGATTCTCGACCGCGCCGCTGAGCGCTTTGCTGCCGACAAGCCGGCCGATTTCGATGACTTTATCCAGGCCAACGAGGACTGGCTCATCCCCTACTGTGAGTTCATGACCGTCAAAGAGGAGTGCGGTCTCAAGGCGTTTTGGGAGTGGCCCGCGGAGCTCCGCACCCGCGGCGAGGCTTCCGCCAAGGTCTGCGCCGACCATCCGGCGCGTATGCTCTACCACCAGATGACGCAGTACTTCTTCGATCGCCAGTGGAGCCGCCTCAAGGCCTATGCCAACGAGCGCGACATTCTCATCATCGGCGACCTGCCCATCTATGTCTCGCGTGACTCCGTCGAGATGTGGGCGACGCCTGAGCTCTTTAAGATCGACGCCGCCGGCAATCCCGTGAGCGTCGCCGGCACGCCGCCCGACCAGTTCTCGGCCACCGGCCAGTACTGGGGCAACCCCATCTACGACTGGGACGCCATGGAGTCCGACGGCTTCTCCTGGTGGGAGGGCCGCATTCGCGCCGCCCTCGACATGTACGACATCATCCGCCTGGATCACTTCCGCGGCTTCGAGGCCTATTGGGAGGTGCCGTTCTCCTCGCCCGATTCGTCCTACGGTTCGTGGACGCAGGGTCCCGGCCTCAAGTTCTTCAAGACGCTCGAGGAAAAGCTCGGCACGCTGCCCATCATCGCCGAGGACCTGGGCTTCCTCACCCCCGGCGTCATCGACATGCGCGACAACTCGGGCTTCCCCGGCATGAAGATCCTGCAGTTTGCCTTTGAGGGCACCAACTCGTACTACCTGCCGCATAACTACATCGCCAACACCGTCGCCTATGTGGGCACCCACGACAACGAGACGGCGCGCGGTTGGTTTGAGGGAACGGCCACCCCCCGTCAGCGCGAGCAGGCAGCCCTGTACACCCATCAGCAGGCCGGCGAACCCATGGCAGATGCACTCAACCGCACCATCGCCGCCAGCGTGAGCGACACGTGCATCTACACCATGCAGGACCTGCTCAACTTGGGCAACGAGGCGCGCATCAACACCCCTGCCACGCTGGGCGGCAACTGGACCTGGCGCATGCTCGACGGCGCCATCACCCGCGAGCTCGAGCACAAACTCACCGACTGGACCGAGACCTACTTCCGCATCCCGTCGGAAGCCGAAATCGAGCTTCCTCAATAGGAGCTACCGCGCCCAACCCCTCCCCACCGTGCGGACGCGCTTGCTTTTCCCGCGCGAGGCCACCCCAATCCCCTCGCGCGGGCTTCTTATGAATTGCAGACATGAAACAACCCATCACAGGAGAAAACATGCCCCAAATTAACCTCATGGAACTCGCCGAGCAGTCTTTTGGCACCTCGCTCGAGCAGCTCGACGACCGTCGCATTTACAAGCTGCTGGTCAAACTCGTGCAGGAGCGCTCCGCCGCCTGCCCGCTCAACAACGGCAAGAAAAAGCTCTATTACATTTCCGCCGAATTTTTGATCGGCAAGCTGCTCATCAACAACATGATCGACCTTGGCATCTACGACGAGGTTAAGGACCAGCTCACCGCCGCAGGCCACGACCTCAACAAGATCGAGGAGTTCGAGGTCGAGCCGTCGCTCGGCAACGGCGGCCTGGGCCGCCTGGCCGCGTGCTTCCTGGATTCCATCGCCACGCTGGGCTTGACCGGCGATGGCGTGGGCCTCAACTATCACTACGGTCTGTTCCGTCAGCGCTTTGTCGACAACCAGCAGAAGGCCGTCCCCGACGAGTGGCTCGGTGAGCAGGACATCCTAGTCGACGATGACCGCTCCTACACCGTCGAGTTCGGCGATTTTGCCGTTACCTCCAAGCTCGTCAACATCGATGTGCCCGGTTACGGCCAGCCCACCAAGAACCGCCTGCGCCTGTTCGACCTGGCGAGCGTCGACGACGGCCTGGTCCCCGGCAGCTCCATCGACTTCGACAAGACCGAGATCGCCAAGAACCTCACCTTGTTCCTCTACCCCGACGATTCCGACGAGCAGGGCCGCCTACTTCGCATCTACCAGGAATACTTCATGGTAAGCAACGCCGCCCAGCTCCTGATCGACGAGGCCATCGAGCGCGGCAGCAACCTGCACGATCTGGCCGACTACGCCGTGGTCCAGATTAACGACACGCACCCCACCATGGTCATCCCCGAGCTCATTCGCTTGCTCACCACCGAGCATGGCATCGAGTTTGACGAGGCCGTGACCATCGTACGCTCCATGGTCGCCTACACTAACCACACGATCCTTGCCGAGGCGCTCGAGAAGTGGCCGATCACCAGCCTGCAGAAGGTCTCCCCTGCCATCGCCGACATTATCGTCAAGCTCGATGAGATCGCGAAGGCCGAGCACGATGACCCGCGCGTCGCCATCATCGACAAACACGATACCGTCCACATGGCCCACATGGACATCCACTTTGGCTTCTCCATCAACGGCGTAGCCGCCCTCCACACCAAGATCCTGGAGGACACCGAGCTTCATCCGTTCTACGAAATCTATCCCGAGAAGTTCTCCAACAAGACCAACGGCATCACCTTCCGCCGCTGGATCCATGGGGCCAACCCCGCGCTCGCTAGCCTGCTCGACGATGTGATCGGCACCGACTGGCGCAGCACCGGCGATCTGAGCAAACTCGCCAAGTTCGCTGACGACAAGGACGTTCTTGAGCGCCTGGCCGCCACCAAGGTCGAGGCCAAGGCCATCATGCGCCAGTTCATGGCGCTCGAGCAGGGCGTGACCATTCCCTCCAACGCCATCATCGACGTCCAGGTCAAGCGCATCCACGAGTACAAGCGCCAGCAGATGCTCGCGCTCTACATCATCTGGAAGTACCTCGATATCAAGAACGGCAACAGACCTAAGCACCCCGTCACCATCATCTTTGGCGGCAAGGCGGCGCCTGCCTACACTATCGCGCAGGACATCATCCATCTGATCTTGACGCTGTCGCAGTGGATTGCAAACGACCCCGACGTGGCTCCCTACCTGCAGGTTGTCATGATCGAGAACTACAACGTCACCGCCGCCGAGCGCGTGATCCCCGCCGCTGACATCTCCGAGCAGATCAGCCTGGCCTCCAAGGAGGCGAGCGGTACCTCCAACATGAAGTTCATGCTCAACGGCGCCCTAACCCTGTGCACGCTCGACGGTGCCAACGTGGAGATTGCCGAGCTCGTGGGCGACGAGAACATCTATACCTTTGGCGCCTCTTCCAAACAGGTCGAGCAGCTCTATGCCAACGGCACCTATGACGCCGGTGTGCTCTACCGCAAGCCCGGCATTAAACTGCTGGTGGACTTCATCACCAACCCGGCCTTTATGGCGACCGGCAATGCCGAGCGCCTGCAGCGCCTGCACGACGACATTAAGGGCAAGGACTGGTTTATGGCCCTGCTCGACATTGAGGAGTACATCCAGACCAAGGAGCGCGTGCTGGCCGACTACGAGGACCAGGACGCCTGGATGCGCAAGACGCTCATCAATATCGCCAACGCCGGCACCTTCTCGTCCGACCGCACCATCTCCCAGTACAACGACGAGATCTGGCACCTGAACTAATTTCACTTCCCTTACCCATCCTCTTGAGAAACGGAGTCGTGGCAACACGGCTCCGTTTTTTGTGCCCGCACGTTATCCTGTGACCCGACTCGACCGAAGAATCTCGATCTGTAACAGCTACTCGGTAAAAACGGCCCCAGCTGTTACAGATTGAGACATACCGGCCCCTCCCCTTGGGTTTATCTCAATCTGTAACATCTAACGTCCGAAATCGGCCCTACCCGTTACAGATCGAGACAAACGACCGGTCAGACAATCCCAACACAAAGAAAGGCTCCCCTCTCGCCCAGTGGACGGGAGGGGAGCCTTATATGTGACCGCGGCAAAAGGATGGCAATACCGCAGTCGCCCAAAGGGAGGGCCTGGATGCACCGGGCCTAGATTAGGTTCTTGCCAGAGACCTTATCGAAGAGGTGGGTCGCGTTCTTCTCAAACTTGAACCAGATGGTGTCGCCAGCCTTGAGCGCGCCCTTGGCCTCGAGGTCGACGACGGGGATAATCAGGACAAACTGGCCGTCGGGAGCGGTCACGTGGACATGCTCGGTCGAGCCCATGAGCTCGGTCACCTCGACGGTACCCTGGAGCGCGCCCTCCTCGCCCTTGTCGGCAAGCAGGATCTGCTCGGGACGCACGCCGGCCGTAATCTCCTTCACGTCGCCGCCGTCCCAGTTGAGGGCAAGTTGAGCGCAAGTCTCGGGGGCGAGTGCCACGTTCATATCCTCGGTCTTGACGGTAAAGCCGTTGCCCGAGCGCACCAGCTGGGCATCGAAGAAGTTCATCTGCGGCACGCCGATGAAGCCGGCGACGAAGATGTTCGCGGGATGGTTGAAGACCTCCTGCGGCGTGGCGATCTGCTGGACAACGCCGTCCTTCATGACCACGATACGGTCACCGAGGGTCATAGCCTCGGTCTGGTCGTGAGTAACATAAATGAACGTGCCCTTGATCTCGTGGCGCAGCTTAATGAGCTCGGCACGCATCTGGTTACGAAGCTTGGCGTCTAGGTTGGACAGCGGCTCGTCCATCAGGAAGACCTTGGGGTCACGCACGATGGCGCGGCCGATAGCGACACGCTGGCGCTGGCCGCCGGAGAGCGCCTTGGGCTTACGGTCGAGGTACTCGGTAATGCCCAGAATCTCGGCAGCAGAGCGAACCTTGCGGTCGATCTCGTCCTTGGGAACCTTCTTGAGCTCGAGCGTAAATGCCATGTTCTCGTACACCGTCATATTGGGGTACAGAGCGTAGCTCTGGAACACCATGGCGATGTCGCGGTCCTTGGGCGCCACGTCGTTGACACGCTTGCCGTCGATGAGCACATCGCCCGAGGTAATGTCCTCCAGGCCGGCGACCATGCGCATCGTCGTGGACTTACCGCAGCCAGAGGGGCCAACGAGGACGACGAACTCCTGGTCGTGAACGGTGAGGTTGAAGTCCTCTACAGCGAGCACACCGTCCTCGGTAACCTTGAGGTTGTGCTTCTTCTCCTCGGTCTTCTTCTTTTTGCCAAAGAAGCCTTTCTTTTTTGACTCGTTGTTGGGATACACCTTCTGAACATGTTTGAGAACGATCTCGGCCATGTCTCTACCTTTCGATATGCGGCGCCGCGCTGAGGGGCGCCGCCAAAACTTGCAAAACAGTTACGGCATTAGCCCTTGACGGCACCTGCCACCACGCCGTCGATGATGTACTTCTGACAGAGGATGTACATGATAACGATGGGGATAACGACCATCATGATGCAGGCCATCATGGGGCCGAGCTCGACGTGGCCGTAGCCGCCGCGGAAGTACTGGATCAAGATAGGAATGGTCTTGTACTTGGTGGAGTCGAGCGTAAGGTAGGGCAGCAGATAGTCGTTCCAGACCCACATGGTCTCGAGGATGCCGACCGAAAGATAGGTGGGCTTCATGATGGGAAGGACGATCTTAAAGAACACCTGGACCGGGTTGCAGCCATCAATCATGGCCGCCTCCTCGATCTCGAGCGGGATGTTCTTTACAAAACCGGCGAACATAAAGACCGCCAGGCCCGCGCCAAAGCCCAGATAGATAAAGCAGATGTTGAACGGCGTGTTAAAGCCGATGCGGTCCGCCAAATTGGACAGCGTGAACATGAGCATCTGGAACGGCACGACCATCGAGAACACGAACAGGTAATAGAAGAAGTTCGAGATCTTGTTGTTGACACGAACCACGTACCAAGCGCACATGGAGCAGCACACCAAGATCAGCACGACCGACGTGACCGTGATGATGAGCGAGTACATAAATGCCGAGGCAAAGCCCTGCTCGTTAAGGGCGTGCATGTAGTTTGCGAGGCCGTTGAACGTCTCGGGCGTGAGCAGATCGAATGCCGTGGTGGTGCTGATTGCGGTCGCTTTCTTAAAAGAATTAAGCGCAATCATGAACACGGGGTAGATCCACGCGAGCGACAGGATCGTAAAGAAAATCGAGAGCGCGCGGTTGATAACCTTATCGCGTTTCATTACTGCTGCACCTCCTTGGACCTCGTGGCCTTAAGCTGGATCATGGAGATGGCCACGACCAGGATGCAGAAGATAACCGCCTTGGCCTGACCAATGCCCTGCCATGCGATACCGGCACGCGAATAGAACGTGTTGTAGATGTTCAGGGCGAGCATCTCGGTGGAGTGCGCGGGGGCGCCGCCGGTAAGGGCGAGGTTCTGGTCGAACAGCTTAAAGCCGTTGGTGATGGACAGGAACAGGCAGATGGTGATGGTCGGCATCAGGTTAGGGATCTTAACCTTCCAAAACGTCTGCCATGCCGTAGCGCCGTCGACCTTGGCGGCCTCGATGTAGTCGGACGGAATGGACTGCAGACCAGCGATGTAGATGATCATCATGTAGCCGACCTGCTGCCACAGGGTCAGGATGATAAGGCCCCAGAAGCCAGCAGCAGAGTTAAGAGCGATGAGCTGGGCGCCCACGTTGGAGAGCAGGCAGTTGATCAGAATCTGCCAAATGTAGCCCAGCACGATGCCGCCGATCAGGTTAGGCATAAAGAAGATCGTACGGAAGATGTTGGTGCCTTTGAGCGCCTTGCGGGTGAGCGCCTGCGCAATGGCCAGGGCGATCACGTTGATGAGCACCGTCGACAGGAAGGCAAACGCCACGGTAAAGAAGAACGACGTGGCAAACTGCGGATCGGACAGCGCGCGCACGTAGTTCTCGATACCGACAAAGTGCGCGTTACTAATGATAATAAACTGGCAGAACGAGAGATAGAAGCCCTGGATAAAAGGGATCACGAACCCGATCATAAACGCCAGGCACGTGGGCAGCATAAAGAGCGGCCACCAGCGCTTGAGTGCTTTGCCCATAAAAGGGTCCTTTCAATATGCAGGGGGCGGGCAAACCAACGTCTGCCCGCCCCCTGTCGCTAATCAGATAGCTTGGGCAGCAACTGCTTACTCGGAAGCGGCCTTCTCGGTCTTCCAACCATCGACGAAGGCGTTCTTGACGCCGTCCCACTTGCTGTTATCGGCAGCGTAGGCAATCAGAGCCTGCTTGAGGTTCTTCTTCCACTCCTCGGAGGGAATGTAGACGAAGTCCCAAGCGACGGTCTTCTTGCCGTCCTTGGCCATGGCAACGGCCTGCTGCGAGAAGACGTTGGTGGTCTCCTTGGCGCTCTTGAACGGAGCGGTCAGACCCATCTTGTCGGCGATGATGCTGGTCGGGGTGTCAGCGGTGACGCACCAATACATGAAGTCCTCGGTGGCCTTCTGGGCATCCTCGGAAGCCTGGGAACTGACGCACCAGTAGTTCTCGCCGCCGGAGCACAGGCCCTGGTTCTCCTCGCCGTCAACACCGATGTAGATCGGCATCATGCCAATCTGATCGTCGGTCATGCCGGCCTTGACGAGGTCAGAGTAGGCCCAAGAGCCGTTCTGGTAGAAGACGGCCTTGCCGGTTGCGAACTCGTTGGTGGCGTCGTCGCCGGTCTTGGAAGCAAGCTGCGAAGGATCGCAGGTGGAGTCGGTGATGTACAGGTCGAAGATCTGCTTGTAGTTGTCGAGGAACTCACCCTTGATCTCGTCGTCCTCCTGGTTGTGCTCCTTCTCAAACTCGTAGTAGAGCGGCATGTTGGCAAGGTGGGTGGTGTAGCGCCAGCTGGAGGAGTCGTCCATGCCGGCGGAAGTGAAGGCACCCTCGACACCAAGCTCGTCCTTGCGGGCCTGGATGTCGTCGGCACAAGCCTTCAGCTTGTCGAAGGAGTTGATGTCCTCGGCCTTGTAGCCAGCCTTCTCGAGCAGCTGCTTGTTGTAGATGATGCCGAAGCTCTCCTGGACCCAGTCGATGCACACATCCTTGCCGTCGGACTGCAGAGCCAGGGAGTCGTCAATGAGCTCACCGCGGAGCTTGGTATCGGACAGGTCGGCGCAGTAATCCTTCCAGTTCTTAAGACCGGTGGGGCCGTTGACCTGGAACAGGGTCGGAGCGGAGCTCTTGGACATCTCGGACTTGAGCTTCTCCTCGTAGGTGTTGGAGGCGGCGGTCACGATCTTGACCTCGACGCCCTTCTCCTTCTTATAGGCCTTGGCGATTTCCTTCCACTCCTTGTCGACCTCGGGCTTGAATTGGAGGAAGTAGACCTCGGCAGCGTCACCAGAAGCAGAGGAGCCGGAGCCGGCAGAACCGCCGCAACCCACGAGACCCAGACCAAGAACCGCAGCCGCGGAACCAGCAAAGCCCAGGAACTGCCTTCTGCTCATTTCGTTCTTCATTACAATCCACCCTTTCACACCGTGGCGGCACCCTTTGCCGCCGCCTTCGGAGATTGCCTCGGGGACTTTGCCCCTTTTGCTGATTTGTACAATACGCTATTTGACTAGTTGTTTGAACAAGTATTACTAGAGCGGTAGAAAAACTTCGGTGAACGGTAATTTCAACTTGATACTTGACAAGTTTTGTATAAACAATTATTTGTTATCGAATGCAGAGAAAACGCCCGGTCAAGCCGATGCATCGTCGGTTTGACCGGGCGTTTTCTCTTTGAGGGCATGAGCCTCGTCAGGCTGCGAGCTAGCCGGCTATCGCTTGGAGTTGACGCGGTAGTGGAAGATCTCAGGATGCGTACGGGCGTGCGTAACCTCGAACAAAATGCCATCCGAGGTGTATGACTGGCTCTCCATGACGGCGACACAGTTGTATTTGCCAAGGTCCAAGTAGCTGCAGTCCTCATCGTTGGCAAGCTCGACGCTCACTGTACGGCGACTCGCCATCACCTTGACGCCGCGTTTGTGCTCCAGATAGTCGTAAATTGACTTTGCGGCGATCTCGGGCGTCAGACCCTTGGCGATCGACTCCAAAAAGTAACCATGGTCTACTTGGCGCGCATTGCCGTTAAGGCTTCGGACACGCACCACGCGAATCAACTCCTCGCCCACCTTAAAGCCCAGGCGACGAGAGAGCTGCTCGGTGCAAATCAAATGCTCAAAAGACTTAACGTCCGTCGATGCAACGGCATTGTTGCGCTTTGCAAATTCGCCAAACGACTCAACTTCCTCGAGTGCGCCCAACATGTCGGTTTCGCCCTTAAGCCAAATAACGCGCACGCCCTTGCCGTGTATGGGCTGCACAAACATCCCGTCGGCCAGCATGCTCAAAGCGCGGCGGACGGTATTGCGCGTGCAGCCAAATTCCGCGGTCAGCTCGGCTTCGGTTGGCAGCATCTCCTGAAACGCATAGGTCCCATTAATGATGCGCGAGCGTATTTCTCGGTAGATTCCTTCGTATATTGCTTTTGGCATTGTTTCACCTCTACATTATTTATTTCCGGCTAGGCACGATAGCATTTCTTAAAGTTGTTTAAACCGAATATCGGTAAAGCGACAGGATTTAACCGTTGACGGTTTCTGTCGTGCCCAAATCGGTTTCGCTCAAAACTGCCGGCACGACAATCGTCTGGTCCTCTACAATGAATCCATTGTTTAAACGTTTCCCCACGCGCAACGCGCCTCGATATTCGGAAGGCAGAACATGCTGCAAAAAATCCAACGCTTTGGCGGGGCAATGTTCGCTCCCGCCATGCTGTTTTCTATATCGGGCCTCATGGTCGGCGTCTCCGCTCTCGCAACGACTGCGGACATCGTCGGCGATCTAGCCGTATACGGAACCCCTTGGTACGTTTTTTGGGCCATCATCCAGCGCGGCTCATGGACGGTCTTTAAACGCCTCCCGCTCCTTTTTGCCGTAGCGCTGCCTATCGGTCTTGCCCAAAAGCAACCGGCTCGTTGCTGCCTCGAGGCTCTCGTGGCCTATTTTGCCTATTGCTTCTTTTTGAGCGAGATCATTAAGCTGAGCGGAGACAACCTTGGGCTTAAGTACCCGTCATCTTTGACCCCCGCCAACGGTATCACCGTCATCGACGGCATCAAGACGCTCGACACCGGCATTATCGGCCCGCTGGTGGTATCGGCAACCGTCGTCGCCATCCATGACCGCTTCTACGATGCCAAGGTTCCCGATTGGCTCGGCACCTTCTCGGGCTCCTCGCTGGTCTACCTCATCAGCTTTTTTGCCGTGTTTGCCCTTGCTGCTATCTCGGCCGCCATCGTGCCCTACGTATACGATGTAACCGATACGCTGCGTCACGCGCTTGCAGGCGTCGGTCCCTTTGGCGTGGGCATCTTTGTCTTTTTAGAACGAGCACTCGAGCCCTTTGGCCTGCACCACCTGCTCTACATGCCGATCTACTACGACAACCTGGTCATTAACGACGGCATCTACGCCACATGGAGCAGCTTGCTCCCCATCCTCTCCCATAGCACGCGCCCCCTTAATGAGCTTGCGCCGTGGGCCGGTTTTACCGCCACCGGCTGGGTCAAGCTCTTTGGCCTTCCCGCCATCGCAGCCGCGTTCTACTCCACCGCAAAACCAGAGCGCCGCGCCGGCCTCAGGGTCATCCTTGTTCCCGCCATCATCGCCTCGGTGGTTTGCGGCGTTACCGAGCCACTCGAGTTTCTCTTTATGTTCACCCACCCCGGGCTCTTTTTTCTCTACGCCGTCTTATCGTCTTGCCTTGCCACAACCATGAATCTCTTTGGCATCGTCGGCATCTTCTCGGGCGGCCTCATGGAGATGGCAGCCTTCAACTTTATTCCGCTCATGCGCACGCATGCCGGTGCCTATCTTTTGGCACTCGGTATCGGCCTTGCCTTTAGCCTCATCTTTTTTGTGAGTTTTCGAGCACTCATCTTGATCTATGACCTTAAGACACCGGGCCGCGAGGATCATGTCGCCAATCGCGCGGCAATCGATCATTTAACGGGAAGCGGCTTTGCCAAAGAGCAATCTCCCAATGACGAGGTCAATAGTCGATCCGATCAAGATCACGTCCTCGCTGAGCGGGCAATTCAGCTTTTAGGTGGCGTTGGCAATATTGTGGGCGCAACCAACTGCGCCACGCGCCTGCGCGTCGAGGTCGCAGACCCTTCCATCGTTGCAGATAACGCGTCGTTTGTCGCGGTGGGCGCCAAGGGCCTCATCATTACGGGCAAGACCGCCCAGGTGATTATCGGCATCTCCGTTCCCCGCGTTAAAGAGCATTTTGACCAGATCATGGGCCTCGAGCCGGAATTTGTGCCCACCACCTCGGCCTCCCCTGCCGCCAGCGCAGCCCATAAGCGCGGTGATATCTGCTTCTTCGATATCGACGGAACGCTCGCCTGGCAAGACCCCAGGCTCGCCCAAGACCTTCCCGAAGACGAGCGGGACCTCTCCCCCTATCCCAACGAGGCGGTTTCGCAGGCAATCCGCGAGTTTGTCGCCAACGGCAACATGGCCTTCATCTGCACAGGGCGCACCCTCAGCTGCATCCACCCCAAACTTCTTGAGCTGCCCTGGACCGGCATCGTCTGTCTTGCGGGCGGTTACGCCGAGATCGACGGACACGCAATTCGCGATCTGTCGATGACACCCAGCATGCTGCAGCATCTTGCCCCCTATCTTGAGCAATCGGGCGAGGTCATCCGCTTTGAGGGCCTCAACGGCGTCGTACGCATGAGTGCCGATGCCCCCGATGCCCCCGGATACGCGCGCACCCTGGGCGACGCAGTCACGCAGCTGCAACATTACAGTGTCTACAAGATCTTGATGTCTACATCGCTCGCCAACCACATCGCTCAAGATAAGACACTTGAGCCGCTGCTGTGCTTTAACGAGCTCGAACTCGAGGTAACCGAAATCTCGCCCCGCGAATGCACGAAGCGCGGGGGCATCCAGTCTGTACTCGACGCCCTCGATCCCCACCACGGAACCGTATACGGCATCGGCGACGCCAGCAATGACATCTCGCTGATGAACGCCGTCGATGTCGGTATCGCCATGGGCAACGCACCAGACTATCTCAAGGATAAGGCCGATTACGTGACCGACACCGTCGATCACGACGGTGTCGTTGCGGCGCTCGAGCATTTTAAGCTGATTTAGGCACACTCCATCAAACGCACGCCCGTTGTCCTAAATCGCCAAAACTGCCGCGCCAAACGCCCTGATGTGGCAATATGTTGTCTGCATATTGCATCAATGCAACCTCAGAAAGAATGCGAGAACCCGTGTCCAGTCCGTTTACCAGCTTTTTAGCCCAACACTTTGACCAGATTAACGACTATCTGGCCACGTTCTTTGACGGACAGGCGACCTCTGCCGATATCGAGCGCTACCTGTACGCGCCGCTCTCGGCTTTTACGGCCAACGCCGGCAAGCGCCACCGCCCGCTTATCTGCATGCTCGCCGCAACCGCAGTGGGCGGCAGCTTTGAGAGCGCCCGCAGCGCCGCGGCAGCTATCGAGCATTTCCAGTCGGGCGCGCTGATCCACGACGACATCGCCGACAACGGACAGCTTCGTCGAGGCAAGCCCTGTATGCACCTTACCGAGGGCACGGGCCTTGCCATCAATTGTGGCGACCTGGCGCTCACCATGGTCACCAAGACGGTTCTCGACGACCCTACGCTGGAGTCCGACGTGAAGCTGCGCGTGCTCCACGAGCTTACCGAGATGATCGTCCGCACCATCGAGGGTCAAGCACTCGACCTGGGTTGGGTCCGTGACGGGCGCTTTGATATCTCGGTTGATGACTACCTGGACATGGCGACGCACAAGACCGCGTTTTACAGCGGAGCCACGCCGCTTGCCGCCGGAGCCATTATCGGCGGCGGCAGCGATGAGCAAATCGAAGCGCTGCGCGCCTTTGGCCTACACACAGGCCTTGCCTTTCAGATTCAGGACGACCTGCTCAACCTTGTCGGCACTAAGGAAGCCGCCAACAAGGACTTCCGCACCGACATCACCGAGGGCAAGCGCACGCTTGTCGCCGTACACGCCCTCTCTGATGAGCGCCACCACGACGAAGTCGAGGCGATTCTTTCCTCGGGCACCGATGATCCCGCGCAGCTCGCACGCGCCGTGGAGATCTTCCAGGAGACCGGCTCTATCGATTACGCCCACACTTACGCGCTCGACCTGACCGCTAAGGCCAAAGCGGCCATCGAGAACGTTGAGCTTGATCCGCACGCACGCGAGCTGTTCCTCTCCATGGCAGATTTCTTTGTGGAGCGCCTTAACTAACGGGTGTTATAAAACCTGTCAGCAGCGTATTTAGGCACAACTTGCTACACTGTTGAGTGCATGTTTATGCATCCCTTTGCGTTGTCTATCCGACAGACGCTCAAATAGTACGAATGGTACGCCGAAAGGGGTTCGTTCATGGAACCTATTACAACGGGCATGCAAGGAGCAGCCGTCGAGGACGTGCAGTCTCGTCTCCTGCAGCTCGGCTACACGATTGATGCCGCCGAAGTCACCGACAAGTACTTTGGAGCCACCACTGAGCAGGCCGTCAGCACCTTCAGGCTCGACAGCGGCCTTGCTGCCGGTCATGCCGTCGATATCCCCTGTTGGAGCGCCCTTGTAGACGCTTCGTATAAGCTGGGCGACCGCACCCTCTATCTGCGCATGCCCAATTTCCATGGCGCCGATGTGCAGGCCCTGCAGCGCGCTCTCAACGTTTTGGGCTTTGCCTGTGGCGAAGACGACGGCTACTTTGGTCCGCATACCGAGGCCGCCCTGCAGCAGTTCCAGGAAAATGTCGGCCTGTTTGCCGACGGCATGGCCTTCCAGGACACCTACGCCTACATCAACCGCCTGCACCATGTGTGGGAGGGCAAGCCCTCGGTCACCGAAGCCGAGTCCCGCATCGGTTTTGCTCGCGCCGCCAACGTGCTCGAGCGCTTCCAGATTGCCGTTATCGGCGAGGACCCCATCGCGCGCAGTGTTGCGTCGCGCATGTGGAATATCGCCACGGCAACGACCGACAACAGCGGCATGATGCTCTGCGACTCCGAGGTCCCAACCGACGTTGACCTGGTGCTCGAAATCGCAAGCGACGAGCTGCCCGCCGACGCCGCACCGCGCGCCACGATTGCCCTCGCCGAGTGCCACAACCTGGCCCAGCGCATCCGCACTGCCAATGTCGCCGCGCAGCAGAAGCCGGCTCGCATTCGCATTGAGCTCACGGGCATGACGCGCTACAACGGCACTTTCACGGCCAGCGACGCGCAGACACTCGCCGTACGCCTGCTCGATGGTGTTTGCGATGCCCTCGCAGATTAGGTAAACTAAACGAGTTGCTTTTGGGCAACACCACACATTGGGACGTAGTTCAACGGTAGAACTCCGGTTTTTGGTGCCGGCTGTTGGGGGTTCGAATCCCTCCGTCCCAGCCCTTAAGAACACAGCGCTCCAGGCCCTTATGAACCTGGAGCGCTTTCTTGTGGGCAAGCGGAGGAATTCGAACCCGCAAGGGTGCGGAGCTGAGGAAACGCGAAGCGTTTTCCAGCGCAGCACGCAAGGAGCGAAGCGACGCAGCGGGGCGCGGCCGCCGAAAAGGCGGACGCGGAATCCCTCCGTCCCACAGCCGGCACTTGGGGACGTTCCTAAAGTGCCGGCACTAAAGGAACGTCTCCAAGTGCCGGCTTCCCAAAAATCTACCTTTAAAAGACAGGCGCCCCAGGCCCATAAGGACCAAGAGCGCCTTTCATCTAGAAAATATCAGCCCAGTTCCGAAAAGCGAGCCGCATGCGACAACCAAGTAGCCGCAGGCCCCGGGAGAGTGGGGACACCGGCTTAGGTTTATCGCGAGTTCCGCACGAACAGGAGGCCACTTAATGTGGCCTCCGTCGTGAGCAGGACTGTAGAGCAGGAAACCTAAGCCGGTGTCCCCACTCTCCCGGGGCCGAACGCCCTAGTTGTTGAGCATGCGGTCGAAGCTTCCCGAGTCGCCATCCCGATAGTCTGCGGTCATCAGAATCTCCTGCGGAATGCGCCCGCCCTCGCGCAGCACGTTGCGGAACTGCACGCGCGTAACCATGGGCAGATCCTTGATCGTCGCCGCCAGGTTCTGCGGCACGCCCTGGTTGGCAGCCGCGGGCTCGCACTCGCCGCCGGCCTTCACGCGACGCTTATGCTCGGCGAGCATGGCACGGTACATGCCGGCATGCAGGCGAATCTCAACCACATTGGCATTGCGAGCCTGCTCGACGATGCGCGCGCCCTCGCGGTCGATATCGCCCACATAGTAGACGTAGTTAAAGCGATAGCCAATCTCAGCCAGATAATCGTCCAGGGCATGCGAGACGCTCGCCTTGCATCCGCCGCCAAAAATCACGCCGCCCACCTTGATGCCAAAGAGCTTGGCGTGCTTGCGGCCACGCAGCAGCTTGACGATCTCGTCGTAGGTGTCCAGGTTCTCGACCATAATGAACGGCTTGTCGGCGCCCAGCGTAAAGAAGCCCGTAAAGTGCACGGGGCGATTGGGGGCGACCTTGATCGCCTGCATGCTGATGCCCTTTTCGGTCATACGCCTGATCAAGCGCTCACCGTGCTTGCCGTCAAAAGCCTTCTCGTCGTTAAAGATCTGGTAGGCACGCTGGCGGCGCGAGGCAACCGGCGTATCGGCACCTCGGTTCTGCTCGATCCAAGCCTGGATGATTGCGATTTCCTCGGCAATCTTGCGGTTGGACATCTCGTTGTGCTGAGTGCGCTGCGGAGCCTTTTTGCCGTCCTTGCCCTCGACCTTTACGATCTGTGTCTGCTGCTCCTTGATCTTAGAGAGCGCCGTAGGCGTAGGGACAACCTTGAGCAGCTGCCTGCCTAAAACGCGGGCAAGGGCAAACGCCGAGACCTCGCCGTGGACGGACGACTTGGGCTGCTGGGCAGCAGTATCTGCTGCGGCAGACTCCGGCTTCTTCTGAGACTTGCGCTTAGAATCGCCCTGGGAATTGCGCTCGTGCTTCGGCATAGACGCCTGCTTCTGCGGACGAACGGACTTGCTCTCCTTCGCCGGCTGGCGCTTAGGCTGCCCCGAAGAAACCTCGGCCTTCGCATCCTCGTTCTGCGGCGTGGTCTTCTCGGTTGCAGTCTCGGCATGGGAACTGCGGCCCCCACGATGGCGACGGCGGCGAGGCTTGCTCGACGCGCCCTGCTCCGCCTGCTCATCAGTAGGCTGCTGGCCCTTGGCCTCGGCATCAACCTCAAGCTGCGGCTCAACAGGCTTCTGCTCGCGAGCCGCCGGCTCAACGGTCTTCTCGTCCTTCTCGCCCTGAGTGGTCGAAGCCGGCTCGCTCTTCTCCTGACGCCTTACGGGATACGCGCGCCCCGCAAAACCACGTCCGGGACGGCATGAACCCGGAGCCTTCTTGGCAGACTCCTCAACATCGTCTGCAACCTCAGAAGACTCTTCAACCTCACGCGCGGCATCCTGCTGTGCAGCCTTAAAGTGAGCACCGCGACGGCGCTTGGGCTCTTGGGCCTCCACGGGCTTTTGCTCCTTCGTGGGCTTCTGCGACTCGGCAGCAACCTCGGTCTCAACAGCCTCGGCATCCGTCTCACCCTTTTGAGCAACGGCGCGACGGAAGCGCTCCTGCTGGGCGCGGCGCTGCGCATCGCGCTTGCCACCCCCGCCAAAACCGCCGCGTCCTGCCTTGGCCGTAAAGGCACGCACGACGTTCTCATCGAGCAACTCATCGGTATCGACATGCTCACGCGGAGCAGTTTCTTCCACAGCAGGCACGTCAGCGGAATCCTCGACGACAAAATCCTCGACGGACTCGGCAGGCTGCTCCTGGGCATCGCGGATCTCGGCATTGATGGTATAGAACGCCGGGCGCCCGTTAATGCCGCTACCCTCGATCTTGGTCACGATATTTGCCGCGATAAGTTCATCGCGCATCGCCTTGGTGTCACATTCCTTATCGACGGAGCGGAAAATTTGCGCCAGCGCACTCGACTTAATCTTGAGCGCCTTGCGGCAGAGCAGGTCGTAGGCAACCAGCTTGGCACGCTCGGCAGAAAGCGACGTCTGGCTGCTCAGACGTTCAGCCAGGGCATCGACATTATTTTGGTTATCGGAATATACCGTCTTGGCCACGGGGCCCCTTTCATATGTACACATATACGTTTATATGGTACAACGCGCGCCCTTATCCACGCAAAACATCTGCGAGAACACTCGGGCGTCGCCCGCTTTTGCATGAAAAAAGACCGAGTCCGCGTCGTTGCGGACCCGGTCTTTCCGAGTCATATGGATGGAACGGCTAGCCCATCAAGCTGACTAGGCCTTGGCAGCCTCGGCGTCGACAGGAGCCTCGGCGGCAGCGGCGCGGCCGTACTCGGCCTTGCCCATCTCGGACCACTCGGGCTCCTCGTCGGGCATGGAGCCAGCCTCCTTGCCGAAGAACTCCTTGAGGCAGTTGACGGCGACGATGAGACCCAGGACCATCAGCAGGACGGCGAAGACGAGCTGCAGGCCCTTGGTGGCGGCGACGGAGACGGCGGCCGTGGTGGCAGTAGCCGGGATGGTACCGAAGAAACCGTAGGCCTGGACGGCGGTCATGCAGCCCATGGCGCTCTGGACCAGCGAGGTGAAGGTGCAGCAGAGCAGGAAGGCGACGGGCACGTAGAGCATCCAGCCCTTGCGGCCGGTGCACTTGCAGAACACGGCGAGGGTGATCATGGTCATGCCGCCGAGCAGCTGGTTGGAAGCACCAAAGAGCGGCCAGATGTTGGCATAGCCACCAAAAGCGAGGGCGAGACCGGGAAGCAGGGTGACAACCGTGGCGAACCAGGGGTTGCCGAGGACCTTCATGTAGCCGGCCTTGGACTCGATGGCCAGGGCATCGTTGGTCTGGGCAAAGAACTCGGAGAACGAGGTGCGGGCGATGCGGGCGACGGCATCGAGCGAGGTCAGGGCCAGAGCGGAAACGTTCATGGTCATGAAGACAGTAGCGAGCGTGCCGTCAACACCGAAGGCCTGCATACCGCGGGAGATGCCAGCGGCAAAGATCTGGAACGGGGTGGAAGCGACACCGGCGTTGAGGGCGCCGGTACCGGCGGTGTTCATGTCGGAGAACATGATGCCGGCAACGATGATGGCAAGGATGCCAACGAAGGACTCGACGACCATAGCGCCGTAACCGACCTTGACGGCGTCCTGCTCCTTCTCAACCTGCTTGGAGGAGGTACCGGAAGAAACGAGGCTGTGGAAACCGGAGAGAGCGCCGCAAGCAACGGAGACAAACAGGACCGGGAACATCATGCCGGAGGCACCAGAGAAGCCGGTGAAGACCGGAGCGGTCATCGTAGCCTGACCGTGGACACCCAGGACAACGATGCCAAGGACAGCGCAGGCGATCATGACGATCATCATGATGGAAGTGAGGTAGTCACGCGGGGTCTTGAGCATCTGGATGGGCATAGCGCCAGCGAAGACCAGGTAGACCATGACGACGGCGAACCACTGGAACTTATCCAGGTAGACCGGGAACTGCATACCGACGGCGAACATGAGAACCATGAGGACCACGCCGGTGACGAACTCGGCAGCGCCGGTGAGGTTGAACTTCTTCTGGGCCCAACCAAAGGCGATAGCGACGAAGGTGAACAGGATGGAGATGGTACCAGCGCAGCCGGCGGCATAGGACTTGGTGAAGTCGATGGCACCGGTAGCAGCACCAGAAGCGTCAACGGCCGGGGTGAACATGAACGTCTTGCAGACCATGTCGGTGAAAGCGGCGATGACGATGATGCAGAACAGCCAGCAGAACAGCAGGAACAGGCGACGGCCGGTCTTGCCGATGTACTTCTCGATGAGCTGAGCGAGCGACTTGCCGTTGTTCTTCATCGAAGCGTACAGGGCACCAAAGTCGTGGACGGCGCCAAAGAAGATGCCGCCGACGAGGACCCAGAGCACGACGGGCAGCCAGCCAAAGGCCATGGCGACAATCGTACCCGTGACAGGACCGGCACCGCAGATCGAGCTGAACTGGTGCGAGAACGCGGTGAAGGCGGAGACAGGCGAGAAGCTCTTGCCGTCCTTCATGCGCTTGGCCGGCGTGAGGGCCTCTTTGTCAACGCCCCACTTGTTGGCCAACCAGCGGCCGTAGCCCAGATAGCCGCAGGCGAGCACCGCCGCAGCCACAACCATGAGCAAAACTCCGTTCATTACATTTCCTCCTCTAAAAAGAACTACTCAGACATAAAAAATGAGGGCCGTCGGTTGCGCTCGACGGCCCTCATCTTCATCAGCCGCCCGTTATCGTACGGGCTAGCTGTATGTGCTAACCCGCATCAGATAATTACTACGCTGATAATGTTTAGCTGATGCGTGAACATGTCTGAGAAATCCTCTTCAATCATGATGTGAACGATCCGTGCGTGTTCACATCCCCCAGTGGTTGAAAAGGAGTATGAAACTTTAGTTACCTAAAGTCAACGCAAATATGTAATGAATTTTCAACTTTTTTTGAATTTCTCGGTATAAAACGCCACTGACCTCGGACTTTACCCAACGACAGTTTTTGCTTGAGAGATGCCCCCGAGAGCGGCGGGAGCCGGGCGGCGCATATGAACTTTCCTGCTCTACAGTCCTGCGCAAGACGGAAAGCACATTAAGTGCTTTCCTTTGCGTGCGGAACTCGCGATAAAGTTCATATGCGCCGCCCGGCTCCCGCCGCTCTCGGGGGCTCCCATCCCAAATGTGCGGAGCAAAGCTCCGCACACCAACTTTTTCTTTCAGCTAAAGAACGCCGGAAATTCGACGCTGGATTGTTAACCTTGCTGGGCGTTGTCGACGCCAAACCAGCTCAGAAGCTATATCGATACAGAAAGGTCCCCGGCCGGAGGGGCCGGATATAAGGTTTATCGCGAGTTCCGCACGCAAAGAAGGCCACTTAATGTGGCCTTCGTCTTGCGCAGGACTGTAGAGCAGGAAACCTTATATCCGGCCCCTCCGGGCGGGGACCGCACCCATACGACTACAGCGTCATGTTCGGATCGGCGTCGACGTCGAACGGCGAGATTTCTCCTCGGTCGAATTTACGGCGGGCGACCTCCGCGATCATGGCGGCGTTGTCGGTGCATGCCGAGAGAGGCGGCACCGTCACGCGGATGCCCTGGCGCCCGAGCTTCTTGATCATCATCTCGCGCAGATGCGGATTAGCCGAGACGCCGCCGCCGATGCAGTATTCCTTGCATCCGGTGGCATGCAGCGCGTTCTTGGCCTTCTTGTACTGTACGTCAAAGACCGCGGCCTCAAACGAAGCCGCCAGGTCGGGCAGATGAATCGTACGCCCGGCTTTGGTCTCCTGCTCAATGTAGAGCGTCACGGCCGTCTTAAGGCCCGAAAGCGAGAACCGATAGTCTCCCCTACTATTGAGCGCACGGGGGAAGTCAATCGCGCGGGGATTGCCCGTCTCGGCCAGTTTGGAAATGATGGGGCCGCCGGGATAGCCCAGGCCCAGCGCCTTAGCCACCTTGTCGAAGGCCTCACCCACGGCATCGTCGAGCGTCTCGCCGAGCACCTCGTAGTCGCCCCACGCCTTGACGTGAACAAGCATGGTATGACCGCCCGAGACGAGCGTGAAGATAAACGGCGGCTTGAGATCGGGCTGCGCCAGCAGGTTGGCAAACAGATGGCCCTCAAGGTGATTGACGCACACGAGCGGCTTGCCGGCAGCGTAGGCAAAGCCCTTGGCGAAGGCGACGCCCACCACCAGAGCGCCCACCAGGCCCGGACCCTGTGTCACGCCAACAGCGGCGAGTTCGCTCGGCGCGATGGCTCCGCCCTCAAGACCAAGCGATGCCGCGGCATCCTCGAGCGCCGCGTCCACGACGCTCACGATAACCTCAACGTGCTTGCGCGAAGCGATCTCGGGCACTACGCCGCCAAAACGGGCATGAAAATCGATCTGCGTCGAAACCTGATTGGCCAGCATATTACCGTTCGCATCGATAATCGCCACAGCTGTCTCATCGCACGAACTCTCGATGGCAAGCACCAGGCGACGGCGCTCAATTTCGGCGCGCTCCTCAACGGTGCGCTCGGGTGCAGGTAGCGGCCATACACGCTGCTCAGCCGCCGTCGGCTCGGGCGAAGCATTGTCGACCGGGAGCACCAAGGGCAGCGGCGCCGTCATGACGATGGCATCTTTGCCAGCACCGTAGTAACCGCGGCGGCGGCCCGCCTCGGTAAAGCCCAGAGAGGCATAGAGCGCAATAGCGCCCTCATTGCCATCCTCGACCTCGAGCGAAGCCGTGGTGCAGCCGAGCATCTGGGCATCGTAGCTCACGTGCGACAGCAGCTTGCGGGCAATACCCCCGCGGCGATGCTTCGGGTCGACGGCAACATCCAGAATCTGCACGTCACCGTCTACGACCATGCCGCCGGCAAGGCCCAGCAGCTGACCGTCGTCGTGCGCCACCCACCAGCTGCGCGGCGCCGCAACATCCTCGCCTAGCTCAGACAGGAACATGCCTGGCGTCCATGCCTCGTGCCCAGCGCCTTCAAAGCAGGCGGCCTCCAGCGCACTCGCACCCTCGGCATCCGCCGCACCCATGGGGCGGAATTGCAGATGGCGACCAGCGAGCTCATCGGCGACGCCCGTAATTTCGCTCTGCGCGCTCTCGGCAAGACCGAGGCGTTTGCGCTCGTTTTCCTCGGCGTCAGAAAGGCGCGTATAGATCGGTAGGACGCGGGCCGGGTCGCCGTCACCCGCGGCATGCGCAAGGAGGAGGCCCTCGCCCGAAGGCCACCACAAGCCGCGCTCTACGCAGCGAGCGGCCTCATCCTCGCCCAGCAGCTTGCCATAGCGCACGAGACCGTCACCAGTCAGCTGAACCTGGTCCCAGTCCGCGGCTTGGCGCCACTCATCAAGCGCCACGGCAGCCTTGACCACGTGCTCGCGCTCAAACTGACGCTCGAGGCCCTCATCGCTCAGCACATACAAAGCCGGATACACCTCGCCGCGCATGGCATCGGCCAGAATGCCGAGCTTGCCACGCACGCCAGCCTTCCACGCGGTCCATGCGCAGGCATCGAGCGTCGACACGCCCAACAGCGGCACGTTGGCACCGCACGCCAAGCCCTTGGCGGTGGAAATGCCGATACGCACGCCGGTAAACGAACCCGGACCGCGGCCGACAACGTAACTGCCCACGTCGGCACGGTCCATGCCAGCCTGAGCAAGCACGCTATCGACGGTATTCACGAGCTCCACATTGGCATGGCGACGGCACATATGGTCGCCGCTCACCAGCTTCGCCTCGCCCGTCCGTCCATCAATCCAGCTTGCCGCGCAGGCAAGCATATCAGTCGAAGTATCGAGCGCCACCACCAGCGCGTAATCGTTATGCAAGCTCATCTTGTACAGCCTTATCAATCAAATCGGAAAGCTCCGCTGCGCGCTCGCCGTGCGCCTCGAGCGTTATCATTCGCACGTCGCTATCGTTCTCATCACGCTTAAGCGTTACCGAAAGATACTCGTCTGTCAGTTCGTCCTGGAACTGTTCGCCCCACTCCAACAGACAGGCACCCTCATAGCCCAGTACATCGAAAATGCCCGTATCCTCGAGCTCGTAAGCATGCTCCAGACGGTACAGGTCAAAGTGGAACAGCGGAATACGCCCCTGGTCATGAACAGCCATGAGTGCGAATGTGGGGCTCGTGACCATATGGCCGTCGCCCAGACCACGCGAAACGCCCTTGGTAAAGTGGGTTTTGCCCACCCCGAGGCCGCCGGTCAAGATCAGCACATCACCATCTTCCAGGCACGGCGCAACCAACTCGCCAAAATACTCCGTATCTGCAGAGCAGGCCGTTTTATAAATACCTACCCCCAGGCGCTCCAGGGACATATATGCTCCTTATTATTCCGAGGCACCCTCTGGCGCGGGATGCCGCTCCAGATAGTCGCCCAGCATCTTAAAGTCTTCCTCCAGCAGCTCCTGCCACGCCGGATTACGCAGCGCCGCCGCCGGATGGAACGTGGGCATCACCACAAAATGCCCCATCTGATGGAACCTGCCGCGCAGCTTGGTGATGCCAATCTCGGTCTTAAGCACAAAGTGCGTCGCGGGGTTACCGAGCGTCACGATGATATCGGGCCAAATGCTTCGAATCTGCTCACGCAAAAACGGTGAACAGGCCAGCACTTCCTCGGGCCGAGGATTGCGATTTCCCGGTGGGCGACACTTAAGCACGTTGGCAATGTAGACGTCTTCGCGCTTGAGGCCAGCCAGCGACAGGATGCCGTTGAGATCCTCGCCCGCCGCCCCCACAAACGGTTCGCCTTGCAGATCCTCGTTACGCCCCGGCGCCTCGCCGATAAACATTACGCGGGCGTGGGGGTTTCCCACGCCAAACACGATGTTATGGCGCGACTGATAGAGCTGGCAGAGATGACAGTCGCCTAAAACAGCCTCAATCTCCTCGAGCGCAACCTCGCGCGGCGCCTGGTGACTATGTCCGGGGATGTGCATGACACCCATAGTGGCTCCTACACGTAGACCTTGTCGAGACGCATGCCAAAGCCGCAAGCAACCTCGTAGTTAATCGTGCCGCGCAGGCGAGCCATCTCGTCCATGGTAATCTCGGCATCACCATCGCGGCCGACAATGATCATCTCGTCGCCATGCTCGGCCTCGGGAATCTCATGCGCCGGATTGGACTGGATGGCGACCATAAACTGGTCCATGCAGATGTTACCCACCTGACGAATGCGTTCACCGCGATACAGCACGTCCATACGATTGGAGAGCGTACGCGAAAGACCATCGGCATAACCGATCGGCAGCGTGCAAATCTGAACGCGTGTGCGCGGTACGCGGTAGGTAAAACCGTAGCCCACGCCCTCACCCATCGCAGGATGCGCCACACGCGTCACGCGCGCATGGACGCTCATAACAGGATCGAGCTTCATCACGCGGCCGCTCAGCTCGCATGGCTGCATGCCGTACAAGCCAACGCCGGCGCGAATCATATCAAAACGCATCGAGGGATCGAGCATCGAGGACGGCGTGTTGGCACAGTGCACGATGCCGCACTCAAAACCCGCGTCCTTAATGGCTTGAACGGCTTCGGTAAAGCGTTGGCACTGCAGTTTGTAGTCCCAACCCGAAGGTTCATCGGCCGTGGCGAAGTGCGTAAATACGCCATCACACTGGATACCGCGATGGAAGCTAATGCCACGAACAAAGTCGAGCACCTGCGTGTAGTGAACACCGATGCGGTTCATACCCGTCTCGATGGCTAGATGGTACTTGCCAACCTTGCCTGCCGCGACAGCGCACTCGCCATAGGCAAGGGCGAAATCGGACGTATAGACCGAAGGCATAATGTCAAACTCAAGCAGTGTGGGGATAGCCTCGATAGGCGGCTCGCTTAGGATCAGGATGGGTTTTGTGATCCCGCCCTGTCGAAGCTCAACGCCTTCACTAACCGTCGCCACGGCAAACATGTCGGCACCGGCCGAATACATGATTTTGGCGCACTCGACGGAACCATGGCCATAGGCATCGGCCTTGACCACGCAGCACAGTCGCTGACGTGGATCGAGCAGATTCTTGTAAGCCCTCGTGTTGCGGCGAAGCGCCCCTCGGTCAATCTCAACCCAGGACCAGCGCGTCAAATCGGCTTTATTCATGATTAGTCATCCGACCCTTCGTCCATGATTCCCAGATCATCGAGTGCATCCTTTGCCGCCAATTCCATGGCAGGACCGATCAAGTCGATCAGATCGGTCGCAATAACACTCTTCTCACCGTACTCCGTTGCCGCGGCAAAACCCGCGTAGCTGTGAAGCGCAACGGCATACGAATACAGCAGCTCCCAGCGATCCATCTCATCACGCATGGTAGCCAGTGTGCCGGCCAAAATGCCCGCAAGAACATCGCCCGAACCGGCAGTCGCCAACGACGCCGGACCCGAGAGCGGCAAAAGCACGCGCTCAACGCCACAGATAGCCGTCGTCGGTCCCTTGGCAATAACCACGAGATTGTCGGAGCCGGCAGCCCAGACAACTTTCTGCGCGGCCGCGATTGCAGTCCCCAGATCGTTAACCTCGTCACCGGCAACCAAGCGCGAAAGCTCGCGATAGTGCGGCGTCATGACGAGCGGTTGCTCACGGCGGTACATCTCAGGGTTGCTATCGATACCGTCGATAGCAATCTTAGAAAGGCAGTTGAGCGCATCGGCATCAAGGATCAGCGGCACATCAAGCTCCAACAAGCCCGAAACCACCTGCATGGCACCGGCAGACGTCGTCATGCCGGGACCGCACAGTACGCAGCTGTACTTCTTTGCAATCTCGCACACGGTCATACGAGCAGCGGCACCAAAAGAGCCGCGGGAATCGGACGGAATAGCAAAAACCGGAATCGAGGGAAGTGCCATACGAATAAGATTGGCACACGCATCGGGCGTCGCGACAGCCACATAGCCGGCACCCGCGCGGACAGCAGACTTGGCGGCCATAATGGCAGCGCCAGGATACTGCGCCGAGCCGGCAACAATAAGGACAGAACCGCGAGAATACTTATCGATATTCGTGGGCAGCGGAGCAAAGAAATCCACCAGGTCACCGGGCTCGACAATCTCGGCGGCATGGTCGACATCATCGATGACCTCATCAAGGCGATCATAGAGGCCACCGCACACCAGATCACCGGCGTACTCTGGGCCATCAGCGCTGTAGAGTCCGATCTTGGGCGTGATCATCGTGACCGTGCGCTCGGCACGGATGCAGTCGTCGTCGACAACACCGGTCTCGGCATTCAGACCCGAAGGAACATCAATGGACACCACATGATCGGCGCAGTCGTTAACTGTCGGAATCCAGATGGAGAACGGTGCACGCAGGTCACCGTGGAAACCGGTACCAAAAATAGCGTCAACAACAACGTCGGCCTTATCAATCAAAACCTCAAGCTCATCTCGCGAGGGACCGACACACACATGCACGTCACGACCGGCGGTACGGCGGGCAACATGGCGAGCCAGAGCGGCAGGAATCTCATCCGGCTCAACCGGAGACACGATATCCACATCAACGCCCTTATGACTCAAAATATCAGCCGCGACCCAGCCGTCGCCACCGTTGTTGCCAAAACCGACCAGAACAAGGACGCGATCGGGATTGAGTTTTAGAATTTCACTAGCAGCAAACTCACCCGCCAGTTCCATAAGCTCGGCCTTCGAAGTTCCTTCGCGTTCGATAATATCCTCGAGGCGAACGACTTCCTCGGTACTCAAAACCGGTTTCATCTATGCTCCTAGCGTATCTTGCGAAGCATCGCCCTGGTGCTCCGTCAAAGCTGAATTTTGCAGTTGCTCAAGCTCATCTAAAACCGAGCGAGCCTCTTTATAAGTTTGTGCAACGCGTTCCTTGGTGCTCACCTTTTCTTCCTTAGGCTTTGGTCGAGCATCCTCGGTGATCGCAATGGCATTGGCTACGGCCAGATCACCCGTCAAAGTAATGGAGAGCGCAACTTCAACGACACCCAACTCTTGAGCAATCTCGAGCGCTCGACCCGAAAGCACCGCTTTAGGCTTTCCGAGGTTATCACGCGTCACCGAGACGTCTTTGCGGCCGACGCCCTGACTAAAACCCGTACCAAGAGCTTTGAGAACCGCTTCACGAGAAGCAAAACGGCTCGCATAGTGCGCCGCAGGACGCGATGAAGCGTCGCAATATGCGCACTCTTCTTCGGTAAACACACGCCGAGCAAACGACGGCGTCTTTTCAAGGATTGATTTCATGCGGGAAATCTCGACGATATCAACGCCGATACCAGCTTCAGCCATGTTCACCTCCATATTGCACAGACTAAGTTATTGTAGCCCGTTAACGGAAGATGCGACAAACGAGGGTCATAAAACACAGCGAGTTTGTTAGATCTGACTTAAATCAGAACCACCCTTAAAAAGGGTGGTTTGCTCTTAGGGTATAACCCACGGGCCCCGGGCTCGCGTCTAAAGGCGCGGGCCCGGACTTCGTCCAGGC
>JAGZFB010000023.1:0-37682 GCA_018368055.1 Collinsella sp. | reverse complement strand
CTATGGCACTTCAACATCATTGTCGCAGCCCCGACCCGCGGTCACGAGCGGGGGCTCCTATCTTTTCAGTGCCCTCGGATTGGGTCATAGTGTCTGTCGGTGCCATAGCATCGGCGTTGCTGTGGCTGTCGGAAATGATCCGTTGTCGCAAGGGGCAGGTTTCCTTTGCACCAGTTTCTGTCGAGTCGGTGCTCTTTGCGGGTTGCCCGTATAATGGTTTGCGTATGAACCGCAACCAAGGAGTTCCAGTTTATGGACCAGAGCCTTTTTAAATTCGACCTGATCGCCGAGGACCCGACGACGCATGCGCGTGCCGGCGTGCTGCACACCCCGCACGGCGACATCGAGACACCGATCTTCATGCCCGTGGGCACCAAGGCAAACGTCAAGGGCATTCCTACCGAGACCGTCAAACAGCTCGGCGCCCAGATCGTGCTTGCCAATACCTATCACCTGTCCATGCGTCCCGGCGAGGATACCATCGCCGAGCTGGGCGGCCTGCACAAGTTTATGAACTGGCACGGCCCCATCCTCACCGACTCGGGCGGTTTCCAGGTGTTCAGCCACAACGACGCGGTCAAGCTCACCGATGAGGGCGTGCGCTTTATTGTCAACGATTACGACGGCCGCCACGTGTTCTGGACGCCCGAGGACAACATGGAAATCGCCATGAAGCTCGGCTCCGACATCTGCATGCAGCTGGACCAGTGCCCGGGCTATCCCGCCACGCGCGCCTACGTTGAGCGCGCCGTTGAGCTGTCGAGCATGTGGGCCGAGCGCTGCTATAAGGCACACACCCGCGATGATCAGGCACTCTTTGGCATCGTCCAGGGTGGCATGCATCTGGACCTGCGCCTGCGTTCGCTGCGCCATCTGGAAGAGTGCGGCGACTTCCCCGGTTACGGCATCGGTGGCTACTCGGTGGGCGAGGACCACGAGACCATGTTCGAGACCCTGGCGCCGCTCGCGAGTGAGTACATGCCAAAGCACAAGCCGCGCTACCTGATGGGTGTCGGCAATCCGACCACCCTCGTGCGCGGCGTGGGCGTGGGCATCGACATGTTCGACTGTGTGCTGCCGACGCGCACCGGCCGCATGGGTACGGCGTTCTCCAGTGAAGGTCGCCTTAACTTCCGCAACGCGCGTTTTGCGCACGACGACGGCCCCATCGACCCCACCTGCACCTGCCCGGTGTGCACGGGCGGCTACAGCCGCGCGCTCATTCGCCACATGGTCACGCAGAAGGAGATGCTCGGCGGCATTCTGCTGTCGATGCACAACATCTACTACCTGCTCAACCTTATGCAGCGTGCCCGCCAGGCCATTATCGAGGGCCGCTACGGCGCGTTTGTGAGCGACTGGATGAACAGCCCTGCGGCGGTGGACTACTAAGGGCGACAGGCGCGCTTACAGAGCGTGGGCAACGGCAAAGGCTGAGCGGCAGCCGCTCGTCACATTCGCTGACGTCGGCTGCGCGACCGCTGACCGATGCCTTGCAAGCGCATAACGCATCGTGGGTACCATACCGAATAGTTGATGTTCGGGCGGGTGTTTGACGCATGGCGTCGACCCCGCCCGCTTTTCTTTTTCTCGATAGGAGTACCCATGATTAAGAATGAGAACGTCGAGGGCGAGCCCGCCTACGACGAGACGTACCGCCGCGGCCCCGTGGTTATGCGCGGCCCCATGATTCCTAAGGACAACACCTACGCCAACCTGCTGGCGCCCGAAGATTCAACCGACTGGTTGCATGCCGATCCGTGGCGCGTCCTTCGTATTCAGGCAGAATTCGTCGATGGCTTTGGCGCGCTTGCCGAGCTCGGGCCCGCGGTGACCATCTTCGGCAGTGCCCGCACGCCCAAGACCGATCCGCTCTACAAGGCGGCGCGCACGGTCGGCCGCAAGATCGCGCAGCGCGGCGTGGCGGTTATCACCGGCGGTGGTCCTGGTGTCATGGAAGCGGCTAATAAGGGGGCGGCGAGCGTCAACGGCAAGTCAGTTGGTTTGGGCATTGAGCTGCCGCACGAGCAGGGGCTCAACAAATACGTGAACCTTGGTATGGACTTCCGTTACTTCTTTGTGCGCAAGACCATGTTCGTCAAATACAGCTCGGGCGCTATTGTTTTTCCCGGCGGGTTTGGCACACTCGACGAGATGTTCGAGGTGCTCACGCTGGTGCAAACGCACAAGGTCAAGCGCATGCCGCTTGTGCTGGTGGGCACCGAGTACTGGCAGGGCCTGTTCGACTGGCTTAACGGCCCGGTAATGAGCGCCAGTATGATTAGCCCGCTCGACCCGGATCTGGTACACATTACCGACGACCTCAACGAGGCCGTTGACATTGCGCTCAGCGGGTTGATGTAGAGCAATCGTGTCTACCGCGACATGAATATGCATGGCAATCTGATGCTATCTAACGTCAGGTTGCCATTTATATTGGGTATACTGATGCAAAAGACGAGGGCAAGGAGGTCGCGTATGTCTACTGCAACGGTTAAGCCTACGACGGTTCGCCTCGAAGAGGGGCTCAAGGAGCAGGCGACTGAGTTCTTGGATTCGGTCGGCCTCAGCCTCAATTCCTATCTCAATCTTGCCGTTCGGCAGCTGGTAAATCAGCGAAAGATTCCTTTTGAGATTGTAGGAAGGGCGGAGATGCCCAACGAGGCGACGAGGCGTGCCATGGTGATTGCCGAGGCTCATGAGTTGGGGATTTTGCCGGACGATAGCCCGTCATTCAATAACGCTGATGAGCTTATGTCATTCCTCGATGAGGAATAGCGATGTTCGAGATTAAAGTCGAGGCTCAATTTAAGGCGGACTACAAACGAACGATGCGCATGCATCCGCAGCTAAAAAGTGAGTTTAAAGCGGCGGTTGCAGAGCTTGTGGCTCATGGGTCACTTCCGGCGGAGTATGGCGCCCACGAGCTCTCAAACCCGGGCGGAAACTACAACGGCCACATCGATTTCCACCTATCCGATGGCTTGGTCGATGTGGTCGTTCTTTATCTTCCCCATAAGACTAACCCAGTGATTAGGCTGGTGAGAATGGGCTCGCATGAGGAACTGTTTCAGGGTCCGCTGGGCTGATCGCCGATTTCCAAGTTGCGGTGGAATAGGGACTGATTTGCGGTCGATTGGCCAAAAACAGTCCCTATTTCACCGCAACTGATAGGCGCGCCCCGTTCGCTGCTGCGGCCCCCGGTTCTCCTCATTGCTGGATTTCGCTCAAAAACTCAGCGGCGACTTCGTTGCTTTTGAAACGGATGCTGCGGTCTTCTTTCTTGGGGAATGCCAGCAGCGGGATAGTCCCGTACCAGACAGTTTCCTCGTCAATCACGGCCGCGCACAGCCGCCCTTTGGCCTTGACGGAATAGTCGACGTTCATCTCGGCAAAAATCGCTTTCGCGTCATCGCGCGGAGGTGAGGCAACATAAACCTCAAGGGTAATCCCACGGGCGGCTGCGCCTGCGAGTGTGGTGGTGAGTTTCGTGAGGCATGCGGCGGATGCGTAGGATGCGGCTATGAAGGCACTCTTTGTGGCACCGGTGATGTCTTTAATTAATGCCTCAATAGCGTTTGCCGGCTCTATGAGAATGTTGTAATCGGGTTGCTCGCTGTCCTCTGCTGAATAAATTTCGTACCCCAACTTGGCGTACGTCTTGAGTCTTTTCTGGTACATGCGGGCGAGCATGGGTATCGACAGGTCAATGTAGTCGAATATCTCAACCTGTTGCTTGCCCTCGTGGCTTCTATGCAGTCTGCCCACCTGCTGCGTTACGCTGCCGTCCCAAGATATCGGCGTGGCAATGAAAAGGGTGTCAAGGTAGGACAGATCGAAGCCCTCGCTCAGAAGGCTTTCGGTGGCGACGATGATTCGATGTTCATGCTCAAAGCCGGGAAGACTGTTCAGTATCGCTTTTCTTTCTTTGGCGCCGATTTCTCCGGTTAAGAGTATGGGCTCGTGTCTGCGATCATTAAGCAACCTGAACAGTTCCTCAGCATGCTTTTTCCTTTTGGATAGTATGAGCGGATGTCGACCGTTTGACGCTGCTTCGAGGGCGTCATCGACAATCAATTCGTTTCTTGCCGCATGTGCACACAGCATATCGAGAATCTGATTGAAGCTTGCATCCGGCTCGTAGGCGGATAGCCGAATGCCGGTAAATCTCGGTCGAACGATGCGCTGGATGCCCTGCTGAATTGCCTGCGTTTTTGGATCGATGACATAGCGAAGCGGGCCGCAGAGCATCGAGAGCGCCCGCGTGAGTCCGTCGGAGCGCTCGGGTGTCGCGGAGAGGCCATATATATATTTGGCTGGAGCGGACTTGAGGACGAGCTCGAGCTGTGGCGCGGCAGCATGGTGGCATTCGTCGCAGATAATGAGGCCGTAATTACGAACAAGGTTCTTAACTATCGGCTCCCCGGTTTGGGAGTCTTTGCCAGATAGCGACTGAAAGGAAGCGACGTCGATAAGGCCGCTGACGGCGGTTTTGCCCCCTCCGATTTGTCCAATAAGGGGAGGTTGCTTTTTGCTGATTCGTCCTTTTGGCGTTCGGACCGGCTCTCTGGTGTCCGTAATGTCGAGAAATCGTTCGAGCTGCGATTTCCATTGGGCTATGAGCGCGGTCTTTGGAACAATGACGAGCGCCGGAAGACCAACGGCGGCAATAAGATAAGCTCCGATGACGGTTTTACCGAAGCCCGTTGGCGCAGACATGATTCCGTCTTCGTATTCAAGCATCTGGTCGGCGGCAATTTGCTGTTCGGGATAAAGGGTCCCTTTGAATGCCATCTCAATTGGATTGCCTGTGCTACGTTCGTCTGAATAATGGGCAGTAACGTGGGCTTCTTGAATCAGCTGCTCAAGTTGGGCTTTGCAGCCTCTGGGAATCGCGACGCGGCCATCTCTAAGTTCGCTGAGGTCTATGAGTCGCGGTTTGCCGAATACTGATTGATGCATAGATTGCGCACGGAAGAACTCCGGGTTGGCAAATGTCGCAAGCCTGCGGATTTCCATTTGAGCTGCCGGGCTCAGAGACTTTTCGGGGATGTAGAGCATATCGGCTTGTGTGACGAGCAGGTTCGAGGGGAAGTCTCGTGGCGTGAGCGGGAGCCGCTTTCGTGGTTTTTGGACATTGCGCCTGGTTTTGTTTGTCGCTGCAGCTGTTGCTATTCCAAGCGGTTTGTTTTTGGTGTCCTCGATCAGACGATCCACCGTCGCACGCGAGATTAGTTGGATTTGCGAAAGGTAAAGCCATTGGTCGGGAAAGGGCTCGAATCGTTCGTCAACAAATACGCTGTTTCCTTCCCGCTGCGCTTTTCCCTGAAAGGGCAGCGCAATGAGATTTCCAAAGCCGCCTTCAGGAATGGTGGACTGCGCGGGTATCATTCGGTCAAAGGCTTCGAAGGTGATTGTCTTGTTGAGTGCCGCTGCTTCGGCGATAAGGCAGCTACCGAAATCTCGTGCTGTCTTTGCGTTTATAGGTTCTAGGAAGAAAAACCAGATATGCGCGCCGTTGCCTGACCTTGATCGCTCGACCGCAGCGTTAATTCCATGGTTTTTTACGACAAGCCTGATAGCGTTTGTCGCTTCTTTCCAATCGGCTTTGTCAAAATCAATGACAAGGACATTTGTGTTGCAGTCTTTGTCGAGAACATATTGACCTATGACGTCCCGGAGCCTGTCGTCGCTGCCTTTGAAATGGGCGATAATGGCGGCATCGTTCAGCTCAAGGAATGTGCGGCTGCGACATTCAGCGCATTTAATTCTGTGATGGTTTGCTTTGGGGCAAATGCCTGGCTTCCACTCATTTGCGCAGGCGGGTGTATAGCCGATGCCCCCGTCTTTTCTGCGATACCCGTGAGCGTGCACATCTTTGCGGCCGGTAAAAAGATTGCGAAAGAGCTCGAGTTTGTCGCGCGCTGGGCTCGCGCTGGTAACGATGCCCTCGGTCTGTGCACGTTCGCCGAAAGATTTGCCGGCTTTGTCCCATTCTTCGAGTGTTGCGTAACGGATGTCTGGACCGTTGCTACAGATTACGATCTGCTTACGCGGATCTGAAGCGTGGACAACCGTTTTATTGAGTTTGAATAAGGCGTTCCCGAAAAGGGCGTATTGATGCACGGCGTTGCTCATTTGAATGCCATTCTTGTCAGCGTTCATTGGGATGAGGGTACGTCATTTCAGCTTTATGAGATATGCGACTTCGATTTTGGTTCGGTAATAGTGGGGTACCGATCCGTGAGTGGCAATTAGCCGGTGCCAAAACGTGCGGCGGCTGTTGTTAAAGGTGTTTTGGCGGCTATGGGGCGTGTTGGCGGCGTGGGGAGGGGTCCTCGAATGACTCCGTGGTCAAATAACGTCAAATATGAGTACTGTTGTTAATGTAGTCTCATAACATTTGGTAAGAATAGAATACCAATTCCACATTATTCTATATATCTAACCCACTAAACACGGAATTTTGAGCCTTGGCAAGACGTGGAATTGATCGAAATGATCAATTCCGGCGAGATTTTGCTGCTACTAATTTGGTGGCGGTACTCATATTTGCCATTTTTTGTCCAGTGGGTACCGCGAGGGGCCTGTTCGACTGGCTCAACGGCCCGGTGATGGATGCCGGCATGATCAGCCCACTCGATCCAGACCTTGTCCACATCACCGACGACCTCAACGAAGCCGTCGACATCGCCCTGAGCGGGCTGATGTAGGGTAGGTAAAATGGGACGGGGCTAAAAGACTGGTCTGAAACGTTTGATACTAGTCTTTTTAGCCCCGTCCCAAATGAACTGCTTCTAAGTTGCGGTGGAATAGGGATTGATTGGCGGCTAATAAGCCAAAAACAGTCCCTATTCCACCGCAACTGATGTGGGCGTCCCTAGTGAGTTGGCTGGTAGCGGGGGCAGTAGCTGATGGCGATGGCGTCGACGCCTACGTGGGTGGCGATGGTGCAGCCGATGGGGCCGGTGCCGGCGTCTACGTAATCCTGACCCGCGAGTGCCTCGTTGACAAGCTCCTGCTCCTCGGCGGCGCCGGTCGTGAGCACGCGCACGCTGGAGCCCGGATACTCGGCCAAAAATGCGAGGCAATCGGCCATGGTGTTGGTAACGATGCGCTTGGCACCGCGGCCCTTTTTTATGGCCTTGATCTCGCCCGATTTCCACTCCGGCGAAACGGCCAGGCGAATGTTAAGCATTTGCGTGAGCTGGCCGGCGAGCTTGGGCGCGCGGCCGTTCTTAACGAGATTCTCGAGCGTGCGGGGAATCAGCAGCAGGTGGGCGTCGGGCAGCGTCGCGCGGATCTGCGCCTCGGTCTCGTCCAGGCTGCGGCCGTCCTCGCGCATGGCCAGCGCGTACTCCACCAGCAGGCCCTCGGCGCCCGAGCCGGTGCGCGAGTCGATGCAGCGCACGTCGAGCTCGTGCGTCTCGGCCGTCAGGCTGGCGTTGGCGTAGCAGGCGGACCACTCGCTGCACAGCGAGATAAAGATGGCGCTATCGTGGCCGTCGGCGCGCACGCGGTCAAAGAGTTCCTTGAACTCGCCGGCACTCGGCTGCGAGGTGTGCGGCAGCTGCTCGGAGCCGGCCATGCGGGCGACGTACTCTTGGGCGGTAATCTGCACCTGGTCGAGCAGGTCCTCGCCCTCGATAATCACATGCAGCGGAATCACGTAAATGCCGAGCTCTTGGGCGCGGGCGGGGGAGATGTCCGACGTGGAGTCGGTTATGATGGCAAAAGACATAATTGCACCTTTCGTTGGGGCGCGACGGCGCCGCCTTCTGAGAGCAAAGTGCGACAAGTATAGTGGAGTCGTTCCACATTTCTAGGTTCAATTGTTGAATAGTCAACAGTTTGAAGTGTCGGTGTGGAAATCGTCAACTGGGGAAGAGGGATGCCGATGGAGGCGCTGGAGATATGCAAACGGCCGGTCGTGCTGTTTGATTTTGATGGCACGGTGGCCGATACGGGTCGGGCGGTGATGACCTCGACGCGCAAGACGCTGGCTGCACGCGGGTTTTCGGAGGCGCAGATGGGTGACCTGCGTCGCATGATCGGGCCGCCCCTGTGGAAGAGTTTTCACGACTTTTATGGCTTCTCCCGCGAGGAGTCGCTTGTGGTGGCCGACGAGTACCGCGCCTTTTTTGACGAGCTGGGACCGGAGGAGTATCCCGTGTTTGACGGGATCCCCGAGCTGCTGGATGGGTTGGTCGCCCAGGGCAAGCGCTTGGCCGTGGCGACGTCGCGCATGGAGGCAAAGTGCGTTGACATGGTGGGAGAGCTGGGACTTTCTCAGTTTGAGGCGGTGGTTGGCATGAATCCGCCGCAGGGGCGCGAGACCAAGGCCGATTCGGTCCGCGACGCGTTGGCGGCCTTGGGTGCGGCCGCGGGCGATGCCGTGATGATCGGCGATCGCTTTAACGACGTCGAGGGCGCGCACGCGATGAGCGCGCCGTGCATTGGTATCTATTCGGGCGCGGCGGCGCCGGGCGAGCACGAGGCGGCGGGTGCCGATGCAGTGGTGCACTCGGTGGCCGAGCTTGCTAAACTTTTCGCTATATAGGTATTTGATGTGAGGGGCGGGCACGCTCGCCGCTCATTGGTAAGGAGGTCGTCCATGAATCAGGTGGAGCAGAGCGTTGCCGAGTATGTCGACGAGGTCTGGGAGGATGTCGTCGCCGATATCGAGCAGCTGGTGAGTTATCCGTCCGTGGCAGTTTCTGCCGATGCGGAGCCCGGCGCGCCGTTTGGCCGCCCGGTCCGTGACGCGCTCGATTGCGCGCTCGGCATCGCGCAGAAGCTCGGCTATCAGACGAGCGACGACGAGGGCTATGTGGGAATCGCCGATATCCCGGGCCGCGGCGACAAACAGCTCGCGACTATCTGCCACGTGGACGTGGTTCCCGCCGGCCCTGGCTGGAACACCGACCCGTTCACCATGGAGCGCCGCGAGGGCTGGGTGCTCGGTCGCGGCGTGATTGACGACAAGGGCCCGGCGGTATTGTCACTCTACGCCGGCGCCTACTTGCTCAAGCACGGCATTGTTCCGCGCTACACCTTCCGCGCGCTGCTGGGCTGCGATGAGGAAGTGGGCATGTCCGACGTTCACCATTATCTGGAGAACAACGCAGACCCCGACTTTTTGTTTACGCCCGATGCCGAGTTCCCGGTCTGCAATGCTGAGAAGGGCCAGTTTGGGGCGACGTTCGTGAGCCCCAAGATCGACGGCGGGCGCATTGTGTCCTGGAGCGGTGCCGAGGCGAGCAACGCCATTCCGTCGCAGTCTATCTGCGAGCTCGCGATTGCCGCCGATGAGCTGCCGGCGCCGGTCGAGAATGCTGACCGCCTGGAGATCACGGCTCTCGACAATGGTCATGTGCAGATTTTCGCCCACGGTATTGGCGGTCACGCCTCGATGCCCGAGGGGACGATCAATGCCGTCGGCCTGATCGTGTCGTATCTGCGCGAGGCCGAGGACGCGTTTGGTGCACGCGACGAGCGCCTGCTGACGCCTGCCGAGCACGAGTTCGTCAAGTTCCTGGCCTTTGTGCATGCGGATGCCTATGGTCGCGGCCTGGGTATCGACGCGACGAGCCCAGCGTTTGGCCCGCTTACCTGCAACGCTGGCGTCATCCGTGTGGCGGATGGCCATATCGAGCAGGTCATCGACGTGCGCTTCCCCGACAGCACGAGTGCCGATACCATCCGCGAGCAGCTCGAGCCGCTCGTGGGCCGTTTTGGCGTGACGTGCCGTGTGGGTCGTGCGAAGGTGCCGTTCTCGGTGTCTGCCGACGATCCGGCCGTGAAGGCGCTTATCGATACCTACAACGAGTTCACCGGCAAGCATGCCGAGCCCTTTGCCATGGGCGGCGGCACGTACGCGCGCAACTTTGCCCGCGCCGTCTCGTTTGGCCCCGAGGAGACCGGCCTGGAGCTGCCCGCATGGGGCGGCCAGATGCACGGCCCCAACGAGTGCGCCAACGAGGAACAGCTTAAACAGGCGCTCAAGATCTATATTGTTGCGATCCTCCGTTTGAATGAATTAGAGCTTTAAGGTCTCGCGGTTTCCCAATCTAAGTTGCGGTGGAATAGTTCCTAGAATGGGCCATTTGATGGCCAAGCAGGAACTATTTCACCGCAACTTTGTTTTTATTGGTGTAAAAGGCTGGCCATGTTTGGCGGCGGGTTTGTTATTCGTTTGTAAAGGCCGTGCTGCGCTTGCGGTAAGGGTCTATCAGATGCCCGTAAAAAACCGCAGTTGGCGCGGGCACTGCCCGATCGAGGCCGTATCTTTCCAAACAGCAAAGCGGGCAGGGTGCCCGCGAATCGCATGTATGAAAGGAAGATCATGCTCGATCAGGCTTATTCTCGTCGTCAGTTCCTCGGCCTCGCTGGTGGTCTTGCCAGCATCGTCGGTCTCGGTCTCGTTGGGTGCGGCGGCTCCGGCGCATCCGATGCCGCCGACAAGGGTAGCGCCGCTGCTGCCGAGTCCGTCTCCGGCGAGGTGACCTACGACGGTGCCTCTTCGTTCCAGGCTCTCGTCGAGGCCGCTGCCGAGAAGTTCATGGACGCCAACCCCGATGTCTCCGTCTCCGGCTCGGGTAACGGTTCGGGCAAGGGCCTGACCGCTGTCGCCGCCGGCACCGTCACCATCGGCAACTCCGACGTCTTCGCCGAGACCAAGCTTGAGGCCGATCAAGTCAAGAACCTCGTCGACCACGAGGTCGCCGTCGTGGGCATGGGCCCCGTCGTCTCCAAGAACGTCAAGGTCGACGACCTGTCCCTCGAGCAGCTCAAGGGTATCTTCTCCGGTCAGATTACCAACTGGAAGGAGGTCGGCGGCGACGACGCCACCATCGTCGTCCTCAACCGCAAGGCCGGCTCCGGTACCCGCGCCACCTTCGAGGCCGCCGTCTTTGGCGACGAGACCGTCGACTTTAAGGGCGGCGCCGAGCTCGACAAGTCCGGCGACGTCCAGACTCAGATGGGCAGCACCGATAACGCCATCTCCTACCTCGACTTCTCGCACTTCGATGACTCCAAGTTCAACGCCATCAAGGTCGAGGGCGTCGAGCCCAAGAGCAAGAATGTCACTGATGACTCCTTCAAGATCTGGGCTACCGAGCACATGTACTGCTCCAAGGACGCCGACGAGGCCACCAAGGCCTTCCTGGAGTTCATGCTTTCCGACGACGTCCAGGGCAAGCTCGTCGAGGAGCAGGGCTTCATCCCCGTCTCTGCCATGAAGGTCGTCAAGGACGCCAGCGGCAAGGTCTCTGCTAAATAAGTAATCGCCCCGGAAAGGTTTGCAATGGCAAAACAGCTGCCAAAGCGCGACCTTGAGAACGTGGGCCTGGGCGTCACGGGCGCGTGCGTAGCGCTCGTGACGCTTGTCGTTGCCGCGCTCATCTTTATGGTCGCCCAAAAGGGCCTCTCGGCTTTTGTCAAGGACGGCGTCTCGGTCGTCGAGTTTTTCACCGGCACCAAGTGGGACCTGGCCAACACAGCCGAAAACGGCCTGCCCTATACCGGCGCCCTGCCCCTGATTGTCACCTCGTTTGCGGTCATGGTGCTCTCCACGCTTATCGCGCTGCCCATCGCCATCGGCTCTGCCATCTTTGCGGTCGAGATTAGCCCTAAGTTTGGCTCTAAGATCTTTCAGCCGCTCATTGAGCTTTTGACCGGCATCCCCTCGGTCGTCTTTGGCCTGATCGGTTTTCACGTGGTCGTCGGTCTTATGAAGAGCGTTTTCCACGTGAGCACGGGCCTGGGCATCTTGCCCGGCGCCATCGTGCTGGCGGTCATGATTCTGCCGACGATGACCACGCTTTCGGTCGATGGCCTGCGCGCCGTGCCCGACGGCTACCGCCAGGGCTCGCTCGCGCTGGGCTACACCCGCTGGCAGACCATCTGGCACGTGGTGCTCAAGTCCGCCATGCCGTCGCTCATGACCGCGGTTATCTTGGGCATGACCCGCGCCTTTGGCGAGACGCTCGCCGTGCGCATGGTCATCGGCGGCATCGAGGCCATGCCGACGTCGCTGCTGTCGCCGGCTTCGACCATCACCACCACGCTCACCACGTCCATGGCAGTCTATGCCGAGGGCTCGGCCCAAGACGATGTTCTGTGGGCGCTCGGCCTGCTGCTGATGGGCATGAGTCTCATCTTCATCCTGATCATCCACCTTATCGGCCGCAAGGGGGCGAAGGCTCGTGGCTAGCACGCGTATCCACATCGACGAGGCGAGGCTCGGGCGTGTCCAAAAGCAGGACCGCTTCGCCACGGGCGTGTTGACGGCGATCGTCGCCATCGTCATGCTCATCGTCGTCTCCATGGTGGCCTATATCCTGTTCGAGGGCATCTCGACGCTGTTCCAGCCGGGCTTTCTCACGGAGCCGTCGCGCGCCAACGGAACGCAGGGCGGCGTGCTCTACCAGCTGTTCGACTCGTTCTACCTGCTGCTGATCACCCTGATCATCTCGGTGCCCATCAGCCTGGGCGGAGCGGTCTTTTTGGTTGAGTACGCGCCGGACGGACCCATCCGCGACATCGCCTCCACCGCCATCGAGACGTTGTCCTCGCTGCCTTCCATCGTCGTCGGCATGTTCGGTTTTCTGGTGTTCTCGGTGCAGCTGGGCTGGAAGTACTCCATCATCTCCGGCGCCGTCGCGCTCACCATGTTCAACATCCCCATCCTGGTGCGCGTGATCCAGCAGGCGCTCGAGGACGTGCCGCAGGCCCAGCGCGATGCGTGCCTGGCCATGGGCCTCACTCGCTGGGAGGCCACGCTGCACATCCTGATCCCCGAGGCCATGCCTGCCATCGTGACGGGCATCGTGCTTTCGGCCGGTCGCGTGTTTGGCGAGGCCGCAGCACTGCTTTTTACCTCGGGTATGAGCTCGCCGGTTCGCCTGAACTTCTTGAGCTTTAACCTGTCGAGCCCCACCTGCGCTTGGAACGTGTTCCGTCCCGGCGAGTCGCTCGCCGTGCACATCTACAAGATCTATGGCGAGGGCAGCCCCGAGGCCCAGCAGATTGTTTGGGGCACCGCGGCGCTGCTGATGATTTGCGTGCTGCTGTTTAACGTAGTCGCCCGTATCGTGGGCAAGCAACTGGCAAGAAGGATGACGGCCGAATGAGCGAGATGAATGCAACGCCCGCAACCGAAGCGGCATCGTCCGAGACCCAGGACTTCCTGTCGAGCGTGGGGGAGAGCGAGAAGCGCGTGCGCGTGAGCGGCAAGGCCGTGAGCGACGAGGTCGTGCTCTCCACCAAGGACGTCAACGTGTACTATGGCGACCACCATGCACTGCACAATACGTCGCTCGACTTCCACAAGGGCGAGATCACGGCGCTCATTGGGCCTTCGGGCTGCGGTAAGTCGACCTTCTTGCGTAGCCTCAACCTCATGAATCGCGAGATTCGCGGCTGCCGCGTGGAGGGCGAGATCAACTATCGCGGGCGCAACGTGAACACCAAGACCGAAAACACCTACGAGCTGCGCCGTTCCATTGGCATGGTGTTCCAGCAGCCCAACCCGTTCCGCAAGTCCATTCGCGACAACATCACGTTTGCGCCTAAGCGCCACGGCATCACCGACCGCGACGAGCTCGACCGCATGGTCGAGGAGAGCCTGCGCGGCGCGGCGCTGTGGGACGAGGTCAAGGACAAGCTCGACAAGAGCGCCCATGCGCTTTCGGGCGGTCAGCAGCAGCGCCTGTGCATCGCGCGCACGCTGGCGCTCAACCCCGACGTGATCTTGTTCGACGAGCCCTGCTCGGCGCTCGACCCCATCTCGACGCTGGCGATCGAGGACCTCATGTCGTCGATCGTTGCCGACCGCGCCATCGTCATCGTGACGCACAACATGGAGCAGGCGTCGCGTGTGTCCAACCGCACGGCGTTCTTCTACATGGGCGATATGGTCGAGTACGACGAGACTGACGAGATTTTCCAACGGCCCAAGGACAAGCGGCTGAATGATTACCTCACCGGCATGTTCTCCTAGTCCGGGACATGCTTGAGGCCCGCGGTGGCCACGGTCGCCACGGGACTGATTGGAGAGGCGGGTCATCTCTTGTGGGAGATGGCCCGCCTTTTTGTGTCGTGTGCGGCCCGCCCTTTCGCTGCTATCATGGACAACGTTGAATTTCTACGAAGGAGCAGGGCATATGGCGATTCTTTTGGGATGCGATTCCGTCAGCCTAGAGTTTCCCACCAAGCATATTTTCGATAGCGTGACGCTCGGCGTGGGCGAGGGTGACCGCATTGGTATTGTCGGTAAAAACGGCGACGGCAAGTCGACGCTGCTGAGCGTGCTCGCCGGCACGCTGGAGCCCGATGACGGACGCGTGACGCACCGCCGCGGCACGACGATTGGATTGCTCGGCCAAAAGGATAACCTGGTCGATACCGACACCGTGCATCATGCCGTCGTCGGTGACACGCCTGAATACGAGTGGGCCTCGAGCCCGCGTACGCGCCAGATTCTGGCCGGCCTTATTAGCGATGTGCCCTGGGAGGGCACGGTGGGCGAGCTTTCGGGCGGCCAGCGCCGTCGCGTGGACCTCGCGCGCCTGCTGATCGGCGACTATGACGTGCTCATGCTCGACGAGCCCACCAACCACCTGGACATGCGCACCATCAACTGGCTCGCGCGTCACTTAAAGGCCCGCTGGCAGCGCGGCCAGGGCGCGATGCTCGTGGTCACGCACGACCGCTGGTTCTTGGACGAGGTCTGCACCAGTATGTGGGAGGTCCACGACGGCCAGGTCGATCCCTTCGAGGGCGGTTACTCCGCATATATCCTGCAGCGCGTGGAGCGCGACCGCATGGCCGCGGTTACCGAGGAGCGCCGTCGCAACATGGCGCGCAAGGAGCTCGCGTGGCTGAGCCGCGGCGCCCAGGCGCGTTCCACCAAGCCCAAGTTTCGTGTTGATGCCGCTCGCGAGCTGATCGCCGACGTGCCGCCCGTGCGTGACGAGCTGGAGCTCAAACGTCTGGCGGTGAGCCGCCTGGGCAAGCAGGTCATCGATGTCATCGACGTGGATGCCGGCTATGCGGATACCGATGGCGCTCCCAAGCAGGTGCTCACCGATGTGACCTGGCTCATTGGTGCGGGCGACCGCTATGGTCTTTTGGGCGAGAACGGCGCTGGCAAGTCGACCTTGCTCGACGTGATCCAGGGCAAGATTGAACCCACGCGCGGCCGTGTAAAGATCGGCCAGACAGTGCGCTTTGGCGTGCTGTCGCAGCAGCTCGAGGAGCTCGAGCCCTACATGGGCGACACGATTCGCGAGGTGCTCAGCAACTATAAGAAGTACTACGTCATCGACGGCAAGGAGACTTCGCCCGAGAAGCTCTGCGAGCGTCTGGGCTTTACGACGCAGCAGCTCTGGAGCCGCATCGGCGATCTTTCGGGCGGCCAGCGCCGTCGCCTGTCGCTGCTGCTGACAATCCTGGACGAGCCCAACGTGCTCATCCTGGACGAGCCCGGTAACGACTTGGATACCGACATGCTCGCGATTGTCGAGGACCTGCTGGACGGCTGGCCGGGCACGCTGATTCTGGTGACGCACGACCGCTTTTTGATGGAGCGCGTGACCGACCAGCAGTGGGCACTGCTCGATGGCCATCTGACGCATATGCCCGGCGGCGTCGACCAGTACCTGCGCCTGTGCAACGCTACCGCCGAGGGCGAGCCCGTGGGTGCACCGAGCGCCAAGACCGGCACGTTCGACACCGGTGCCGCGGCAGCTGCGGCCGAAAAGCCCAAGGCGAGCGGTCAGCCCAATGGCCTTTCCAACGCCGAGCGCCAGAAGCTCCGCCGCGAGGTGAGCTCGCTCGAGCGCAAGATGGAAACGCAGCGCGCTCGCGTGGAGGAAGCCGAGGCCGCGATGGCCCAGGTCGATCCCACCAACTACACGGCGCTCGGCGAGCAGCAGGCAAAGATCGACGAGGCTCACGCCGCCATGGACGAGCTGGAGATGGCGTGGCTCGAGGCGAGCGAAAAGCTCGAGGGCGAGGAGTAGACGAGGATGATCAAAGCCGCGTTTTTCGATATCGACGGTACGCTGCTGAGCTTTAAGACCCACCGGATTCCGGCGTCGGCGCAGCAGGTGCTCGACAGCTTTCGCGAGCAGGGGATTGCGTGCGTGATCGCCACGGGCCGTCCGACCTACCAGATGCCGGACTGGCTGTTCGACCTGGGCTGGGATGCGTACATTACGCTTTCGGGCCAGCACTGCTTTGATGCCGAGGGGGTTTACCGCAGCTGCCCGATCGATCCGGACGACGTCGCGGTGATTGTGGACCAGGTGGCGCAGGGGCGCTACGACTCGCTGTGCATGCAGGGCGAGAACTCGTTTGTGAACCGCCTGTCCGAGCGCGTGGTGACGGCTGGCAGCAACGCGGGAATCGTCTACCACGAGGAGCCGTTTGAGCACGCCTTTGACGCACCGGTCTACCAGTTCTGCGCCTTTGTGGACCCGGCCGAGGAACATATCGTGACCGACGCCGTGTCGCATTCGCTCACCACGCGCTGGTGTGATCTGTTCTGCGACATTATTCCCGCTAACGGCGGCAAGGACCTGGGCGTGGCGGCGACGCTGGAGCGCCTGGGCATCGACGCGAGCGAGGCGATTGCCTTTGGCGACGGCGAGAACGACCTGTCGATGTTTGCCGCCGTGGGCACTAGTGTGGCCATGGGCAACGCGCAGGAGACTGTGAAGGCCGCAGCGACCTACGTTACGACCGCCGTAGACGATGACGGCATCTACAACGCCGCGAAGCACTTTGGACTCGTGTAGCTGCGACCCGGCACTTGGGGACACTCCTTGCGGGGCGTGTTCCCATTTTGTTTTCGTCCCGCTCGTTTTGTGAAACACGGCTAACTTTTAGGCAAAGTAGTAAGACATGGGCAACTTTTGCGGTAAAGTAAGCCGTGGAAAGTATCCAACGGCTAACTAGCAATCATCGCGAAAGGCGGCCCATGGCCCTGCGTGAATCCGGAGAAGACTATCTCGAATCGATCTACGTTCTGTCGCAACGTCAGGGCATCGTGCGCTCGATTGATGTTGCAGAGTACCTTGGCGTAACTAAGGCAAGCGTTTCAAAAGCTATGGCGACGTTGGAGAACAACGGCTACGTCGAAATGGGCAAGCGAGATGTTCATCTGACGGAGCGTGGTCTGGAGGTCGCTCGTCAAATGTGGGAGCGTCACTGCTTTTTCGTGGGGCTGCTGGAGGATGCGGGTGTTTCGGCTGAGGTCGCGTCGCAAGAGGGCTGCCACATGGAGCACTGCCTGAGCGAGGAGAGCTTTGAGAAGCTAAGATCGATGCTGGGGCGGGACGGTGCTTCGGCGCCAACAATGACCGACTAGCACTCCCGCAGCGGCGCGCCTCCCGCGCCGGAACGGTGCGGGACAGCGACCGAGACGAGTGGTCCCACCAACTAAGTCCAACTCAGACAAGGAACCCCACCAGCAAGCGATGCCCAAGAACCGCCAGCTGTGTCAACGCAGGCCGGGACCGGGCTTGGTTTTGAAAACATTCCGCAGCATGAGACCCGTCTTTCCGTTGCTCCGCAGGAGCAGGAAAGACGGGCCTCATGCGCGAGGACGTTTTCAAAACCAAGCCCGGTCCCGGCCGGACAGCCCACGAACGCTACAGGTTCTTGACACCCATCGCGCGCATGGCGTTCAGGATGGCGATGATCGCCACGCCTACGTCGCCGAACACGGCAAGCCACATGTTGGCGATGCCCAGTGCCGCAAGCACCAGAATCAGCAACTTAATACCCAGCGCAAAGATGATGTTCTGCCAGACAATCGCCATGGTCTTTCGTGCCACGCGGATCGCGCGGGAAATGTTGGACGGCTTGTCGTCCATGAGCACAACGTCGGCGGCCTCAATCGCGGCGTCGGAACCCATAGCGCCCATGGCAATGCCAACGTCCGCGCGGGTGAGCACGGGCGCATCGTTGATGCCGTCGCCGACAAAGGCGAGCTTGCCCTTGCCCGATTCGGCTGCCAGCAATGCCTCGACGCGCTCGACCTTGTCGCCCGGCAGCAGCTGCGCGTGGAACTCGTCGAGCCCCAGCTGCTTGGCCACCGCAGCAGCCACTTCCTCGCGGTCGCCCGTGAGCATGACGGTGCGCTTGACGCCGGCGGCGTGCAGGTCGCGGATCGTCTGCTCGGCATCGGCCTTAACGGTGTCTGCAATCACGATGTGGCCGGCGTACACGCCGTCAACGAGCACGTGGAGAATTGTGCCGACAACCTCGCAATTGGGAGCGTCGATACCGGCCGCAGCAAGCATCTTGGCATTGCCAACGACGACGTGCTTGCCGTCGATGGTTGCCGTCACGCCATGGCCCGCGTCGTTGGTGGAGTCGCTTACGCGCTTGGGGTCGACCTCGCCATGGTAGGCGGCGCGCACGGACTGCGCGATGGGGTGATCGGAGAACGACTCCGCAAGGGCTGCGACCTCGAGCAACGACTGCTCGGTATAGCCAGACTCGGGGTGCACCGCCACGACCGAAAACGTGCCGTTGGTGAGCGTGCCGGTCTTGTCGAAGACGACGGTGTCCACGTCGGCGAGCGTTTCGAGGTAGTTAGAACCCTTGATGAGAACGCCTAGTTTGGATGCGCCGCCGATGCCGCCAAAGAAGCTGAGCGGCACGCTGATCACGAGCGCGCACGGGCAGCTGACGACCAGGAAGGTCAGGCCGCGCAGGATCCAGTCGGACCAGGCGCCGGTGACCAAGCCGCCGCCAAGCGCGAGCACCGCGGCAGCGCCGGTGACGGCGGGCGTGTAGACGCGGGCGAAGCGCGTGATGAAGTTCTCGGTGCGCGCCTTCTTTTCGCTGGCGTTTTCTACGAGCTCCAGGACGCGCGCGACGGTGGACTCGCCAAATGGCTTGGTGGTGCGCACGTGGATGAGACCCGTCATGTTGATGCAGCCGCTGATGATGTCGTCGCCGGACTTGGCGGGGCGGGGAACTGACTCGCCCGTGAGTGCGGCGGTGTCGAGCTGGGTTTCGCCTTCGACGATGACGCCGTCGATAGGCACGCGCTCACCGGGCTTGACCACGATCACGGTGCCGACGGCGATGTCATCGGGGAAGACCTGCTCGAGTGTGCCGTCGGGCTGCTCGACGTTAGCGTAGTCGGGCGCGATGTCCATCATGGCACTGATCGACTTGCGGCTCTTGCCCACGGCGTACGCCTGAAACAGCTCGCCGACCTGGTAGAACAGCATGACGGCGGCGCCTTCGGCCATGTGCGGGTCGGTATCGGGGAAGAGCACCATGGCAAACGCGCCGATGGTCGCGACGGCCATGAGGAAGCTCTCGTCGAAGGCCTTGCCGCGGCGGATGTTATTGAATGCCTTTTGCAGTACGTCGTAGCCGGCAATCAAAAACGGCACGAGGAACAGCACAAAGCTGGCGTAGATGTCGCCCGGGGTGCCGAATGCGGCAGTGAGGGTGCCGAGCTCATCGAGGGCGTACACCACGGCAAAAATGCCCAGCGCTACCAGGATGCGGTTGCGCTTATGCTCGAGTGATTCTTTTTTCTTGCGCTTCTTCTTTTTCTTTTTGGGGTCGGCGGTAGCCATGACTCGTATCCTCCCATTTGAATGAATGAACACTCGTTCATATAATTTCGCGAGCAAAGGCCGCGGCAAGCGCGGCCTTGCAGGTTGGCGTAAACCTGGGCTAGAGAATGATCTCGCAGTCCGGCTCGGCGTCGGCCGTAAACTCAACAACGCGGTTGAGCACCTCGTCGAACTCAGCATCATCGGCCTCGAGCGTCAGCTTCTGGGTCATAAAGTTGACGGACACGGATTTGACGCCCTCGAGCTTGGCCAGCTCGTCCTGAAGCTCGCGCGCACAGTTGGCGCAATCGATCTCATCGAGCTTGTACTGCTTTTTCATGGTGGGTTCCTTTCCCGTTTTTGCGGCTTGGGTGCAGGCCGCGCTGGTACCGTGGTTGGTTGCTATTCGCAGATATGGCTCATGCCCTGGTTGAGCATGGTGTAGACGTGGTCGTCGGCGAGCGAGTATAGGATATTGCGCCCGTCGCGCCGGAATTTAACCAGGTGCGACTGCTTGAGTGTGCGCAGCTGGTGCGACACCGCGGACTGCGAGGTTTCGGTCGCTTCGGCGATGTCTGCCACGCAGAGCTCGCGGCCCATGAGGGCGTAAAGGATCTTGATGCGCGTGGTGTCGCTGAAGACCTTGAACAGGTCGGCGAGGTCGTAGAGAAGCTCCTCGTCGGGAAGGTCCTCGGGCGAGCAGGTGGTCGGGATCGCGGGTTCGGTGGCCTCGATGTCGAGTTTCGTTTCATCAACGCGGATGCTCATTGCAATATCCTTTCATATGAACATGCGCTCATATAATTTACTTTCGATTATATGAGTGCATGTTCATATGTCAATGACGTTCAGGTAATTCGTTGTACAAAATGATGGGGAATAGTGGACGAGATCCCGGACTGAGCGTTTTTTGATAGTCGATGCCAAGGTAGGTACCCTCGTGCCGTGCAAAAAATGGAGTATTCTGCAACTATAGGGGTCCGCTAATTTATTGCAGGTCATATAATGCAGTTCAAGAGTTATCTTAGGGTGTTAATCCGATGAGTTCTTCCTCAAATGTTGCCTAACGCTCTCACGCAAGAGTGATTTCGCTTCACATTTGGATCCACTCGAGGGTGATAGACACCCGACCCTGCTGAATACTCGCAATTTTGCACGTCGCTAGGGTACCCACCTTGTTAGCCGGCCTAGTCTCCGGCCCCGAAGACCCTGCCCTCGGGCGCGAGGCTGCTTGTTTGGGCAAATGATGGGCTGTCGGATTCGACAGTCTGCATGTCATCGATTGCCGGAACTTCATTAATTGTCGGGTCATCCAGCGTGATGCCTTCGAGCGTTGCTTTTTCGAGGTCGATTCGTTGACGCTCTTCGGAATCCTGGCGAAGCTGCTTCTGAATTCGCTTTTTCTCTTCTATAAACCTTCTGAGCACAAACTGTCTCAGGTCCTCTTGCATGATTTGAAAGTCTTTTGGCAGACGCGAGGGGCGTACGCCCTCTTTCCGCTGGATTGCTTCCATGACCCTAACAAAAGAGCTGGCATGCATAAAGGAATAACGGCTGACGGTGATGATTCCGTACCCCATGGACGCAAGTGCATTCTTGCGCTCCTCATCGATGGCGCGGTCTTCTTCCGCGTCATGATAAAAACCGTTGTATTCAATGTCTGTGCGAGATTTCTTTAGATACGCATCCATAAAGAACTTTTTGCGTCTCGTGAGATTCTTTGCGGCAGTGGTGACCTGCACCTCGTAATCGGTCTCAATTCCCTTAATACCAAGCCCTCCTTCGCTTTTGGGCAGCGTTAACATCATGACAAAGGCTGTTTCCATAGGAGACCGGCATCCGTCGCGCACACATTGGATCGCCTTTCGGGCAAGGGCCAGACCGTCGCATCTGGTAATGGAATTAAAGAACTGCTTTAACCTCTCGGTCGAGGTGAGCGCGAAACGCTCGGTATAGGAGGTGGAAGAGTCGGTTCCAAGGGAATAAGCGCCGCACAGTTCAAAGTAGTACTCCACTAGTTCGCGAAAAGAAAGATAGGTGGCGGCCTGAAGTGCGCAAAGCTCAACGCCAACAATGAAGATGCCATCTTTGAGCTCTATAAAGCGTGAGTTCGAGAATCGTTTTGAAGAAACGTGGCATTGACAGTTCATTGCATAGCGCGCATTCCTGCGATCAAACACCATCACCTCGAGGGAATCATTTGTGTCGAGGGAAACATCATGTTTGGTGAGCCATTCTGCGGCTGCGTCAAGGAACGTTCCGGTGGGACATGATCCGTAAATCGCGGCAGGGCTACAGGACTCGATGCCTTTCGCAGACACCGAATGCGCGGCCTGGTAGACCGCTTTTGCAGTGGTATGTGACAATACGATACTCATGATATATATCGTGTCAGCTAATGCCGTGTTGACGGCGCTGAGTGGAAAAGCCGTTTTAGAGGTCTAACCAAATGCTGTCCAAAAGCTTGACGCAATTATGAGTTGGTATGCCCTAAATAAAAGTTTTCGCAGCTTAGCTATAGCATATAAATACTCAATTGCCGCACATTTGATATCGACGCATCACCATCCGACAACGAATTACGTGTCGGGAATTGGCCGAAATCGTTCGCAATGAGTGTTCAGAATTTGTGATGGCAAATCTATCTGTGGAACGTAGGGCGGCCCCACTGCGGGGTTTCCCGCTGCGAGACCGCTCGTGATCTACGCCGGGGTTTGTCGCAGGCGTTTCTACTTGGCGAATAGGTTCTTGAGGTTGAACTCGGCTTGGACGGTGCGGAGCATGAGGTCGGTGTCGTCCAGGCCCAGATGCTGCTCGTTGGCGTCGGCGGCGAGGGTTCCACGGCGGCGCGCCCAGTTCTCGAGCGCGGCGGGGGCGGATTCGCGGGGGAGCGAGCGGACGTCGGCATCCAGGCTGCGGCAGATCTGGCGCGAGTCGATGACGATGATCTTGCCGGCGCGGCGTGCCTCGGCGTAACCGTCCAGATGAATTTTGAACCAGCTGTCCTCGAACGCGGCGTTATGCGCCATGTACGGGTACTTCTTCATAAGCTTGAGCAGCTGCTTCTGCAGTTCCTTGTTCTCGCGGAACGGCTTTTTGCCGTCGATGTCGTCCCAGGTGATATGGTGGATATTCGACAACGGCACATCCTCGCCGCGGTAGATGTCGGGCAGGCCGCAGTAATGCGCCTCGGCGTCATGCGGCACGGCGTCGCTGGTGAGGTCCATGATTTCCCAGCCCACGTTGATGATGTAGCCGCGCTCGGGCGCGCGACCGGTGGTCTCGATGTCGATGCCCAGCACCGTGCCTTGGATGGGCTTGCGAGCGTAGGCGACGCCGAGCGCGTCGCGGTCGCCGCGGATCTCGCGCATAACGGACGCGGCGGTGCGCTTTTGCATCTTGCCGATGGCGGCGCAGGTGTCGGCATCGGACAGGCCGCGCGAAAGCGTCGCGGGCGTCACGTTGCGCAGGCGTGCCTCGCCAATCTGGTCGCACAGGTCGCGGTTGCGGTCAGCCAGGTCGCGCACGGTGGCAAAGTCGAAGCTGGGGTCGCCCTCGGCGGTAAAGTACTCGGTCTCGAGCACCTTGAGGGCCTCTTCGCCCTTCTGGCGCTCGGACTCCATGGCGCCGTGATCGCCATAGATAAACATGGGAATAAACGGCTGGCGCTCGTATTCGAGTGCTTGTGAAACGTTCATATAACTTCTCCTTGGATGGGCCGCGTCGTGCGGCTCAGGGTCATTAAGATGTGGCGAGATGATAGTTTACCATGGGCAACTATTGGCACCACGCCTAGGTCTACTACAATACCCTAGTTGACCGCTAGGACTTTTACAATGCTGCCGAAAGACACGAAAGGTTCCATCCGTCATGGATTTGCTGATTGATATTCTGCTCGACGCCGGCAAGGACACGCTCTCGCTTGTGCCGTTTTTGTTGGTGACGTATCTGGCCCTCGAGACACTTGAGCACGTCGCGGGCGACCGCGTTAACGGGGCCATCAAGCGCGCCGGCGCCGCAGGTCCCGTGGTTGGCTCGTTGCTGGGTATGGTGCCGCAGTGCGGCTTTTCGGCCATGGCGGCAACGCTGTACGCCGGTCGTGTCGTGACCTTGGGCACGTTGGTGGCGGTGTTCCTTTCGACCTCCGATGAGATGCTGCCGCTGTTGCTCGCCGAGCAGGTGCCCGTGCAGACCATGGCGATGCTTTTGGCTTCGAAGGCACTGATCGCGCTGGTCACGGGCTTTATCGTGGACGCCGCCATTCGCGGCCTGCGTCGTAACGCTCGCGCGCATGCGGCGATTCGCCGTACCGTGCTGGGAACCGCGGCCAACCCGGCCCACGTGAACTGCGCGCACGACGACCACACTGGCGGTGACATCATCGACGAGGTGGCCGAGGCGGGCGTGAGCGCCGATCACATCCATGAGCTGTGCGAGCGCGACCATTGCGGTTGCGATGAAGACGAGGACGAGCACGAACACGGACATGGCCACGATCACGGTCATGAGGACGAGCATGAACACCATGATGGCCACGGTCACTCCCGCTCTCACGAGGGCGCGCCCCTCCTGTCGATTATTCGCAGCGCCATCTCGCACACCGTGCAGGTATCGGTATTCATTTTTCTGGTGACGCTGATTCTGGTCGCCGTGCTCGAGACCTTCGGCGAGTCCGCGATCGAGCAGTTCCTGCGTGGCAACGAGACGCTCGCCGTCCTGGGTTCGGCGCTTGTCGGCCTGATTCCCAACTGCTCGGCCAGCGTCGTCATCACACAACTGTACCTGGAAGGCGCGCTGCAGCTGGCCCCGATGCTCGCCGGCACGCTCATCTCTGCTGGTGTGGGCTACCTGGTGCTGTTCCGCACCAACCGCAGCGCCCGCGAAAACGTCCTGTTCCTGATCATGATGTACGTCATCGGTGCCGGCTGGGGCCTCATCCTATCCGCCGTTGGCCTTTAAGTAGATTATTGGGACATGTCTTACGATCTACCCCTGTGACCAGGGCATTCCCCGCTGCCAAAACAAAAAGGTAGATTTTTAGGCACGTCCCAAAAATCTACCTTGGTTAGCGCAGCAGCTCGGTGAGGTTGCGCTTAAAGCGGGCCCGGTCTTCGCTGGTAAATGCCGCCGGACCGCGAGTGCGACCGCCGGCGCGGCGCACCTTCTTTTCCTCGTGGCGAATAAACAGTTGCATGTCGATGGTCGCCTTATCGTAGACGCGCCCGCGCACGCCGATGGCGGCGGTATCGCGCCCGAGCACCATGCTCGCCAAGCCAATGTCCTGCGTCACGACTACGTCGCCCGCCTGCAGGCGTTCGACAATGGCAAAGTCGGCGCTGTCGGCGCCCACGCTCACATCGAGCGTCGTGACCCAAAATCCGCGTCGCGCATGCTCGACGTCGCGCGGATCGTCGCGGCGAATGTGGCGTTCCAGGTTCTGTGTGCTGTTGCCGGCGATAACGACGGCGACGCCCGCCCGCCGCGCGCAGTCAATCGACTCGCGCGTGACCGGGCAGGCGTCTGCATCAATAAAGAGCGTTCGCGGCATCTAGTGCACCAGTTTGCCAAATTGAATAGCGCGAACAATCAGCGTTACGCCAAACACCAGCAGTGCGGCGCCGCTAAAGATGACGAGCATCTTGGCCGACCACAGCGGATAGATAAACACGAACATGCCGGCGATGATGGAGAGCGCGCCGCTCAGGATGGCGAGGGCACGGTTGGACGAAAGCTCGGACTCCAGAATGGACATGACACCTTCGACGATCCAGCCAAAGCCGGCCACGATAACCACCATCGTGGTGAGCGTCGCGGTCGAGAAGGCCTGGTTGCGCAGGATTATGACGCCGCCCAAGATAATGAGTAGGTTGGAGATGATGCTCGTCACGCGCCAGCCGGTGGGCAGCAGTGGCTCGAAAACAGCGGTAAACAGCCTGATCGCGGCCGTGATCACAAAGTAGAAGCCCAAGACGGTCGTTAAGAAGACGAGGGACTTGGCGGGCGCAAACAGCAGTGCGATGCCGGCGACGAGCGCCAAGACGCCCGTGATGGCGTAAATCCAGCGCACGGCCTTGACGGCCTTGCCTGCCATGCTTTTCTCGTCAAATCCAAACTGGCTCGATTTTTGGTCATCATTCTTAAAGATGCCCATAATGTCTCCTTTCCGTGCGGCGTAAGCCTTGATCGTTACGACCAGTATCGCCTAAAGGCGCTGACGTATGGGTCGCCGGGAGGGTGAAACGTAACCCAAAGGCCCCGAATTGTTTCCGTTGTTCCCCGCGTCGCGATTTTCTATTCAACAGGTGTAGAACATTGCGGCCCTGTTCGTTATTGCCTACGTTTTAGGTTAGATTTTCCTAAGAACAATTGCCCGAAATTGGGGGTCCCTATGAACGAAACAGTTCCCGCGGCGCCGTCGAGCGCGGAGTCGATGGCAAAGCAAGGTTGCGAAAAGCTCGGCCTGGACACGTTTGACGCGCTGGTCCGCCGCGCCCGCACGTGCCGCCGATTTGACGAGTCCATGCGCGTGCCGCGCGAGTTTTTGCTCGAGCTGGCGGAACTGGCGCACCTGGCTCCGTGTGGCGCCAATGCTCAGCGTCTTCGTTTTCATGTGGTGAGCGGTGCCGAGGATTGCGCGCGTGTATTTGATGAGCTTGCGTGGGCCGGCGCGCTTAAGGATTGGCCGGGTCCTGCCGAGGGCGAGCGCCCGACCGGCTACATCGCGATTCTGGCCGAGCGCGCCGTTTCGGGCAAGCCCGCCGCTCCCATTACCGAGGTCGACACGGGCATTGCCGCGCAGACGATGATGCTCGCCGCCCGCAGCGCCACGCCCGAGGTGGCAGCCTGTATGTTCAAGGCCTTTACGCCCCACGCGATCGATGCCATGGGGCTCGATAACGACAAGTATGAGCTCAAGCTGATCATGGCGTTTGGCGTTCCGACCGAGACACAGGTGATCGATGCGATCGATTCCAACCCCGACGGCTCCATCAATTATTGGCGCGACGAGGCGCAGGTGCACCACGTACCCAAGCGCTCGCTTGTCGACGTACTGGTGTAGTTGAGCGTCACCGCGGCGTGATCAGACGGTAAACCACCACAAAGGTGCCTGTCCCCTTTGTGGTGGTACGAGGGGAGGGTGTGTGGCAGATCTATATTTGGTGCGGCATGGGCAGACTGAGCTCAATGTGCAGAGCATTTTGCAGGGCTGGCACGATTCGCCGCTTACGGCGCGCGGGCGCGAGCAGGCGCTGACGGCGCGTACGGCGTTTGCGGCGCGTGGCGTGGCCTTTGATCATGTGTATTCCTCGCCGTTGGGCCGGGCGCGGCATACGGCCGAGCTTATCGTTGGCGAGGGCCGTTCCATAGAGCTGGTCGATGACCTGCGTGAGTGGCATTTTGGCTCGCTGGAGGGCACATCAAATCGCGAGATGCCGCCGCAGCCCTGGGGTGATTATCCGGTTGCCTTTGGTGGCGAGTCGGAAAGTGAGCTTCAGTCGCGCATGGTCGCGGCGCTGTCCCGCATCATGGCCAGGCCGCAGCACGACTGCGTGCTGGCGGTTTCCCACGGCTCAGCCTGCCAGGAGTTTCTTGAGTATGTGACTGGCGAGGGGGAGCTACCCGACAACGGCGCCGTGCTTCATTTTGGCTATTGCGACGGGGCGTTTTCGCTCCTTGATTGGTAACGAACGAAAGGACCCCTATGAATAAAGATCTGTATCTGGTCCGTCATGGACAGACGATATTCAACCTCAAGCGTATCATTCAGGGGTGGAGTGACTCGCCGCTCACGCAGCTGGGATGCGACCAGGCGGCGCGTGCCGGCATGTTCTTGCGTGCGCGCGGCATTGAACCCGATCATGCCTACACCTCCACACTTCATCGCACCGAGCAGACTATCGCCAACCTGTGGCCGGGCTTGGCGTACGAGCGCCTGGACGGTCTGCGTGAGTGGTTCTTTGGCGACTTTGAGGCCGAGCGCGTGATGCTTATGCCCGAGCGCCCGTGGCGAGATTTCTATCGTCAGTTTGGCGGCGAGGGCCAGATGCAGGTGCGCGAGCGCATGGCGGCGACGATAACCGATCTTATGCGACGTCCGGACCACGAGTGCGTGCTCGCGGTGAGCCACGGCTCGGCTATCAAGGAGTTTTTGGACCACGTGCGGGGCGCGGCGGCCGACGAGCGCGAACGCGTGCCGGGCAACTGCTCAGTGCTGCATTTTGCGTTTGACGATGCGGCCGATACGTTTGAACTGGTCGAAGTCTTTACGCAGGAAGACTACGCGCGCGAGCTGGGGCTTGAACCGCTCGTGGCTACTGCGGGTCCGCAGCGCGGATAACGCGAGCGCGGCGGCACGGGTCGTCGGCATAACTTCTCGACGCAAAAGGGGCGGAGATGCATGTACCTGCTGCATCTCCGCCCCCTGTTTGTTGGGCTGCCGATTTTTGTGCTGGACGGTCTGGTCTTGCTAGAACCGCGCGACCTGGTGCGTGAGCAGACCTGTCGGAACCTGCGGTGCGGCGCCGCTGACCGGCGCGGCGGGGAAGAGCACGGCAACGGTAAAGTTGAACGGCTCCTTGCCGGTGTACGTTCCGGCGGCACGGGCCTCATCGGCCAGCAGCTGCGACGCCCCGGTCAGAGCGGCGGCGTAGGCGGGGTCGTCGGCCAGTGCCGGCTCCGGTGCTTGGTCGAGCATAGCGCGGATGGCCCCGACGGCGTCCTCGCGCTTGACCTCCCACGCGCGGTGCGTAATGCCCGCGGGGTCGGTGACGGCGTAGAGCGACGCGCCCTCTTTGGCGGCGCCCAAGATGATATCCATGACGGGCGAGGCCTCGTAGGCGAGCGACACGGGGCGCGGCTGCACCTTGAGCTCGGCGATTGCGCGCGCGGCGGCGGCCACGTCGGCGCTGGCATCGCCCTTGCCGCCCGCAAGTACACTCGTCGGGCAGATCGCCACGACACCCGTCACACGTCCCGGCTCGCCCGAGCATTCGTACACGTAATACGCTGCACCCGGGTCCTTGAGCATCAGGCCATCGGCAAGGGCTCCGCGCAGAGCATCGTTGCCGCTCAGGATGCTGCCCATTGCAGGCAGCGCCTCGAGCACGCGGTCCTGAGCCGGGCGGATGCAGGGAAACGGAAATGCTTTCATGGGCGGTCCTAACGCACGAGTCGGTTTGTTCGCGGCTTATTATGCCCCAACTTGCCCATTCGCGTCCCAGAGCACGTTATCGGCGAGCGCGATGAGCACGTTCTGACAGCGAACGATATCGGCGTGGGGCACATATTCGTTGGGCTTGTGCGCGAGCGCGAGCGACCCGGGACCGTAGCTCATGCAATTGCGGTTACCTGTCTTGCCGGCAATGACGGCGGTGTCGGTGTAGCCGGTAAAGAAGCCGACGGTTGTGTCCGCGTCCGTCACGTCATCGGCGGCACGCTTGAGCGCTGCTAGAAGGGGAGAGTTCGGGTCGCGCTCGATGGCGGGGCGGTCGCCCGTCACGGTGTAGCTGCCATGGCAACCGGGAATGGCGGCTTTGGCGACGGCGATGGCCTGCTCTACCATGCGCTTCGCGGCTGCCGTATCGGTCGGCGGAGTCAGGCGCATATCGACCCAGACCTTGGCGCGGTCGGGCACGACATAGGGGCGATATCCGCCCTCAATTTGGCCAAACGTGATGGTCGAAGACCCCAGCTCATCATGCTCGGGCAGCGCTGCGAACGCATGGCGCAGCGCGCAGACGGCCTCGGCCATGGCGGCGACGGCATCGGCGCCCTTCCAAGGCTGGCTCGCGTGTGCCGTCACGCCAGCCATTTCAATCTCGAACCACGTACGCCCCTTGTGCGCCACCTGGATCTGTCCGTCGGTGGGCTCGGTGTCCAGCACCCATTCGCGCGAACCGACCCAGCCGGCATCGATGGCTGCCTCGGAGCCTCGCATAAAGTCCTCTTCGTCGACCGAGCAGATGAGCGAAAAGCCGCGGCGGGGTAGCGCGCCATCCGCCGCCACGCGCTCGAGCGTATGGACCAGTGCGGCAATGGCGCAGGCCAGGCCACCCTTCATGTCGCAGGCGCCACGGCCATAGAGTTTGTCGTTACGCACAACCGTCCCGAGCGGCGGAATGTCCGCGTCCCAGCCATCGCCCAGCGTAACGGTATCCATATGGCAGATATAGACGAGTCGCGGCTCGTCGCTTTGGCCCGGCACGGTGACCATAAGGTTGCGGCGCCCGGGGAGTACTTCGAGCTCTGCAATCTGCACGGCATCGAGTACCGGATGGCTCAGCTGCGCCAACTGTTCCTCAACCAACGCTTTGATATAGCGTTCAATCTCGCCCTCATACGCACCTGGGTCGGAACTGTCGATCCGCACGAGTCCTTGCGTAAGCCGCCAAGCAAAATCTGTATCAACCATAGGCACCTCACAGATAGTTAGGTCAACATACAGATTGTATGCCAAGAAGCGGCTCGGTGCATTTAATGGAGTGCTCACAGAAACGGGGGCGCCTCTCATGCGAAAGGCGCCCCCGCGGGCATTCAATGTCAGTGACGGGCAGGCCACATGGGGAACTGCCCGTCAGATCAGCCGGCGCTATTTGATCACGCGCACGCGATACATCGACGGAATCTGCTTGAGCGCCTCGATGGTGCTGCTGTCCAGGTGCTCGTCGGTGTCGAACATGGTGTAGGCGTTCTCGCCGGCGGACTCGTTGGTCATACGCTGCACGTTGGCGTTGTCCTTGGCCAAGATGGCTGTGATCTGGCCGATCATGTTGGGCACGTTGGCGTGCAGGCAGGCGATGCGGCTCGCGGCGCGCGCCTTGCCCATGCTGCAGGCGGGGTAGTTGACGCTGTGCGCGATGTTGCCGTTCTCCAGGTAATCCTTGAGCTCGCTGATGGCCATATCGGCGCAGTTGGCCTCGGCCTCGCCGGTGCCGGCGCCCGAGTGCGTGGTGATAAACGTGTTGGGCATCTTGACGGTTTTGGGCGTGGCAAAGTCGCAGCTAAACCAGCTCAGCTTGCCCTCGCGCAGGGCAGCGTCGACGGCGTCCTCGTCAATGATGGTTTCGCGTGCGTAGTTGATGAGCACGGCGTCGGGTGCCAACAGGTTAATCTGCTCGGTGCTGATCATGCCGATGGTGTCGGCCTTGCTGGGCACGTGTACGGTGAGGTAGTCGCAGCCGCGGCAGAGATCCTCGAGCGTGCCCACACGCTGCACCTCGCGGCTCAGCACCCACGCGTGCTCAACGGAAATGAACGGGTCGTAGCCGTAAACGTCCATGCCCAGGTCGACGCAGGCGTTGGCGACCTTGGAGCCCACGTTGCCCAGGCCGATGACGCCGATGCGCTTGCCCTTGAGCTCGCGGCCCACAAAGGCCTTCTTGGCCTTTTCGGCATCGACCTGAATCTCGGGGTCGTCGGCGTTGTCGCGCACCCAGTTCATCGATTGCACCACGCCGCGGCTCGAGAGCACCAGCATGCCTAGGACGAGCTCCTTAACGGCGTTGCTGTTAGCGCCGGGGGAGTTAAAGACGACGACGCCCTTCTTGGCGTACTCCTCGACGGGGATGTTGTTGACGCCGGCGCCGCAGCGGGCGATAGCGCGGATGCCCTCGGGCAGCTCGTAGCCGTGCAGGTCGGTCGAGCGCATCAGAATGGCGTCGGCCTCTTCGGCGGTGCTCACAAACTCGTAGCCCTCACCAAACTCGACCTTGCCGTCCTTGGTAATGTCATCGATGGTTTTAATCTTGCGCATGGAAAACTCCTTAGCAGGTTTTGATCTATACAGGGTGGTCTGAGATGGCTGATCGGCCCGCGCGTTGCGGGCTAGTTAGATCGCGGGCTCAAACTAAGCTGCGCTTCGAAGTCCTTCATGTACGAGGCCAGTGCCTGCACATCTTCCATGGTTACGGCGTTGTAGACGCTCGCGCGCATGCCGCCCACCAGGCGATGGCCCTTGACGTTTTGAATCTGGTGCTCGGCCGCGCCTGCGACAAAGGCCGCATCGAGCTCGGCGTCGCCGGTACGGAAGGTGACGTTGGCGATGGAGCGGCTGTCTGTCTGCGTGGTGCCATGGAACAGCTCGCTTTGCTCGAGCAGGTTGTAGAGCAGGTTGGCCTTGGCCCAGTTGCGCTCGGCCATGGCGCCAAGTCCGCCGGTTTGCTCCACCCAGCGGAATACCTTGCCGCACACGTAGATGCCAAAGGTGTTGGGCGTGTTGAGCATGGAGCCCTTGGCGGCCTGGGTCTTAAGGTCCATGTACTGCGGCGCCCGCGCAAAGGCGGGGCCGTCGGCGATGAGGTCGTCGCGCACGATAACCACGGTCACGCCCGCGGCGCCGGCGTTTTTCTGCGCGCCGGCGTAGATGAGCCCGTAGCGCTCAACATCGAGCGGCTGCGACAGAAAGCAGCTCGAGACATCTGCGACCAGCGGTACGTCGCCGCAAGCGGGCAGCTCGTGGTACATGGTGCCAAAGATGGTGTTGTTCTGGCAGATGTAAACGTAGTCGAGCCCGTCGCTCGCGGCCTCGGCGGCAATGCGCGCGTTGATGTCGGCCATGTCGGGGATGCGGTCGAAGTTGGTGTCCTCGGAGCTCGCGAGCAGCACGGCCTCGCCGTACTTGGCGGCTTCTTTGTATGCCTTGTTGGCAAAGTTGCCGGTCACGACGTAGCCGGCGCGGCCACGGCGCATGAGGTTCATGGGGATGCCCGCAAACTGCAGCGTGGCGCCGCCCTGCAAAAACAGGACGCGGTAGTTGTCGGGGATGCTCAGCAGGCGGCGCAGAGTTGCCTCAGCGTCATCGATGATCTGCTGGTACATGCTAGATCGATGGCTCATCTCGAGCACGGACATGCCGCAACCGCGGTAGTCCATCATCTCGTCGGCGATCTCGGCGAGCACGCTTGTGGGCAGTGCGGCCGGGCCAGCTGAGAAGTTGTGCACACGTGCCATCTTCTAGTTCCCCCTCGTAGTCGTTTGAACGTTCGGGATACTTTAGCACAGTGCAGCGCCAGGCGCGACCGCATCACGGTAAAACTCGAGTGCGTCGCTATGATTTACAGGATGGTTACATGGGGGAGGGGTGCTTTACTCCTCAGGCAAATCCGAATCTGCGAGCGAAGGCATGAGGTTCCTAGGCGCTTGATCTCTTCGTCGCAAATTAGCCACTTCCTGGTCACTACGACGCCAGTGTGGCGATGACGGCTTCGTCGCCGGCGTATATGAGGGTGTTGCCGTCGGGGATGATCGTCTGGCCGTCGCGCTTAAGCATCACCACAATAAACGGGTGCTTGCCCTGCGGCACGTCGCGCAGACGCTGGCCGGCCAGGCGACCGTGGGGCGTCACGGTGACCTCGCGCAGCGTAACCTCGGCACGCTCTTCGAACGTTGGGGCGGCCATCACCAACAGATCGCCTTCCTGGATCACGGTGTCGCCATTGGGCAGTACCGGGTGCGCCCCGTCGCGCAGCACCAGGACCACGAGCATGTCTGTGGCGCTGCCAATGTCGGCGAGCGAGCGACCGGCAAACGGATGTCCAGCGCCTACCTTGAGCTTGACGAACGACATGCCGTCTTCGTCGCGGTAGTCGTTAAAGGTGCGACGCACGTCGCCGGTCGCATCGATCATATCGAGCTTCTTCGCCACCGCCGGCAGCAGCGAGCCCTGCACCACAATGCTCGACACGGCAATCACAAACACCAGGTCAAATAGGTCGTGTCCGCCGGGAACGCCGGCCACCACGGCAAAGAGACTAAAGACGACCGAAGCTGCTCCGCGCAGGCCCGCCCAGCTTACGAGCGCGACCTGGCGAGGGTTCGTCCTAAACGGCGCTAGCAGCATGCCTACGGCGATGGGGCGGCTCGCAAAGAGCATAAACGCCATGAGTGCCAGGCCCGGTAGCAGCATTTGCGGCAGGCGTGCGGGTGTAACGAGCAGGCCCAGCAAGAAGAAGATGGTCATCTCTGCCATCTCGGTGAGGGTGTCAAAGAAGTGCGCCATCTCGACTTTGCCGGTGATGTCGCTGGCACCCAGCACAATGCCGGCCAGGTATACAGCCAAAAAGCCGTTGCCGCCCAGGTAGCTCGGCAGCGCGTAGGCGACGATGGCCACGGCGAACAAAAAGATGGTCTGCGCGTCCTTGGCCGTTGCGTGCGCGCGTTCAATCAGGCGGCCCGCCGCCCAGCCGATGGCAAGGCCCAGGCCCACGCCCAGGATAATCTGCTTGGCCAGCAGTGCGGGAATGTTGATGTCGCCGCCGGCCGCTAGTGTGGCGAGCACGGCGGTGAGCATGTAGGCGACGGGGTCGTTGGAGCCCGATTCGACCTCGAGCAGCGAGTCGGTGCCACCTCTCAGCGACAGGCTGTGCTCACGCAGTACGCTAAAGACGCTTGCCGCGTCGGTGGATGCCACGACCGATCCCAGCAGCAGGCCACCGATCCAGTCGAACCCCAGCGCGAAGTGGGCGAACACGCCGGTGATGCCGGCAGTGATGACGACGCCGAGCGTGCTCAGCAGCACCGCCGGCGCAGCGACGGGCTTGGCGCGGTCGATATTGGTGTTAAAGCCGCCGTAGAACATGATGAACAGCAGCGCCGTGCTGCAGACGGTTTCGGTGAGTGCGTAGTCGCTAAAGTCGATATGCGTCGGGCCGTTGACGCCCAACAGCATGCCCAGCGCGATAAAGATGAGCAGGGTGGGGAAGGGGAGTTTTTTGCCGACGGGTTTGATGGTCAGGCACAAAATGATGACGAGGCCGATAAAGAGAAGGATCTGGTTCATGGATAGTGTCCGCTCCTGGGTGGTTGGCGTGGCACGGTCAGTTGTCTGCGGTTATTTGTACCCAAAGATGGTGGGTTTATGGGGTTGGATTGCGGGCGTGCGCGATATCGTCATAGATGGCTGCCGTCTTTGCCTCTGCTCGGAAACCCTTTCCAGCTTTATTGCAACGGAGTACAATGGGTAACGTTTAAGTTCAACTTGAAGTTTTAGTTGCGGCACCGGGCTTCGGCCGCAATGCAAGGAGAGGCGTACCATGGCGATCTATGTGACATCTGATGCTCACGGGCACGTGCGTGCGCTTGACGAGGCCCTGTCTAAGATCTCTTTGACGTCCGACGACACGCTGTACGTGCTGGGCGACATGATCGATCGCGGGCCCGATCCGGTCGGCGTTATTAAGCTCGTGCGCTCGCTGCCCAACGCCCACGTGCTCAAGGGTAATCACGAGCAGATCATGCTCGATGCCATCATTGGCCAGGATCCGCTCGATGCCGAGACCTGGGATATCAACGGTGGCTGGACGACGCGTGAGCAGCTCAACGACATGGAATTTGAGGCATACGAGGAGCTCGTGCGATGGATGGCCGCGCTGCCGCTCTACGCGGTGGTCGAGACCGAGGAGCGCCCGTATCTGCTGGTACATGCTGGAATCGAGATGAAGGCGGCGCGCGCGTTTTTGCTTGAGCATGGTGTCGATTGTGCCGATGGCGTCGGAGCGGTGGGTGCCGATCGCGAGCTGCTGCAGCAGATGCTCGCGGTGCAGTCGTCCGATGACCTGCTGTGGATTCGTCACGGCTATTGGGATGTGCCGACTGGGCTGCTTTCTGCCGAGGGCAAGGGTCCGGTCGTGGTGAGCGGTCACACGCCAACGGTGTCGCTCGGGCGTTATTGCGAGGTCGGTGGTCTTGCGGGGCTCGATGAGGAGTCGGGCCGCGGGCAGATTGTGCGCCTGGGCGGCGAGGATGCCGCCGGTGTGCCCGATCGCATCGACATCGACTGCGCTGCCGCCACCGGCTCCGAGTTCGGTCGCGTGGGCATCCTGCGCCTGGACGACGGGGCGGAGTTCTACGCGAACATCAACCCGGGCGAATAATCGGTGCAAGGGGTAGCTAATTTGGGACGGGGCTTATTTGACTACTTTTGCCCTTCTGCCCGCTAATTGATTTCTCTGGGACGGGGATTAAATAATCATTTGGCTGCCCGCCGGCTAAGTGAGTAGACTTTTTTGGAAATGCCGAGCACCCAACATATTTGCCTCAATAAAACCGCAGGTCACAGACTTGTGCTCTGTTGGTGTGGTCGGGGATTCGGTAAAAGTCTACTCACTTAGTTTTGCGTGATGAATATTGTCCGCAACGAGACCCCAGCCGGGGTGATTCCATCGCAAATTCCGGTGACCGGGCAGCTAATTAGGCGCCGTATGGGTTGCGGTCGCGTTCTATGCGTTGGCGGATGTGGGCGTACTCGATAATCAGTAGCACCAGGAGTAGGGCCATGATGGCTAGGTAGCTCACCACAGCGCCCATCAGACCCAGCAGCTTAATCAAGATCACCGGCAGCACCACGCTTACGGCGAAGCAGATCAGGTAGATCTTGGTGACGTCTCCAGCGTGGCGTAGCACCGTGATGATGGCGTAGATAAAGTCGATGGCCGCGGTGACGCCGCCGGCGACGACCATCAGCAACGCCAGCGTACGGTAGCGCTCAAAGCTGAGGCCGTACATAAAGCTCATGAGGGGAATACCGGGACCTGCCATAAATGCGGTGCACACGCCGGTGATGGCCACGATCAGCGCCATAACGGCAACAATAATCAGGTCAAAGCGACGACGCTTGCGAGGATTAGCCCAAATGCTCGACAAGCGCAGGAGCTGCGGTTTGTAGACAAATCCGACGCTCAACAAAATAGCCTGCGCCGGAAAGAACAGGGCATTAAAGTACAGCTGATATTTGTATGCCAGCGTGCCTTCCATCACAAACTTGGGCATGCTCTCAATAAGGTTGAACAGGAACAGTGCACCAAAGAGCGGGGCGCACTGGACAAACAGGTGGCCGACCTCGCGCAGGCTCACGCGGCGCGATTTTTCGGTCTCGAGCAGGGCAAGCGGCGCGGTGACCAGCACGAGCGAGGCGATCGCGGCGATGCCCATGGCCATGGCCGCGATGGGCATGCTGCGCGTGAGGAACAGCGCCGCGCTAAAGACCGCGATGACGCCGACGGAGCGTAGCGTTTGGCTCATGCCGGCCAGGTAGAGCTTGTCGGCCTGCTGCAGGCGGCCTTCGTACACGTCGGCGACGCCGTCGATCACCTTGTAGAGGTAGACGCCCAGGCCGATCGTCGCCATCTGCGCGTCATAGCCGCGGGCGCTGCTGTACATGAGGCCGCAGCCTAGGGCGAGCGCTCCACAAAGCCAGCGGTTGAGCTGGTAGGAGGCAAAGGACGTCTTTTCGTCGATGTCTGAGACCTGGAAATTGCGCACGCCGTAGTTGCATGCGATCATGATGAGCGTGCCGGTGACGAAGGCGATGGAGAACTTACCGGCTTCCTCGGCGCCCACAAGCTGCGTGGACACAATGGTGAGCAGGGGAAACGCGAAGCCCCACACGGCGGTGCCCAGGGTATTCCAGAGATAGTCGCGACGGGTGGCGTGTTCCTCGTATTCGGCTTCCTGCGTGGAGAAGCCGCCGCCGTAGACAACGCCGAGCAGGCGGTTCCACCAGGCGTTGACCATGCGGTGGATGGGGTCGGGCTCGCGATCGCGTTCGCGCCGGCGACGGCGCGTGGCCTGGCTGCTGTTGGGGCCGCCGGCGTTGCGCTGGCTCAGCTCTTGGATGCGCGCGAGCTCTTCGGCCGTGTGGGAGGCGGGGAACAGGCCGTTCTCGATGCGTCCGCCCTGGGCCCTTGCGGTGCCGCTGCCCGCTACGGCGGGGTCGGCGACGCCATTGCGGCGGGCGATGGCGCGGCGAATGCTATCGAGGGGCGTGATGCTCAAAGCGGAGTCCTTTCTTTTGCTGCGCTTTAGTATAGACGCGACAGTGCTCGCTCGTGTTTTTGAACAGGTTGTTCGATAATTTCGGCGGCGCCATTCGGTAGTCGGCACTTAGGGACGTTCCTTATGTGCCGGCACTTTGGGAACGTCCCTAAGTGCCGGCATCCGGGGACATTCCTTGAATGTTGCCTGTTCAAGAGTGTCCCCAATGACTAGGCGTTTAAAAACGTCCATTACAGTCGAAATTGTCAGCCCGGGACCGTCTCGGGCTACGATTGAGGCGCGCCCAGAACGGGCCGCCGACCGGGCGCCCGCGCACGGCCG
>JAGZFB010000022.1:0-38733 GCA_018368055.1 Collinsella sp. | reverse complement strand
CCTCCGTCGCCAGGAGGAAGAGCTCGACCTTCTCCCTGCTGTACATGCGAACCTCCAGTCCGGACCGCCCCGCGGTCCAACTTTCTGTCCGCACCCCCTTTTAACTGGTAAAAGTCCCTATTTCACCGCAACTCATGAAGACGCCCCTCAAGCACGGTCCCATCAGGAAAAAGGGCATATATCGACAAAGCGCAATTCAGACCCTTCCAGCTTTGTATTTGCAGCACCTCAAGATAAACGCGGCGACCCCTTAGTTATCGCAGGCCGGGCACAGGGTTACTCTCCAAATCTTTCCGCAGGACGGAGGAGCCCCCGCCGCGCGAAGCGCGCAGCGGGGGCTCCGACATGTCCGAGGACGATTTGGAGAGTAACCCTGTGTCCGGCCGACGGGATCCCTAACCACGCCATGCTTCTTATGTGCAGCAAAGCTAATGCTGCTAAAATACAAAGCGCTCATGTAGTTTAAACGCACGACGATAAGGAGCACCAGTGGGTAACCACTTCCGTACCTCCGGTGCGGGCGATGATGCCCCCAAGACGCAGGCAGGCGTCCAGGGCAGTCGTTTCGCCACTCCGGATTCAGAGGGCCAGCCTGTTGCTCAGGCCCCCGCTCAGCCGGCAGATCAGGCACAGCCGGCATCCGATCCCTTTGCCTACAATCCAACCAGCGATGTCGCGCTTTCCGGCACGGCGGGTTTTGAGCCCGTTCAGGCCGTGACCGCTCGCGTGGAGCAGCCTCAGGCTGGTGCCGCCACGCCGCAGCCTACCATGGCCGGCATTCCCGACCCCTTGGCCCCTGCGACGCCGGCTCCTCAGCCTGCGCAGTCCGGTCTCTTTGCCGCTGTTCCCGACCCCACGCAGCCTGCTGCCCCGGTGGTCGAGAGCGATCAGGCAGCCGAGGTCGCAAGCCTCGATAACGCGCTCAACAACCCCGATTTTACGTCGGTGTTTGCGCCCATCGATCCGCAGGCCAGCCGCAAGAAGATGGCCAAGCAGGCCGGTGTCGAGCCCGTCATCCTTATGGAGCATGTCACCAAGATCTATCCGGCACAGCCCAACAAGCCTGCACTCGACGACATCAACATCGAGATCTATCCGGGCGAGTTCGTCTTCCTGGTCGGTCACTCCGGCTCGGGTAAGACCACGCTGCTGTCGACGCTCAACCGCGACGTCAAGCCGACGAGCGGCCGCATCCTGGTTGCCGGTCAGGACCTCATGAAGATCAAGAACCGCAAGGTTCCGTTCCTGCGCCGCCAGATTGGCGCCGTGTTCCAGGACTTTAAGCTTCTGCCGCAAAAGACCGCCTACGAAAACGTGGCGTTTGCCCTGCAGTGCATCGGCAAGCCCAAGGGCGTCATTCGCAGCCAGGTGCCCGAGGTGCTGCGCCTGGTCGGTCTGGCCGATCAGATGGACTCGCTGCCCGACCAGCTTTCCGGTGGCGAGCAGCAGCGCGTTGCCGTCGCCCGTGCTATGGTCAACCGTCCGCCGCTGCTGATCTGCGACGAGCCCACGGGCAACCTCGACCCGGCGATCTCGCTGGGCATCATGAAGCTGCTTGAGCGTATTAACCGCACCGGCACCACCGTGATCGTCGCCACGCACGACCGCGAGATGGTCGATAGCATGCACCGTCGCGTGATCGCCCTCGAGGGCGGCCACGTCATCCGCGACCAGGAGAGGGGAGGTTACGGCAACTATGGCACCAACTAACGTGGGCTACTCCTTCAAAGAGGCAATCAGCCACTTCTTCCGTAACTGGACTACCTCGCTCGGCGCCGTCATCACGATCTTCCTTTCGCTGTTTATCATCGGCCTGTTCATCATGGGCTCTGCGATGCTGAACTCCGTGATCGGCACCGTCGAGGATCAGGTTGTCATCAACGCGTTCATTAGTGATGACGCCGATCAGGCCGATGTTCAGGCTTTTGAGGCCGAGCTTAAGACGTGGAATAACGTCAAGTCCGTGACCTATAAGGACAAGGACGACGCGCTGGCCGAGTATACGAGCAAGATGTCGGGCAACGCCGACGCCACCATGAGCGCGCTCGATGGCCAGAACCCGCTGCCGGCTTCCTTCGCTATTGAGATGGACGATCCGTCCAAGGTCGAGAGCACGGCAAAGAAGCTCAAGAAGGATGCCGATTTCCAGAAGATCGCGGATGACGGCGACGTCAACGCGAGCGTGCTGTACGGCCAGGAGGAAGTGAGCCGCCTGTTCCAGGTGACCAACTACATCCGCATCGCCGCCGTGGTGCTCGTTGGTCTTCTGACCTTTATCGCATTCATCTTCATCAACAACACGATTCGCCTGTCCATCACGGCGCGTCGTCGTGAGATTGCGATTATGCGTCTGGTCGGCGCCAGCAACGGCTTCATTCGTGGCCCGTTTATCACCGAGGGCGTGCTGCAGGCCATTTTGGGCTCGCTGCTTTCCATCGGCGTTCTGGAGCTGCTGCGCAATCTGATGATTCCGCGTCTGCAGGAGAGCATCGGCTGGATGTCGTTTGCCCTGCCGATGCGGTACTACCTGGTGACCTATGCTGCGCTGATTCTGGTCGGTGTGATTATCGGTCTCTTTGGTTCTGCCATCGCCATGCGCCGCTACCTGCGCGTGTAGGCATGCTTGGAATTCATCCCTTCCAACGGGTCGTCTCTTATGGGGCGGCCCGTTTTTTGATCCCTAGGGGACGGCAGGAAAGCGAATCATTTGGGTAGACTCTTTGGAGTTCGCAATCGATAGTTAGGAGGCGCCATGGGGCGCAATAACAAGCATAAGCGTGGAGCTCGCAATCAGCGCGGGCCGGTGCGCAGCGAACGCCGTCCGAGCCTGACCGGGCGCGTGCAGCTCCATGAGCATAGCGCCTACGTTGTAACCGAAAACGGCGACTACAAGGTCATGGGCCGCGGTAAGCGCGAGATCATGGATGGCGATACCGTTGCCGTGAGCATTAAGAACAGCCCGCACGGTGAGCGGCGCGCCGTGATCGAAAGCGTGGTTGAGCGTGCAGCCATAAGCGTGGTGGGCACGTACCAGACCGCCGGTCCGCTCGGTGTGATCGAGCCGCTCGATTCGCGTCTGAAGGCCGACTTCTTCATTCTGCCCGAGGATACCTCGGCGGATCGTCTGGGTGTCCACCCGGGTGATGCTGTTGTCGCGCGCATTTTGACCTACCCGACGCGCCTGGAATCGGGTACCGTGACGATCGAGCGCCGCATTGGCGGAGATGACGCGCCCGATTTGGGCGTTCAATATGTGATGGCGCGTTACGGCTATACCGATAGCTATCCCGAGGCCGCGCTGGACGAGGCCGAGGGGCTTTCGCTCGATGTGTCCGCGGCGCTTAAGGACCCGCTCCGCCGCGATCTGCGCGACCGCTTTGTCATCACGATCGACCCGGTCGACGCGCGCGACTTTGACGATGCCATTTCGTTGGAGCGCACGCCCGAGGGTGGCTACAAGCTGGGTGTGCATATCGCCGACGTTTCACACTATGTGGCTTGGGACGGGCATATCGATCTTGAGGCTCGCCATCGTACGACATCGGTGTATCTGGCCGATCGCGTGCTTCCCATGCTGCCCGAACGCCTGTCCAATGACCTGTGCCCGCTTCGCCCTGACGAGGACCGTCTTGCGTTTACCGTCGATATCGAGCTCGATGCGCAGGGTCGCGTGCGGCATTACGATCCGTATCCCAGCGTGATTCGCTCGCGTGTGCGTATGGACTATGACGGCGCCGAGGCGCTGCTGGTGCGTGCCGGCGCGGTTGAGTATTCGGTGCTGGAGGGTGCAGCCGAGGATGTTGCGGCTGCCGAGACCTCGCGCGAGGAAGCGCTTGAGCGCGGTCTTGCGTGCGAGGAGGCCGCCCGCGGCTACAACATCGACCTCGGCGATTTCCTTGTCTCCGCTAACGAACTCGCCGAACTTCGCCGTCGTATTCGTCGCGCCCGCGGCTCAGTCGATTTTGACACAGCCGAGATTCGCGCTCTATTGGATGAGGACGGAGTGCCCGTGCAGATTGTGGCGCGTGAGCGTTCGTGTGCCACGTCGCTTATCGAGGAAGCCATGCTGCTCGCCAACGAGTGCGTTGCAGAGTGGCTGGCAGACCGTGATATCGAGGCCTGCTATCGCGTGCATGAAGATCCGAGCCCCGATAGCCTGCACGGTGCCGCCGTTGCGCTGGCGCAGCTAGGCATCATCGACGATCGCCGTGCTGCCGGTATTGCCCTGGGGAGCCCCGATGAGCTGCAGGCTGCAGTTGATGCTGCCGCCGGTACGGCCAACGCACCGCTCGTTAACACGCTGCTTCTGCGCAGCATGCAGCGCGCGCTGTACAAGCCGCGCAACGAGGGCCACTTTGCGCTCGCCGCGCCGTGCTACTGTCACTTTACGAGTCCCATCCGTCGCTACCCCGATCTGGTGGTGCACCGCGTACTCAAGCTGCAGTTGGCCTATGAGCAGCTGGGCGGCAAGGACGCCCTGGTCCGTACGCCGCGCCTGATCGGCAAGGGGCGCGAGTCACTGCCGCGCATTCTGCCGCAGATCTGCCGCGCATGCAGCGATGCCGAGCGCGCGGCAGATGCCGCCAGCCATGCGACGCAAAAGATCAAGATTGCCCAGTACTATGAGGACCGTCTGGGCGAGCGCTATGCCGGAACCGTCTCGTGGGTTAGCAGCATGGGCCTTTTTGTGCGCTTGGACCTAACGCAGGTCGAAGGCTTGGTTTCGATCAAGAGTCTGGGCAACGAGTGGTTCGAGTTCGACGAGGACGCGCTCACGCTCACAGGTGCCGACACGGGCACCCGTTACGAGCTGGGGCAGCGCGTGATTATCGAGGTCTCGCGCGTCAATACCACGCGTGGGCACTTGGACTTTAAGCTTATCCATTAGCCAAATCCCGACTCATGGTGGGGGAGCGGAGGGCGGCCTTTCGGGACCGCCCTTCGCATTTGAATCGTGGCTACCTTGCCGTCTGCTCGGCCGCCCGCTTACCTGCTATTTGAGAGGTAAAACCTACCAAAATAAACCTGTCCCTTTTGGCAGGTTTACAAGAAAGCGGGGATGAGATGGCGACGGTGTACGGTTATGCGCGGGTGAGTTCGCGCGATCAGAATCTTAATCGGCAGCTGGATGCGCTGGGCGCCTATGGCGTGGGCTCGGCGAATATTTATGCCGACCATGCGAGCGGCAAGGACTTCGATCGACCGCGTTATCGCGAGCTGCTGCACGTCCTGGGAGACGGGGACGTGCTGGTGGTGCTTTCTATCGACCGACTTGGCCGTAATTACTCCGAGATTCTTGAGGAATGGCGACGCATTACCAAGGTGCTCGGGGTTGCCATTGTGGTGTTGGATATGCCATTGCTTGACACGCGCGCCAGGGCCAGCGGCGCGCCGGATGTGACTAACACCCTGATTGCTGATATTGTGCTGCAGCTGCTGAGCTACGTGGCGCAGGTGGAGCGCGAGAATATCCATCGGCGCCAGGCGGAGGGGATTGCAGCGGCGCGGGCGCGAGGGGTCCGTTTCGGTCGACCTCGCAAGCCATGCCCTCCTCAGTTTGAGCTGGTGCGCGATAGCTATGAGGCGGGCGATATTACCCGCAGCCAGGCAGCAAAGTGCCTGGGCGTGTGCGTGGGGACGTTCGATCGCTGGATGCGCGAGGCGGGGTAGGGTTTTGCGTCGCTTTGTCGCTTCCTGTTGCGATTCAAATTTTGATACGGTGACGATGCCATTTGGGGCTACACTCGCTGATATTCAAAAAAGGAGGTTGACCCTTGGCGCGCGTAAAACAAATAATCGGATGGACCGCGATCGTTCTGTTCGCTGCAACGCTGGCGGGCATCTGGGTGCTGACGGAGCAAAATGCGGTGGAGACGTCGTTGCTGAGCGAGTCCACCGCGCGTGTGGTGGAGGGTCAGGCTACGGGCGTTCAGGCTGTCGATGCCACGGGTGAAGCCCAGACGGAGAACGGAATGACCGGGGGCACCGATTCGGCTGCCTCGAATGTCCGGTCTGGCCGACTTGCTTCCATTCGCATGTGGGTGGGCACGAACGTCCGTCGCGTTGCCCATACCGTAGAGTTTTTCTTCGTCGGATTGTTCGCCTCGGTGGTCGTGGCTTGCTTTTCCAGGCGTCCGTGGAGCGTATGCTCCCGTTGCGTGCCCGTATTGCTCTTTTGCGCCGCCTGCTCCGTTGGCGATCAGGTACATAAGATCTTTGTTCCCGGCAGGCATTTCGACGTTATCGATTTAGGATTCGATGCTGCGGGCTATGTCATCGCCATGCTGTTGGTATTGCTGACGGCGGCGTTGGTGCGCCATGCGACTCGGCCGATCGGCGCCCATGCGAGGCGCTAGCCGGTAACAAACCCGTTTCTGATAATGCGACCTTGTTGAATTATTTTGTGTCGCGCGTATTTCCGAGCGGTCGGATTTGAGGGGCGAGCGGTAGAACGCTCGCCCTTTGTGCGCCACGATGCGGCACAATGTACCGCAAAAGCTGTTTGTATCCGGTACGAATCGTTCGTTGGTCTTTAATTCTTCTCAACGGAGGTGTTTGAGATGGCAAACGGATTGCTTTTGCGGCTTCGCGAGCGTGAGCTCAGCGCGAGCCCGGCGGAACGCAATGTCATCGCATATGTAAGCGCTCATCCGCACGAGGTGGTCGGGCTGTCCGTCCGCGGTCTTGCCGATGTCACGTTCTCCTCGCCCTCGAGCATTTTGCGCTTTTGCAAGCGTTTGGGTTTTGCGGGCTACAAGGAGTTCCAGCGCGAACTGATTGCCGAGCTGGCGCTCTTAGGTGACAAGAAAGACGTAGCTCTCGAGGACATCTCCATGGATGACAGCGTCGAACGCATCGTGGGGAAGGTGATGAAAAGCAACGTGCGCACGATCGAGGCGACGGCGCGAACGCTCGATTACACCGTCTTGGAGCGATGCGCGGCCCGTCTTAAGCGGGCACGCGCGGTCAATCTGTTCGGTATTGGTGCTTCTCGTTTGGTCGCGCACGACCTGGCGCAAAAGCTCATGCGTGTCGACAAAGAGTGCCATCTGTACGACGACTGGCATGATCAGCTCTTATGTGCCAAGAACATGCATGAGGGCGATATGGCAATCGCCTTTAGTTACTCGGGCTTGACGCAAGAGGTGCTGGACTGCACCGCCGAGGCTCAACGCCACAACTGTCCCGTAGTGGCCGTTACCAAAGTAGATGGATCATCCAAGCTTGCCACCATGGCCGATGCCGTGCTCGGCGTCGCTGCGAGTGAACCCTTGGTCCGCAGCGGTGCCATGGCTTCGCGTATGGCCCAGCTTATGGTTGTCGATGCCCTGTACGCTGCTTACGTTGCCAGCGACTACGAACGGGCGACGCATGTCATTAAGCAAAACTACATCGAGAAACAGGAAAGATGAGGTGAATGAAATGCTCGATTTAACAAAATTCACGACCGAACAGCGTAATCAAAGGTCAATGGACCTCGATACGATGACATCGCTGCAAATCGTCACGACGATGAACGATGAGGATCTTCGTGCCGTCCAGTCGGTCACGAAAGTGTTGCCCCAGGTTGCCACAGCAATCGACTGGGCTGCTGAGACACTCGAGCGCGGCGGGCGCGTCTTTTACATGGGCGCAGGCACCAGCGGTCGTCTGGGCGTACTCGACGCTTCGGAGTGTCCGCCCACGTTTGGCGTGTCACCCGATCTGATTGTCGGGCTCATTGCCGGAGGCGAGACGGCGTTTATCAAGGCTGTCGAAGGTGCCGAAGACAGCGAGGAGCTTGGCGCGAACGACCTGCGAGAGCGTGGACTCTCGGACAAGGATCTTGTCGTTGGCCTGGCGGCAAGCGGTCGTACTCCTTATGTGGTGGGCGGCCTTGTGTACGCCAAGGCAACTGGGTGCAAGACCATTGCAATTGCCTGCAACCAAGGGTCGAAGATCGGGGAGAGCGCAGATCTTGCCATTGAGCCCGTGCCCGGTCCCGAGGTGCTGACCGGCTCAACGAGGCTCAAGGCGGGAACGGTTCAAAAGCTCATTCTCAACATGATTTCGACCGGTGCCATGGTCAAGATCGGCAAGGTATACCAAAACCTGATGGTCGATGTGCAGCAGACGAACGAGAAGTTGGTGGTGCGCGGCCAGAACATCGTGATGGGGGCGACCGGCTGCACGCGCGAGCGCGCCGTTCAGGCGCTTGCAGATGCCGGCGGCCACGTAAAAACCGCTATTGTCTCGGTACTGCTGGACTGCGATGCCGAGCAGGCTACGGTAGCTCTTGAGCGGGCGCGAGGCCATGTCCGTGCTGCGGTGAGTGGCCATGAGAAGAGCAATGCCGATGCCCAATAGGTGCGCGGCGTGAGCTGATATGACATTCAGACGAGATACCCAATACAAGGAGGAGTTATGACGAACAAAGAGCTGGCTCAAAAGCTGCTGGACCTTTTGGGCGGTAAAGACAACGTGCTCGCAAACGCGGCGTGCATGACGCGCCTGCGCGTGACCGTCAAAGACACGGGCAACGTCGACACGGAGGGCATTAAGGCACTCGACGGCGTGATGGGCCTGGTCGAGGACGACACGATGCAGATCGTGCTGGGTCCGGGCAAGGTGAATAAGGTGCTCGAGGAGTTCTCCAAGCTCACCGGCCTTGCGAAAGGCGTTGCTGACGAGAGCGTGGTTGACGCTGCGGCCACAAACAAGGCCGCGCAGAAGGCCAAGTACGAGTCCAAGCCGGTTCAGGCCTTCCTCAAGAAGATTTCCAATGTCTTCGTCGCCCTACTTCCCGGCATCATTGCGGCTGGCCTCATCAACGGTATCTGCAACGTCATTAACGTCTCGACGGCAGGCGCGCTTGCAGGCGAGTGGTGGTACCAGGGCATTCGTTCCATGGGCTGGGCCCTGTTTGCCTATCTGCCCATCTTGGTGGGCTATAACGCGGCACGTGAGTTTGGTGGCTCCGCTGCGCTGGGCGGCATCGCCGGCATGATGTGTATCGCCAACAGTGCCATGCCCCTGCTTGCGCCTGGCGCGGCTGATCCTGCCACTGCCATTCTGCTGCCGCTCACCAATGCGCAGTACAACCCCGCAGCGGGCGGCATGATCGCGGCTCTCATCGCTGGCGCATTTTTTGCCTGGATGGAGCGTCAGATTCGCAAGGTTATGCCCAACGCACTCGACACGTTCTTGTCTCCGCTGCTGGTGCTCATCATCGGCGCCTTTGCTCTGATGCTCGTCATCCAGCCGGTTGGCGCATGGCTGACGACTGCCATCTTTAGCGTTTTGACCTTTATCTTCGAGAAGCTGGGCGTCCTGGGCGGCTATATCCTGTCGGCAGGCTTCTTGCCGCTGGTTTCCGTCGGCCTGCATCAGGCGCTCACGCCGATCCACGCTATGCTCAACGATCCCGACGGCGCTACCAAGGGTATCAATTACCTGCTTCCCATCCTTATGATGGCTGGCGGCGGCCAGGTCGGTGCCGGTTTGGCGCTGTACTTTAAGACCAAGAACGCCAAGCTCAAGAAGTACGTCGCAGAGTCCATTCCCGTTGGAATCCTGGGTGTGGGAGAGCCTCTGATGTATGCTGTTACGCTGCCGCTCGTTCGTCCGTTTGTGACGGCCTGCCTGGGTGCCGGATTTGGCGGCGCGCTCGCGGCGCTGCTTCACATCGGCACGGTTTCTCAGGGCGTTTCCGGTCTGTTTGGCCTGCTGATCGTTGTTCCTGGCCAGCAGCTCGGCTACGTTGCCGCTATGCTGCTTGCCTATGCCGCCGGCTTTGTCCTGACGTGGTTCTTTGGCGTCGACGAGCAGAAGATCAACGAGTTCTTTGGCGAGTAGTTTGATATCGCGAGCCGTGTTGCTCGGGGCTCGCGGTGCGCGGCAGATTTCTTGATGCTATGGTTGTGCCGGCGGGGCTAACTGCTCCGCCGGCCTTTTTTAAAGGAGCGTTGAAGCGTGAAAACGGGTATTTCGATTTATCTTTCCAGCCCTCTGCAGGATATTGAGCGGACGATTGAGCGTGGTGCCGCGGCGGGTGCGCGCTATGCGTTCACCTCGCTGCATATTCCCGAGGATGGGGGAGCGGCGTATGCCGATAAGGTCCGTCATGTGCTGTCGCTGCTTTCCGCCCGCGGCATTGCGCTCATTGCCGATGTGGGGCCTCGCACGTGCGATTTGCTCGGGCTTGAGCGCATCGAGGACTTGCGCGATCTGGGGTTGGAATACCTTCGTTTGGACTATGGCTTTAGCGCCCAGCGGGTCGCGGAGCTGTCCGGTGTATTTCGCATTGTGGTCAATGCATCGACAGTGAGTTCTGATGAAATCGCATCGTGGCGTGAGGCCGGTGCCGATGTGACTCGTTTTGCCGCCTGCCACAATTTTTACCCCAAGCCTTATACCGGTTTAGCTCTGGAGGACATTGCTCGGGTGAATCTTCGTCTTGCGGCGCTTGGATTCGAAATCATGGCTTTTGTGCCGGGTGATGCTAACGTTCGCGGGCCGGTATTCGAGGGACTGCCGACGGTCGAGGCGCAGCGCGGTCGCGCGTCAAAGGTTGCCCTCAATATGCTTGAGCTTGCACATGGCGCCGATTGCGACATTGTGTTGGTCGGCGACCCCGATCTTTCCGATGCGGGCTGGGCGCAGTTTGCTCAAGTTTCCGCCGGATACGTGGACCTGCAATGCGAGCTTGAGCTCAGTTATGCCTATGTGCGCGGGCAGATTCATCACGACCGGCCCGACTCGAGTGTCCTCATCTTTAGGTCTCAGGAGTCACGTACGAAGCTTAAGCCGGATTCCGTGCCGACGGATGCCGGAGCCGGCCTGCCGCGAAAGGCGGGGTCGATCGCTGTGAGCAATAGCGGATATGGGCGCTACGAAGGCGAGCTTGAGATTGCGCGGGTCGATCTTCCCGGTGACGAGCGCATGAACGTTGCGGGCCATATCACGCCCGAGGCAATGGAACTGCTGCCGTTTATCAAGCGCGGATTCGGGGTACGGTTCGTTTAACGTGTGACCCGCGGGCTACAATTGGCCCATCATACGAAGGCGCCTCGTGTGGCGTGTGCCTGCGTTGGCCGATCTATATTCGGAGGATTCCCATGACTGTACTGTTTGTTGAATATCCCAAGTGCTCGACCTGTAAGAAGGCCAAGGCATGGCTGGACGAACATGGGGTAGAGTATATCGATCGCGATATCGTTTTGGACAATCCCACGGCTGATGAGCTTGCGACCTGGATTGCTCGTTCGGGGCTGCCGGTGCGGCGCTTCTTTAATTCGTCGGGCATGAAATATCGAGAGCTGGGCCTGAAGGCGCGTCTGGATGCGGGCATGACGGATCGGGAGTGCTACGAGCTGCTGGCGACCGACGGCATGCTGGTCAAGCGTCCGCTGCTGGTGGGCGACGACTTTGCGATTCCCGGCTTTAGGGAAGCGGCTTGGGCCGAGGCGTTGCTGTAGCGGCTGCGGAAAGTGCGACCCGGAATTCGCTTCCAGAATGGGATGCGCTTTCCCAAAGTGGCCGGTTGCGGAAAGCACGTCCCATTCTGAGCTTCGATTGTGGGACACGGTTTCCGGTTGAGGGCTCGACGGGAAAGTGGGGACCAGTTTGAGCTTGAAATCTGGGACGCACTTTCCGCCGGCGGGCCTGCCCCAGTCAGTCCGCCAGCTGTGCCCATTCGTGCGGATCGTAGACCTTTACGTGTTTGTTGGGCTTGCCGCTCCAGTACTCCTCGTCCATAAAGGGCAGATATGCCTGAACGCCGGGGCAGATAAAGGGAATCCGCTGCTGTTGCAGTCGCTCGCGCTGGCGCTGCTCCAGGTGCGCCTCGGATATGACGGTCGGCATACCGGACAACTCGACGAGGCTTGCCTGGATTCGCTTAAGGTCGGGGAGTCCCGCGTGCCATGACATCCGCATGATCAAAAAGGATGCACGGCGGTATTTTGCCTGCACCACAGTAATGGCGGGGCGCAGTGTGGGATGGATTTTGTCCCGTTCGGGCCAAAGGTCGGCAGTGATCTCGAGGCCCAGGGTCTCCCATAGGTAATCAAGCTCTTCGTCCATGATACCTCGATATCTACGCGATCATTGATACTTCGATTGTGTTGCCTGGTGCTATCGTTTTCGCGGTAGAATCTGCCAACGGTTGACGGCTACCGCTCGCGGTGTTTTGCCCTTCGTGTACAGCGGTCGGCTTCACAGGTCCTTCACGGGTTGGACTAAATTAGGCCAATTTGACTGAATTTCAAAAAAGTCAAAATTGGGGCTTGCGTCACGGCGAGACTTCCCGTATATTTCTTTCTTGCGCAAAGGCACAGCCGAGCGCAGCGATGCAGTCATTGGGATGTCGTCTAATGGCAGGACAGCGGATTCTGGTTCCGTCAATGGGGGTTCGACTCCCTCCATCCCAGCCATTGCATTTGCTACATATGGCCCGTTCGTCTAGCGGTTTAGGACGCCGCCCTCTCAAGGCGGAGATCACCAGTTCGAATCTGGTACGGGCTACCAAAATTGAATGCCCGGGCCTCGTAAGAGACCCGGGTTTTGTGTATTGACCGATGCTTAAGGCGCGCGTTGAGTCTGCCGCCCGGATCGAGGAGTAGCCATGGATCTGCCCATCAGCTTGCAAGACATCACGTATGCCGAGAACTATCTGGCGCAGGGCGACCTGGCTACGGCGACGCCGCTGCTGGAGCGTCTGGTGGAGCTCGCCGAGGAGTATATCGACGCTGAGTGCAAGACGGAGGAGAAGCGTCAATACTTTAGCTTCGATAGCAAGTTTGAGCGCTTGGCCTATCGCCGCGTGGAGAAGGATCCGCGCGAGCTCGTGCAGGTCGAGGTGCCGTTTGACCGCCTGTACTCTGACATGGCGTTTGCCTACATTCGCCAGCAGGATTATGTGAGTGCTCGCAACGCCTTGATGCAGGCCGTGCGCTGGGACCCCATGAACTGCAACTACCGCCTGGATCTGGCCGAGCTGTTCCGCGCTCTCGAGGACAAGCAGGAATGGGCATCGCTCTCGTTCTCGGTGCTGGAGCGTGCAAGCGATGGCAAGTGCGCCGCCCGCGCTTACGCCAATCTAGGTCAGTACTTCTTGGAGCCCGAGACCGAGAACGTTTCGGCTGCCGTGGGCTGCGCGCGTCTGGCGCTGCGCCTGGCGCCCAACGATGCGCATACGACGCGCCTGCTCAACAAGATCCATACCACCTATCCGGATGCCGCCGATGAGAGCGACGACCACGTGATGGGTGAGCTCGCCCTGCAGGGCGTGCCGACCTCACCTTCGGCCGAGATCGCCATCTGCCTGATCATGTGTGCGACCGATGCTGCAAGCGACGGCGACAAGCAGGAGGCGACGCGCCTGACGGTGCGTGCTCGCGACTTGGTGGGCGAGGAGGCCTGCGCGGCGATTATCAAACTGGTGCGCGAGAGCGATGCCGAGCTCAATGCCGAGCGCAAGGCAAAGCGCGCAGGTGCCGACAAGGGAACCGATGGCGCCAAGGAGGCCGGCGATGCCCAGTAAGCGCGAGCGCAAACTCATTTCCAAGAATCGCTCGGCACATTACGAGTACTTTATCGATGAGACGTTTGAGTGCGGTATTGAGCTGAGCGGCACCGAGGTCAAGTCGATTCGCGAGCGCGCCTGTCAGATCACTGACACTTTTGCGCTGATTCGTGGCGGCGAGTGCTGGCTCGTCGGACTGCATATCCACCCTTATAGCCATGGTGGCGTGTGGAATCGCGATCCCGATCGTCGGCGTCGTCTGCTGCTGCACCGCAAGGAGATCGACTTTCTTGACGGCAAACTTCGCAACCGTGGTTATGCGCTGGTTCCGTTGGAGCTCTACTTTAATACCGACGGCCGCGTAAAGCTGCTGCTGGGTCTGGGTCGCGGCAAGAAGCTCTACGACAAGCGCGAGGACATGGCCAAGCGTGATGTCCAACGCGAGATCGACCGCGCCCTTAAGGAACGCAACCGCTAGGCGCTCTGTATAAGTTGCGGTGGAATACGGACTGTTTTGCCTGTTTGAGGGTCTATTCAGTCCCTATTTCACCGCAACTGCGGGCGTCTCATCTTTCTTACTGTTCTGACACATATGTCTCAAAGGCGGCGTCCGTTATGGGTGCCGCCTTTTTTGTGGGTACATACATTCATGAGGTTCCAACCCGAGCTAGGGGAGTGATCGTTATGGACAAAACTGCGTTCTTTACCATGCCGAGCGGTCTGTACGTGGTGAGCGCTGCGGCAGACGGGCTGCGCGCCGGCTGCGTCATCAACACTGCGGTGCAGGTGACGTCCATGCCGCCGCGTATTTCGGTTGCCGTGAACAAGGACAATGTCACCTCGGGCGTCATCGCATCGGCCAAAGCGTTCGCGCTGACCGTGATCGATCAGACGGCCGACATGCTCTACATCGGTAACTTTGGGTTCCGCACCAGCAGCGATTATGACAAGTTTGCCAAATACGAGACCCGCGAGACGGCTCTGGGCATGCCCTATGTGCCCGAGCACGCGGCGGCCCTGTTTAGCTGCCGTTTGATCGACACTGTGGATGTGGGCACGCATCTGCTGTTTATTGGCGAGGTCGAGGATGCCGAGCGCCTGAGCGACGAGACGCCGCTGACGTACGACTACTATCACAAGGTGCTAAAGGGCAAGACGCCGCCCAAAGCCTCGTCGTATCAAGGCTAGAAATGTTCTAAAAATACTTGCATTATACTATTGAGAATATATACTAATAAGTAAGTACACCAGCAGTCACGTTCGAGAGGAGAACATCATGGCTGAGGAAAAGAAGACGTATAAGTTTGTGTGCACCGTTTGCGGTTACGAGGTTGAGGTCGACACGCCCGAGCTGCCCGAGGATTACGTGTGCCCGGTGTGCGGCGTCGGTCCCGATCAGTTTGAGCTCGTCGAGGAGTAACTCGCAGGCACACGGCGAAAGCCGAACATAGCTCTGTCCAAGGGCCCTGGTCGAATTCTCGGCCGGGACCCTTTTGATTTATCTGACGGTTTAAAACGGTCTCACGTGTTACAGATTAAGACGTTATATCTGGACAGTCACGCCATCTCAATTACATTCCCGTTAGCAGCACGATGTCGAGAATCGTCACGATGACGCCGATCCCTACGAGCAGCGCGTTGAGCGGGCGCGAGTTGGCGTATTTGCCCATGACGCGGCGCGAACTGGTGAGTCGTATGAGCACAAAGACCGTAATCGGCAACTGAAGCGACAACAATGCCTGACTCCAGATGAGACCTTCAAAAGGATTTGGGACGACCAGGCACGCCGTCACTGCGCCGACGAAACAGGCCGCCACCCCGATCGAGGAATGTCGGTCGTGGATGTCGTATTCCTCGTCGAACATGCCCGCGGTGATGGTGCCTGCCGCCATGCCCACCGTCACACTACTCGATATGCCCGCAAACAGCAGTGCCACCGCAAAGATGGTCGAGCTTGCCGGGCCCAGAATGGGGGAGAGCGTGTCCGCTGCGACGGCGAGGTCGTCTACGACAATGCCGTGCGCAAAGAAGGTCGTTGCGGCCAGGATGACCATGGCCGAGTTGATCGCCCAGCCCACGCCCATCGAAAAGAGCGTGTCGAAGAGTTCGTAGCGCAGACGTTCCTCGATAATCTGCTCGCCTTGGCCTTCGAAGTGCATGGATTGGATGACCTCGGAGTGCAGGAAGAGGTTGTGGGGCATAACGACCGCGCCTAGGACACTTACGATAATCGCGGCCGAGCCGGTGGGCATACTGGGTGTGATCCAGCTTGCGGCGGCCTGCGGCCAGTCGACCTTGACCAGCGTAAGCTCAGCCAAAAACGAGAGTCCTACCACGCCGACGAAGGCGATGATCCATCGCTCGGCGCGCTTGTAGGAGCTCGTCATGAGCATCGCCATCGATGCCGCGGCCACGATGACGCAGCCGGCGCGCACGGGCAGTCCAAAGAGCATCTGGAGCGCGATCGCGCCGCCCAGGACCTCGGCCATAGCGGTGGCGATGGTCGCGAGGTAGGCACTGGCGAGCACCGTGCGTCCAACGAAACGGGGGAGGTAGCGCGTCGTGGCTTCGGCAAGACAGGCGCCCGTTGCGATACCCAGGTGTGCAGCGTTGTGCTGCAACACGATGAGCATGATCGTGGACAGCGTGACCACCCACAGCAGCGCGTAGCCAAATTGCGAGCCCGCGGCCATATTTGAGGCCCAGTTGCCCGGATCGATAAAGCCGACGGTCACGAGCAGCCCGGGGCCGATATGCCGCGCAATGTCTAGGCCTCCGTGACCACCGGTGCGTCGGGAGCCAAAGTGTTGTTTGAGATGGTTGAGCATGGTGCGCTCCTGCGTGCCGTTTGTTTGACGCCGCAAAGGATACCCGTTTTAGGCTAAAAAGTTAACCAAAGCTAATAAAATTGTTGTATTTGAATAGGATGGTGAAAGGGGGGTTACCGAAATGTCTTGATCTGTAACATCTAGGCGCCAAAATTGGGTCTTCCTGTTACAGATTGAGATGTTTGAAGCGGTGAGCTTGAAGACCGAACTTGGGGCCCTTGTTGTCGTCCTTGAGGTCGGCGGCGCCCACTCGTAGGGCGTGCGTTACGCGATTGTTTCGAAACGGGTGGGAAACACAACGGGCCGGCGATGCTCCTAGTATGCCTATTCAACTGACTGACTAAATATCTAGGGGAGGATCGCGATGCAGGCAGATTCCGCTCAACAGCAGGGCCTTTATCGCCCCGAATTCGACCACGATGCATGCGGCATCGGCGCGCTTGCCGATATCAACGGCGAGCGCCATCACCAGATTCTGGACGATGCGCTGTCCATTCTGGTCAACTTGGAGCACCGCGGCGGCACCGGACTCGAGAAGAACACCGGCGACGGCGCCGGAATCCTGTTCCAGGTTCCGCATCACTTTTTCCGCAAAGAGGCTCAAAAGTGCGGCCAGATTCTGCCGGCAGAGGGCGACTATGGCGTGGCCATGCTGTTCTTCCCGCAGGACGACAAGGGCGTAGAGGATGCCCGTCGCGTGTTTGAGGAGGGCTGCGCCGAGGCCGGCGTGCCGCTGCTCTTTTGGCGTGAGGTGCCCGTCGACCCGCACGACCTGGGCGAGACGGCCCGCGCCTGCATGCCTACTATCCTGCAGGCTTTCCTGGGCCGTCCGGACGACACGCTCGCCGGCGATGCCTTTGAGCGTCGCCTGTACGTGTGCCGCCGCACCATCGAAAAGAAGGCCGACGCTGAGTTCGCCCTGCGCGACAAGATCTTCTATGTGTGCTCCATGAGCTCGCGCACCATCGTGTACAAGGGCATGCTTGTTGCCACGCAGATGCGCCGCTTCTTCATCGACCTCAACGACGCCGCCGTCAAGACGGCCGTGGCACTCGTCCACTCGCGCTACTCCACCAACACTACGCCCAGCTGGGAGCGCGCACACCCCAACCGCTTTATCATCCACAACGGCGAGATCAACACCCTCAAGGGCAACGTCAACTGGATTCGCGCTCGCGAACCCAACCTGTACAGCCCCGTGCTGCAGCGCGATCTTGAGCGCGTGATGCCCATCATCAACCGCGAGGGTTCCGACTCCGCGATTCTGGACAATGTGCTTGAGTTCCTGGTCATGAACGGTCGCCCGCTCACGCGTGCCGCGTCCATGTTGTTGCCCGAGCCGTGGGACCACAACGACAGCCTGAGCGAGGAACGCCGCGCCTACGACGCCTACCAGTCCATGCTCATGGAGCCCTGGGACGGCCCGGCCGCCATCGCCTTTACCGACGGTCGCACGCTGGGTGCCGCCCTCGACCGCAACGGCCTGCGCCCCGCCCGCTACTACGTGACGCGCGACGGCCGCTTTATGCTGGCGAGCGAGGTGGGCACCATCGAGGTGAGCCCCGAGAACATCCTGACGAGCGGCTGTCTGGGACCGGGCCAGATGCTCGAGGTCGATTTTGCCCGCGGCCGCGTGATCTACAACGACGAGCTGCGCGCCCGCTATGCCAAGGAAAAACCCTACCGCGACTGGATTGCCGAGGAGACGCTGACCGTTGACGCGCTCGATGAGCCCGTCGCGCCCACGCCCGCCGAGGATACCGAGGTGCCCGCCGCCGTGCGCATGGCCAAGCTCGGGTATCACTGGGATGATGTTGACGAAGTCGTGCGTCCCATGGCCCAGCAGGGCAAGGCGCCGCTCGCCTCGATGGGTATCGATGCGCCGCTGGCCTGCCTGTCCAAGAAGACGCGCTCGTTCTTCGACTACTTCTATCAGCTGTTCGCTCAGGTCACGAACCCGCCGATCGACGCCCTGCGCGAGCATATGGTCACTTCGACCACGCTCTACCTGGGCAACCACGGTAACCTGCTCGAGGACTCCCGTACGGCCTGCCAGCTGGTGCGCCTGGAGCGTCCGCTGCTGAGCGAGGAGGAGTTCGAGCGTATCTGCGCCATCGACCGCGTGGGCTTTAAGACCCGCCGTTTCCGTGCCGTCTACCGCCGCGATGCCGGCGAGGGTGCGCTGCAGGCTGCGCTCAAGCAGCTTGCAGAGGACGTTGAGGCCGCGGTTCGCGACGGCGTGAACATCGTGGTGTTGAGCGATCGCGCCGCTGCGGGCGAGGTGCCCGTACCGTCGCTGCTCGCCGTGGGCTGCGTGCACAACCACCTGATCCGCGCCGGCGTGCGTACCTTTGCCGACATCGTGGTGGAGTGTGGCGACGCCGTGTCCCCGCACGACTTTGCGGCGCTGGTGGGCTACTCCGCGAGCGGCATCTATCCGTACAACGCGCATGCGTGCATTCGCGACTTGGCGACGCACGGCGATCTGGACGTGACAGCTGAGCAGGGCATCGCCAACTACAACAAGGCTGCGACCGCCGGCATCGTCTCCATCATGTCCAAGATGGGCATCTCCACGGTGCAGAGCTACCACTCCGCGCAGATCTTCGAGGCCGTGGGCTTCACTCCGGAGTTCGTCAACGCGTACTTCGCCGGCACGGTGAGCCGTGTGGGCGGTATGGGTGTCGAGGACGTCGAGCGCGAGCAGAATGAGCGCTACGACGCCGCGCTCGCTATCCTTAAGAGCCCGGCTCCCGATCAGCTGCCCACGTTGGGCCTGACCAAGTGGCGCCCGCTCGGCGGCGAGGATCACCTCATCGATCCGCAGACTGTCTACTTGCTGCAGACCGCCTGCTGTGAGGACAGCTACGACACCTTTAAGGAGTACAGCGCCCGCCTGCACCGCACCGGCCGTGCTGTGCGCCTGCGTGACCTGCTGGACTTTAATGCCAGCGGTCGCACGCCGGTTTCGCTCGACGAGGTCGAGCCCGCGCTCAACATCGTCCGCCGCTTTAACACCGGCGCCATGTCGTACGGCTCCATCAGCAAGGAAGCACACGAGTGCATGGCCGTCGCCATGAACCGCCTGCACGGCCGTTCCAACTCGGGCGAGGGCGGCGAGGACCCGCGTCGCGAGACCCCGCTGGCTAACGGTGACTCCAAGAACTCCGCCATCAAGCAGGTGGCAAGCGCGCGCTTTGGCGTGACGAGCCGCTACCTGTGCAGCGCCTTCGAGATTCAGATCAAGATGGCCCAGGGCGCCAAGCCCGGCGAGGGCGGTCACCTGCCCGGCAAGAAGGTCTACCCTTGGATTGCCGAGGTCCGTCAGTCCACACCCGGTATCGGCCTGATCTCGCCTCCGCCGCACCACGACATCTACTCCATCGAGGACCTGGCGGAGCTTATCTTCGATCTTAAGAACGCCAACCCCGGCGCACGCGTGTCGGTCAAGCTGGTCAGCGAGGCCGGCGTTGGCACCATCGCCACCGGTGTGGCCAAGGGTGCCGCCGACAAGATCTTGATCAGCGGCCACAACGGCGGCTCCGGTGCTGCGGCGCGCGATTCGATCTGGCACGCCGGTCTGCCGCTGGAGCTTGGCCTTGCCGAGGCTCAACAGACGTTGCTGCAAAACGGCCTGCGCTCGCGCGTGGTACTCGAGGCCGACGGCAAGCTCATGGACGGCACCGACGTCGCCGTCGCCTGCCTGCTGGGTGCCGAGGAGTTTGGCTTTGCGACCATGCCGCTCATCTCCATGGGCTGCCTTATGCAGCGCGACTGCCAGCAGGATACCTGCCCGGCCGGCATCGCCACGCAAAACTGCCGCCTGCGTCGCGGCTTCCGCGGCAAGCCCGAGCACGTCGAACACTTTATGCTCTTTGTTGCCGAGCAGCTGCGCGAGGTCATGGCGAGCCTGGGCTTCCGCACCGTCGACGAGATGGTCGGCCATCCCGAGTGCTTGCGCCAGATTGAGGTCCCGGGCAACCGCAAGGCCAACCTGCTCGATCTGTCGCCCGTGCTGGCGAGCGCGACCTGCGAGTTCGGTGCCCACATCCCGGGTGCCGACGGTCGTCACTTCCTGCCGCAGATGGCTGCGGACAGTGAGCTCGACAAGACGCTCGACTCCACGTTGTTTGTGCCCTATACGGCCGATGCCCGTGCGCACCTGCGTCCGATTCGCTTCCGCGCCGATATCGCCAACGTCAACCGTTGCGTGGGCACCATCTTGGGCAACGCGGTGACCAAGGCGCATCCCGAGGGTCTGCCCGCCGGCTCCATCACCATCGATTGCGATGGTTCGGCCGGTCAGAGCTTTGGCGCCTTTCTGCCGCGCGGCATTACGCTCAACGTGTGCGGCGACGCCAACGACTACTTTGGCAAGGGCCTTTCGGGCGGCGAGGTGTCGGTGCGCCCCAACCCGCATGCGACCTACAAGTTCGACGAGAACATCATCGTGGGCAACGTTGCGTTCTTTGGCGCTACGAGTGGCCGCGGCTTCATTAACGGCCTGGCCGGCCAGCGCTTTGGCGTACGCAACTCCGGTGCCACGGTGGTGGTCGAGGGCTGCGGCAACCATGGCTGCGAGTACATGACGGGAGGTCTGGCGCTCATCCTGGGCGAGGTCGGGCAGAACTTCGCCGCCGGCATGACGGGCGGCGTGGCTTACGTCTTTGACCAGTACGGCACGCTCGATGCCCGTGTGAACCACGAGAGCGTTGAGCTTAAAGCCCCGACGGCCGGTGAGCTTGCGCAGATTCGTGCGCTCATCCAGGAGCACGTGGACGCGACGCAGAGCCCGCGCGGTATTAAGCTGCTCTACAGCTTTGAGACGATGAGCAAGCACTTTGTGAAGGTCATTCCGACCGAGTACGAGCGCGTGCTGGCGATTGTCGCCGCCGCCGAGGCCGTCGGCAAGACGCATGAGCAGGCCGAGGAGCTGGCGTTTGACATTGTGACCGGTCGCGCGAGCGCCGCCGATGTCGCTCGCTTTGATGTGGCGGGTGGTGTCGCTGGCGCTGTGCCCGCTGCCGCCAGCTCTGTTGCTTCGACCAAGAAGGAGGCGTAAGTGCCATGGGTAAGCCCGGTGCTTTTCTTGATATCGATCGCGTGACCCACGAGCTGCGCCCCGTGGAGGAGCGCAGCCGCGATTTCGATCCGCTGTACGTGGAGCTCGACGACGATGCGCGCCGTGCCCAGGCGAGCCGCTGCATGATGTGCGGTGTGGCGTTTTGTCAGATGGGCGCGAGCTTTGGCAAGGCACGTCCGAGCGGCTGTCCGCTGCACAACCTGATTCCCGAGTGGAACGAGCTGGTGTACCGCGGCCGTTGGGACGAGGCTGCCGAGCGCCTGTCACTCACCTCGCCCATGCCCGAGTTCACGAGTCGCGTGTGCCCGGCGCTGTGCGAGGCCGCATGCAACCTGGGCTCGGTCGATGGCCAGCCCACGACGATCCATGACAACGAGCGCGCGATTAGCGACCATGAGTGGGCAAATGGCGGTCCGCACCGCTTTGAGCCGGCAGGGGAGGGTGCACCCACGGTTGCCGTGGTGGGCTCCGGTCCCGCTGGTCTGGTGGCAGCATGGGAGCTTGCGCGTCGTGGGGCCCGCGTGACTGTGTTTGAGCGCGACGACCGCCCGGGCGGTCTGCTCATGTACGGCATTCCCAACATGAAGCTCGAGAAGTCCGTGGTCGAGCGTCGCGTGGCGCTCATGCGCGAGCTGGGCATTGTGTTCGAGCTGGGTGCTGACGTTACGAACCCTGCGGTGGCGGCCAAGCTCAATGGCTTTGACGCCGTCGTGGTGGCTGCCGGTGCTCGCGCCCCGCGTGGGCTGGCTGCTGAGAATATTGACGCACCCGGCGTGGTGTATGCCGTGGACTACCTGACGGCCTCGACCGTCTCGGTGCTCGATGGCGGCGAGCCTGTCGTCGATGCACACGGCCTGGACGTCGTGGTCATTGGCGGCGGCGATACCGGTAACGACTGCGTGGGCACCGCGGTACGTCAGGGTGCGCGCAGCGTGCGCCAGTTTGAGTTCTTGCCGGCGGCGCCTGATGCGCGCGCGGCGAGCAACCCCTGGCCGCAGTGGCCAAACGTTAAGAAGACCGACTACGGCCAGCAGGAGGCCATCGCTGTCATGGGCGGCGAGATGCGCGCTTGGGGCGTGGATACGCTCGAGGTGCTGCTGGACAAGAAGGGCGCGGCCGCGGGCCTGCGCGTGGTCGATCTGGATTGGTCGGCTGGCAAGCCCGAGCGCATCGCGGGCTCCGAGCACGAGGTGCCGGCCCAGCTGGTGCTCATCGCCTGCGGCTTTACGGGCCCAGAGCACGGTGTGTTCGACGCCGTTGGCGTGCCCGTTGCCACTGCTGGTCGTCCGCTGCCTGTGATGGCCGCCGAGGGCTCGCATCTTGCGGCGCGTGTTGGCGGCGTCGCTGTGGATGCCGCGCCGGTGTATGTTGCCGGTGACGCTCGTAACGGCAGCTCGCTCGTGGTGAACGCTATGGCCGACGCCCTGGCCTGCGCTGCCGAAGTCGCCGACGCGCTGGAGCTGTAAGGCGGCTGTCCACAGCTGAATCGTCAAGGGCTGTCCCCGAATGCCGGCCCAAAAGGAACGTCCCCAAGTGCCGGCAGCTGGGGACGTTCCTTATGTGCCGGCATTCGGGGACACTCCTTGCGAGTTCGCAGGCGACTTTGTCATTTGCCGACGTGCAAGTGTTCATTCGTCGACGTTTGCGACTGTGCTACTCTGCTCTTTCTGTGGTGGTAGCGGGCGTTTGCCTCAAATGAGTGAACTGACTGTCTATATCTACCTGCGGTTTCTTTGCGGTGCGCTCATTCGGTCAAGTGTCCCGTCAAGTGTTTGGTCAGCATCTGGTTTGCAGCCGGAGGCCTATTTTGCCCGCGCTGGTCGTGGCTGCCCACCCTCCTCGTAAGCTCAAATTGAGGTTCATCAGTTTGAGGAGGATGCCGTGACTGACCACGTTTTAGACCGAGCGCAGCTGGCTGAAGCCGTCGGCAACGATATTGCCGACATGGCCCATTTTTGGATGCTGCGGAAGTTCCAGTTTTTGGAGCCGGCACGCGAACAGTTCGAGATCATTGTCGACCCGTGGCTCAGCTATTGCACCGAGCCTTCGCAAAACGAAATCATGGCCTACAACATGGCATTTACCGATTGGCTGCTCTTCGAGCGCCCCTATCGCCATGGCAAGACGCTGCTCGAGCTGTATGTTGACGAACCGCCGGCATCGCTTTCGCCTGCCTCGCTCAAGCGGCTCGAGCAGGTACGCGACACGCAGTATTTCTCGCGCTTTGGCATTTTGGACAAGGATCCTGCGAACGGCATGGTTGCGCTGAAGGATACGCGTGCCGACCGTCGCTTTGATGTCTACGACCCGCATATCGTGCAAAAGGAGCATTGGAGCGACGGCGCGATCGCGGTGCGCCTCGCCTGCATCGACGATGTCTGGCTGACGGCGGGACAGCTCTATCTGTATGACATCGCGCGCCTGAGTGACACGGCGGTCGATGGACCGGGTGCGGTGCATCCGGAGGACCTGCAGGACGGCTTTGACACCTCGTGCGTCAGCTTCTTTTTGCGCCTGGTCCGCGACATCATGGGCGCCCAGGGGCGGTACGTGAAGTCGCTCAACATCTACGAGCAGGAGTGGGAGTAGGGGATGTGACTGGCGTCGCCCTGCTGCCCTGACTTTGTCTCAATCTGTAACGTTTGGCGGCTGTTTGGGCCCGTAACTGTTACAGATTGAGACGGAAGGTTGGCGGCTGCCGAAAGATCTTGTTCTGTAACAACTAGAGGCTCAAAGACTGTCTTCCTGTTACAGATCAAGACATTTGTCAGCGGAGGCAACGGTGACGATGGTCCATTTGTCTGACGTGGTGGTGATGAAAGTGCCTAATACCGTTCTCAAACACAAACATGCGACTCGCAACACGTTGGCGCGGAATAGGATGCTCGCGCGGCTCGCGGAGACGGCCAAGCAAGGTGCGCTGCTCGCAACGCATGACAATACCGAGCTCATGTGGCTGCGACGCCATGTTGGAACCGACGATATCGCGGAGCCCGAGCCGTACCTGTTCTGTTTTCAGCATGATTGGGATGCATTGACGCCGGCGGAGCGAGCGCTGAGGACTATCAAAGGGCTTGCGAAATTTCATCCCGATTGGGCGTTTTGGGGATATGACGCCGCGCTGATATGGGGTCTGGAGGTGCCGAATGATCTGCTCGGGCCGCGTTTCCTTGTTAAGACTTGCTGTTCGGTGACGTTGAGCGGCGGGTGCAGGTTGTTGCGTCCGCAGATTGCGGGCGCGCTCGAGCGCGTCGACGGCGTGCGGGTGACGTCGTTTTGGCGCACGGCGGAGGATTGCTTGCTGCGTGCGCCGTTCTCCTACGGGTTGGCGATTGCCGATTCTGCACTGCGGGTGAAAGACGTATCACGTGGGGATTTGTGCGAGCGCCTCCGCGCCGATTGCGAGGGCAGGCGAGGGTATCGCAGGGCACAGGCGATTGCGTCGTATGCGGACGGGCTGTCCGAAAACGGCGGCGAGTCTCGGTTCCGAGCGTTCTTTATTGCGTACGGCTTTCCGGTTCCGGAGCTGCAGGTGGAGTTTCGCGACCCGCTCGATCCGAGCCAGGTGTTTCGCGTCGACTTTTTTTGGCGGCTCGAGGAGGGAACGTGCGTGATTGGCGAGCTGGACGGTAAGGGGAAGTACACCCTGCAGAGCGGCGAGGCCCGGGAGCCGGTCGACCCATTCGTGGCAGAGCGTCAGCGGGAATCTCATCTGACAATGCTCGGGCACAAGGTGCTTCGGTTTACGTTTGATGAGCTCAAGAATCCGGGGAAGCTGGTTGAGAAGATGAGGCTGGCGGGTATTCCGCGACGGCCCGATTTGGCTGAGGAGTGGAGACGTCGGTGGTATGGGCGCTGAGAGGTTTTGTCTTGATCTGTAACGTTTAGAAGTTGTTTGAGTTCGTAATTGTTACAGATCGAGACAAACCGGTGAAACGTCGACCGAATGTCTCGATCTGTAACATCAAGGGGCCCAACAACCCTGTATCTGTTACAGATCGAGATATTTCCCTGGTGTCGCTGGGGTGGGACTGCAGCATATTCCGTCTCCCACATCCCCTCTTCCCTCCGTTAACCGATGCGTCTGCAGCAATCCGGCGGGACTAGGTGATAATGGACAAATGTTCAAGTTAATCGTGAGGGAGGAGCTCGATATGGCGTCTGCCGATCGTTCCACGTTGTTTATCAATGCGACCATTCTGGATGGCTCGGAGCATATGGAGCCGCAACCCGATATGGCCGTGACTGTTGAGCGCGGCGTCATCACCTGGATGGGGCCGAGTGCTGTGGCGCAGGCGCCCGCGGGTGCCGAGGTTATCGACCTGGGCGGTGCGTATCTCATGCCCGGTCTCATCAATATGCACGTGCACCTGTGCGGCTCGGGCAAGCCTGTCTCGGCCGGCGATGCGGGCGCGCTGATGAAGAAGCTCGATAATCCCGTGGGGCGCGCCATCGTGCGCCATATTCTTAAGGGCAGCGCCCAACAACAACTGGCAAGTGGCGTGACCACGGTGCGCGGCGCGGGCGATCCGCTGTTTGCCGATCTGGCCGTGCGCGATGCTATCGATGCCGGCAAGTATCAAGGTCCTCGCCTGGTGGCGCCGGGAACGGGCGTCACGGTGCCGGGCGGCCATGGTGCGGGCTTGTTCGCCCAGGTGGCCAACAGTCCCGCCGAGGCAGCCGAACAGGTGCGCGACCTGTATGCGCGTGGTGCCGACGTCATTAAGCTGTTCGTGACGGGCGGCGTGTTCGACGCTACCGAGGTGGGCGAGCCGGGCGTGCTGCGCATGCCGGTCGAGGTTGCCGCGGCGGCGTGCAAGGCTGCGCACGAGGTGAGTCTGCCGGTTATGGCCCATGTCGAGAGTACCGAGGGCGTGAAGGCCGCGCTTGAGGCCGGCGTTGACACGATTGAGCACGGCGCTCCGTTGACGCCCGAGATTCTGGAGCTGTACCGTGGCGCCGCGGGCACGCAACTCGAGGGGCGTGCGCCCAGTGTTACCTGCACTATCAGCCCGGCGCTGCCGTTTGTATTGCTCGACCCGAAAAAGACCCATTCGACCGATACGCAAAAGAAGAACGGCGATATCGTGTGCTCGGGCATTATCGAGAGCGCCCGTGCCGCACTGGAAGCTGGCGTTAAGGTGGGCCTGGGTACGGACTCGAGCTGCCCGTTCGTGACGCAGTACGACATGTGGCGTGAGGTGGCCTATTTTGCCAAGTATGTCGGCGTGAGCAACGCCTTCGCACTGCATACGGCTACGCAAGTCAACGCCGAGCTGCTGGGGCTGGACGGCGAGACTGGCACGATCGAGTGCGGCAAGGCCGCCGATATCTTGGTGACGCGCGAGAACCCGCTCGATGACCTGTGCGCTCTGCGTGAGCCGATGCACGTGATGTGTCGCGGCGATCTGGTGTGCAAACTCAAGGTGAAGCGCATCCCCGAGGTGGATGCCGAGCTCGACGCGATTATGGCCATGCCAGCCGAAGCGCTGGCTGAGGAGCTGGCCCGCGACGGCGTAGCATAGGTGTGACAAAGGGACAGCTCCGTTGTCGCATACAAAAAGCCGAGGTCTCAGCGCGAGGCCTCGGCTTTTATTTGTCCTATGGTATGGCGGCTAGGAGCGCGTCTCCATCTTGGCGTGGCACTTGGGGCAGGTGACGCGGATCTTGCCCTTGCCCTTGGGGACGGAGAGCATCTGGCCGCAGTTGGGGCACTTGAGATAGGCCGTGGTCTTGCGGCCCTTCCACATCTTCTTGGCCGTGCGCTTGGCACGCTCAAAGTCTTCCTTACTGGTGCCGGCCGCGCGTGAGGTGCTGGCCGCTGCGGTTCCGCCGCCCAAGCTGGCGACGAATTTGCCCAGGCAGGGGACGTTTGCAGTCGCGGCGACAAAGGCCTCGTTCTCCTTGTGACGTGCGTCGATATTTTTGGACAGGCCGCGCAGCACGCCAATCACGATTACGGCGATGGCAATCCAGCTGAGCCACTGGATGCGGGCTATCGATCCGATCATCGCGATGACGATGCCGGCAAAACCCATCACGATGGTGAGTTCATCGGCACCATTGCGACCCTTCATAAAGTCATTCATGCAAATTGCCTTTCGTTCGATATGCTGCACGCCTTTATACCCGATTTAGAGCAAGGGGGACAGGTTAATCTGCACCAATGTGGTGCAAACATACCTGTCCCCGGAATACCAAGACGGTGCAAACGTACCTGTCCCCAATGCCCCAATTACTTGGAGAGTTTGTCGACGACGCGTTCGATTTCGGCGAGTTTGGCGGCTTTGAGGTCTTCGTCGCCCGATTCGATTGCCGAAGTCACGCAGCCCTCGATATGCGCCTTGAGCACGTCGGCGTTAATGCGCGCGAGGAGCGCCTGTGTGGCCATGAGCTGCGTGGAGATATCGACGCAGTAGCGGTCCTCCTCGACCATCCGCAGGATGCCGTCGATCTGACCGCGTGCCGTCTTGAGCATGCGGGTCACCGATTTATGGTCTGCCATCATGTCGGGTCCTCGTTTCTGGTCGATCTTCCGGATGTCCCCGTCAGTTGCGGTGAAATACGGACCGTTTAAAGGCCTAGGGCGGCACAACAGTCCGTATTTCACCGCAACTTCTGAGGATTCAGTAGGCAGCGACTGCTATGCGGCGGTCACAGACAGGGCGTGGAATTTCTCGCCCGCGGCCTCGACAGCGGCGGCGAGTTGCTCGGCGGTTACGGTGTCGGCGCACTCAACCTGGACGGTCTGGGTCTCGTGATCGGCGTCGGCGTCGGTCACGCCGGCAACGTTGAGCAGTGCCGTCTCGACAGTAGCGTCGCAGTGGCCGCACATGAGGCCGGAAGTCTTGATTGTGTATCGCATGGGTATTCCTCCCTGTTGTGTCGGCTTTCCCAGGCACCCGACCTTGACCTTCAAGCCGTCGCTCGCGTACCAAAGTACGCGTCGCTCCTCTTTCAGGTCAATCTCGGGCACCTGGAAAACCCGTTCTAAATGGACTTAATGGTGAGCTTATTTTGCCACTTTTGGCTTAAAGGATTTTAAGCGCAGCGCATTGCTTACGACGCAGACACTCGACAGGCTCATGGCCGCGGCGCCAAACATCGGCGAGAGCTGCCATCCGGTGAGCGGGAAGAACACGCCCGCGGCGAGCGGAATGCCGATGCCGTTGTAGAACAGTGCCCAGAACAGGTCCTGCTTGATGTTGCGGATCGTGGCGCGCGAAAGCTCGATGGCGCGGGCGACGTCCATGAGGTCGCTGCGCATGAGAACCACGTCGGCGCCCTCCTTGGCGATGTCGGCGCCGGTGCCGATAGCAAGGCCCACGTCGGCGCGCGCCAGGGCGGGGGAGTCGTTGATGCCGTCGCCTACCATGGCGACCTTGCCGCCCACATCCTGCAGCTCGCGGACGTGGCGCTCCTTGTCGGCAGGGAGGACGTCGGCGATGACCTGTTCGCTGCTCAGCCCCACGCGGCGGGCGATGGCCTCGGCCGTCACGCGGTTGTCGCCGGTGAGCATGCGCACGTCGACGCCAAGCGAGCGCAGTGCGGCGATGGCCCCGGCGCTCGTCTCCTTGACCTCGTCCGCCACGGCGATGGTACCGACAAGCTCGCTGTTCTTGGCAAAGAACAGCGGCGTCTTGCCCTCGGCCGCGAACTGTTCGGCAAGGCCGGCGGGAACCTTCACGCCCAGCTCGTCCATCAGACGCACGTTGCCGGCGGCGATGACATTCTGCCCCTCGCGTGCCGTAACGCCTCGCCCGGGCACGGCGGTAAAGTCCTCGACCATGCGTGCGACGATTCCGCGCGCCTCGCACTCGGCCATAATCGCCTCGGCCAGCGGGTGCTCGCTTGAGCGCTCCAGCGCAGCGGCCAGCTTGAGCAACGCCTTTTCGCTCATGGCGGGCGAGCCGTCAGCGCGCGTGGCTACCGTGATATCGGTCACAGCCGGCTTGCCGCGGGTGACGGTGCCCGTCTTGTCGAGCACCACGGTGCCCACGCTGCGTAGGTTCTCCAGCGCCTCGGCGCTCTTAAACAGAATGCCCATTTCGGCGCCCTTGCCGGTGCCGACCATAATGGCGACGGGCGTGGCCAGGCCCAGCGCGCACGGGCAGCTGATCACCAGCACGGCGACGGCGGAGGTGAGCGCTTCGTTCACGCTTCCGGTCAGTGCCGTCCACACCACGAAGGTCACGGCCGAGATCATGAACACCACGGGCACGAACACGCCGGCGACCTTGTCGGCCATGCGGGCGATGGGCGCCTCGGTGGCGTTGGCGTCCTCGACGAGCTGGATAATCTTGGCGAGCGACGTGTCGGCGCCCACGCGTGTGGCACGGAAGGTAAACGAGCCGGTGCGGTTGACAGTGGCGGCGTTGACGGTGTCGCCGGCGGTCTTCTCCACGGGGATGGACTCGCCGGTCAGTGCACTTTCGTCCACGGCCGAAGCGCCCTCGAGTACCACGCCGTCGACAGGGATGGACTCGCCGGGGCGCACACGCAGCACCTGGCCGGGCAGAATGGCATCGACGTCGACGGTGGCCTCGGTGCCGTCCTCTGCCACGACGGTCGCGGTCTTGGGCGCTAGGTCGATGAGCGCCTCGATGGCGCCGCCGGTCTTGGACTTGCTGCGTGTCTCGAGGTATTTGCCTACGGTGACGAGCGACAGGATGGTGCCGGCGCTCTCAAAATACAGATTGTCCATGCCCGTCATCATGGCCTCGTGGACCTGACCCGCGGCTAGCTGGTCGGCCATGATAAACATGGCGTAGAGCGACCAGGCGATGGAGGCGGTGGCGCCCACGGCAATAAGGGCGTCCATGGTAGGCGCGCCGTGCGCGAGTGATTTAAACCCGTTGATAAAGTACGCGTCGTTGACGTAGACGATGGGAATGAGCAGGACGAGCTCGGTGAGCGCGAGCGTCATGCTGTGGGTGTGGTCGGTGAAGATGCCGGGCAGCGGCCAGCCGAGCATGTGCCCCATGCCTATGTAGAACAGTGGGATGAGGAATACGATCGAGACGATGAGGCGGGTGCGCATGGCAGAGGCGGCGGCCTCCAACTTTTTGGTCGGCGACTCCATATGGGCGGCGCCGGACCTGGCTTGCGCACTTCCGCTTTGGACAGCGTCGGTGCCCGTGCTGATGGGCGAGGCCGAGTAGCCCGCGCGGTCGACAGCGGTGCAGATGTCGTCGGGGGAGACCTGCGCAGGGTCGTAGTCCACCAGCATAGAGCCGGCGAGCAGATTGACCGCGACGCTTTGGACGCCGTCGAGCTTGCTCACGGCACGGTCCACGTGCGCCTGGCAGGCGGCGCATGTCATGCCGCCCACGTCGAACTTATCTTGAGCCATGGCTTCTCCTTTCTGTAGTTCGGTGTTGGAATTGTTAACCTGCCGATACTATACACCCATACCCCCTGGGGGTGTCCAGTACAGAAAGAAATGTATGACATTTCGTTACAGATGAGGGTGGTTGGTTGGCCGATGGACCGTCCCAACCAATCATCTCAATCTGTAACATCTGAGGACCGTTTTGCCTGCTAGATGTTACAGATTGAGATGTTGTCTCGCGGGGTTGGGGTTTGTCTCGTTCTGTAACATCTAGACCTGTATCTGCCGAGCTGGTGTTACAGATCGAGACATTTGCCGGGGAGGGGTCCCGTCACGGCAAGACGCCCGCCGCCTAGATACAGAACCCGGGGATCACACAGGTTAGCTTGTTTGGCTTTTCCGCAGGCGTTGCGTACGTAAAGACGTCGCCGTCGTGCCCCACGCGGTTCATATAGAGCGTGCCTTCGCTCTCCGATGTGTCGGGGCTCACCGTGCGCTCCCACCAACAGGTGTCCTTGCCCTTCCACTGGCGGACCATCGTCTCGTTCGTGGAATACGGGCTCACCTTGAGCTCGCGGAAGAGCTGATACTCCTTGCCCTCGCCGTTGTAGATGTCTGCCAGGTAGTGATAGTCCTCGGCAAACGAATCGGGCGGTTGCGTACCGCACAGCTCGACCATGGCGGGCAGCCAAAGGGTTGCGGGCAACTCGCTCAGGCACGATGCGCTGTTGGCGGCGCCCACATTGTTCGAGACCTTCTTGACCCCTTTAATGAGTGCGCGCAACTCGTTGGGCAGCAGCTTAAGGCCGTCGCCGTTGAGCCATTCCCGCAGCTCGCAATCTGCCCAGCCGGCGCTCGGCGGTTCAGCCGCAGCGTTGCGCTCGGCAATACCCGCGTCGAACATAAACGTCAGTCCGGCCTTGCCCGTCCCGTCCAGAAGCTCATCGTGGCGAATGCCCACAAGCTGCGCGCCAACCTGCAGCCCGTTGGTGAGCGTGACGCGCTTGGTACACGGATAGGGGATATGCCCATCGGCATCGAGCAGATGATAGCGCCTGGCAATCTCGCGTGCCTCGCTACGGGTCTCGGTGGCCTTAATCTTGAGCGAAATCTCCTGCAGCTGATCCCAAGTGTAGTCGTCAAGTGAGCTGCGGATGCCGTCCAGGTAGTCGGGGATGCCAAAGCCATGGGTTGCCGCCCCGATAACGCCGAGCCCCGCAACGGCTGCGACAACGCCACCGATAATAAAGCGGCGGCGGGTCATGGCATCGTGCCGGGCCTGCTCCAGGATCTCTCGCGCGCGCTCGCCGGCGACGTCGACCTTAAGGTGTGTACCGGAGTCGATGTCGATTGCGGCGTCACTGCCCGCGCCTTCGCGGCCCTCGGATTCGGCATCGGTGAGGTATGCCGAGAGCACCTCGAGCATCTGCTGCTCGGTGGGACGATCGCACTGCTCGACTGAGAGACCCTTCATGATGATTTTGACGAGCGCTTCATCGCCCTCGCAGCGCGGCTCGAGCGGTGCCGGCTTGGTCTTGGTCTTTACGAGATAGAACGAGCCGGTTGCAGCGGCGTCCGTCGACTCAAAGTCAAACGGTTTGCGACCGCTGTAGAGCTGGTACAGAATGCTCGAAAGCGCATAGACGTCGATTGCCGGCGAACGGCGAAGGGCCGCGATGCCTTCGATATCCTGCGTGAGCATCTCGGGCGCGGCGTATGCGGGCGTGGCAAAGCGCCAGATGTCGGCGCGCCGGGTGATCGTGTCGTCGCCGAGAGCCATGGTCGCGGAGCCCATGTCGATGAGGCAGGGGTCAAAGGAGCAATCGGCAATCTGCTGCTCGAGCGTTCGGCTGGTGGTGCGGAACATGATATTGGCAGGCGAAAGGTCGCGATGGATGACCGGATTCACGAGGCCTTGGGTCATCAAGAGCGCACGAAGCACGGCGTTTCCGACGGCGGCGACCATCTGGGTGGTCAGCCCGCCCGAGGCGTCGTGAGGAAGCAGGGGCAGCGCCTGCTTGAGTGAGGTGCCCTCGACCCACTCCATGAGGATGAGCGGGTCGTCCTCGCACGATCCGTAGCCATAGACGCGCGGAAATCCGCGCAGGTGCGAGACGGTACACAGATGACGGTACTCCTCGAACAGCGCAGCGGTGTTGGCCAGGTGCGCTGCCGATTGCTCGGCGGAGCGGTCGGGGGCTTGGCCAGAGAGAAAGGCGTTGTCCTTGAGTAGCTTGACGGCAAAGACCTCGCCGCTTGTGTTGGTCGCGCGAAGCACGTGCCCGATGTTGCCGTTGTTGCGGTGGGCCGTCTGGAGAATAAGCGTCATAAACCGACGCTTGGCGTCGTCCTCGGCACTGGGGTCGACCGCCACGGCGGTGTCGAACGTATCGAGACGGATGAGTTTGTCGCCATAGGCGCTATCGGTAGTATCCATGGCGTTCCTTTGTCTGGCATGGGTTGCCGCGCGTACACGTGAGCAGTGCGGATATCGGTAAAGTACCATGATAGCCGCACTGCTCACGTGTACCGCTGAGTATTGTCGTTTACGACGCAGAAGGTAGAAGACGAAAGACGGACGGCGACCGTCTTCCGATCGCTGTCCGTGCTAGTCCACAATGACAAGGAATGTCGTGTAGAGACCCAGATGGAGCCTGTCGCTGTTGGCGATTTCCACGGGGGGATAGACTTTGCCGGGTTCGCGTTGGTCGCGCGGCGGCTCAATCACAATATCGCCGTCGCCCGCGCCCGATTCGAGCACTGTGCCGTTGGTCGATCCAAGGCCCTGGGCGTACCAGTGCTCACCCTCGAGCCAAATGCGAAGATGTTCGCGCGATGCGTCGGCGCCCACATCGGTGATGCTGGGCGAGGTTTTGGGCAAGGATCCAATTACCGTGCCACGCGGATCGCGTGTGAGGGGATGGATTTGCATGTCGACGCAGTTGTCGGCATGTGTCCTGAGCAGACCGAGGTTGGGAGCGACGGCGTGCGGCTGATCCAGACTGCCCATAAAGCCACGTCCGACGGTAGTTTCGGTGGTGCCAAAGTGCCCACCCGTCTTGCTGTCGCAAAAGCGCTCGACGGTGGCCACGCCCTGAACGGGATCGGCGAGCGCCCCCGTTGCCACAAAGAGCATAAGGTAAAGCGTGCTTTTCTCACGCACGGCATTGCCGTCAAAGTTGTCGATGCGATTGAGGGCATTTGCATATAGGCGGCTGTCCAGCTTGTAGCTGGCGAGAGCCGACATCATTTCGTTGGCGGCCGGACCGCGATAGTGCTCGGCGATTGCCCGATAGGCGGACTCGCCGCCGCCGAGCTTGCTGCAGATTGCCGCGGAAAGGTTGAGCGTGGTGACGGTAAAGTCGCTGTAGATGGCGGGCGCGCACTGGTCAGGCTTGCGATGGACGATGTAACGGGTGAGATACGAGCGGTTGGAAGAGCATTTCTCGAGCAGGGTACTGCCGAGATAAGAGTTTCCATTGATGAGCATTCGGGCGATCTCGAGATGTTTAAGACCGCCGAACGAGCGGATATCGTTATAGAGGACCGAGCAAGGCGTCTCTGCTGCCACGGATACCTCCTTTGATTGCTTCCTAGCCAATATGGCGATAGGAATTAATGGCCCCGGTGGGCGACGTATTAAATGGCTGCACAATAAATAGTGTAACCAAAGCAACATTATAGGCCACATGTTCGAAATTGCAGGAAGACTGAGAGATTTGGTTTGGACTGGACGGAAATCCCCCTCTGTCTTGATCTGTAACATTTGGACCCGATTTTGCCCTGCATCTGTTACAGATTGACACAATCGGCCAGGCCCACCTCGTCCGCCTCGTCATCTGTGGTTTACGTGGGGGCATACGGAGTACGGGTATACTAACCGGCGGCGAATCTGCTCCATCGCTTAGAGCTGCTGCGTCTGGACGGCGCGTGATAGGGCTGCCAAAGCGATCGCCAGCGTGCTGAGCAACGTCCTCTCTGTGCGCACCCGTTTTTGTATGTATTAGCGCACTACCAAGCACGCCAGCGCGGCCGCATGCCGTGCCCATAGCGCGTGCAGATAAGGAACAACAACATATGCGTAATTCTGTATCCGACGTCACCGACGCCGAGATTCTGGACGAGACCCGCGAGGCCATGACCCAGGCTGCCTTCGATGCCGCCGACGAGGCAAATGCTGCCCAGGCCGTCGAGTCCGCTACCGAGAGCCTGCCCGCCTTTGACGAGCTGGGGCTTTCCGACGAGATGCTTCGTGCTATCGAGAGCCTGGGCTACACGGCGCCGACGCCCGTGCAGGCCGGCTCGATCCCCGTGGTGCTCGAGGGCCGCGACCTGCTTGCCGCCGCCCAGACCGGCACCGGCAAGACGGCCGCCTTTTTGCTGCCGACCATGAACAATCTGGAGCACATCGCTCCGCCCAAGCCCGTGCGTGAGCGCGGCGGCCGCAACCGTCGTCGCGGCGCCAAGAAGCCCGAGGGCAACGGCCGTGGCCCCGTGATGCTCGTCATCACCCCCACGCGCGAGCTCGCCCAGCAGATCGACGAGGTCGCGAGCAAGATCGCCGACGTCACCGGCCATGTCGCCGTGACCGTCGTGGGTGGCGTGAGCTACAAGCCGCAGACCGCGGCACTCAAGTACGGCTGCGATATCCTGGTCGCCACGCCGGGCCGTCTGGTCGACCTGATCGAGCAGGGCGCCTGCCACCTGAACGAGGTCAAGGTGCTGGTGCTCGACGAGGCCGATCGCATGCTCGACATGGGCTTTTTGCCCGCCGTCCGCCGTATTGTGCGCGAGACGCCGGCCGAGCGCCAGACGCTGCTGTTCTCGGCGACGCTCGACGAGGAGGCCGTGGGCGAGATCACCGACCTGGTGAGCGACCCGGCCCGCGTGGAGATCGCGCCCGCCACGTCGACCGCCGACACCGTCGACCAGTTTGTGTTCCCGGTGTCCATCGAGGCCAAGAATAACCTGTTGCCCGAGTTTCTCAAGAAGGAGGGCCCGGAGCGCACCATTGTCTTTATGCGCACCAAGCATCGCGCCGACAGCTGCTGCCGTCGTCTGGAGCGTAAGGGCATCAAGGCCACCGCGATTCACGGCAACCGCAGCCAGGCCCAGCGCGAGCGCGCGCTTTCTGCCTTCCGCGACGGCACCGTCGACGTGCTGGTGGCAACCGATGTTCTCGCCCGCGGCATCGACATTAGCGACGTGCGCTACGTCGTGAACTTTGACGTGCCGGCCGAGCCGACCGACTATATCCACCGCATTGGCCGTACGGGCCGCGCCGGCGAGTTGGGCTGGGCCATCACGTTTGTGACCGAGCAGGACGTCGACGAGTTCTACGAGATCGAGAAGCTCATGGACAAGACCGCCGACATCTACGAGGCCGGCGACCTGCATGTGGGCCCCAATCCGCCCGCGGTTGACCCCGAGCGCGATCCTGCGGCCTTTAAGGTGAAGAAGAAGACCAAGCGCGGCAAGTCCAAGAGCAAGAAGAAGCTTGAGCAGGCGCGTCGCGACGGCAAACGCAACGGCGATGACTACGGCGATGTGGCCGGTCGTTCCAACCGCGGTCGCGACGAGCGTCGCGGCGATGGCGAGCGTCCGAGCCGTCCCAAGCGCGGCGGCAAGACCCGCGTGCGCGAAGGCGTTCGGGCTCGCGTGGACGAGGCTGTTGAGAGCGTGGCCCGCGAGGTGGCTGCCGAGGAGCGCGGCGGTGCTGTCGAGCAGGCCCCGCGTGGCAACCGTGCCGAGCGTCGTGCCAAGCAGTTCCAGGGCGAGGCACATCGCCGCCGCCGCGAGGACGAGGATCGCGGCGGTCGTCGTCGTGTTGAGCGCGAGGACGAGGGCCGCGGCTCGCGCGGTGGCAAGCGCGGTGCGGGCGACCGCCGTCGTTCCGGTCGTGATGACGAGCGCAGTGGCCGTGATGAGCGTCGCGGCGGCGAGGGCCGTGGTGAGCGTGGTGCCCGCGGCGGTGAGTCCCGTGGCGGCAAGCGCTTTGAAGAGCGCGGTAGCCACGGCGGCGAGCGTCGCGAGGGTGCTCGCGGCAATGGCGGCCGCGGCGGCGCTGGTCGTTCTAACGAGTCGCGCGATCGTCGTGACCCGCGTGCCAGCCGCGATCGTCGCGATGACTGGCGCAACTACGACGATACCCGCGAAGAGCGTCGCGGCGGCTACCGTGGTGGTCGCGGCGGCAACCAGGCCGGTTCCCGTGGCGGCCGCGCCGGCGGTCGCGATAACCGCGGCAGCTATGGCAACAGCCGTGGCGGCAAGCGTGGTAGCAGCTCCCGTCGTCCCGGTGACGGCGGCGGCAAGCGCAAATAACACACGCATCGCCCGCTAGAGCGAGGTGAACCAAGGGCCCCGAGCAACTACGTTCGGGGCCCTTTTTGTTTGCCGTATCCGATCGCTAGTTCAAATGTGATTTCCTCGGGAATGCATCTAGAGGATGCCGTGGACCTGTTTCCTGCCATGCGGCAATGGGTCCCATGAGGTGCGCCGTACATTTTTTGGAGTATTCTGCAGTTCGAGTTGTCTGCATATGATTCGACGTCGCCAACGGTGGTCTTCGGATATCCCTAGCGAGCGTTTTGAGCCAGATCTCGCCGTTTTCCGGAGCAGGGGCGCGTTATTCTCGCCATGTCGGGACTTAGAATGATACGGCGCCCTACAGTTTTGCCCACCCGCGGCGGTGCTGGCGCGGTCACGTTGCAGAATACTCCGTTTTTTGCACGGGCCAGGATGGGGTACCTCGGGAGAACACGGCGGTATCCCGTAAATATATACAATCTGTACCGTAATTTATACAAAACGAAGAGGCAGACAGCGTAGCGTGGGTGCATCGGGGTGCTTGGCGCATCAAAACGGGGACCCCACGTGCCGTATACTCTGGCTGGATGTGAAAGCGGCTTGACGCGTTGCCAGGCGTAGGGGGAGGGTGCCTAGATGAACGTATTCGAAATTGTGTTTAGTCCGACGGGTGGAACGCGGAAGGTGTCTGGCCTTGTGGCCGGGGCACTGGGCAAGAATACCGTTACCGTCGATCTGACCGATAGCGGGCTAGATTTCAGCGCTGTCTCGATGACTGAGGACGACGTGGCCGTAATCTCTGTGCCGGCGTATGCCGGTAGAATCCCGGCTGTGGTGGCTGACCGGTTGGACATGGTGCGCGGCAACGGGGCTCGGGCTGTTTTGGTTTGTGTATACGGAAACCGCGCGTTTGAGGACACGCTCGTAGAGCTGGAGGACGTTGCGAAGCATGCGGGATTCCGGGTGATCGCGGCAGTTGCAGCCATTGCAGAACATTCCATTGCGCGACAGTTTGCTGCCGGTCGTCCGGATGCGCAGGATGCGGCGCAGCTCGCAGAGTTTGCGCAGCAAATTCAGCAAAAGCTGTTGGCTGAGGATACATCCGAGCCCTCTATTCCCGGCAATCGTCCTTATAAACAAGCCGGAGGTCACCGCATGGCACCCGAGGCAACAGAGGATTGCGTCTCCTGCGGTGCATGCGCCGCGGCGTGCCCCGTTTGTGCTATCGACAAGGGTGACCCCAAACGAGCGGCTGGCGAGGCGTGCATCTCCTGCATGCGCTGCGTTGCCGTATGTCCGCGAGGCGCTCGTAAGCTTGATCCCAACAAGCTAGCCGCTGTTTCCCAGATGCTGAGCAAGGTTTGCGTCGTGCGGAAGGAATGCGAGCTCTTTATCTAGCGCATACGAAATTGGTGCAATGGGGCCAGGTTAATCTGCACCAACCTGGTGCAAACAAACCTGTCCCCAATGCACCAGAGTGAGGAGTGTTCCCGAGTGCCGGCAGAAAAGGAACGTCCCTAAGTACCGCATAAATACCGTTTATCGGAGAAAAAATACCGTTCGCCGGTCATAATGATTGTTCGGGGGTGCGGACAGAAAGTTGGACCGCGGGGCGGTCCGGACTGGAGGTTCGCATGTACAGCAGGGAGAAGGTCGAGCTCTTCCTCCTGGCGACGGAGGA
>JAGZFB010000039.1:0-1700 GCA_018368055.1 Collinsella sp. | reverse complement strand
GCTGCCCGGTGTGGGGCACCAAGGGCTACAGCGTGGGCTTCGACTGCCAGTTCGACCTGTTCCGCGATACCGCGCACCGCTTGAACGGAACTCGGTGCCATTGGTGGTTGCGTTCCGTCATGGGTGGCTCCGCGTCCCACGTGTGCTACGTCAGCTACAACGGCGCTGCCGGCTGCAACTCGGCGACGTACGTCTGGGTTCGCCCCCGCCCCGGCTTCCTCGTCGGCTAGCCAGCCGAGTGCTCTATACTTCTCTTTCGATGCGACCGCCTTGCGCGGTCGCATCCCTGCCCGCGCAGCGGGCCGTTTTTTTCGCCACTATTTCCGGGAGGTGCCATGAGCGGCGTCTACCAGCGAAACCGCGAGGTGTCCGAGTACAAGTTCTTCACGCAGGCCATCGCCATCCGCGTGGAGGTCAACAAGCTCATGGCCTCCTCGTCGGTCGTGCCGAAAGCCTACAGGCTGCTGAACGCAGTCCCCACGGTGGAGACCGCGCGCAGCATCGTATACAACGTCAACCGCGCCGACTGCTTCTACCCCAACAGTTCGTTCAACGCACTTGAGCGCAAGCGTTACCTGACGCTGGCGATAGCCGACTGCGAGCAGCTGATGCTCGACATGCAGTGCCTCATGGACATCGGCCTGCCCGTGAACGCCAACCGCTTCGAGGCGCTGGCAGGCATGGTCGAGGAGGAGATCAAACTGCTCAAGGGCGCGCGCAAGAACGTACGCGTCACCGGCAAGAAGACGACCGACGAGCGCATAGCCGAGGCCGAGGCCGAGCTAGAGCGCCTGCGTTCGTTATAATGGGCGGCGGTCCCGCCTTGTATATCGGTACAATTGGTGGCTGCGTTCCGTCATGGGTGGCTCCTCGTCCAACGTGTGCTACGTCAACAACAACGGCAATGCCAACTACAATTCGGCGACGAACACCTGGGTTCGCCCCCGCCCCGGATTCCCTTACTGCCAGACCGAGTAGGCCAGCGGGCCGAAAGCAGAGCGCGGAGAGGAAGGAGGGCGCGACCATCGGGCGCGAGCCCGTAAATACGCACCCCGCGAGGGTGGCCGGACGCTGCTTGCATGGCGCGGCGCTCCGTGGCTTCGCCGCGTTTCATGGCCTTACCTCAAGCGGCTGTCAGAGCCACATTGCAAGCCGTGCGGGGTGCCTTCTATGAACTCGGAGCAAAGGCGGGCCGCACGCCGGAAGCGTCGCGAGGAGAAGCGCGCCAGGGCCAAGGCCGAGCGCGTCAAGGCGTGCACCCTTGAGACGGTGGCCGACCTCAACAGCCTGTGCAAGGCTTCCAAGCAGGCCGCGCGTGGCGTCATGTGGAAGGCCTCGACGCAGCGGTACATGAAGGACTACCTGCGAAACGCCGTGAAATCGCGCCAAGACCTTTTGGAGGGCCGCGACATATGCCGGGGTTTCATCCGCTTCGACCTGTGGGAGCGCGGCAAGCTGCGCCACATCAGCGCCGTGCACTTCCCCGAGCGCGTGGTGCAGAAGTCGCTGTCGCAGAACGCGCTCGTGCCCGCGATCGTGCCCACCCTCATAGCCGCGAACTCCGCGAACATAAAGGGGCGCGGCACCGACTACGCCCTGAAGCTGCTCAAGCGCCACCTGGCCGACCACTGGAGGCGGCACGGCCGCGAGGGCTACATCCTCCTGGGCGACTTCTCCGACTACTTCGCGCGCATAGCGCA
>JAGZFB010000021.1:0-60626 GCA_018368055.1 Collinsella sp. | reverse complement strand
CGAGAGCGGCCCCACCGGCTTCCACATGGCGCGCGAGCTGCGCGCGCTCGGCCTCGACTGCGCCGTGGCCGCCGTCTCCAAGATGCAGAGGCCGGCGGCGGACGCCCGGCGCAAGAACGACCGGCGCGACGCCGAGTTCATCGCCCGCATGCTCGCCACCCACAACATCGTCGAGGTCCCGCTGCCCGACATGGCGGTCGAGGCCGCCCGGGACCTCGACCGCGCCCTCGACGACGCGACCCGCGAGCTCCGCCGCTCGAGGCAGCGCCTCAACATGTTCCTGATCAGGCTGGGCCACGTCTGGGACGAGCGCAACGCCGACGGGGCGAGGAAGAAGGCCTGGACGAGGGCCCACTGGAGGTGGGTCTCGGAGATCAGGCTCGAGGGGCCGCAGCGCGACGCGCTGGAGTACTACGTCACGGCCGCCCGCTGCGCGGAGTCGGACAGGCGGCAGCTCGAGAGGAGGGTCGTCGCGCTGGCGGGCACCGACCGCTGGCGGGCGACGGTGGAGGCGCTGTCCTGCATCAAGGGGGTCGACACCCTGACGGCCTTCAGGCTCGCGGCGGAGGCCGGGTCCTTCAGCAGGTTCCGCTCGGCGCCGGCCTTCGCGAGCTGGTGCGGGCTGGTCCCGTCGGAGCGCTCGAGCGGCGAGACCGAGCGGCGCGGCGGGATAACCAAGACGGGCAACGCGCTCGCGCGCACGGCGCTCATAGAGTCCGCATGGCACTACTCCACGTGCTCCCCGAGGCCCAAGGCCCCAGCCCCCGGCACCGACGTGCCCCCGGCGATACGCTCTAGGGCGGACGACTGCACCGCCAGGCTCCACCGCCGCCGCGAGGCGCTGGCCGCGGCGGGCAAGAGCGCGTGCAAGGCCAACGCCGCCGTGGCGCGCGAGCTCGCCTGCTGGGTCTGGGAGATCGGGTGCAGGTCCGAGGGGACCGTCCTCTAGCAGCCGGCGACAACCGACTCCCGCCGGGAGGGCCCGCGCCTCGACGCATCGCCGGCGCGAGTTCACGACCTTTTTGATGGGCAGCCCCGGGGCCGCGCCCGACAAAAGACTGGATTCGTACGATAGCGCCGGACGGAGAATCGAAATGCGGTGGGGTGCGCGGACATACCGGGCTGACCGCCGGAAGCGCACCCGCAAGAGCCCGCGGATATTAGCTTGCCAGGCAAGCGTCGACTAAGCCATGCAGCGTGCGCGGGCTCTCCCGACGGGAAACGAAAAAGCCCGGTTTCAAACCGGGCTCGAACGATCATGCCTATTGACAATGGCTTTCTCATATTAGCAAAAAAGGAGCAAAGCCATCTGCCGGCTTTGCCCCTTCCTTACCTTAGTTTACTCATCCATAAGGTAGTAGTGGCCCAGTGCGTCGGCACCCAGGATGGCGTTTGCGACCATCTCGGGCGTCACCTCAAACGGCATATTGCACATGGTGTCCTCGGGCGCGCACGCGGCCTCGGCAACAATCATGGCCTGCTCGCGCGTAAGCTCGGCAACGCCAAGTTCCTTCATCGTGACCGGCAGGCCCAGCTCAATGCAGAAGCCCAAGACTTCCTCGAGCTTCTCGGTCGGGGCATCCTCGAGTACCAGCTGGACGATAGTGCCGAAGGCGACCTTCTCGCCGTGATACATGCTGTGGCACTCGGGCAGCATCGTCAGGCCATTGTGGATGGCATGAGCGGCAGCAAGGCCCGAGCTCTCAAAGCCAATGCCCGAAAGCAGCGTATTGGCCTCGATGATGTGCTCGACGGCAGGCGTGAGCGCACCCTTCTCCAGCGCAACCTTGGCCTTGACGCCATCGGCCATAAGCGTCTCGTAGCAGAGCTTGGCGAGCGCCAGACCAGCCATGCCGCCCTTGCCGCCAGCGCAGGTGCCGCCGTCGGCATCGTGCGTCGCCTGGGCCTCGAAGTAGGTTGCGAGCGCATCGCCCATACCGGAAACCGTCAGGCGCACCGGGCTCGCCGCGATAACCGTCGTATCCATCAGGACGATATTGGGGTTTGCCTTAAGGAAGAGGTACTTATCGAACTGGCCGTCATCGGTGTAAAGCACCGAAAGTGCCGAGCACGGTGCATCGGTCGAGGCAATGGTGGGGCAAATGATAACCGGGGACTCCAGGTAATAGGCGACGGCCTTCGCGGTGTCGAGGATCTTGCCGCCACCGACGCCGACGATGATGTCGCAACCGTTGTCGCGAGCGAGCGCAACCAGGCGATCGACCTCGCCCTTGGAGCACTCGCCGTTAAAGTCCTCAAACAGCAGCTCGGCCTTGGCCTCGGCAAAGCCGCCCTCGATCTTGGCACCGACGCGCTTCTTGCCCGAAGGCGTCACGATGACGAGGGCCTTAGCGCCGAGCGGCTCGACATAGGAGCCGAGCTTGGCGAGCTCGTCCGGACCCTGGATGTACTTGCTGGGGCTATTGAAAATTGCAGCCATAACTATCCCATTCTCTAAAAAAGAAAGGGGCTCCGTACGGATACGTGCGGAGCCCCTCGTTACGATAACAAGAGTCGATTAGAAATCGATGTCGGTGTCGTAGTAGCAGGCCTTGAGGATCTTCTCGAAGTCGGCAGCCTTGGTCTCACGCGGGTTCTCGGGCGTGCAGGCGTCCTGCTCGGCGTTCGCGGCGATCTCGGGCAGCTTGGCGAGGAACTCCTCCTCGGAAACCATCTGCGGGTTCTCGGCGTCGACCTTCACGCCACCATTCGCGTAATCCTTGATGGACTGCGGAATGTTGAGCTGGTCGTTGAGGTCGCGGATCTTCTGGACGAGCGCAGCGATGAGCTCCTCGTTGGTCTCGCCGGGAAGGTGCAGGATCTCCTTGGCCACGTAAGCGTAACGCTCGGCAGCACGGGGATCCTTGGAGTTCCACTGGATGACCTTGCCCAGGTACATGGCGTTAGCGGCACCGTGGATGATGTGGCCGTTCTCGAAGGCAGCACCGGTCTTGTGAGCCATGGAGTGAACGATGCCGAGCAGGCCCGAGGAGAAGGCGATACCGGCGATGCACTGAGCCTCGTGCATGTGCTGACGGGCCTCATGGTCGCCAGCATAGGACTTGGGCAGCCACTCGACGATCTCGCGGATGCCGTGCAGAGCGTTGGCGTCGGTGAACATAGAGGCGCAGGTGGAAACGTAGGCCTCCATGCAGTGGGTCAGAGCATCCATGCCGGTGTGAGCGCACAGCTTGGCGGGCATGGTGTAGGTGAGCTCGGGGTCGACGATGGCGACATCAGGGGTGATGTTGAAGTCGGCCAGCGGGTACTTGATGCCCTTTTCGTAATCCGTGATGACGGAGAATGCGGTGACCTCGGTAGCAGTGCCGGAGGTAGAGGAAATGGCGCAGAAGTGAGCCTTCTGACGCAGCTCGGGGAAGCTGAACGGCTGGATAATGTTGTCGAAGGACTCCTCGGGATACTCGTAGAAGACCCACATGGCCTTAGCAGCATCGATGGGCGAACCGCCGCCGATAGCAACGATCCAGTCGGGCTCGAAGTCGCGCATAGCGGCTGCGCCCTTCATGACGGTCTCGATGGAGGGATCGGACTCGACGCCCTCGAACAGCTTGACCTCCATGCCGGCCTCTTTGAGGTCGGCCTCAACGTCCTGCAGGAACCCGCCGCGGCGCATAGAGCTGCCGCCAGAAACGATGATGGCCTTCTTACCCTTGAGGTTCTTCACCTCGTGGCGAGCGCCCTCACCAAAGTACAGATCGCGAGGATTGGTAAAACGTCCCATACTGTGCCTCCTAAACAAGCCCCTCTTAGACTTGCGTATATAACGGAGCACCCAATTGGCTCCGTTAGGACCGGTTTGCGCGTTGCCGGCGATGACAATGCGCGATGTCTAAACGTCTCAACGCTCAGACAAACACTATTTTACCGTTCTGGTTGGTCAGTTATTCACCTAAAGCCGCCAATGATGAAACGTTTTTTCTATCCCTGAAGACCCTTGTGCGGCATTCATACTCCCAAGCTGGGCAAACGTTTTATCAAGGTTGACTACATATCCCGGGCAGGACCGTGCCCCTCCAAAATATGCACCGTTCGCCGCCAAAAATCGACCGTTTGCGGCACCGTGATACCACTCGGTCGTCCAAGGTGCCGACATTTGTGCGACATCCGTCTTCGTGGTGCAAAGGTGCAAGTCCAAGTGCGGCACCCCCGGTGTGCCACATGCGGGTAAACTAGAACCTTATATAGAAACATTTGAACCCTAACCGCAGCAAAGGAGGCCCCATGGCATTCGATCCCATTCAAGAGGATTGCCATCGCCTCGTTCTTGAGGCCTTGCGCCGCGACAATATCCCGCTCACCGACGGTGCCGCCGTAGAGCGTCTGATGGAACAATTCACCCGCAACCCCGCACCGCTCATCGTGCACGACCGCGACCGCGCCGGGCACCTCATTGCCAAGGTGGTCGAGGCTGTCGACTACCGCATTCCCTTTATCCCTGACGATACCCAGGCAGAGCAAGAAGAGGCAGCTGCCGAGAACATGCTCCGCGAGGCAGCCGCGCTCGACCCGGCCAACTGGGATGCCCAGCGCATGCTGACCGCCCTCACCGCCAGCTCCAACGAGGAATACGTACAGTACTTGGCATCCAAGCGCGATGAAGTCGAGCATGACCTGGCGCTCAAAATCGCCTCGGCGCAGGACCCCTACGAGCGTGAGGCCGCTGGCGACCTTATGCGCCGCCCCTACCTGCGCTGGCTTGCCGCCTTGGCATCGCGCGCGCTCATTAGCGGACGCTACCGCATGTCGCTCCAAGCCGCGAATCGCAGCTTGGACTTTGCACCCAACGACCCCGCTGGTGTCCGCCACACCGCGATGCTCGCTATGGCAAAGCTCGAATACCCCGCCGAGGAGCTCAAGCGATTTCGCTCTGCCCACTCCGTCCCCTATCTCGCCAACACGCCGCTGCGCCGTCGTCCCAAAGATGCGGAGCGCGACTTGGACCCGTGGACGCTCATCGCGCTGATGAGCGCTGCCTGGCGCGAGCTGGACTACGAGGGCGCCGAGCACTACCTGCGTATCCTTGTGCGCTCATGCCCGCACGCGGCCGAAGCACTCTACTTCCAAACCGAGTTTCCCGATGGTGTCTATGCTCGCGTCAACGTAGGTGTGGGCTCCACCGACGAGCTCGTCCTTGCGCTGTCCGAGGCAACGCCGGTGCTGCAGGAGGGCCTGGGCGCTCCCGACAACGCCAGCTTTGCCGCCTGGGTCGCCACCAACGATATCGTGCGTTCCCAGATCGACGAGCGCATCCTGCGGGCGGCCGAGCAGGGCCTGCCGTTTAAGGGAGGAGACCTCTAATGGATCCGAGCGTCTACATCCCCGCCTACCTGGAGCGCGCCTACCTTGCGTCGCACCCCGAACTCACCGATGCAGCACGCGAGCTTGTCCATAACGACGTGAACGTCAACCCTCATAAGTATGCGCAGACCGAGCATGCCCAGGCACTGCTGTCCTACGCCGGTGTTCATCGCCACCTGCTCGACGAGCTCCATCGCATCGAGGACATGGGCAGCGACGAGGAGTTCGAGCAGACGCGCAATCGTCTGTTCGACGATATGCGCGATGAGCTGCTCAAGATCGTCCGCATCGATGCGCATGTCCTCGACGCGCAGCTGCTCGCCATCATTTTGGCGGACACGCCCGTCGACGCCTGCCTGGGCGACCTGATGAAGCTCGAGGCGACCACGGCCGATTACCTGCAGCAAAGCGTGCCCGGGTTCGACATGGAAGCCCCGCACTACTGGGCCAATAATGTTTTGACCGACGGTGTCACCGCAGCAGACCTTACCGTGAGCGAGCCGGCTCTTATCGGGTGGCTCCACACGCTCGAGACCATCTCGCAGCTGTGCATGGCGAGCGCCCGCTACCGCGCTGCTGCCAACTACGCCCGCCGCGTCCTTAAGGCGGAAGGCTACCCCACCCGAGCCGCAGGCACCGTGTTGCTCGCCCTCGCTCGCCTGGAAGACCAGGACGGCTTTTTTGCCCTGGCTCACCAGCTCGAGGAGCAGATAGGGGCTGATGCACTCGAGAACTCCCCCTGGTACCTGCTCGCCCGCACCATCCTCTTGTTCAAAACAAACAAGATGCGCCCGGCGACACGCGCGCTGCGTGAGTTTGCCAACCGTTGCGAGGGCGGCGCGTTCTTCTTGCTGAACCCCATGTACCAGACGCCGTACCTTCCCTGCCGACCCGAGCCGCGCGATCCCTGGGTTCTTTCGCACCAGGCCGTTTGGGAAGCGGACGGTATTATCTCGGACACTCCCGACTTTGCCCCCTGGGCCAATGCCTGTGAAGACGTGTCACAGCTTGCCCAGGAATTTGCGCGCCGCTACGGTTTTTAGTGACGCACTCGACCCGACCATGTCGTTTACGTTAGGAACGGTTTCATGAACCTCCGCTCATCTCTCGCCTGTACCTCGAGCGATATCGCTCGCTGGGGACTGCGCTCTGTCCTCAAACGCCAGGGCGGCGTACTCCCCGGCCGCATCGCCATGAAGATCGACCCCGAGCTGCTAAGCGACCTCGCCGGCCTTATCGACCGCAGCGTGGTGATCACCGGCACCAACGGTAAGACCACCACCTCCAACCTCATCGCCGACGCCGTTGCCGCCAGCGGCGCCACCGTGGTATGCAACCGCGCCGGCAACAACATGGAGCCGGGCGTGGTGGGTGCACTGCTCGAGGCGCGCAGCGGCCTCAAGCGAGCCGGCGGCGGCAAGCGCGTGGGCGTTTTTGAATGCGATGAGCTCTACACCGTGCGCGTCCTGCCCAAGCTCAAGCCGACGTACTTCGTGCTGCTCAACCTGTTCCGCGACCAGCTAGATCGCTATGGCGAGATCGATCACACCCAGGAGGTCATCGCCCACGCGTTGGAGCTTTCGCCGGCAACGACGCTCATCTACAACGCCGACGACCCGCTGTGCGCCTCGATTGCCGCGCGCGTTCCCAACGCGAGTATTGCCTTTGGCATCGATGGCGCCACCAACACCGAGTCCGACCGTATTAGCGACTCGCGCTTTTGCTCACAGTGCAACGCCCCGTTGGAGTATGACTACGTGCAATACGGCCAGCTCGGCGCCTACCATTGCCCCTCGTGCGGCTGGGCCCGCCCTGTGCTTGTCCGTCGCGTGACGGGCGTGGAGCTCGGCTGCGACGGCTACGACTTTGACCTGGTCTTTGGATCTGCGCCCGACGCGGCTGCCGCACACATCGCCACACGCTACAACGGCCTGTACATGGTCTACAACGTTGCCGCCGCCTTCTTTGCCGCGCACGAGTTGGGCGTGGATACGGCGCTTCTACAGCCTACGCTCGATGCCTACGTCCCCGCCGGCGGACGTATGGGGCGCTGGGATATCGCCGGCCGCACCGTCGAGGCCAACCTGGCTAAGAATCCCGTAGGCTTCGATCGACAAATCCAGTCCATCAAGACGGCAGGCGGCAGACTCTGCGCTTTCTTCCTTAACGACAATGACGCCGACGGACACGATGTATCGTGGATCTACGACGTCGACTTTGAGCGCATCGCCGACACGCCGGGTCTTGTCGCCTTTGCCGGAGGCACGCGCGCGCACGACATGCAGGTGCGCCTCAAGTACGCCGGCATCGATGCCGCGATTATCTCGGACGTCGCGCAGGCAATTGGCGCCGTGGCAGACGAGGCCGCCGATGACACCTTCTACGCCGTCGCCAACTACACGGCCTTCCCGCCGCTGGTCAAGGAACTCGACGGACTGAAGGGCGCCACTGCCGACGCTGTTGCTGCCCGCGCCATAGCCCGTGCCGACGGCAGCGCTCTTCCTGTCGGCATCGCGCCAGTCGAGCTTTCGCGCCCGCTGCGCATCGTCTACCTGTATCCCGATGCCCTTAACCTCTATGGCGACGGCGGCAATGTTATCGCGCTCGAGCGCCGCTGCGCTTGGCGCGGCATTCCCGTGCGCGTGGACGAGGTCCGTATGGGCGAAACGCTTGATTTGACCGATGCCGATATCGTCATGATGGGTGGCGGCTCCGACCGCGACCAGCTAGCCGTGGCACACGAGCTGCTCGCCCAAAAAGACAAGGTCGCGGCCTATGTTGAGGATGGCGGCTCGCTGCTTGCCATCTGTGGCAGCTATCAGCTGCTCGGCCGTTCGTACTATATGGGTGAGGATCGCATCGAGGGCCTGGGCGTCATTGCCGCCGAAACCGTACGTGGCTCCGATCGCCTGATCGGCAACGTAGCCGTCAAAACCGATCTGGCACCTGAGCCCTTTGTGGGATTCGAGAACCATGGCGGCCGCACACTTTTGGACGCCGATGCCACGCCGCTCGGAACGTCCGTCGTCGCGGGCACCGGCAACAACGGCGACGATGGCTTTGAGGGCCTGATCTACAAGGGCGTCATCGGCACGTACCTGCATGGCCCGGCGCTGCCCAAGAACCCCGAGCTCGCCGACTGGCTGATCGCCCATGCCCTCGAGCACCGTGGCGATGCACAGGCCGCCGCCCTGCTGCCGCTCAAGCCCCTCGACGACACCTACGAGCACGCCGCCCACGACGCCGCCATGAAGCTCCTCCCCTAGCACCTCACCACCACAAAGGGGACAGGCACCTTTGTGGTGGTTTTTCAGTTTGCCAACGATATGTGAACGGCTAAAAAAGTCTGCTATACTCTTTCCCGCTGTCCCCATCGTCTAGCGGCCAAGGACGCCACCCTTTCAAGGTGGATATCGCGGGTTCGAATCCCGCTGGGGGCACCATTTGAATTGAAGAGCCCGTTACCCTCGCGGTAGCGGGCTTTTTGCTACCGATATGCCGGGATTCGAACCCGACAGGGTGCGGAGCTGAGGAAACGCGAAGCGTTTTCCAACGCAGCACGCAAGGAGCGAAGCGACGCGGCGAAAGCGGGCGGCGTCAGCCGCACGCGGACATCCCGCTGGGAGCACCATTTAAACTGAGGAGCCCGTTGCCCTCGCGGTGGCGGGCTTTTTGCTACCCATGTGCCGTGATTCGAACCCGGCAGGGTGCGGATCACGGCATCATCGCAAAGCCAGTGGGCAAAAATAGCAAATATGAGTACTGTTACCATTTTAGTAACAGCGATTTCATGCCTTTAGAAGTCGATTTAGACGTCGGGCGTCCTACGGCGGAAGAATTACAGACGTTTATCGGCTAAGTACTTGTACATATGTTGCGTAACACTACATATTTTGCAAATAAATAATGCTACAGGACTTGTGACAGTACTCATATTTGACGTTTTTTGTCCACAACCCTTTATACCTAGGCATATCGGCGGCAAAACGGGCTTCAAAGCGCCCTTCGCAAACAAAAACCGGGGCCCGCATGATGCGGACCCCGGCTCAATACCGTGACGATATGTCAGTTACGCTCTACACGTAGAACAGGATGTCGTCGTAAGTCGGGACCGGCCAGTAGTCGGCAGCCACGATCTCCTCCATGGCATCCACGGCGGCGCGCAGCGTATCCATAGCGGGAACGACCTCGTGCGCGTACACGTTGGCCTGCTCCTGGCCATCGAGGGCCTCAGCCTTCTGATGCACGGCGTCGAGCGCCTTGATGGAGTCGTTGATGGTGGTGATGCCGTTGCAGAGCTTGTTGAGCGTGTTCTGCTCACACTGCATGGCGGCCTCGGCGCCGGCGGCACGAATAGTCTCAAGGCCCTTAGCGACCTTGGTGGCATAGGCGGTAATGACCGGGCGATAGGTACGACGCGCCTCGCGAACCATCGTGGTAGCCTCGATGTTCATGAGCTTGTTGTACTTCTCGAGCTTGCAGTCGTAGCGGCACTGGGCCTCGGCCTTGGTCAGGACACCCGTCTCCTCAAAGAGCGCGATGGCCTTATCGGAAACAAAGGCGGGCAGGGCGTCGGCCGTGGTCTTGTTGTTGGCAAGGCCGCGCTTCTCGGCCTCGACGGGCCACTCGTCGGAGTAGCCATCGCCGGAAAAGAGGATGCGCTGGTGGTCGGTCAGGACCTTCTTGCAGTACTCGAGCGCGGCGTCCTGGAACTCATCCTCGGGCGTACCCTCGAGTGCGTCGGCGAAGGACTTGAGCGACTTGGCCACGGCGGCATCGAGCACCAGGTTGGAGTCGGAGACGTTCTGCTCGGAGCCGCAGGCACGGAACTCGAACTTATTGCCGGTGAAGGCAAACGGGGAGGTGCGGTTGCGGTCGGTGTTGTCCTGCATCAGCTTGGGCAGGGTATCGGCGCCCAAGTCGAGCACGCCGCGCGTGGCATGGACGGAAGCCTTGCCATCGATGATCTTCTCGACGACCTCGGTAAGCTGGTCGCCCAGGAAGATGGACATAATCGCCGGAGGAGCCTCGTTGGCGCCCAGACGATGGTCGTTACCGGCCGAGGCAACGGAGGCACGCAGGAGCTCCTGATAGTTATCGACGGCCTCGATTACCGCGGTGAGGAAGACGATGAACTGCAGGTTGTCGAGCGGAGTGTCGCCCGGATCGAGCAGGTTCTCGGACTCGGTGCCAAGCGACCAGTTGTTGTGCTTGCCCGAGCCGTTGATGCCCTCGAAGGGCTTCTCGTGCAGCAGGCAGACCAAGTCGTGGCGGGAGGCGATGAGCTTCATCTTCTCCATCATGACCAGATTCTGGTCGATGGCCTCGTTGACCTCGCCATAGACAGGGGCGAGCTCATGCTGGCAGGGAGCGACCTCGTTGTGCTTGGTCTTGGCGGGAATGCCAAGCGCCCACAGCTCATCGTCCAGGTCCTTCATATAGGCCGAGACGGTGGGGCGGATAGCGCCAAAGTAGTGCTCCTCGAGCTCCTGGCCCTTGCAGGGAGCAGCACCAAAGAGGGTGCGACCGGTGATGACCAGGTCCTTGCGCTTGCGATAGGCGTCCTTCTTGATCAGGAAGTACTCCTGCTCGTCGCCCACGGAAGGAACGACCTTCTTGGGGGTCTTGCCAAACAGCGCCAAAACGCGCTTAGACTCACGCGAGAGCGCGGTCATGGAGCGCAGCAGCGGGGTCTTCTTGTCCAGGGCCTCGCCCGTGTAGGAGCAGAAAGCCGTGGGGATGCACAGGACATCGTCCTTGATAAAGGCGGGGCTGGTGGGATCCCAAGCGGTGTAGCCACGGGCCTCGAAGGTGGCACGCAGGCCGCCGTTGGGGAAGCTGGAGGCGTCCGGCTCGCCCTGGATGAGGTTCTTGCCCGTAAACTTGGTAATGGCGGTGCCGTCGTGGTTGGGCTCCAAGAAGCTGTCGTGCTTCTCGGAAGTAATGCCCGAAAGAGGCTGGAACCAGTGCGCGTAGTGCGTCGCGCCCTTGGAGATGGCCCAGACCTTCATGGCATGGGCAACGGCGTTGGCCACATCCAGGTCGAGCGGCTCACCGCCCTCGAGGGTTGCAGCAAGGCGCTTCCAAATGTCCTTGGGGAGGTAGTCCTTCATGACTTCCTCAGAGAACACCATGGTCCCGAAGCGGTCAGTAAGTTCGGCCATACGGAACTCCCTTCGTATCGGCACCGCGTGAGAAGCGGTGTTGATTACTAACGAACGAGTCATAGCTTAGACTCGCCGTGTTTCCGCGACATTACCGTTATGTTGCTGTCGCGAAACCAATCAATGAGGTTACCCTATCGAGGCGGCGTTGCCACCCTCAACAGCCAATCAACTGCATAAATTGCAGACCTCTCCCCATGGTTTAAGGGTAGTCAATTTGGGATGGAGCTCTATTAACTGGTATTTTGCATCAGATACCAGTCTTTATAGTCCGTGCCTAGATTAGCCGCTCTGTTATAGAGAAAGCCGATAGCAAGGCATCTTTGATTGGTATCCCCGAATAACGAGTGAAACTCCACCGTGACACAGTGGTGCTGTAGAATCCTTACAACACATCACACTATTACGTATCTAGAGGAGCACGATATGCGCGTCGACGAGGTTTTTAAGCAGGCAGCATCCCAGGGCACCGCGCCCGTTTCGTTTGAGATGTTCCCGCCCAAGGGCGAGCTCACCCTCGACACGGCTCGCGAAGTGGCAGGCAATCTGTGCAAGCTTTCGCCGAGCTTTGTCTCGGTCACCTGCTCGGCCGGCGGCTCGGGCAACGGTGCCACCACCGCCCCCATCGCGCATATGATTTCGAGCGAATTCGACACGCCCTCGGTGGCACACCTCACCTGCGTGGGCCGCACCCACGCCGACATCGCCGCCAAGATCGACGAGTATCGCACCGCCGGCGTTGAAAACATTCTGGCCCTGCGTGGCGATCTCCCTGCCGGCGCGACCGAGGACGACAAGCCCGCCTCCGACTACGCCTACGCCCGCGACCTCATCCCCGAGCTCGTCGACGCCGGCTTTTGCGTGGGCGCCGCAGCCTACCCCGAGGGCCACATTGCCTGTGAGGACCTTAACCTCTCGGTCGAACACCTCAAGCAAAAACAGGACGCCGGCGCGAGCTTCTTTGTGACGCAGCTCTTCTTTGATAACGAGTGCTTCTACCGTTTTCGCGAGCTTGCCGACAAGGCCGGCATCACCGTGCCCATTACCGCGGGAATCATGCCGTTTATGGGCAAGTCGCAGATCAGCCGCATGGTCTTTATGTGCGGCGCGTCGCTGCCCTCCCCCGTCATCAAGATTCTCGCCAAGTACGAGAATGACCCCGAGAGCCTGCAGGCAGCTGGTGTAGATTATGCAGCCCGCCAGCTTTGCGACCTCAAGGAGCACGGCGCCGACGGCCTGCACCTGTACACTATGAACCGTCCTGCGATCGCCGCGACCATTATGGAGCGCCTGGGGTAATGGAAAAACCGCACATCGATACAACCGCTGTCGAAGTGCCGGCCGACCTTGCGTCGCCGGCGCTTTACCGTGTCGATGCTGCGCACCATCCCCGTGTCGACCGTGCCGAGATGCTGCGGTATCTGGGTTACGGCGGCCAGCAGATTGAGCCCGAACTGTCACGACGTATTGAGCTTGTCGTTGAACGTCTGGAACTGGACATTGAGCCCCGTGGCGTGCGCCGCGTATTTGCCGTCGATGCCACGGGCGTGGACGAACAAAGTGAGCCTTGCATTCGCTTGGTCGGCACCAACGTTGAGCTGCGAGGTCGCGATATCTATCGACATCTCAAAGATGCCCGCTTTGCCGCGCTCATGGCATGTACCCTCGGCATGGACGCCGAGCGTCGCCTGCGCACCACGGGAGCCCAACATCCCCTGGAGGGCGCCGTGCTCGACGCCGCGTGCTCCGCTTACGTGGAAGCCGCCGTTGAGCAAATGGACCAGCAGGCCAAGACGGACGCCGCCGTTCATGGGCTCGCCGGCAACTGGCGCTTTAGTCCCGGCTACGGCGACTGCCCGCTCTCGGCCCAGCGCTCGATCGTCAATACGCTCAACGCCACGCGGCTCATCGGCCTGACCGTCACGCCCACCAGCCTGCTTATGCCCACCAAAAGCGTGACCGCGGTGATCGGTCTGTTTGACGGCGAGGTCCACGACGCCCAGAGCCGCCCCACCTGCAATATCTGCCGCATGCGCGAACACTGCCGCTTCCGCGCCGCCCACACCACCTGCTATTCCAGCCATTAGGAGCCCTCGATGTTTACTCCGCTTATCACTCATGATCTGGACGGTACCGCGCTGGCAGCGCCCGTCAATGCCGCACGCTGCAACGGCGCTGCATACAAGACACGCACGATCGACGACCTGCGCATTAAGGACGATCGCCTGCGTGCGGCCATCGATGGCACGGGACACCTGCTGTTCGACGGCGGCATGGGCACCATGTTGCAGGCCGCTGGCATGAAGGCGGGCGCCCTGCCCGAGCTGCTCAACTTTGAGGAGCCCCAGGTCATTACCGACATTCAGCGCCAGTACGTCGAGGCTGGCTGCGACGTGATCACCGCCAACACCTTTGGCGCCAACGCCCACAAGCTCGACGGCGCCGCCACCGTGGCAGATGTCTTTGCCGCGGCCGTCGCCTGTGCCCGCGAGGCCGGCGCCCGCTACGTCGCCGGCGATATCGGCCCCATCGGCGCGCTGCTTCGCCCCCTGGGTACCCTGAGCTTCGACGAGGCCTACGACCTCTTTGCCGAGGAAGTGCGCGCAGGCGTCGATGCGGGCGTGGACCTCTTTATTATCGAGACCATGACCGACCTGGCCGAGATCAAGGCGGCTGTCCTCGCCTGCCGCGAGAACTCCGACCTGCCCGTCTTTGCCACCATGACCTTTGAGGAAGACGGTCGCACCTTCCTGGGTACGAGTCCCGAGGTGGCCGCCATCACGCTCGACGCCATCGGTGCCGACGTTTTGGGCATCAACTGCAGCCAAGGACCGGCCGAGCTCCGAGGACTCGCCGCACGTATGCTCACCGTTACCGACAAGCCCGTTATGGTGCAGGCTAATGCAGGACTCCCCCATGTAGACGACGACGGCAACACCGTCTTTGATATCCAAGCCCCCGAATACGCCGAGGCCGTCGCCGGCATGATCGCCGACGGTGTGAGCGTCGTGGGCGGTTGCTGCGGCACCACGCCGGCGCACATGGCGGCCTTGCGCACGCTTATCGACAACCACACACCCAGCCCGCGCCGCCGCAAGCCCAGCATGTCGGTCACGAGCGCCCAAACGGTCGTGGACCTTCCCTGCGACGGCCACAAGATCGCCGTCATCGGCGAGCGCATCAACCCCACCGGCAAAAAACGCCTGCAGCAGGCCCTGCGCGACGGCGACCTGGACTACGTCGTGAGCCAGGGCATCAGCCAGCAGGAACAGGGCGCCGACATCCTGGACGTCAACGTCGGCCTGCCCGAGATCGACGAGGTCAAGATCATCCAACAGGCGACCGAACAGCTCCAGGGCTCCACGCTGTTGCCGCTGCAGATCGACTCCACCGATCCCGCCGCTGTCGAGGCCGCCGTGCGCCGCTACGCCGGCAAGCCCATCATCAACTCGGTCAATGGCAAGCAGCAGATCATGGATGAGATCTTTCCGCTGGTCGCCCACTACGGCACCAACGTTGTCGGCCTTACGCTCGACGAAGGCGGCATCCCCGATACCGCCGAGGCTCGCTTCGCCATCGCCGAGCACATCGTGGCCGAGGCTGCCCGTTACGGCATCGGCCCGGACCGCGTCCTCATCGACTGCCTGGTCATGACCGCCTCGACCAACCAGCGCCAGGCCGAGCAGATCCTGCGCGCCATGTCCCTGTGCAAGGAGCGCCTGGGCGTCAAATGTGCGCTCGGCGTGTCGAACATCAGCTTTGGCCTGCCTGCCCGCCCGCTGCTGGGCTCGGTCTTTTTGGCTGCCGCCTTCGGCGCGGGCCTGGACGCCCCCATCATGAACCCGGGTTCCAAGCGCTTTATGGATACCGTCTACAGCTATCGCGTGTTGAGCGTTGAGGACGAGGGCTCGACCGGATACATCGAGCGCTATGCCGGCTGGACCGATCCGTACAAGATCGCCGCCAACCCGGCAGCTGCTCAGGCCGCATCGAGTGATGCCGCGCCCGCTGCCGGCACCGCCGGCACCGACGGCAACGACGACCCGATTCGTCGCATGGTCGTCTCGGGCCGCAAAGGCGAGATCGCGGGCGAGACCGAGCGCCTGCTAGCGGATCACGACGCCATGGACCTCATCAACAACCACTTTATCCCCGCCCTCGACGAGGTGGGTGTCCTCTTTGACCAGGGCAAGTTCTTCCTGCCGCAGCTCATGGCCTCGGCCGAGGCCGCGCGCGTGGGCTTCGACACCATCAAGCGCCTGATGCCCGCCGGCGAGATCGCCGACAAGGGCAAGATCTGCGTGGCCACCGTCAAGGGCGACATCCACGATATTGGCAAGAACATCGTCAAAATGCTGCTCGATAACTACGGCTATACCGTCTTTGACCTAGGCCGCGACGTCGATCCGCAAGAAGTGCTCAAGACCGTCAAGGAGCGCGATATCAAGCTCGTCGGCCTCTCGGCGCTTATGACTACCACGGTCGTCGCCATGGAGGAAACCATCAAGCTGCTTCATACCGAGGTGCCAGGCGTCAAGATCATCGTGGGCGGCGCCGTACTCACCCCCGAATACGCCAAGCAGATCGGCGCGGACTACTACGCCAAGGACGCCGCCGAGAGCGCGCGCATCGCCGAAGAGGTCTTTGGGCAGTAACACAACGGAAACAACCGAGCACCAAAACGTGCCGCATGCGCCACTTGGCACGTGCAGCACGTTAGAATAGATAAGATTATGCTCGTTTTGGCAGATAGGAGCGCAAGGATGGCGATCACGCCCGCAGAAATCGCGGAAACCCGCGGCATGGTTGAGGAGCAGAACCTCGACATCAGGACCATCACCATGGGTGTTTCGCTCATGGGTTGCGGTGACGAGAACCTCGACCGCATGTGCACGAAGATCTACGACCACGTGACGCACACGGCTGAGCATCTGGTCGAGACCGCCGAGAACCTCGAGCGCGAGTACGGTATCCCCATCGTCAACAAGCGCGTTTCCGTCACCCCGGTGGCGCAGATCGCCGCGTGCTGCAAGGATGAGGACCTCACCCCTATCGCGCATGCCCTCGACCGCGCGGCCGAGACGCTCGGCATCGATTACCTGGGCGGCTTCTCTGCACTCGTCCAGAAGGGCATCGGCGACGCCGACCGCCGCGTCATCCAGTCCATCCCCCAGGCGCTCGCCACCACGAGCCGCGTTTGCTCCAGCGTCAACGTCGCCAGCCTGCGCGCCGGTATCAACATGGACGCCGTGCTCATGGCCGCCCAGACCATCATCGATGCTGCTAAACTCACGGCCGACCAGGATTCCGTCGGCGCTTCCAAATTTGTCTGCTTTGCCAACATGGTCGAGGACTCCCCGTTTATGGCGGGCGCCGTCCACGGCGGTGGCGAGGCCGACGCCGTCATCAACGTTGGCGTCTCGGGCCCCGGCGTTATGGCTGCTGCCTTGGAGACGCTCCCCGACTCCGCCTCGATGATGGAGGTTGCCGAGAAAATCAAGCAGACCGCCTTTAAGATCACCCGCGCCGGCGAGCTCATGAGCCGTGAGGCAGCCCGCCGTCTGGGTGTCGAGAAAGGCATTGTCGACCTGTCGCTGGCTCCCACGCCTGCCATCGGCGACTCCGTTGCCCGCATCCTCGAGATCATCGGCGTGGGCACCTGCGGTGGCCCCGGCACGACCTGCGCGCTCGCCATGCTCAACGATGCCGTCAAGAAGGGCGGCGTCATGGCCAGCTCCAGCGTGGGCGGTCTCTCGGGCGCTTTCATCCCCGTGTCCGAGGACGCCGGCATGATCGCCGCCGTCGAGGCCGGCGCGCTTTCGCTCGAGAAGCTCGAGGCCATGACCTGCGTGTGCTCCGTTGGCCTGGACATGATCGCCATCCCCGGCGACACCCCGGTCGAGACCATCGCCGGCATCATCGCCGACGAGATGGCCATCGGCGTCATCAACAACAAGACCACGGCCGTCCGCGTGATTCCTGCTATCGGCAAGGGCGTGGGCGACTGCGTCGAGTATGGCGGCCTGTTCGGCCGTGCGCCCATCATGCCGGTGAACCCCAACGCCGGCACCGTGCTTGCCCACCGTGGCGGACGCTTCCCGGCGCCGCTGAACTCGCTGAAGAACTAGCTGAGGGGGACTGGCGAGGAGCCCCGGGGAGGGCAAATATATAAGGTCGCCTGCTCGGACAGTCCTGACTCGCACGGAGAGCACATTAAGTGCTCTCCGGCTCGTGCGGAACTCGCGATCGACCTTATATATTTGCCCTCCCCGGGGCTCCCGCACAACGGGACCTCGGTTGGGTTCTATCCCTTTGGCAGTCGCTTCGCTTCTGCCCTACTTTACTGGTATGGCGGTTTGGCGTTGGATCGGTTCTTTCTGATATATGCTGGTTGCGGCTCTTCTTTTGGGAGGAGTCGCTTTTTTGTTGTGAGGGGGATGGCCCGTGGCTGATGATTTGATTCGTTCTGAGCTGCTTTCTGCGGATTGGAATGGCGAATGGATGCGTCTGCAGGCTGGTCGGCGGCGGGCTGACGATTCTTTTGAGTGGGATAAAAGGGCTCGGCATTTTCGGCCGTTGGAGACTGCCCCTTATGCTCGGGATTTTATAAAGCTGTTGGCGTTAAAGCCTGGTGAATCCGTGCTGGATATGGGGTGTGGGGCTGGGTCGATTGCTATTCCGCTTGCGCAAGACGGACATCCCGTGATTGCCGCTGATTTTTCCCCTGCCATGTTGGGCACGCTTGATGCCGGCATTGAGTACTACGGGCTCGAGGGGCGTATAACGCCGCTTGAGCTTGCTTGGGATGACGATTGGGATCTGGTTGGACCGGTCGCGAAAGCGGTGGATGTTGCCTTTGCCAGTCGGTCGGTTACGACGACCAATCTAAAAGGTGCACTTGCCAAGCTTGACCGTACGGCTCGTCGGCGTTGTGCTGTCACGATGGTCGCCAACTCCAGCCCGCGCTATGACCTGCACCTGATGAACGCCATCGGCGCCTCGGTTACCTGCAGTAATGGCTTTGTGTATGCTTTTAATATCCTCGTTCAGATGGGTGTCCTGCCGCAGGTTACGTACTTTGAATCGCCCCGTCGCGATACCTTCGACAGCCTTGAAGCGGGTGTGGCGGACTTTTCTCGTATGCTCGAGCATGGCAACGAGGACAAGATCGACTGCCTGCGTGACTACATCGCTCAACACATGATTGAGAACCCCCATGCCGGCGAGCCGGGGTCCAAGGGCGTGCCGCAGGGGCGCTATATGCTCGATCATGTCCGCAAGGTTCGTTGGGCGTTTATTGCATGGGAGCCGGTCTCTGCGCCCAGCTCATAGCCTGTTCACAGCCCGCACCGCCCACTCACTCGGCATCCGCATTCTTTTTGAACTGGGAAAACGCGCTCCACACCGCGCCGTTCCTGCGCTATCGTGGGACAGCTCACGTAGATTAAGGCCCCGTCGCGGGGCGCCCCATACATAGAAAGCGAGAACCCATGGCACTGACAGGAGCACAGGTCAAGCAGCTTCGCAGCATGGCCCATCACCTCAACCCCGCCATCATCATCGGCAAGTCCGACGTCAACGAGGGCACCGTCGAGCAGACGGTCGCCTACCTGGAGAAGCACGAGCTCGTTAAGTGCTCCGTGCTCGATGGCTCCAGCCTTTCCGCCCGCGAAGCCGCCGAGGAGCTCGCCGAGCGTTGCCACGCCGAGGTCGTCCAGGTCATCGGCCGCAAGTTCTCGCTGTATCGCGAGTCCTCGCGCAAGGATATCGAGAAGATCAAGCTCGTCTAAATACCGGCTGGTCATACCGAGCAAGTCTGCGGGCGTCCGATTGATTCGGACGCCCGTTTTTTATCGCTCGACAAGCACGCGCTTGAGTCTGCCTTCGACCAGGCGCTCATACAGACGCCTTGTCTCGGGCTCGGGCACGCCTTGAACCTGCTCTCTTAGGTGGTGCATATGGCCGCTGTACAGCTCAACAACATCGCGGCGTCGTCCCGCTGCGCCGTAAACGCGCATGGCGCAGCGAACCATGTCCTCGCGCGCCGTCTCCTGGCGAAGCCCCGATTCCACGAGCCAAATTGCCGATTGCAGGTCATTTTCCTCGAGAGCGGTATTCGCTCCCCTAATCATGCAGTCGATGTACTTGGATTGCATAATGTGGCGCATGCGCGTAAAGAACGTGGGGTTGCAACCGGTGGGAACATATAGCGGGCCCGCGTAGAGTTGCTCAACCTTAAGACAGAGCTCAACCAGATGAGGCCCTCTCGCACCCATGCGGTTTCCCAGGATCTCGCGACTCAGCTGGTCAAAGAGCCTTACATCGGTCTTAACGTAGTCGCTGTTGAGCCCAATGCACTCGTTTTGGATGAGCACGCACGACTTGCCATCCGGCGTTGGACCCAAAGCCGAGCGCAAGCGCGATACCGTCGAATACAGATTGTTGCGCGCGGCGTTAAACTCGGCATGGGGCCACAACTCCATGGCGATTGTCTCGCGGTCGACCATGGCGTCCATACCCAACGCAAGGCGTTCGGCAAGCGTTGCCGCCTTTTTGCGACGCCACATCTTATCCGTGATGGGAAAACCGTCGCGCTCGGCGCGAAACGCGCCAAACATGCGCATCTCAATATGACCGATCGTATCGACAGCTTCAACCTCGCCCGCCTGGAATAGGTGCTCGCTTTCGCCCTCAAAGTCATCGCGTAGTGAATACCGCGACAGCTCGCGCACCGGAAGCTTCTTGCGAATCCTAACGGCAGGCTCGCCCAGGCAATGCATCGCAAGACGCGCAAAAAGCCGATACGATGGGTCTAAAATCCCCGAGCGATTCATAGACATCCAAGCGGCAAGATCGCTATCGCGGCCCGCAGCGGCCAGATGCAGCGCCACGATCCAGGCTTCTGAGCCACCGACCTGCGTCTTGCTAATATCGAGCAGCTCTGCCTCTTCGCGAACCGATACCAGCGACGTATTGCGCAGATACGCCACGCGCTCCAGCAGCAATGCGTTTTCGCGCATGTACGTAATCGATTCGTCGGCGAGCTTGAGCACCTGGACCGCACGGAACTTTGCATTGACCGGCCGCCCCTCCGCCAGCGATTGCCAGCCCTCCAGCAATAGTCCAAACAGCTGAATTTGATTGTCGCGAACACGCACCGCAAAGCGGTCGAGCTCGCCAAACGCTACGTCGTCGGTCACGGGCAAGCCCGCGAGCAGGCGCCGCGCCGCCAGCACCATACGCAGCCAAATGGATGGCGCCTTAAGCCCGCGGATATCGAGCGCCTCGAGTAACTGCGCCATCTTGTCATCGCGCTCGTCGGGTTTAGCAAACGAGCCGTCGAACAGCTCCACCAGCATATGGTCGGCCTGTATGAGAATCCCCGCGATGTCGAGCTCGCAATCATAGGCTTTGCATGCCTTGAGCTTCGCGAGAACATTGCCATCTTCCGCTCGCTCGGTTAGGTGGCGCTTGACCTCAATATGCGCGGACAGTATGTCGAGCACTTCGCAGGATGTCTGTTCTTGCAAAACAGGGTTAGCGGGAAGCCCCAGGTCATTGTCGCCGTAAAAGGCGATAGTGAGCGCCTGGGCTATTTTCCAGGTAGCGGGGTCGAGCTCGTGCGCCGCCTGATCACCCGCACGTTCGATAACGGACGCCATATACCTTGCCAGCTTTGTATTGCACACGCTGACAGCTGCCAGATACACGCCGAGTGCCTCGGCGGGCGCCGGCTCTTGCTCCTGCTTTTCCGCATTAATCATCGCCGACGCCGCACGGCAAATGTCCCCTCCATGCCCGGTCAGGGCAAGATCGGCCCCATACTGCCCGGCTAGCTCCAACACCACACGGCGGTCCAAGAACGCATCGGCCAGGTCCATGGCCAAATCGCATCGGCCTGCCTTAATCAAAATGCGAGCAGCCCGCGATACAAGTTCGGGACGGATCTCGGCAACAAGCTTTCGCAACCTCAGGCGCGCATTGTCCTTAGCACCCAAACACCTAAAGGTGCGATCAGACGGATCCACGCCAAAAATCGGATAATCGCGCACAAAGAAGGACTGGTCGACCATCGAAAGCCTCACACCGCACGCCTCTAGCTCCGCAATGCCGCCCTCGCCCATCAGTACCATCAAACAGGCAACGGTAAACAACAGGTTGTTCTCGAGCGATGCGAGATCGGCCAGCGCCGCACCGTACACGTTGACGATTTCGTTCTCGAGAAACCCGGCAACATCGCCCTGTCCATACATTCCCGTCTGCAGGGCAGATACCAGCTCGGGCACACCCTGCGTGAGCCGATAAAAATCGAGCGATGTACTGATCGAGAACGCCGTGGCCCATGACGAATACTCATAGGCGTGCACCTTGAGCATCTGCGCATTGACTTTTACAGAATCGCCCAACCCGTGGATAAGCAATCGGTTGGAGGGGCGGCAGGCAATAAAGACCCCCGTCCCCGTAGCACGCAAACTGCGGATTCGATCGATGAGGTCCTCGGTTTCGCGCTGCTCGAGATTGGGCACGTTGTCGATCGCAACGAGCGAATGGGGTTTGTCCTTAAGCTCATCGGCGACAACCTCGAGCTGCATAAAGAGCTCGCGTCCAATCGCGCGGTCTGCCTCGATAATCCGAACCGGCCCTCGCGTCGGGTCCGATTTAACCTCCTGCACGTATTGCAGCAATACCGACGTCTTACCAAACCCGTCGGGCGCGTAAAGCAGAACGATTCCTGCCTTGCGCCCCTTAACGATGAGCTCGTTCATCAAGCGATCGCGCCGCACCATATAGTCGCCGCCCGTCGGCATCAACTCGAGGCCGTCCGTATTGCCCAGATCATTTACCATACCTGCTCCTCAACTCGACCATATGGACACCGTAGCTGCAGAACCATATGAGCCACCCCGTGAATAGCGTGACTTAGAGTTTTTGGCTGTCTGCCGGTACGTGTTTGGCAAGTTTTTGTACAGCGAGGCCCGATGGTAACTTATCCCTCGACCAATAGGTCTTTGCGCAGGTCAATGCGCTTGCCAGCATGTCCCATCCCATTTGCAGTGTAGCGCAGTCGACTGTTTTTATTTGAGTTGCGCAACTCGCCTACTCCTCGCTACCGCCTGCGACTCTATGGTGGCAAATGTGCATAGAATCTGCTATAGAATGAATTGCAAAATTTCAAACCCTCCAGTCAAGCATGCGGCAAGGTTTCCGTCATGCATGCGCCACGGCCTATGTCCACTAAAAAGGCCCCCGCAAAGCGAGGGCCCTTTGAAAAGCTATGTAAGATCGCTTGGTCGCGTTACTCGCAGAGCGAAAGAGCGGCCTCGTCAGCAACGACGACGCAGTTGGTGTGGAGCTGCAGAATCGAAGCGGGGCACTCGGGCGTAACCGGGCCATAGCACATATCGTGCACAGCCTGAGCCTTGGCCTCGCCGTTGGCGACAACCAGGATCATGCGGGCATACATGATGGTCTGGGTTCCCATGGTGTAAGCCTGACGGGGCACATCATCGATGCTGTCGAACAGGCGGCTGTTGGCCTGAATGGTGCTCTCGGTCAGGTCGACGCAGTGCGTGCCCTTGGAGAAGTGGTCATCGGGCTCGTTGAAGCCAATATGACCGTTATTACCAATACCGAGCAGTTGCAGATCCGGGTAACCGGCGGCAGCGACGATCTTGTCGTACTCGGAGCAGGCAGCAGCGGCATCGGGGTTGGAGCCATCGGGCACGTGCGTGTTGTTCAGATCGATATTGATGTGATCGAAGAAGTTCTCGCGCATAAAGTAGTGATAGCTCTGGGGATCGTCGTGCGAAAGACCACGATACTCGTCCAGGTTATAGGTGCTAACCTCGGCGAAGTCGACGTCGCCCTTCTCGTACCAAGCGGCGAGTTGCTTGTAGGCGCCAATCGGGGTGGAGCCGGTGGCAAGACCCAGCACGCAATCGGGCTTGAGGATAACCTGGGCCGAGATGATATTGGCGGCCTTGCGGCTCATATCCTCATAGTCTTTAGCCTTAATGATCTTCATTACGCATCCTTTCTCGTAGAAGAGAGGCAAGGCTCCCCTTACAAGCACTTGCCCGCGGCCCGCGTCGGCCGCAACCAACGTGTGCGGCCACCAGGGCGAGGTCGCGTAATGTATGTGTCTCGTGTCTAGCCGCGTCGAGGCCCCTGCCCGTCCACGGTGACCCAAAGCCTTTTAGCCTCGGACATTTCCCATCTTGCCACGGAGGGCGTCCTCTTTCAAGGGCGCCCTCCATAAACGTGTTTGAATTGTAGGCTAAAGGCCAAAAGCACCAACTAGCGCTCGCGAGCGACGATAAGCTGGTCCATCTCCTCGACATGCTCTCCAACGGAGCCCTTAATGCTCGAGAACTCAACGGAGTTGCACACCAAGATGGGAACCGTCACATCGTAGCCCTCGGCAGCAATTGCCTCGCGATCGAACTCGATGAGTACATCGCCCTTATGGACAATATCGCCCACCTGCGCATGTACAGTAAAATGCTTGCCCTCGAGCTGAACGGTGTCCAGGCCAACGTGAATCAGAACGTCCAGGCCATCAACCGTGTTAAGCGCAACGGCATGACCCGTGGGAAAAATCGCCTCGACCTTAGCATCCGCCGGCGCGATCACACGTGTGCCCGTGGGCTGAATCGCCACGCCCTGACCCAAAAGGCCAGTGGCAAACGTCTGGTCGTTTACCTCGGAAAGCGGAATGACATCGCCCGAGATGGGAGCATCCAGCGTAAGGACTCGACCACGCATACCAAAAGACCTTAGGACTTTAGTGAACATGCTCCCCCTTGGACATACCAATAATCAAATACAGTCTTGCTAGTTTACCACTTGGCACTGGTTTTTGACCATTAGGGAAGTTCGCGCTTGACAACCTCGACGATATCGTCAACCACACGCTGGGTCAGCTCGTGCGTCTCGGCCTCAGCCATCACGCGGACCAGCGGCTCGGTGCCACTCGGACGTACCAGAATGCGACCGCGGCCGTTGAGCTCCTTCTCGGCGGCAGCGACGGCGTCCCAAATGGGCTGGCAATCGTCCAGGCCGGCCTTGTTGTCGGAATGCACGTTGACAAGCACCTGCGGGTACTTCTTCATGATGCCGGCAAGGTCGGTGAGGGTGCGGCCGGTGCGCTTGAGCACGGCCAGAAGCTGCAGGGCCGTCACCAAGCCGTCGCCGGTGGTGTTGTGCTCCAGGAAGATGATGTGGCCGGACTGCTCGCCGCCGATGACGGCACCGTCCTCGAGCATGCGCTCCAAAACGTAGCGGTCGCCCACGGCGGTCTGCACCATCTCAAAGCCCTGCTCCTTCATGGCGATGGAGAAGCCCAGGTTGCACATAACGGTCGAGACGATCTCGGAGTTGGCGAGCTTGCCGCGAGCGGCCAGGTCAGAGCCGCAGATGGCCAGGATATAGTCGCCATCGATCTCGTTGCCCTCGCTGTCCACGAACAGCACGCGATCGGCGTCGCCATCGTGGGCCAGGCCGATGTCAGCGTGGGTACGCAGTACGAGCTCACGCAGGGGCTCAAGATGAGTGGAGCCGCACTCGACGTTAATGTCGGTGCCGCAGTAATCGGTGTTGATGGCATGGACCGTAGCACCCAGGCGCTGCAGCGCGGCGGGTGTAGTCTGGCAGGAAGCGCCGTGGCCGCAGTCGACGGCAACAACCAGACCGTCGAGTTTAAGGCCGTCGAGGGTGCTAATAGCATGGTCGACATATGCCTTGCGAGCGTCCTTCATCTTGATGATGTGACCCACACCGGCACCGGTCGGCAGCGTATCGGCAGCCATGGCCTCCTCGGACATGACCCAGGCGCTGATCTCTTCCTCGACAGCATCGGGAAGCTTCATGCCCTTGCGGCTAAAGAACTTGATGCCGTTGAACTCCGGCGGATTGTGCGAAGCGGAGATGACGATGCCGCCGTCGAGCTCGTTTTGGACGGTGAGCAGCGCCACGGCCGGCGTAGGGATAACGCCGCAGCAGTGCGGACGGCCGCCCTCGGCCATAATGCCGGCGGTCAGAGCACTCTCGAGCATGGTGCCCGAAAGACGCGTGTCGCGACCGATGCAAATGTCCGGACCAAGGAACTTGGTCGCCGCACGGCCAAGGCGAAACGCGAGGTCGCACGAGAGGTCGGCGTTGGCGACGCCACGGACGCCATCGGTACCGAAGATGTTCTGGGGCATAGGATCGCTCCTTCCCAAGTGGACAAAACGCAGTCGCCCACCCTAGTCGAAAAAGAAAAGCGGGACCCGCCGAGCAATCGGCAGGCCCCGCTTGTACATTGTATCTCGTAAGGAGATAAAACCTTAGCGCTTGGAGAACTGGGGAGCGCGGCGAGCCTTCTTGAGGCCGTACTTCTTGCGCTCGACCACGCGAGCATCGCGCGTAAGGAAACCGGCCTTCTTGAGCTCAGCACGGTAGTCGCCAGCGTTCAGAAGAGCGCGAGCGATGCCCAGACGCAGAGCGCCGGACTGACCGGAGATGCCGCCGCCATCGCACAGAGCGATAACGTCGAACTGACCGGCGGTGTCGGTCACCTTGAAGGGAGCAAGGGCGTTCTCAACGAGCTGATGACGGCCGAAATACTGCTCGGCGTCGCGCTTGTTGATGGTCACCTTGCCGGTGCCGGGGACGAGACGGACGCGGGCGACGGCGTTCTTACGACGGCCGGTACCCTGGTAGACAACGGTGTTCTCAGCCATCTTTAAGCCTCCAGCTCAATCTTCGTGGGGTTCTGGGCAGCATGCGGATGCTCGGCACCAGCGTAGACCTTAAGCTTGGTCATCTGGGCACGGCCGAGGGTGGTCTTGGGCAGCATGCCGCGAACGGCGCGCTCGATGACCTTCTCCGGGTGCTTCTCCATAGCCTGGCGGAAGCTCTCAGCCTTGAGGCCGCCGTTGTAGCCGCTGTGGCGATAATAGGTCTTCGTGTCGGCCTTGTTACCGGTAAGCTGGACCTTATCGGCGTTGATGACGACAACGAAGTCGCCGCAGTCGCTGTTGGGCGTGAACTGGGGCTTGTTCTTACCGCGCAGGATCATTGCGATCTGGGTGGCAAGACGGCCCAGGACAGCACCATCGGCGTCGACGAGAACCCAGTTGCGCTGGACCTCGCCCTGCTTGGCGTAGTGAGTCGATTTCGAAATCACTTAGACTCCTCCATGTACAGTACGTGTTGTTACAGAGATTCACGGGGCTCTGCAAGTAACCCGTCCATATTACCCCGCTCGCCGCCCGAGTCAACAGGTATTTTGGCTCCGACCAGAGTTTCTGCACATGTCATCCACGAGCTGTGATTTTCCGGCTCTTTAGCTGTTGTCATTTTTTTTGAGGGTTCGCCGTCGCTAGCGCTCAACGAACTCTTGGATTTCCGCGAGCAGGCGCTTTGCCTCCTGACGACCCTGAATATATAGGTCCAAAAGCTTTGCCGAATCGTGCTCGACATGGCCGACCTCGACCGGCTTTTGCGGAGCGACGACCAACGCACGGCCCTCGCGCTCATACTTCCACAGGTGCATGCGCTGGATGTTATAGCGGTCGTGGCGCGTCTCGATAGCCTCGAGCAGGTAGGGGTAGTCGGCATAGCGGGCGCGCGCGGCGGGCATAAACTCGTAGGGCTTTTTCTCGTACGAGCGGTCCTGCGTGACAATGACGACCGCGCGATCGAAGCCCGCCTCCTCCAGCACGTGCTCGATAGGGACCGAATCGGCTACGCCGCCATCGACGTATTTATGCCCGTCAATCTCGACCGGCGGCGTCACCAGCGGTAGCGACGTCGAGGCGCGCACGGCATCGAGGTCGAGCACGGCGCTTTTGACCGGCAGGTACGTGGCGGTTCCAAAGAGCATGTCCGTCGCGACGGCATACATCTCGATGGGGCTCGCGTCGAACGTCTCGTTGTCAAAGGGATCCAGGCGGTCCTGGACATCGTTGAAGATAAAGTCGTAACCCACGATGGAGCCCGTGGACGCAAACGATGCGGCGCCCATGAAGCGATTGTCGTTGCAGAAAGCCAGGTTGATGCGGTTGGCACGGCCGATCTGGTGCGACTTGTAGTTCACGCCGTTGAGGGCGCCGGCCGATACGCCATATACCGCCGGGATCTCGACGCCGGCCTCCATGAGAACGTCGAGCACGCCTGCGGTAAATTGCCCGCGGAAGCTGCCGCCCTCCAAAACGAGCGCGACTTTGCCGGCGTTCTTTGCCTTATCTTCTGCAGTCATGTTGACCTCCTGCTGTTTCGTTTTGGCCTTCTTCTACCCAGTTTTACGGAGGAGAGCGCACAGGTTTTGGAGTTGAGGGGGCGGGGCGGTCAAGCCAACCCCAGAGTATGAGTTGCCGCCGGGAAAGTGCATCCCGGTCTGCGTTGATGCGGCGCATGGCAGGCCGAGATTCGATAACATCGCATCTATATAGGGTTGAGGCTTTGCGCGGAGAATCCGCGTATTTGCTTCGCAAATACGCACCGGCTTCGGCCGCCTGCCGGCGTCCTCGCCCGCTCGCTACAAACGCTTCGCGTTTGCTTAACGCTCGCGCCCTGCATAGAGTTCGATTCTCCGCGGTATCTATAAATAATAAAAAAGCAGGTAGGTGCGTTTACCTACCTGCTTGTAACTATTGGTGGAGCTGGCGTTCATTCGGTCGAACACCTCGCCACCTGGACCTATAGCGCCAGGCAGCGACGGATTATCGCCCAAGCCGGCAGAATCGTCAAACGTGAACGCCACGCGCAGGCCGTCGTCATCGTCGGGGCCGCCCAGCACCACGCGCGCCACGAACGTGCGCAGAAGCTGCGCGTCGTCCACCTCGGCGGCGGCCATGCCCTCAAGCCAGAACAGCGCGCGGTCGTAGTCAAGGCGGGCGGCCTCAAGGGCCTCGGCCGTGCGCAGCTCGTCCTTGAGGAGCGCCTGCCGCTGCTTCAGCGCGTCTATGCGCTCCTTGCCGCCCGGCGGCGCGATGCCCGACTCGATGGCCGCCCATATGTTGGAGAACGCCGTCTCGATCTTGGCCAGCTCGCCCTTTATGGTCTCGCTCAAGGGCTTCTCGTCGGCGCGCTCCTCCTCGGCGTCGGCCAGCATGCGAGCGATGCGCTCGCGGCTGTCGGCGCTGCCCAGGGCCTCGCGCACGGCGTCGGCCACGCGCTTCTCCACGGCATCGCGGCGCACGGTGCGCCCGCAGCTGCGGCAGCGGTAGTAGTGATAGGGCCTGCCCGACTTGCCCGTGCCGCTGGTGCCGGTCATCAGCCCGCCGTCGCGCCCGTCGTAGAGCTTGCCCGTGAGCGGGAAGTCCCACGCTTCGGTCTTGGCGCGGGGCCTGTGCGAGTCCTCAAGCATCCGTATCACCCTCTCCTCGTCATCCATGGGAACGATGGCGGGCATGCCGCCGGGCACGACCACGCCCGCGTAGCGGTACTCCCCGCCGTTCTCCCGCCGCATCAGTATGCGGCGCACCGTCTGGAAGCGCCACTTGCCGCCGCGCTTGGTGCGGTACGGCTCCCAGGCGCGCACCACGTCGGCCACCGACTTGCCCGACAAGACCATGCGCACGCCCAGGCGGATGGCGGCGGCCTCCTCCTCGTTGACCACGTAGCGCCCGTCCACTATGTCCCAGCCGTAGCGCACGCAGCCGTTGGCCATGCACCGCTCGGCGTTCTTCTGTATGCCGTCGCGTATGCGCTCGCCGTCGAGCGCGCTCTCGTACTCCGCCAGCACCTCCAGCATGCCCAGCTGCAGCACGCCCGCCGAGCCGTCCGAAATGTCCTCGCCCGCGTACAGTATCTCGACGCGGCAGCGGCGCAGCATGATGCGCGCCATGGCCATCTCGTCGCGGTTGCGCATGATTCGGGTAACTTTATATATGACCACGAAATCGAACAGCCCTCGCTTGGCGTCGGCCATCATGCGCTGGAACTCGGCGCGGTCGGTGTTGGTGCCCGTCTGCGCGAAGTCGCAGTACGTGGCCACCACGCGCAGGTCGTTCTCGGCGCAGTAGGCGCGGGACTTCTCCACCTGTATCTCTATGGACTCGCCGCGCTGGTTGTGGCTCGAGAAGCGGGCGTATATCGCCGCGCGCCCGCCCACGGCTACTCCATCTCGTCGGCGGCCTGGAACCACACCACCGTGCCGATCACGCGCACGGGTCCGTCGTCCATGCCGAAAATCATGTCCTCGTAGTCCTCGAAGCTGTCCGCCGACAGCATCAGCTTGGTGCTGCCCTTGTACCAGCGGCGCATGACCGCGCGGTAGTCCTCGGTCTCCACCACGGCGACGGACCCGTTGGCGGGCTGGCGGTCGGGGTCGACCAGCACGTGGCTGCCCTCGGGTATGACGCGGTTCATGCAGTCGCCCTCGACCTCCAGGGCGAACGCGCGCGGGTGCCCGGCGCACACCGAGGCGGGCACCTCAACGCGGTGCGCTATCTCCTCCTCGTCGGCGAGCGCGCCGGCGTGCACGCGCCCGAGCGTGAGCAGCGGCACGGTGGCGCTGCTGGCCACCACGGGCATGGCGCCGGAAGGCAAAACAACGCCATCTGTTCCCTCGTCAATAACCTCGCCTTTACTGATATTGAAATAATCCGCAATGCGCTGAACTGCGCCCATGCGAGGCACTGCTCGCCCGTTTTCCCACTGAGATACGGCCATAGCGGAGACGGCGGCAACTTTGCCGAACTCCTCCTGCGTCATGTCGTGCTGCGTCCTAATCCTTCGGATGTTCTCGGCTATGCTCACGTGTCCTCCTTCCGCTGCGACCGTTAAAATCTTTTTACAGAATATGACAAATCTTCTTTACAGTCACTATATGTTTGGTTATAGTCTTAGGCATACCAAGCAAGGAGGTGATTCGATGGAATTGGTTGATGCGCGCAAGAAGGCACGGTACTCACAGGAGGCCGTGGCTGGCCTTCTCGGCATCTCGCGGCCCACGTACGCAAAGATGGAAAGCAACCCCGATAGCGTGACTATCGAGGACGCCAAAAAACTGGCAAAACTTTTCGGCGTGCGTGTGGCTGATATTTTTTTCGGCAGCAACGATAGTTAAACCTATAGATAGGAGAGAAACCATGACCACCAAGAGCCACCAGCCCGAGTTCGTCGCCGAGATCATCGGCAAAACGCTCGACCACCTCACCGACGACCGCAAGCGCGTGGCCGTCAACTTCAAGCTGGCCGAGAACGGCTGCATGGAGGAGACGCACGTCAGCCTCAAGCGCCGCATCGCGGCCATGTGGGGCTTCCAGACGAGCGGCATCGAGCTTCTGGAGGCGAGCACGACCTGGTTCGAGCTCGGCGGCATGCAGTTCAACGTCTACAGCTCCGTGCAGTTCAGCGTGAACGGCAAGGGCTGGAGCACCGACTTCAAGACCATCGCGCGCGACACCGCGTACGACGAGAAGGAGTAGGCCATGCTGAACGAGGTGACCGTACGGGGGGGTTCACCGCCCTCAACGTGAAGAGCGGCAAGTGCGTGCTGCAGTTTGAGCTGGACCCGAAGTTCCGCGACTCCATCCCCAAGCTGGTGGAGTTCACGGGGCAGATGCTCAACATCCACGTGTACGACGACCAGGAGGTGATGTTCGTGGATAGGGACACCGGTGAGGTCGCCTACGAGGACGCCCCGCTGCTTCTGCCGGGCGTCGCGGGCGAATGACCCCGATACAGCGCGCCATGTGCGACGAGTGCGCCGCCATGATGCGCGAGTTCTACAAGGACCCAGAGAACGAGAGGAAGTTCCAGGAATGGAAAAGATCAAGGAAAAGAGGGTGCGCGTCGCAGCCGGCAAGCGAAAGACGCGCACCGCAACGGTTCACTTCCGAACCGAGACCAGTGTAACACCCGAGCAGCGCCGCGAGAGGCTGCAGGCCGTTTTCGCCGCCCTGTTCGTATGCGCGTGTATCGCCGCCACATGGGCGCTGGAGGCAACAGTATGGCCGAGGTAGACGCCAAGGCCCAGGCCCTCGTGGCCAAGGCGTGCGGCTGGGTTGCCTCGAACCCCGATACATGGGCGAAGCTGCGCCGCATCTGCTACCGCCTGATGCTGGAGGGCCACGTCATCCAGCGCGACAACGTGTACACCCTGGCGTGCCAGAACGGCATGACCGTGAGCGAGGCCAGCGAGTTCAAGCGCGACCACAACCTGTGGAGCGTGCTGTCCCGCTACATGGTGCTGCAGCGCCCCTCCATGCTGGCCGCCGTGAGCTTCCGCCGCACGCCGGTGGACTCCGTGGACCCGGTGGGCACGTGGGAGGCCATCGTGGGCCCAGCCGTTTTCGCCGCCTCCACGCTAACCGAGGCGCAGGACATCTACGACAGGGGTGCGCAATGAGGTGCACCGTCACGGTCGAGGGCCGAATGCCGAGCCTGAACGACTACATCAGCGCCGAGCGCGCCAACCGCTACAAGGCGGCGGCCATGAAGAAGCGCGAGACGGCGCGCGTGAGGGCGGCGGCCATGCAGCAGCGAGCGCCGCGCTTCGAGCGCCGGGTGACCGTGCGCACCACGTTCTACGAGCCCGACATGCGCCGCGACGCCGACAACGTGGGCTTCGCGCGCAAGTTCGTGCTCGACGGCCTGGTGGCGGCGGGCGTAATCAAGGACGACTCCCGCAAGTACGTGGAGCAGTGCCCCGACAGGGTGCTCACCGACAGGGCGCGTCCCCGCGTGGTCGTGGAGGTGAGCGACGAGTGACCCGCCGAGACAAGGGCAGGCCACACAGGGCGTGGCGCAAGGCCGACCTCGACCGCATAGCCGAGCTGGCGGGAAAGGTGCCCGCCCGCGAGATTCGCCGCGAGCTGCGGCTGTCCAAGAACCAGTTGGATAACGCGCGGCGCGTGATCAACGCCAGCGGCGGCCACGTGTCCCTGCGCTGCTACCGCCACCGCCTGGAGCTGTGCCCGTCGTGCGGGTGCCGCAGGGCGACCCTCGGCAAGGACGGCATCTGCGAACCGTGCAGACGCCAGCAGCAGCTTGAGGCCATAGAGGCCCGCATAGCCGAGCTGTTGCCGAGGCTGACCGCAGAGGAGCGCCGCACCTACGAGCGCACCGAGTGCGGCCGAGAGAGCCGCGCCGACCCCATGCCGCAGGCCCCGGACACCTCGGGCATGAGCCGCTACGCCGCCGACAAGGCAGCAGAGGCGCACGACGAGGCCATGGAGCGGTGGCTGTGCCGTTACCTGTACCGCAGGGTCAAGGCGGCGCAGAAGCGCAAGGAGCGCATAGAGAAAAAAGTTCCGAAATCCTGAAAAGTTTTTATCACTTTTAGTTTTCCCAGTTAGGAGACCCAAATGCTCACGGAAATCATCAGCAAGACCGTCGCGGACAAGACGGTGGACAGCATCCTGAAGCGCATCGAGCGTGCCGTCCCCGTGCCCGAGCCGGGCGACGGCGGCTTCGACGCCGCCATGCGCCAGGCGTTCAACATGGGGGCCGCCTGCATGGCCGCGCAAATCAAGAACGGCCCCGTGCCCACCAAGCGCATCGCGCTCATGGGCGAGGTGGCCCGCGTGGCGTGCCGCGCCCGCCTGGTGGGCATGGAGTGCCGCGTGGTCGTAGACGAGGAGGCCCGCGCATGCAATCGCTAGAGGAGGTCGCGATCTGCGACGTGTACCCCTACGAGCGCGCCGACGGCGAGCCGATGAACCCGCGCGACTTCACCACCAGGGAGAGCGCCGAGCACATCGCGGGCCTGGCCGCGCAGTTCAAGGCCAACCGCCTCAACCCCGGCCAGCCCGTCATGAAGCCCATCCTGTACAAGGAGGGCGGCATCTACTGGATCATCGACGGCGAGTGCCGCGTGCGCGCCATGAGGGCCATCGGCACCGAGCGTTTCCTCGCCGAGGTCTACGACGACCTGGACGACGCCGAGCTGGCGCGCGTGGAGGCCGCCAAGGCCATGGTGGAGACCAACGCCAAGCTGGGGCTGACCGCCGAGGAGAAGTCGCGCGGCGTGCAGACCATGCTGGCGCTCGACATTCCCGACGAGGAGGTGGCCGTGGCCGCCCGCACCGACGCGGGCACCGTGGCCAAGGCGCGCCGCGCCGCCCGCAGGGTGCAGGACGCCGCCTACGACATGACGCTCGACCGCCTGGTCGCCATCGCCGAGTTCGAGGGCGACGACGAGGCCGCGGCCGAGCTGCGCGACTGCAAGCAGTCCGAATGGCAGCGCGTGTACGCGAGCCTGAAGGCCAAGGCCGAGCAGAGGCGCAACCGCGCCGAAGTGGTGGCGGTGCTTGCCGACGCGGGCGTCGAGTTCGTCGACGAATGCCCCGAGGGCTTCGCCGCATGCCGCACGTTTTCCGACTACCGCCCCGACCTGGCGGCGCTGGACGCCTACGTGGCCGACAACGCGGGCGCGGGGCTTCTGGCCGAGGAGACGTCGTTCGGCGTGACCCTGCTGGCGCCGGTGGCCGAGGGGGCCGACGAGGCCGCACAGGCCGCAGCCCAGCGCAAGGCCGACTTCCAGGCCGCTTACGAGGATGGCGCGAAGGCCCGCCGCGAGTGGCTTGCCGCCCACGCGGGCGACCTCAAGTCGATGCGCCGCACGGCTCTGGCGCTGACAGCGTTCGTCATGGAGGCCGAGGCCGTGGAATCGTTCGAGGAGCTGCTGGGCCGACCCATCGACCGCACGCCCACCGAGCTGGCCATGGCCATGGGCTGGCGGGCAGCGTGGAACATGAGCGGCTGGACGGCCTGGAGCCTCATGGAAGGCGGCAGCTCCGTGTACTTCGACCGAGCGACGGTCGAGAACGTGACCATCATCTACGAGGCCATGAAGGCCGACGGCTACGAGCCGAACGCGGCCGAGACGGAAACCTACGAGGCGTGCATGGCGCGCCTGGGAAGCGAGGAGTAAATGAGCGAAGCAGTTGAGGCCGAGATCATCGAGCCCGAGGAGGCTTCAGAACTGACCGTGGCGTACTCCCCCGCCGTGATCGAGGCCAACTTCGACGCCCTGGAGGCGCACGTGCGCAGGCTGGTGGCCGACTACGAGGGCGCGACCTACGACATGGGCAAGGACGAGAACGTGAAGGCCGCCAAGCGCGACCGCGCCTACCTCAACGGCATCGCCAAGGAGATAGACGAGCGCCGCAAGGCCGTGAGCCGCGAGTACACGAAGCCCCTGGCCGCGTTCGAGGACAGGTGCAAGGCCGTGGCGGGCATCGCGAAGCAGGCAGCCGACGGCATCAAGGCGCAGCTGGACGAGGCCGAGGAGGAGCGCCAGCTGCGCGCGTACGCCAAGCTGCGGGAGCACTACGAGGAGTTCGCCGGGCTGCTGGCCCCCGTCGTGCCCTATGAGCGTTTCCACGAGAAGCAGTGGACCAACAAGACCTTCGGCGAGGTGAAGGCATTCAAGGCCCTGGAGGCCAAGGTAGAGCGCCTGGCCCAGGACTGGGAAACCCTCAAGGCGCAGTTCCAGGGCGAGCCGTTCTACGACGAGGCCGAGCGCGAGCTGTTCGCCACCCTGGACCTGGGCGCGGCCATAACGGCGGCGCACAAGGCCGAGGAGGAGCGCCGGCGCATCGCCGAGCTGAAGGCGGCCATGGAGCCGGAACCCGTGGAAGAGCCCGAACCCGAAGCGGTGCCCGAGCCCGCGGAATGCCAGCCCACAGAGTTCCCGCAGCCGCTTGAGCAGATGCCCGAGCCGCAGCCCGCGCCCATGCCCGCCCCGGTGCCGCCAGCGCCGCCCGCACCGGCACCCGTGGCCATGGCGGGCGACCCGTGGACGGTCGTGGTGCCGTGCGCCACGCGCGAGCAGATGCAGGGCGTCGCGGCGGCCCTCAAGGCGCAGGGCGTCGTGGGCACCATCATGCACGGCACGGTGGGCCAGGTTTACGAGCGAATGAACGGAGGCTACTAGCATGACCCAGGAACAGCAGTCCATCGACCTCATGGCGGCCGTTGCCCGCGTACAGCGCGCCGTGGTGGTGCCCAAGGCCAAGTACAACGCTTTCGGCAAGTTCAGCTACCGCAGCTACGAGGACATAGTGGCCGCGCTGAAGGAGCCGTGCGCCAAGGAGGGCCTGGCGTTCTTCATGACCGACGAGCTGGTGCAGATAGGCGACCGCTACTACGTGAAGTCCACGGCGTGCGTGTTCCCCGCCGAGGGCGGCGAGGGCCTGCTGCAGGTGAGCGCCTACGCCCGCGAGGACGAGCACAAGAAGGGCTCGGACGACGCCCAGGTGACCGGCATGGCGTCGAGCTACGCCCGCAAGTACGCGCTGTGCGGCGCGTTCGCCATCGACGGGCAGAGCGATCCCGACGCCATGGAGGAGCAGCCCGCGCCCGAGGAGAAGCAGCCGCCCGCAGACGGCCCCTTCACGGCCCACTGCCGCAGCTGCGGGGCGCGCTACCAGTTCGCCAGCATGCCGCAGTACATGGAGTTCGTGGCCAACAGCCCGTGCTGCCCGCGCCCCGACTGGCAGGTGGAGTAGATGCAGGCGCTCACCGAGGAGCTGGACGAGCTGACCGACAGGCTGGAGGCCGAGTACCGCAAGGCCCTGCGCATCGCCATCCTGAACGAGCGCCAGAAGGGCACGCCCGTCACCATCATCGGCGACGTGTGCCGGGGCCAGGAGCAGATAGCGGAGGCCAAGCGCCGCCGCGACTGCTCCGAGGCCATCTACAAGGCCTCGCAGGAGGCCATCAACGTAATCAAGCTGCGTATCCGCATGGTAGACGCGCAGATCACCCGCATCTGGAACAGCGGGGACGTAACCCAAGGAGGGTATCTATGAGCATCAACCGCGTGTGCATATCCGGCAACCTGACCCGCGACCCCGTGCTGCGCTCCACGTCTGGCGGCATGTCCGTGCTGTCCATGGGCGTGGCCGTCAACGACCGCCGCAAGAACCAGCAGACCGGGCAGTGGGAGGACTACCCGAACTTCGTGGACTGCACGCTGTTCGGCACCCGCGGCGAGAAGCTGGCGCAGTACCTCGCCAAAGGCAGCAAGGTGGCCATCGAGGGCAAGCTGCGCTACCGCAGCTGGAACGACCAGCAGACCGGCCAGAAGCGCAGCGCGCTGGAGGTCGTGGTGGACGAGCTGGAGTTCATGAGCAGCCAGCAACAGCAGCAGGGCTACGCGCCGCAGCAGTACGCGCCCCAGGCGGCCCCGCAAGCGCCGCAGGCCCGCACGTACGGCCAGGGACGCCCCGCCCCGGCACCTGCGCCGCAGCAGCCCGCCTACGCGCCGCAGCAGCCCGCCTACGCGCCGCAGCCGGCCACTCAGCAGGCGCACGCGCCACAGCAGCCCGCGCCGCAGCAGCAGGCCATGCCCGATCTGTACGACGAGGATATCCCGTTTTAGGGAAGGCGACGGCGACACTATGGGCATGGTTATACACGACGACTTCTGGGCGGCCGCGCAGGCCATGCCCGAGAAGCAGCGCGCGCCGTTCATCTACGCCATCGTCGAGTACCGGTTCACGGGCAAGGAGCCGCAGGGCAGCCCCGCGTGGCTGCCTACCTTCCTGGTGCTCAAGGGCAGGCTCGACATGGGCGACGAGAAGAGCGAGCGCGCAAGGAAGGCGGCCAACGCCCGCTGGGGCAACAGGCCGGGGAAGGAAGACGCGGTGGACGATGCGGCGGCACGGGCGCAAGCCGATGCGCAAGCACATGCGGGAGCATATGCGGATACAGATGCAGTCGCACATGCGCAAGCAGATGCGGATACAGATGCAGTCGCACATGCGCAAGCAGATGCGGATGCACATGCAGGCGCATCGAGTTGCGGCAATGCAGAGGTTGAGGTTGAGGTTGAGTATATAGATAACCCCTTAATCCCCTTTGACGAAATCGTGCATGCGCTCAACGAGGCAGCCGGCACCCGCTACCGCTCAAGCAGCGCCAAGACCCGCAGGCTGATACACGCCCGCTGGGCCGAGGGCTACCGCCTCCCCGACTTCCTGGCCGTCATCGACACGATGGCAGCCGAGTGGGCGGACGACCCGAAAATGGCCAAGTACCTGCGGCCCTCCACGCTGTTCTCGCCGAAGTTCGAGGACTACGTGAACCGCGGCCCGAGGACCCGGAAGGAGGCCGACGGCTATGCCGAGTACGACTGAGTGCCCCCACTGCGGGGCGCAGCTGGAGGTCCGCTACGTGGTGCTGGCTGGCCGCCGCACCTTCTGCGGCTGGAAGCCGTGCGGCTGCCCGGGTGCCGTGACGGAGCGCGACGAGCGTTCGCGCCTTGAGGCCAGGGCCAAGGCCGAGGAGGCCGCAGCCAAACGCCGCCGGGCCTACGAGCGGGCCGGAATCAAGCCCCGCTTCATGACAGCCGCCTCCCCCATGGCCGAGGGCATTGCCGCGAAGGTTGAGCAAGGGCGCGGGGCGTACATCTGCGGCCCCGTGGGAACCGGCAAGACCCACCTGGCGAGCGCCGTGGCGCGGCTCCTGGTGGACGGCGGCACCAGCGTGAGGGTGACCGACATGCTGGGCGTGCTGGCCGCCATCAAGGGCACCTACGGCGGCGACGGCACCGAGGACGGCGTGCTGTCCAGGCTCTCCCGCGTGGGGTGCCTGGTGCTGGACGACCTGGGCAAGGAGTCCCCCACCGACTGGACGCTGGGGCAGGTGTTCCGCGTCGTGAACGACAGGTACGAGAACATGAGACCCGTGGTCGTGACCACGCAGTACGGCAAGAGCGACCTCATACGCCGCCTGGCCAAGAACGGCGACGAGGAGACGGCGGTGGCCATCGTGAGCCGCCTGTCGGAGATGTGCGACAAGTACGAGCTGCAAGGCAAGGACAGGAGGCTATCGAATGGCAAACGTTGACACGCTGCCCGAGATCCTGCGCCCCCTCATGGAGGGGCCGAGCATCGAGACGCCCAGGTGCGCCGTGTGCGGCGCGCCGTGGCCGCTCAACCGCCACCACATCGTGAGGCGCGGGGCGGGCAAGCTGTTCCGCGACGGGCGCGAGGTTCCCAAGCCCACGGTGATGCTGTGCGGCAGCGGCAACGGCAGCGGCTGCCACGGGCTGGCGCACGCCAACCGGCTGCACTTCCGCTGGGTCAGGGCCGAGCAGAGGTTCAACCGCCCCGCCCCGCCGGGCTCGGGGCACTGGGAGTACCTGCTGCTGCCGGAACCGACCAAGTACGCGGACGCCCTGGCCATGGACGGCTGGGGGCGGCTGCCGAGGGGCAGGCGGTGCATGTGAGCGGGTACGAACCTTCAAGCGGGTGGAACCTCCCGCCCGGGTGCTTCGAGTCCGACCCCAGGGCACCGTGGAACCGGCCCGACCCGTGGGAGGGCCGCACGTGCCGGGAGTGCCGCTTCTGCGGCCGCGTGCAGGGCGCTGGCGGCGAGGCCGTGTGCGCCTGCGACGCCATGACGGGCGGCGGCCCCGACGTGGAGGCGGTAGACGAGACAAGCGAGGCATGCGAGTGCTTCGAGTTCGAATAGGAATAGGAGACGAAACGATGAAGAAGATCTACGCGGTGGCCACGGAGAGCGACGTGGTGCTGGCGTTCGAGAGCAGATCGGACGCAGACGAGTACGCAGGCGAGCACGACGGCATGGCGGTGCTGCCGGTGCCGTGCGTGGGGGCCTACGAGTACCCCAGCGAGAAGTCGGCCACCGACTGGGACCGAATCGCCGACGCTCTGCCGAAGGGAGGCGAGCAGGCATGAGGCTGTACATGTGCGCATGCGAACGCTGCGGCAAGGAGGTGCCGACGACCCTGGCGGGTTACGCCAAATCATCTGCGATACCTGCGGGCGCGATATCGACGCCCTGGGGCAGGACAACATGGGCGTAGACGCGCCGCTGTGCGAGGACTGCTGGGGCGAGCAGCAAAGCCATACGGTAGCAGTGCCGCGTCGCGAGGCTCGCAACCTGAGGTTCGAGAACGCCCGACTGCGCGAAAAGCTGGACGCCGGAACCGAAGAGACGGCCGTGCAAAACCTGCGCAAGGGCATCGAGACGGCCTACGAGGCGAACCGCGAGCGCGCCCTGGCGCTCACGAAGCTGGACGAGTGCGAGTTGTGGCTGGGGCGCTGCGAGCCGAGGGTGACAGCGTCACCGACGCTCAAGGGCGCGGCCCAGGACGCCGCCATGCCTTGCCTCAAGGCCGAAGAGGCGCACGGTTTCGCGATGCCCGACGTGAACGTGGAGGTGAAGGCCGAGGTAACGGCCGAGGAGCTGGCCAAGAGCCTGCGCGAGGCCATGAAGCCGGCCATGCGGATGGCGGTGGAGTAGCCATGGAGCAGCAGACCGAGAAGCCGAAGCGCCGACCCAGTATCGAGGTGCGCTGCCCGAAGTGCGGCACGCGCGAGACCTGGCACCACCTGCCCAAGGGCGGCGACCGCTGCCGCTGGTGCGGTCACCTGTTCGAGGACTTCACCTACCGCAAGGTCGGGCCGAGCGCGAAGGAGGGGGCGCGATGACGAACTGGGAGCACCTTTTCGGCACGCCCGAGCGGGCCATCCACGCGGAGACGGAGTTCCACTCGTGGCCCTTCTTCATCGCCGTGTATGAGACGAGCCGCATGAGCAGCTGCACTACCAGCAAGCGGCTGCTGGCCAGCTTCTGCGAGGAGGCCGACTACCTGGAATGGCTCAAGGCCGAGTACGACGACGGCACCGTCGAGTGGGAGGAGCGATGAACCGCCCGGGATGCAACTGGGGGTGCCTGCTGTTAATAGCGGCGGCAATCGCCATAGACGCGGCGGCCATCTACGCCATAAGGGCGCTGGCGCTCGGGCTCATGGCCATGGCCGTGGCGGCGTGCGGATAGGGGCAACCGAATACGGAAACAGGCAGAGGGCCGTCCTTCGGGGCGGCCTTTTCCGTGCCCGGCGACACGCTTGCGACCATATGGGCCGAGAGATAGGAGACGCATGGCGAGAGGCGAGACATACGAGGAGTTCACGGCAAAGTTCGAGCCGAAGAGGACGACGGACGACTGCTACACCCCGCCCGAGGTGTACGACTGCGTGCTGCGGTGGGCGCACCGGGAGTACGGGTTCGACCTGGCGAAGGTGGCGCGCCCGTTCTACCCGGGCGGCGACTACGAGCGCGAGGAGTACCCGCAGGGCTGCACGGTGGTGGACAACCCGCCGTTCTCCATCCTGAGCAAGATCGTCAAGCACTACCAGGAGCGCGGCGTGGGCTTCTTCCTGTTCGCCCCCACCCTGACGTGCATGGGCATCCGCAACTGCTGCAAGGTCGTGACGGGCGTCGGCGTGACGTACGCCAACGGCGCAAGCGTCAACACGTCGTTCGTGACCAACCTCGACCCCGCCCAGGCTCGCAGCGCGCCCGACCTGCGCTCCGAGCTGGATGCCGCGATAGAGCGCCTGCGCCGCGAGAAGGCCAAGGCGCTGCCGAAGTACGAGTACCCGGACGAGGTGCTGACCGCGCCCATGCTGGCGCGCTACTCCAAGTACGGCATCGACTTCCGCGTGGGGCCGCAGGAGTGCAGCCTCAGCAGAGCGTGCAGCCGCAGAGCGTGCAGCCGCAGAGCGTGCAGCCGCAGAGCGTGCAGCCGCAGAGCGTGCAGCCGCAGAGCGTGCAGCCGCAGAGCGTTTCGCGCTTTCGCCGCGCGAGCGCGATGTGATCGCGTCGCTTGGCTAGCGCGAAACTAATCAGGAAGGAGGCCGCAGGTGCCCAAGAAGGACAAGCCGCTCACGGCGAAGCAGGAGGCGTTCGCCCGCGAGATGGCCAAGCCCCGCGCCAAGCAGCAGGACGCGTACCGCGCGGCCTACGACTGCAAGCGGATGAACTACAACTCGATAAGCTGCGCCGCCTCCAAGCTGATGCGCGACCCACGAATCGCGCACAGAATCCAGGAAATCCGCGACGCGGCCGCCAAGGACTGCCGCTGGGAGCTGCAGGACGCGGCCGCCCCGCTGTTCGAGGTGCTGGACGGCGCGCTGCCCATCTTCCGCCGCCAGGCGGCCGAGGGCAGCATCAACGGCGACGCGCGCCTGGCCATAACCGAGAGCGTGAAGCTGCTCAACGACATGTTCGGCGTGGACGGCGCGAAGGCCGCCATGGCGGAGGCGGGGGTGACCATCGTTGACGACCTCGGTTAGGCTCTCGGACGTCGTGGCCTCCGTGTTCGCCGGCGTGTGGCGCTCCATCAAGGCGCACGAGTTCACGCACTACTGGTTCAAGGGCGGGCGCAACTCCACCAAGTCGTCGTTCATATCCATCGCCATCGTGCTGCTGATCATGCTCAACCCGGAGGCCAACGCCGTCGTGCTGCGCAAGGTCGGCAACACGCTGCGCACGTCCGTGTACGAGCAGATAGGCTGGGCGTGCGACGTGCTGGGCGTGGCGCACCTGTTCGACTTCGGCCTGTCCCCCATGGAGGTGACGTACCGCCCCACCGGGCAGGTCATACGCTTTGTGGGATGCGACAAGCCGAAGAAGCTGAAGTCCGCGAAGTTCCGCACCGGCTACTGCGCCGTGGTGTGGTTCGAGGAGGTAGACGAGTTCGACGGCATGGACGAGGTGCGCAGCGTGCTGGCCACGTTCCTGCGCGGCGGCGACATGTTCTGGGTGTTCTACAGCTACAACCCTCCACGCTCGGCTCGCAACTGGGTGAACAAGGAGGCGCGCGACCTGGAGGCCCACCCGGGCGAGGACGGGCGCTTCATATGCCACACCACGTACCTGGACGTCATAGACGAGCACCCCGAGTGGATAAGCGTCGCGGCGCTGGCGGAGGCCGAGCGCAGCCGCCGCAAGACGCCCGACTCCTACCGCTGGCAATGGCTCGGCGAGGTCATCGGCACGGGCTCCGAGGTGTTCCCCGACGAGCTGCTGGACATACGCCCCATCACCGCGGAGGAGCGCGCGTCCATCGCCCTGCGCTCGTTCGGCGTGGACGCGGGCAGCGTGCACCCCTGGGTGTTCATGGAGGCGGGATACGACGAGAACGAGCGCGTGCTTTACCTGCTGGACGAGGAGAGCCGCCAGGGAACCGAGGCCATCGACGTCAAGACCGCCGAGCTGGTGGCGGCCAAGCTGCAGGCGGCCGAGGACCCCGCCGCCGACGTGTGGTGCGACAGCGCGGCGCGCGGCATGATCCTCTACTACCAGGAGCAGGGCATCGGCGCGCAGAAGTCGCTCAAGCAGGGCCTGAACGCGCCCAAGAACCGCATCAGGTGGATGCAGAACCTTACGCGCATAGTCATCGACCCCGACCGCTGCCCGCTCGCCGCCAAGGAGTTCCCCGAGTTCGAGTACGTGTCGAACGGGCAGGGCGACATAACCGAGACACTGCCGAAGGTGAACGACGACGCGATAGACGCGGCGGGCTACGCCGCAGGACTGTGGATAAGGAGCAACCTCTGATGGAGAAGCGAGGCAACACGGGCTACGCCGAGGCGTGGCTGCGCCGCATGGGATACCAGCCGGACACCCGCATGCAGGGCATGGTGGGCGTCTGGTTCGGCTGGTTCGCGGCGAACAACGGCTGGTACCACTACAGCGAGCGGCGCGGCTTCCGCGTGTACAAGCGCGAGCGCGCCAGCCTGCACCCGGCGGCGCTCGTGGCCGACGAGTGGGCCAGTCTGCTCATGAACGAGAGCACGATCATCTCCAGCACGAGCGACGAGCGCCGCGCCTGGATGGCGCGCTACTTCGCCAACCCCAAGGCGACGGGCGGCGTCGGCGACGAGGGGCACGAGGACGGCCAGGCCGCGCCGCAGCCGACAGAGGACGGCGACGCGCCCACATCGTTCGCCATGGACAACGCCGACTTCATAGCCCGCGCGTTCGCCATGGGCACGGGCGCGTGGGTCATCGAGCCGCGAGGCGTGACCGACAGCGCCTACACGCCCGACGCCGAGCTGCGCATCGTGCGCTACGACGCCACGCAGATAGTCCCGCTCACGTGGAGCGCCGACGACTGCACGCAGTGCGCGTTCGTGGGCCGCGTGGAGGTCGCCGGGCGCGACTACGACCAGTGCCAGGCCCACGTGCTCAAGGGCGGCACCTACCACATCCTCACGCAGCTGTTCGACACCAAGACGCACAAGCAGGTGGCGGTCGAGGGCATCAGCGCCGACATGGACACGCGCTGCACCCGCCCGCTTTTCGCGCTGGTGCGCCCCGCCGTGTCGAACCGCTTCTACGACTACTGCGCGATGGGCGCGAGCGTGTACTGCAACGCCGTGGGGGCCATGAAGGTGGTCGACGAGGCCGCCACCTCCCTGCTCGACCACATTCGCGTGGGCCGCCCGCGCACGTTCGTGGACAAGACCCTCATAGAGTCCAAGACCGACAAGGGGCCGGACGGCAGCCTCACGAAGACCTACTACGCCTTCGGCGAGGCCGACGACACCATCTTCAGCATGAACCCCGGCGACGAGGGGTCGGCCAAGATCCAGACCGTTCAGAGCGACCTCAAGGCCGACGAGAACGCCAGCGCCATCAACACGGGCCTGCGCCTGCTGTCGGTGGCGTGCGGCTTCGGCAACGGCTACTTCTCCTGGGAGTCGCACACGGGCCTGAAGACCGCCAAGGAGGTGGCGGCCGACAACTCGCAGCTGATGCGATCCATCCACCGGCACGAGAACGCCCTGCGCAAGTCCATCGTGCGCCTCGTGAACGGCATGGCCGACGCGTGCCGCAGCATCAAGGGCGAGGCCGTGCCCTACGGCGACGTCACCGTGGACTTCGACGACTCCATCATCAGCGACACGCAGAGCGCGCGCGAGATGGCCATGAGCGAGGTCGGCGCTGGCATCATGGCCCCGTGGGAGTACCGCCGCCGCTTCTACGGCGAGACCAGCAACGAGGCCAAGGCCAACGTGCCCGAGCAGCAGGCCGGCGCGTTCGACATGCTGGGCGACGGGCTCGCCTGATGCTGGGGCCGGACTACATAGAGCACTTCACCGACGCAGCGCAGGGGGCCATGGACGAATACACCCTGCGCCTGGTGTGCATCTACGCCGCGCTCATAGGCTCCATCGACTTCGAGGGCGACAGCGCCTACTCGCAGGCCGCCCGCAAGGCGGCGCTTGCCGCCAAGGACGTGCAGAAGGCCATGAACGAGGAGGGCCGCAGAGCCGCGCGCGAGGCTGCCAAGACTGCGGCCGAGGCCGTGGCCAAGAGCGCCGAGGCCGACCTGGCCACGCTGGGCACGGCCATGGGCGCGCTGTCCAAGACGATGCAGTGGAGGCTGCACAACTCAGCGCGGGCCACGGCGGCGGGAGTGCAGGACGTCGTGAGCCGCGACAACCTGAAGATGCCCGCCAACGTGCAGCGCGCCTACCTCGAAGTCGTGGCGCAGGCCGTGGCTCGGGTGAACTCGGGCATGGCGGGCTACGAGCAGGCCACCCGCGAGGCCGTGCTGAAGCTGGCGCGGCGCGGCGTGTCCGTCGTGGACTACAAGAGCGGGGCGTGGGCGCAGGCGGACGTGGCCATGCGCCGCCACATTCGCACGCAGGCGGTGCAGGCCGGCAGCCGCAACACGCTGGAGCTGCTTGAAGAGACCGGGCACGACCTCGTGCAGACCTCCTCGCACGGCGGGGCGCGCGAGAGCCACGCCAAGTGGCAGGGCCGCGTGTTCAGTCTGTCGGGCAAGTCCAAGAAGTACCCGCCGTTCTACCGCGAGACGGGCTACGGCTCTGTCGATGGCCTGTGCGGCGCGAACTGCAAGCACGACTTCGGCATCTACGTGGAGGGCCAGCAGCTGCGGTACGAGCGCGATCCAGATGGCGGCGACGAGAAGCGCGAGGAGCGATACCAGGCAGAGCAGAAGCAGCGCGAGCTTGAGCGCGGCATACGCGCCGCCAAGCGCGAGGCAACGGCCCTGGAGGCCGCCGGGCTCGACAACACCAAGGAGCGCCTGCGCCTGGGTAAGCTGCAGAAGCGCCAGCGCGAGCACATAGCCGCCCATCCCTACCTGTCCCGCGAGCGCACGCGCGAGGCCGCCGTGGAATCGAAGGAGCGCATCTACCCGCTTGCCACGGACAAGACCTGGGTGCGCGAGAAGTTCATGCCGGGCAAGGGCGCGGGCACCGCCGCAGACGTGAGCCGCCGCGCCGTGAACGGCAGGGCCTACCACGACAAGGTGGCGTCCCTTCCCATCCCGAAGCGCGCAAGCGAGGCCGTGTACGCCGAAAGCCGCCGCATCCTGCGCGACCGCGACGGCACGGGCTACGAACGCATGTCCGTCGTGTCGTGGAAGAAGGGCGAGCGCGTCACCGACACCTTCGGGCACGGCCTGAAGAGCCAGGCGTGCGGCCTGACCGCCAAGCAGGTGGAGGCGTGCAGGCGCACCAAGGGCGGCGTGGTGCTGATCCACAACCACCCCATGAGCTCGCCGCCGTCGTGGACCGACATTCGAACGGTGGCGGAAAACGACTGGGTGCGCAGCTCGGTGGTGGCGTGCCACGATGGTACAATCTACGAAATCAAGGTGAACGACCGCAGCGTCGTACAAGCGTACGAGGAGCTGCGAGAGCTGGCGAAAAGAGAGTGCCCGAACGTGGGCGGCGACGTTATCGACCAGCTTGCCACCGAAATGCTCTACGAGCGAAACGAGGAAGCGAAATGGTTCAGGCTGACAAAAAAGAAGTGACGCCAGAGGACTGGGTGCTCGTCATAGATGACAGCGCCTCCGAGTCGAAAGCCGCCGAAAAGCTGACCAAAGAAGAGCGCGAGGAGCTTTTTGCCAAGTCCCGCAAGGTTCTGCGCGACGCGGGGCTGATGAAGTAGACCAAGCGACAACCGAGTAGACGCACGGCATCAAGGCCGCCCATCACGGGCGGCCTTTTCTTTTGCCTGGCGACACCTCGGGGAAGATGCGGTCACGCGATGGGGCGGCGATAACATGCCCCGCACGCGACCGCGGCGACAACGGCGGGCCATCCAAGCGCGCAGGGAAGCGCGAAAACCAAACACGGAAGGAGCAAGCGATGGCGGACGACAACAAGCCCCAAGGCAACGAGGGCGGCGACAACGGCCAGCAGACCGAACCGGCGAAGGAGGTCGTGTCCTACGCGAAGTACAAGCGCGAGACCGACGAGTACCAGGAGCAGGTGAAGGCCCTCAAGGCCGAGCTGGAGCAGCGCGACAAGCAGATCGAGGAGTTCACCTCCAAGGCGGGCAACGCCGAGGAGCTGCAGGCCGCGCTCGACAAGGCCAAGGCCGACAACGAGGCGTACAAGGCCGACGCCGAGAAGCGCGAGGCCGACATGCGCCGCGACTTCGCCATCGACACCAAGCTGGCGCAGATGGGGGTGCGCAACGCCAAGGCGGCGCGCGCGATCATCCCGAACATCGCTGACGCGAAGCTGGACGAGCAGGGCAACATCACGGGCATCGACTTCGAGGCCCTGAAGAAGGATAACGCCTACATGTTCACCGACCAGCCCCGCGAGAGCGCGGGCGGCGACCCCAAGGGCGGCGCAGGCTCCGACGGCCTGGCCGACTTCCGCGCAGCTTTCGGACTCACCGACGAATCTTCAAAGGAGTAAATCATGCCAAACAGCATCGAACTGCCCAAGGGCTACGAGAACGTGCTCATGGAGGCGTACCGCAAGGAATCCCTGACCGCAGTGCTTGAGAGCGCCGCGCCGCAGGGCAACATCGCGCAGATGGAGCAGCTGGGCGAGTTCTACTATCCCGTCTACTCCATGGGTGGCCTGGGCGACGTGCAGGCCAACGGGCGACTGCCGCAGAACAGCGGCGCGTCCCTGACTTGGAAGCCCATCAGCGCCAACTACGACCGCGGCACCATCCTGGAAATCGACCAGAAAGTGGACGCCCAGTCCTTCAATCTGGCGTTCGGCAACGCCGCCGCGCACTTCAACCGCACCAAGGTGGTGCCCGAGGGAGACGCGTTCGTGTTCTCCACGCTGTGCGCAGGCACCGGCATCACCAAGGAGCAGAAGACCTACGCCGACGGCGCGGACATGCTCAAGGGCCTGAACGCCGCCATGTGCGACATGGACGAGAAGGAGGTGCCGGAAGAGGGCCGCGTGCTGTTCATCACCCCCACCCTGCTGGGTATGGTGAAGGACCTGGACACCACCAAGTCCCGAGAGGCGCTGGACGGCTTCTCCTCCATCGTGAAGGTGCCGCAGTCCCGCTTCTACAGCGCCATCGACCTTTTGGACGGCACCACCAAGGACGAGGAGATCGGCCACTACAAGAAGGGCACCGGCGCGGTGGACATGAACTTCCTCATCGTCCACAAGGACGCCGTGGTGCTGCGCTGGAACTTCGCGCACGGCAAGGTCATCGACGCCGAGGACAACCAGCAGGGCTTCGGCCACCTGTTCAAGTACCGCAAGTACGGCGTGTGCGGCGTCCGCGAGAACCTGGCGCACTACATCACCGCAGGCATGAAGGCCGCGTAGGAAGGAGGCGCGACATGCGCACAGTTGGACTGGCCTTCGAGAAGGAGACCCCGAAGAAGGCCAAGCCCGCCAAGGGCAAGGCGGAAAAGCCCGAGGCGGCCGAGGACGATGGAAACTAGAGCCCCGACCCACGAGGACTATCTGGCAGCCGGGCGCGGGGAGCTGTCCGCCGAGGAGTTCAAGGCGGCGCTCCCCCACGCCACGGCAGCCGTGCGCGACCTGATCTTCCCCAACGAGCCGGACGGCTCCGAGGAGTGGGCGCGCGCGGTCATGGCGGCCTGCGAGGTCGACGCCGCATACGGGTGCTCGGGCGGCATCATGGAGGGCGGCGGCTTTACCGTCGGCTCGTTCTCGTGGAACCCCGGTACCGAAAGGGCCAGCACCTACCGCAGCGACATGGAGGCCGCCGTCCGCCGCGAGCTGCTTGGAACGCCGCTGCTCTACGCGGGCATCGGGGGTACCAGATGATGCGGGTGCCGCGCTCGGCGCGGCCCTCCACCATGTTCGTCAAGGTGCCCAGGGAGGGCGGCTACGGCGGCGAGTTCGAGCAGCCCGTCGAGGTGCGCCGCGTGCGCTTCGAGCCCGTCTCGGCGTGGCTCGTGCGCGAGTACGCCCTGGGCGACGGCGCGCAGGGCCTCGTGATAGCAGACGGCGCGGACAGCCCCGGCATGTTCGACGTGCCCGTGGGCAGCCGCGTGAGCATCGACGGGGGCGAGTGGATGAACGTGGCGAGGTGCACGCCCCGCCGCGCGTTCGGCACCCGTCCCCACCACTGGGAACTGGAGGTGAGGTAGCCATGCCCGCAGCAGTTACGGTCGACCTGACCAAGCTCATGAAGCGTTTCAGCGCGAAGGAGCTGGAGGCCAAGCAGGTGAAGTTCGCCATGAGCGTGGCCGAGGACGTGAACGCGTTCACGCCAGAGGACACCAAGCGCATGCACAACTCCATGCAGGCCGCCTCCGACTTCAGGCAGGGCCTCGTCATATGGGACGCCGACTACGCCGCCTACGTGCGCGACCTGCCCGACAGCCACATCAAGCACGGCAAGAACCCGAGGGCCAAGGCCGACTGGCCGAAGGCCGCGAAGGAAGCGCACGGCGAGGACTGGGAGCGCCTGGCCGTCGACCTCCTGACCGAGGGGGCGTGACATGGCCCCGGACGTGATGGAGGCGGCGAAGGCCGCCATAGAGGCCCTGGGCTACGGCCCGGTGCTCCTCACCCGCCTGGCAGCATCGCGCGGCCACGACGACGCGGTGGTGCTGAGGCCCATGCCCACGGCCGACGCGGTGCGCCACATGGACGGCACCCGCCGTGTCGGATACGTGCTGCAGGTCATCGTGAAGGACACCTCCGAGGCCAAGGCCATGGGCGACGCCTACGACCTGGCCGACGCGTTGGACGGGGCCGACCTGCCCTCGCCCACCGGCTCCTACGGCTTCACCAGCACGGCGCTGTACACAGAGCCGCAGGAGATAACGCCGCCGGAGGGCGGGCCGTACCTGTGGGAGTTCCGAATCAAAGCGACCATAACCATAGAGAAGGGATAACGATGGCAAAGAACCAAGACCTGGGCTTCGCGCCCAACTACATGAGCGCGCTGGAGATCGACACTACGCCAGACGCGGCCAGCCCCACGTGGGCCATCTTCTCGCGCGGCATCACCGAGGTGAAGCCGACCACCAACGAGACCACCGAGACCAAGGACTACTACGACGGCTACGGCACTCCCACCGACAAGGTGAAGAGCGTGCAGCCGCAGTACGAGGTCACAGGCGACCGCTGCTACGGCGACCCCGCGCAGGACTTCGTTGCCAGCCTGGCGCTTGAGACCGGCGAGGGCCGCACGGGCCACTTCCGCCACACCGACCCCAACGGCGACGTGGTGGAGGGCGACTGCACCTACCTGGGCCTGACCGTCGGCTCGCAGCAGGGCGCGGCATCCGACCCCGGCGCGTTCTCCTGCACAATCTCGGGCGCTGGCGCTATGCGCTACATCCCCGCCAACAAGCTCAAGCAGCCCACGGGCGTCACCTGCACCGCGCCGACCGGCCCGGCCGTGGGCAAGTCCATGAAGCTCGCGCCGACCGTCACGCCCGCCGAGGCGAACGCCAAGTGCTTCTTCGCATCGGGCAACACCGACGTGGCCACCGTCGACAGCGACGGCAACGTGACGGGCGTGGCCGCAGGCGAGGCGGTCATCACCGTGCGCTGCGCGTCCAAGCCGAGCATCTGCACGCAGGTGAAGGTCACCGTGGCGGCGAAGTAGCCGCAGGCGACACCAGACATAACCTCCTGGACATGGGGGCGCGGGCTAGTGAGCGGCCCGCGCCCCTTTTCTATGCCCGACGCTCACCGCTCACGAAAGGGGCAACAAATGGAACTTCTGAAAAACATCCGCGCGTACGAGGACGTGTTCTTCGAGGACCCCGAGGAGAACCCCGACACGCCACGCTTCCGCGTGTGGTTCGACGACAAGCACATCGAGGAGTACCTGGCCAAGGTCGGCAACGCCATCGACCGCGCGCAGGCCAACGAGCAGATGGCCCGCGAGGCCGACACCCCCGAGAAGGCGGCCGAGGCCAACGCCGCGCAGGCCCGCCTCATGAAGCGCACCATCTCGGCGTTCATCGGCACCGAGGGCTGGGAGCAGCTGCTCGCGTGGATGGGCGGCGACGAGGGCCCCATCGCGCCCGAGGAGAACATCCGCATCCTGGGCGAGGTCTTCGCCACGTTCCTCAACATGTTGGCGCGCCACGCGACCAGCGAGCAGCTGATGGCGTGCGGCCTTGCATACAGCGAGCGCGCCGATCAGGTCCAGGCGCTCAACCGCGCCCAGCGCCGCGCCAAGGCCAAGCGCAAGAAGAAGGGCGGCAAGTAATGCTGCCAGCCGCGCTCACGGCCGAGCGGGTGCGGCTGCCCGACGGCACGAGCGCCACGCGCTACCCGTGGAACGGCGAGGAGGTGCTGGTGCGCGACGACGCGCTCACGATCATCCGCGTCATCGAGGTGCTGACCGACGAGGGCAAGTCCGACGACCAGCGCCGGGACGAGTTCCTGGCGCTGTTCTTCGTGGACTGGGCGGACGCGTGGTGCGCATGCGACTACGACGCCGCCGAGTTCGTGCGGATGCGCGACGCGGCGGTATGGGACATGTGCGGGCTCGACCTGACCGGCGACCGCCCGCACGAGACCCCGCTGTGGGACTTGGAGGAGGACGCGGCGCGCATACGCACCAGCTTCCGCCAGGCCTACGGCATCGAGTGGGACGAGGTGCGCGGTCGCATCAGCTTCGCCGAGTTCGTGGCGCTCGTGGGCGGCTGCCCGCAGGACACGCCGCTCGGCGCGGCCATCCACTACCGCAACCCGGCGACCAAGCCGAAGCCAACCAAATACAACAGGCAGGAGGTCGAGGCCTGGAACGCCGCCCACAAGGCGTTCGAACTCGGCAAAGGCCGCAGCTCACACGGCTCTGAGGAAGGAAGCGACGCGGCGATGCGCGATGTGTTCGCCGCGCTCAAGAGAGCGACGAGGTGAGCATGGACGGCAACGTCATCATCAAAGCGGTGCTCGACACCGTTGACGTATCCAAGAACATCAAGGCCCTGGAGCGCGACCTCCAGGGCATCTCCTGGAAGAACATAGCCGAGGGCGACGAGAAGGCCGCGAAGCTGTCGTCCTCGTTCAAGAAGGCCGGCACGGCCGCCACGGTGACGCTGACCGCGCCCGTGGTGGCCGCCGGCAAGGCCGTATTCGGCGTGGCCAGCGACTACGAGCAGGCCAACGCCCGCATAGCCGCCGCGTTCGGCGTGTCCGGCGAGGAGGCCGAACGTTTCAGCGGCATAGGCAAGCGCATATACGAGGGTGGCTGGGGCCAGTCCCTGGACGAGGTCAACGATGCGCTGATCCAGTGCAAGTCCACCCTTCGCGACGTGTCCGACGAGGACCTGCAGACCGTCACCACCAACGCACTCATGCTGTCGGACACCTTCGGCGCAGACGTGAACGAGTCCATACGCGGCACCAACGCCCTCATGGAGGGCTTCGGGCTGTCCGCCACCGAGGCCAGCGACCTGCTGACGGCGGGCATGCAGCGCGGCCTGAACTACACCGACGAGCTGGGCGACAACCTGAGCGAATACTCCGTGCGATGGGGCGAGGCGGGAATGAGCGCCAGCGAGTACTTCTCGCTGCTCGAAGCGGGCACGTCCAACGGCGCGTACAACCTGGACAAGGTGGGCGACTACCTCAACGAGTTCCTGACGGCGCTGTCCGACGGCCGCATGGAGGAATCCATCGGCTCGTTCAGCGAGGGCACGCAGGAGGTCTTCGAGAACTTCAAGAACGGCAGCGCCACCGCCGAGGACATGCTGCAGGCGGTGCTGGGCGACCTCACGCAGATGCCAAACGAGTACGACAAGGCCGCGCTGGCCTCCACCCTGTGGTCCTCGCTGGGCGAGGACAATGCCATGGGCATGATCGAGTCCCTGGCTGGCGTGCAGGACAGCTTCGGCGACGTGGCGGGCGCTGCGCAGCAGGCCCAGGAGGCCGCCTCCGACAGCTTCGCCGTGAAATCGCAGGAGGCCATGCGCGAGCTGCAGGGCTCCATCGAGCCGCTTGGCGAGCCGCTGCTCAACATCGCCACCAACGTGGCGGGTGTCGTCAAGTCGTTCTCCGAGTGGTTCGCCGGCATCGGCGAGGGCGGCCAGACCGCCGTGCTGGCGATCGCCACGATAGCGGCCGCCATAGGCCCCGTGCTGTCGACGGTCGGCACTGTCGTGGACACCGTGCCGAAAATCGGAGCGGCCTTCCAGGTGGTCGGCAAGCTGGGCACCGGCGCGCTGGGGCTCATAGCCGCGCACCCCGTGGTAGCGGCCATAACGGCCATCATCGCCGCCGTGGTGCTGCTGTGGAACAACTGCGAGGAGTTCCGCGACGCGGTGACCGCCGTGTGGGATGCCGTGTGCGCCGCGTTCGAGGTGGCCACCCAGGTGGCGGGCGACGTGGCCCAAAGCGTCGGCGAGTTCTTCTCGCAGCTCGGCGAGACGCTGGGCGGCGTGTGGGACGGCATCTGCTCCACGGTGCAGGGGGCCATCGACGCCATAGCCGGGTTCTTCCAAGGCCTGGCCGGCACCGCCTCGTCCATCTGGGACGGCATCTGCAACGTGGTGCAGGTCGCCGTGATGCTTCTGGGCGAGATTCTGAACCTGGCCATCGAGACGCTGCTCATACCCTGGAACTTCATCTGGGAGAACTTCGGCGAGCAGCTGACGGCGGCATGGGACGCAATCTGCAGCGCGGTGGGAAGCTACATCGACGCGGTGAGCCAGGTCATCACCGACGTGGTGACGGCGCTCTCCGAATGGTGGGGCGCGACGTGGGAAGGCATCAGCGGCACCGCCAGCGCCATATGGGAGGCCATCTACGGCGCGGTGAGCGCATACATCCAGTACGTTAGCGACGTGATAGGCGCAGCCCTTTTGGTCATCCAGGGCGTGTGGGACACGGTGTGGGGCGCGGTGAGCTTCACCGCCTCCAGCATATGGGATGCCATCAGCTCGGCGATAGGCGCGGCCATCAATGCCATCAGCTCCACCATATCGGCGGTGCTGTCGGCAATTCAGGCGGTGTGGGACTCCATATGGGGGGCCGTGAGCAGCACGGCGTCGAGCGTGTGGGGCGGCATCAGCTCCACCATATCCAGCATCGTGAACGGCATCCGCGACACGATCTCCAGTGTGTTCAACGCCGCCAAGGACACCGTGAGCAGCGTGTGGAACTCCATCAAGAGCGCCATCGAGACGCCGATACAGAACGCCCGCGACACCGTGCGCAACGTCATCGACTCCATCAAGGGGTTCTTCAACTTCTCGTGGTCGCTGCCCCACCTGAAGCTGCCGCACCTGTCCATCTCCGGCAGCTTCAGCATCGCCCCGCCGAGCGTGCCGCACTTCGGCATCGACTGGTACGCCAAGGGCGGCGTGTTCAACGGCCCCAGCGTCATCGGCGTCGGCGAAGCGGGCCCCGAGGGCGTGGTGCCGTTCAACGAGCGCGGCGCGCGCCCGCTGGCCGAGGGCATCGCCAAGCTGCTCGACGGCAAGGGCGGCGCGGCCCATGGCGACACGAACGTGACAATCAACCTGTACGCGACCGTGCGGGAGGAGGCCGACATCGAGAAAATCTCCCGCCAGATAGCCAAGGAAATCAAACGGCAGGAGTGCTTCGCATGATATACAACGGCTTCGACTTCGCGCCGTGGTTCGACACCCGGCTCGTGACCCGCTCGCTGCTGCCCGAGTACGAAATCGCCACGCGCGACGTGCCCGGGCAGCCCGGCTCGCGCTTCATGCGCGCAGAGCTGAAACCCCTGACGATAGACGTGGCGGCGGCCTGGAGGGCGCGCCCCGCCGACGACATGGCGGCCCTTCGCCGCCTCATGGCCTCGCGCCTGCTGTGCCTCAAGGAGGCCGAGCTGTGGCTGGACGACGAGAGGCACCTGGGCCTGCGCTACATGGCCGTGCTGACCTCGCCGGGCGCGCTCGACACGTTGTGGCACACCGGCGAGGCCACGCTGACGTTCACGGCATACGACCCCGTGGCCTACGGGGCCGAGGGGCGCGCAACCGTGTCGGGCACCTCGGGCGTGCAGGTGGGCGGGACGTTCCGCACCTACCCCACCGTGACCGTCAGGCCCGGCGGCAGCACGTCGGCGCTGCGGCTGACGAACATGGGCACGGGCGAGTTCGTGCAGATCGACAAGGCGGTGACGGCATCGAGCGCGGTGGTCATCGACATGGCCGCCCCGCAGGCCACGGTGGACGGCAGCCCCGCGCCCGTGACCTTCGAGAGTGACTTCTTCCCGCTGGAGCCGGGGGCCAACAGCCTCAAGCTGTCCAGCGGCACCGCGACGGTACAGTGGACGGAAAGGTACGTGGGCTGATGATTCTGTGGGCATGCGACCGCTGGGAGGCGTACAAGGGACCCATCAAGACGCTGTTCGAGTGCGAGGACACGCGCGAGGTCAACGGCGAGAACGCCCTGAGCATCACAACGCTGGCGCGCCTGGACAAGGGCGACCGCCTGGTGTGGCGCGACCTCAAGGGCCGCTGGCACGAGAACATCGTGGACGGCGTGGAGGAGGAGCGCGCAAGCGCGGGCATCCTCTACACGTACTACTGCCCGACCTCGGCGCAAATCGAGCTCCTGGGCGACTACCTGGAGGACAAGCGCCCCTACGACGTGAGCGCCTACGCCGCGCTGGCCTCGGCGCTGTCCTCCTCGCGCTGGCAGGTCGGAACCGTGGCCGACCTCGGGCAGGCCGGCACGAACTTCTACCACACCAACGCATGGGCGGCCATCCACGACGTGGCAGACACTTGGGGCGGCGAGCTGTCGTTCGAAATCCAGGTGAGCGGCACCAAGGTGACCGCACGCCGCGTGTGCATGGCCAAGCAGGTCGGCGAGGACAACGGCAAGCGTTTCACCTACGCCAAGGACCTCGTGAGCGTCAAGCGCAGCGTGGACGAGGGCAACGTGTGCACCGCCCTGTACGGCTACGGCAAGTCCCTGCAGACCGCCGACGAGGACGGCAACCTGACGGGCGGCTACGACCGCAAGCTGACCTTCGGCGACGTGAACGGCGGGCAGAACTGGGTGGGGTCGGCCGACGCGCTGGCGCGCTGGGGACGGCCCGACGGCAAGGGCGGCAAGGCGCACGTGTTCGGCGACGTGGAGTTCTCCGACTGCGAGGACGCCGCCGAGCTGAAGAAGCTCACCGAGGCGCAACTGGCGCAGTCGTGCGTGCCCACCGTGTCCTACACCGTGGACGCCACGGCGCTTGCGCGCGCCGGCGAGGGCTTCGAGGGCGCGGACGAGGGCGACCTGGTGACCGTGGTGGACAAGGTGTACGACCCGCCGTTGCGCGTGCGCACCCGCATCACCAAGGTGGTGGAGGATCAGCTGCGCCCCGGCGAGGTCACCTACACGTTCGGCAACTACCAGACCGTGGCCGAGCTGATGGCCGCCCAGAAGTCCAGCGCAAAGAGAACGGCTTCGAGCATCCGCGCCACCGTGGCCGACGCGGTAAACGCGTCCAACAAGGCATCGACCGGCAAATGGGGCGAGAGCCTGGCGGCCTCCGAGAAGCGCCAGGAGGCGTTCGCCATGGAGCAGGGCGGCGCGGCCAAGGACTACACCGACGAGGTGAAGGACGCGCTTGACAAGGCCCTCAAGGAGTATGCCGACAAGGGCGACACCACGCTGGAAGAGGCGCTGAAGAAGTACTCCGACGACGGCAACCTGTCCCTTGAGGAAGTGCTCAAGCTCTACACCGACACCACGGTGGAGCAGAGCGAGAGCGTGCTCAAGCAGATAGACGAGGCCAACAAGGAGTACCTGGAAGGCGTCACCGGCTCGCTGGACGAGCGCCTGACGAGCGCCGAGAGCGAGGTTGATGGGCTGCAGAACCAGCTCGATCAGCTGCCGACGGATATCCGCAAGAAGATCGTGGAAATGCTCAACAGCGAGATAAACACCACGGGCGGTTGGGTGTACGAGGAGCCCGGCCAGGGCATCCTCGTGTACGACAAGAAGCCGGAGAACGCGACCAAGTGCGTGAAGATAGGCGGCGGCGTCATCGGCGTGGCCAACTCAAAGTACTCCAGCGGCGCGTGGAAGTGGCGCACGGCCATCACCGGCGACGGCGTGACCGCCGACGAGCTGACCACGGGCCGCATCAAGGGCGGCAACTCGTACTGGGACCTCGACAGCGGGGTCTTCTATCTGCGCGACGGCTCCATCTTCATGACGGACGGCAACGGCAACAAGGTGTACATCAACGCCACCAACGGCTTCCAGATATACGACAAGAACGGCTCCCTCATCGCGGGCACCGTGCTGGTGGGCAGCACCTCCATGTTCCGCTGCAACATGGTCGGTACGTCGTCCACCAACTACATCACCACCGGCACGACGACGAACAACCACCCGGGAGCGTCGTTCGTGAACGGCTCGACCGAGTACTGCACCATCGAGGCCGTCCACGCGGAGGACAGCCCCACGGCGAGCTCTACCGACGGCGTGGGCATATCCGCCTGCGGCTACGGATTCCTGGCAGTCAACCGCTACTACCGCCAGACGTGGCTGACGACCCCCTACTACGCGGGATACATGAGCCATCCCGACGAGCAGCTGTACATGAAGAGTGGCAACAGCAACGCGGGCGGCTCGGCGTACGTGAAGCTGCAAGAGAACTCCAGCAACTACGTGTACCTGGATAGCAGCCGCGCAGACATTGGGTCGTCGGGCACCGCCAGGATACTCGCCCCGAAGTTCGCCATAGGAACCAACCCGAGCAGCGGCGGCACCTACGGATACACGGGCTCCACGCAGTTCATCGGGTGCATCACCAACAACGGCAACAACTGGACGTGGGGCACCATCAACGTGGTGAACGGAATCATTACCGGCATGAGCAGCATCACGGGAAACTAGACCAAGCAAGAGAGGAAACGGAATGTTCTACCACCTTGTGCAGCAACCCGAAGCGCCGCAGGCGCTCGACGGCGCGCCGAAGCCGCCCGAGGCGCTTCCGGTGTTCGAGTGCATCAGCGACCCGGCCACGGCGCGGGCCATCGTGGAATCGGAAGACGTGTTCGAGTTCGACGGCAAGGGCGGCTTCACGCTCGTGTCCAGCCCCGTGGCCGTCATGGACGCGGAAGGCGGCGAGGCCAACGCCGTTGACTTCTCGGCGCTCACTGACGAGGAGATATGCGGGGTCCACAGAGTGCAACCCGGCGACATATCGCGGACACTTGCGGCCGAAGGAAAGGAGTGAGGCATGGCAACGCACGAGCTTACGCTCAACCTCAAGAAGACCAACATAGCGCCGCCCGTCATCACCGTGCACCAGGGCGACAGCGCCGAGGTCCTGAAGGCCGCCATCTACGACGGCGACAAGAAGGCGGCCCTGACGGGCTGCAAGGTGCACCTCATGGCTGCGAAGCCCGACCACACCTACGTGGAGCAGCAGTTCACTGGCATCAGCGACAACGTGGCCACCGTGACGGTCGACCCCGCCGTCTTCGGCGTGGCCGGGCTGCTCAAGGTGTGCTACGTGCGTGTGCGGAACGCGGCGGGGCTGGACGCCACCACCGAGAACGTCCTGGTGAACGTGCTGCCCTCGGCGAGCGCGTCGGGCGAGATATCCGGCCCGTACGTCGATGCGGTGGAGGCGATCATCGCGAACCTCGAAGGGCAGCTAACCGACGTGAGCGCGCTGAACGCGCAGATGCAGAAGGCCGAGGCCTCCCGCGCGAGCGCGGAAAACCAGCGCGCCGCGAGCGAGAAGACGCGCCAGACCGCCGAAACCGGGCGCGCAGAGGCGGAGAAGAAGCGCGCCGCGGCGGAAAGCGCCCGCGTCACCGAGGCGGCGCAGCTGAAGACGGCCTCGCAAGCCGCCACGGCTGCGGCAAACGGCGCGGCCTCGAACGCCGACGCGGCGGCCAACACCGCCCTGCAGATAGCCAACAGCGTGGCGCAGGGCAGCGCGGGCAGCTCGGACATGGCCAAGCAGAAGCAGCAGATAGCCGACCTGTACGGCAAGCTTGCCGACGTCACGAACGCGTTCATCTACGACGACGGCACCGTGTACTGCCCCGCCTCCAAGGCCAGCGCATCGGGCAGCACCGTCACGTTCGGGAGCACCTGCACGGCGTCCGGCACAACCCTCAACCTCAAGTAGAAAGGCAACGAAATGGCACAAGCGAAAGCAGAACATCGCCACCATCCTGGCGGGAGAGATCGGCAGCGGCAGCGTGTACGACGCGCTGCATAAGCGCATCGCCGCCGCGAACTTCGCAGGCCTGCGCGTGGGCGACTACCTGGACGTGCCGCTTGTGAGCGCATCCGCCGTCACCACACAGCAATCTGCGCGGTTCCTGCTTGCCCACATCGACCCGTACCTTTACTGCGGCGACAACAGCAAGGGACACCATATCGCGTTCGTGGCGTCCGCTCCCGTGCCCGTAGCCAAGACCGTGACCGGCGTGGCAAACGACAGCTTCCTGATGTGGAACACCACCAACACGAACCAGGGCACCGCCGACCAGAAATGGCTGCCCGGTGTGGGGCACCAAGGGCTACAGCGTGGGCTTCGACTGCCAGTTCGACCTGTTCCGCGATACCGCGCACCGCTTGAACGGAACTCGGTGCCTTTGGTGGTTGCGTTCCGTCGTGGGTGGCTCCGCGTCCCACGTGTGCTACGTCAGCTACTACGGCTCTGCCATCGACTACTCGGCGACGGGCGTCTGGGTTCGCCCCCGCCCCGGCTTCCTCGTCGGCTAGCCAGCCGAGTGCTCTATACTCTGCTTCTAGGCGACCGCCTTGCGCGGTCGCCTCCTGCCCGCGAAGCGGGCCGGGTTTTTCGCCAGTTTCCCCAGGAGGTGCACGTGAGCGGCGTCTACCAGCGCAACCGCGAGGTGTCCGAATACAAGTTCTTCACGCAGGCCATCGCCATCCGCGTGGAGGTCAACAAGCTGATGGCGTCCTCGTCGGTCGTGCCGAAAGCCTACAGGCTGCTGAACGCGGTGCCGACCGTGGAGACGGCGCGCGGCATCGTGTACAACGTCAACCGCGCCGACTGCTTCTACCCCAACACCTCGTTCAACGCGCTGGAGAGGAAACGCTACCTGACGCTGGCCATAGCGGACTGCGAGCAGCTTATGCTGGACATGCAGTGCCTCATGGATATCGGCCTGCCCGTGAACGCCAACCGCTTCGAGGAGCTGGCGGCCATGGTCGAGGAGGAGATCAAGCTGCTGAAGGGCGCGCGCAAGAACGTGCGCGTCACCGGCAAGAAGTCCACCGAGGAGCGCATAGCCGAGGCCGAGGCCGAGCTAGAGCGCCTGCGTTCGCTATAATGGACGGCGGTCGCGCCTTGTTTATCGGTACAATTGGTGGTTGCGTTCCGTCATGGGTGGCTCCGCGTCCAACGTGTGCTACGTCAACAACAACGGCAATGCCAACTACAACTCGGCGACGAACGTCTGGGTTCGCCCCCGCCCCGGATTCCCTTATTGCCAGACCGAGTAGGCCCCAGGGCCGAAAGCAGAGCGCGGAGAGGAAGGAAGGCGCGACCGTCGGGCATGCGCCCGTAAATACGCACCCCGCGAGGGTGGCCGGACGCTGCTTGCATGGCGCGGCGCTCCGTGGCTTCGCCGCGTTTCATGGCCATACCTCAAGCGGCTGCCAGAGCCACATTGCAAGCCGCGCGGGGTGCCTCCTGTGAACTCCGAGCAAAGGCGGGCGGCGCGCCGCAAGCGCCGCGAGGAGAAGCGCGCGCAGGCCAAGGCCGAGCGCGTCAAGGCGTGCACGCTTGATACCGTGGCCGACCTCAACAGCCTGTGCAAGGCTTCAAAGCAGGCCGCGCGGGGCGTCATGTGGAAGTCGTCCACGCAGAGGTACATGAGAAGCTACCTGCGCAACGCCGTCCTGTCCCGCCGCGACCTTTTGGAGGGGCGCGACATATGCCGGGGCTTCATACGGTTCGACCTGTGGGAGCGAGGAAAGCTGCGCCATATCAGCGCCGTACACTTCCCCGAGCGCGTGGTACAGAAGTCCCTGGCACAAAACGCGCTCGTGCCCGCGATCGTGCCCACCCTCATAGCCGCCAACTCCGCGAACATAAAGGGGCGCGGCACCGACTACGCCCTGAGGCTGCTCAAGCGCCACCTGGCCGACCACTGGAGGCGGCACGGCCGCGAGGGCTACATCCTCCTGGGCGACTTCTCCGACTACTTCGCGCGCATAGCGCA
>JAGZFB010000020.1:0-40726 GCA_018368055.1 Collinsella sp. | reverse complement strand
CGCTCTCCGACCGCGTCGCCGACCCGGAGGACGGGCTCACGCAGGTCACGGTCGTGGACGACCAGCTGGGCCGCCTGACCTTCACGCGCGACATGGCCGAGGCCATCTTCCACGTGCTGGGGACGCACGCCCCCTACGGCACCTACGACTGCACGGGCTCCGGCGCCGTCAAGTCCTGGGCCGACATCGCCCGCGCCGTCTTCGAGGCGGCCAACGGCAACGGCGAGAAGGTCTTGCCGGTTTCGACCGCCGACTACTACGCGAACGCCGCGGGCCCCATCGCCCCGCGCCCGGTCCACTCCGCTCTCGACCTGTCCAGGCTCGAGTCGGTCGGCTTCCACATGCCCGACTGGGAGGAAGAGCTGGGGGAGTACCTCAAGACGCTCTAGCCGCTATTAACTTTTCGAGAGTAAAAGCCGCCGTTCTTTAACGGCGGCTTTTCTTGTTGGTGGCTATCTGCGCAGTGGTGCCAATAGTATTTTGCGGAAGATCTACCTCTCGCTTGGCTTGGAAGTAGGGTGGCCGGGCTGGTCATCGTAGGCGTATTTGCTGTACACGTTGACCTCCCACTGCTTTTTCTCAACCTTTGCCACAGAATCCAGGATGAATCCGGTCGCAAGGCTCAGTCCGCACAGGAACATAAACGAGGCGGCGAGCATGGCGGTGGGGAAGCGCGGGACCAGGCCGGTCTGAAAGTACTCAACAAAGATAGGAATGCCCAAAGCCAGGCCGATAATCGCGAATAAAAGCGCAACCAGACTGAAGAACTTCAGCGGGCGGTAGTCCTTGAACAGCGTGCCGATCATCGTAACGACTTTAATGCCGTCGCTCACGGTATTGAGCTTGGACTCGGAGCCTTCCGGACGGTCGCGGTACTCGATGGGCACATCTTTGATGCGCCAGTGGTGGTCGACGGCGTGGATCGAGAGCTCGGTTTCGATCTGAAAGCCCTCGGAAAGCACTGGGAAGGTTTTAACGAACGGGCGGCTCATGGCGCGGTAGCCTGTCATGACGTCATCGAAGCTGTAGCCATAGATCCACTTGATCATGGCGCGGACCAGATTATTGCCAAAGCCGTGGAAGGCACGCTTGTTCTCCTCGGCGTAGGTGCCGTTGGAAAGGCGATCGCCTACGGTCATGTCGGCCGTGCCGTTAAGGATGGGCTCGCAGAGGGCCTTGGCCGCCTCGGCGGGGTAGGTGTCGTCTCCGTCGACCATCAGGTAGCAATCGGCGTCGATATCGCGAAACATCTGGCGGCACACGTTGCCCTTTCCCTGACGGGGCTCAAAGCGGACTGTGGCGCCGTGCTCGGTGGCAATGCGTGAGGTATCGTCCGACGAGTTGTTGTCATAGACATAGACCGTCGCCTGCGGAAGCTCGCGGTGAAAGTCGTCGATGACTTTGCCGATCGTGAGCGCTTCGTTGTAGCAAGGGATGATGACGGCGATGGATTCAGAATTCACTTAATGCTCCTTATACATTCAATCCTAGAAAGTATAGCCGTTTGGGCCTGGCATCCTAAGATGTGGGTTAGTTCTCCAGTTTTGTTGCGCGAATCGTTTGCATGGCCGTCGGGTCTATACTGTTCGTTTGTCAACGATTACGAGTAAAGGAGTTGCATCCGTGTCGGATCAGACAAAGCAACAAGAAACTCGCAGTCTGCCTGCGACGTTTGCTAAGAACGAATTTGAGAAGGACGCGTTTATCCTTCGTCAGCTGGTTACCAAGGATTTTAAGATCAAGTATCGCCGTAGCGTTCTGGGCGTCGCATGGTCGGTGCTCAACCCGCTGCTGATGATGATCGTCATGGCCATCGTGTTCTCGACGATTTTTGGCCAGGGCCGCAATGGCTCAATGACGCCCGAGATGTACCCGCTGTACTTGATCGTGGGTAACATCACCTTTGCCGTCATGTCTGAGTCTACTAACCAGGCCCTGACGTCGATCGTGGGCGCTGCCCCTCTGCTCAAGAAGGTTAAGGTGCACCGCTGGGTTTTCCCGGTGCAGAAGGTGCTCTTCTCGCTGGTCAACTTTGCCTTCTCGCTGGTCGCCGTCGCCATCGTTATGCTGTGGTTCCACGTTATGCCTTCTTGGCACCTGATTCTGTTGCCGGTCTGCCTACTGCTGCTTATGTGCTTCTGCATGGGCCTGGGCATGATGCTCTCCGCCCTCACGGTCTTCTTCCGCGATGTCATGCATCTGTGGAGCGTCGTCATTACGGCGTGGACTTACATCACGCCTATTTTCTGGACGACCGACTTCGTTGCGCAAATGCCGCATCTCGTGCGCATTCTGGTCTATGCGAACCCCATGTATAACTACCTGCAGTTTATGCGCGATATCTTCCTGTTCCAGACTACGCCCTCGCTTATGACGTTTGGTATGTGCGTCGCTTGGGCGGTTCTTGCGCTTGTTATTGGCTACACCGTGTTCCATAAATCCGAGCGCAAGTTCATCCTCTACATCTAAGGAGTGCTGTGATGACTGAATCTGTTGTTGATTACAGCGAGCAGCCTCTGGCTGTCGAGGTCGACGACGTCACCATGATCTTTAACATGGCGTCCGAGTCGCTGACCAACCTCAAGGAGTACTTCATCAAGCTTGCCAAGCACGAGCTGTTCTTTGAGGAGTTTAGAGCGCTTAAGCACATCTCGTTCGATATTCATCGCGGCGAAGTTGTCGGTCTGGTTGGCACCAATGGTTCCGGTAAGTCTACGATGCTCAAGATTATCGCCGGTGTGCTTGAGCCTAGCGAGGGCAGCGTTAAGGTGCACGGTAACATTGCGCCGCTGATTGAGCTTGGTGCCGGTTTTGACCCCGAGTTGACCGCCCGCGAGAACATCTATCTGAACGGCGCCCTGCTCGGCTATACCAAGGAGTTCATCGACGCCAACTTTGACGGCATTATTGAGTTCGCTGAGCTTCAGAACTTTGTCGATATGCCGCTTAAGAACTTCTCCTCGGGCATGGTGGCGCGTATCGCCTTTGCAATCGCGACGATTACCGAGCCCGATATTCTTATCGTTGACGAGACGCTGTCCGTCGGTGATGTGTTCTTCCAGCAGAAGTGTGAGGCTCGCATTCAGCACTTTATCCAGAGCGGTGACGTGACGGTTCTGTTCGTTTCGCACTCCATGGAGCAGGTTGAGCGCATCTGCCAGCGTGCCGTTTGGATTGAGAAGGGTGACCTTCGCATGGACGGCCCGGTCGATGAGGTCTGCAAGGCGTATCGCGAGCAGTTCAACTAGGTTATAATTACTTGCGCCCGACAGGCTTGCGCTTGCTTGGGCGTGTGGTTATTTGCTCCATTAGCTCAGTTGGATAGAGCAGGGGACTTCTAATCCCAAGGTCGACGGTTCGAATCCGCCATGGAGCACCATCGTTTATTAAGCCCGGACCGCTTGGTGGTCTGGGCTTTTTTCATCTTGTATGCTGCTGAAGCCGAGCGCGAACAAGCCGCTGCTGTTTGTTGGGGTTGGCATTTTTCTTTTCCAGATGCTCTTTCAGCAGCTCCAGCGCGTGGGCGTAGCCCTGGAGGCCTTCGCCGGTGATGGTGACGAAGCAGGCTAGGCGCGCATAGCTCACTTGACGGAAGTCTTCGCGCGTCTCTACGGCGCTGATGTGTACCTCGACGGCAGGGATGGCGACGGCCTTGAGGGCATCGAGGATCGCGACGCTCGTGTGCGTGTAGGCCGCCGGGTTGATGACGATGCCGTCGACCTTGCCGTAGGCCTCCTGGATCTTGTCGACGATGCTGCCCTCGTGGTTGGACTGGAAGACCTCGATCTCGTCAAAGCCCTGAGCGGTGCCCGCTTCCTGGCAGATCTGCACTAAGCGGTCGTAGTTGTCGCTGCCATAGATGCCCGGCTCGCGAATACCGAGCATGTTGAGGTTGGGGCCGTTGATGACGAGTGCTTTCATGGTTGCTTCCTTTGCGATTGGAAAACCACCACAAAGGTGCCTGTCCCCTTTGTGGTGGTTTTGGTTAGAGAGCGGGTGGGATGGTGTCGAGGAGGGCTTGGGCGGTGTTGGCGGCGCAGTCGCGTGAGTCGATGATGTAGTCGGCCCAAGCGCGGTAGCGCGGCATGCGCTGCTCGGCGAGCTTGTCGACGCCGTCGCGGGCGGTGATGGGGCGTCCCTTATGAGCGAGTTCGTCGAGCTTGCGGTTGAGCATCACGATCTGGCTGTTCTGGTGCAGCAGCGGGTAGTTCTCGTCGCGCGTGACCACGCCGCCGCCGGTGGAGAGCGCCAGGCCGCTGCGCTTGGAGATGTCGGCCAGCGCCGCCGTCTCCTGCTCGCGGAAGGCGGCCTCGCCGCGCTTGACGATAAAGTCGGCACAGGGCATGCCCAGACGCTCCTCGAGGGCGCGATCCAGGTCGATGTGCTCGCGACCCGTGAGCAGGGCGATCTGCTCGCCCACGCGGGTCTTGCCCGAGCCCGGCATGCCGATCAGCGCGATGTTCTGTTCGCGGCGTGACAGGCGCTCCGTTACGTCCAGGATGCGCTCGCGCGGGGTGACTTGGCCGGTGTAGCGCTCGACAGCTTGTGCCGCCTGGGCAACAAGCATGAGCAGGCCACCGATGCAGGGGATGCCGCGGCGCTCGGCCTCGAGCATGAGTCCCGTGCGAGCGGGGTTGTAGACAATGTCGATAACGCCCTCGAGCGCATCGAGCCCTTCGAGTGTGCAAGGCGCGTCGGGGCAGTGGGGGAACATGCCGGCAGGCGTGCAGTTGACGAGCAGGGCGGCGTCGGACTGCTGCGCGATGTTGCTGTAGTTGACTTCGCTCGTGCGACCCACGGGTACGACGATGGCGCCCATGTCTCCCAGCACCATACTTGCCGTGGTGCCGGCGCCGCCGGTGGCACCGAGCACGAGGGCCTTCTTGCCGGCAACCTCAACGCCCAACTCCTCGACTAGGCACTGAAAACCGAAATAGTCAGTGTTGTCACCGCGCAGGCGGCCGTCGGGCAGGCGTGTGATGGTGTTAACGTTGCCCATGCGCTCGGCCAGCGGGCTCAGCTCGTCCAGGTACTCCATGACGGCGCGCTTGTAGGGGATGGTCACGTTGGTGCCCTCCCACTCGTCGCCCCTCATAAAGGCCGCGAGGTCCTCGGGCTCGCGCTCAAAACGCACGTACTCAAGCCCCGCCAGCTCCTTGTAGATGGTCGGGGTGTAGCTGTGGCCCAGCACGCGGCCCAGCACGCCATAGGGACGGGTTGCGGCGGTATCGGTCATCTAGAGCACCTCCGTGTAGCTGCCAAAGTAGGTAAAGCTCTCGCACACGTCGTCGATGGAATCGAGCAGGTCGTCGAGTGCCTTGCTGCCAAAGGGGCAGTCCAGGTCAAAGTAGAACATAAACTCAAAGTCGTGCCCGGGGATGGGACGGCTCTCGAGTTTGATGAGGTTGATGTTGAGCGCGTAGAAGCGCTCGAGCACGCGGTAGAGGGCGCCCGGCTCGTTGGCCGTGGTGATCATGAGCGAGGTGCGGTTGGCGCCGGGGTAGACGCGCGGCTCGCGGCTGATGACGACAAAGCGCGTGTAGTTGTTGTCCGAGTCCTGGATGTTGGATTCCAACACCTCCATACCATACAGCGCGGCACAGCTGCGCGAGGCGATAGCGGCGACATCGGTACGCTCGGAGCTGGCGACCATCTCGGCCGACATGGCCGTGTTAGGGTACTTGGTGGCGTGCAGGTCGTGGGACTCGATAAAGCTAGCGCACTGCGCGATGGCCTGACCGTGGCTGTAGACCTCGCGTATGTCCGCGAGCTTGGTGCCGGGCTTGACGAGCAAGTTGTGGTCGATCTTGAGGCGAAGCGAGCGCACGATGTGGAAGTCGAACTGGGCGAGCAGGTCGTAGACGGCGTTGACCGAGCCGGCGGTGGAGTTCTCGATGGGCAGCACGCCAAACTCGCAGAACCCGTCGCGTACGGCGCGCATGACGCCCTCGAAGGTCTCGAAGAACGCAATATCCGGCACGTCGAAGAGCTTGCACGCGGCTATCTGACTATAGGCACCTTCCACGCCCTGGCAGGCAACGGTGGCCGTTTGAGGGAAGGGCGTGTCGGAGGCTGCAGCCGTGGCGTGTGCCTTTTGCGAGACGGTGATGCCCTTGAGCTCGTTGATGTAGCGCTGCTGCTCGGCCTTGCTCATGCTCATGAGGAGGCGGAACAGGGTGATGGTCTGCGCCTCGTAGCGCTCGGGCGCGCGGCTGGCGAGATTGTTGAGCTTGGAGCGCTCACGGGCGGGGTCGAAGACGGCCTTGCCCATCTCGATTTTTGACTTGGCGACCTCGGTGGCAATGTCCATACGCTCGACAAAGCTGTTGAGGAGCGTGGTGTCGATGCCATCGATGGCCTGGCGGATGTCAGCAAGGTCCATGGAGGTCCCTTTCACGTAATGGCAGAGTTGACGGGCAACCCAGGTGAGTCGGGTTAGAGCTGGGCGGCGTCCTCGAGGAGAGCGTCCCAGATGGCGAGGGCGGCGGCTGCTTCGGCTACGGGGACGGCTCGGGGGACGATGCAGGGATCGTGGCGGCCGTGGACCGAGAGCTCGGCATTTTCCATAGCGTCCATGTCTACGGTCTGCTGCTCGCGGCCAATGGAGGGCGTCGGCTTTACGGCCATACGCCACATGACGGGCGCGCCGGTCGAAATACCGCCCAGGGCGCCGCCGGCGTTGTTGGATTCGACCTCGATCTTTCCGGTCTCGGCATCGATGCGATACGGATCGTTGTTCTCGCTGCCGCGCATGGCGGCCACGGCAAAGCCCATGCCAAACTCCACGCCCTTTACGGCGGGAATCCCGAACGCGATTTGAGCGATGCGGTTCTCGATGCCGTCAAACATGGGGTCGCCGATGCCCGCGGGAAGCCCGTAAATGCCGCACTCCACGATGCCGCCGATGCTGTCGAGTTCGTCGCGCGCGGCTAGGATCTCCTCGCGCATGCGGCCGGCTGCGGCGGCGTCAATGCACGGCAGATCGTTCGTAAGGATCGCCTTGCGGTCGGCCTCGCGATAGACCATATCGTCCATCGGCAGGTCGGAGATGCCGCCGATCTGCGCCACGTGAGCCATCACCCGAATACCGCGGGCCTCGAGTGCCTGCAGCGCAATGCCGCCGGCGATGCATAAGGGTGCCGTTAGGCGGCCGGAAAAATGCCCACCACCAGCGACATCGTGCATGTTGTGATACTTTACGCGCGCAGGGAAGTCCGCATGTCCGGGACGGGGCTTGCGGCGCAGCTCGGAGTAATCCTTGGAGCGCGTGTTGGTGTTCTCGATAATCGCGGCGATGGGCGCGCCGGTGGTATGTCCATCGACAACACCGGCGATGATGTGGGCGGCGTCGGCCTCGCGGCGTTTGGTCGCGGTCTCGTCGCGACCGGGGGCGCGACGGTCGAGGAAGGCCTGCAGCTGCTCCTGGTCAACAGCGATGCCCGCCGGGATGCCATCGAGTGAGCAGCCGATGGCGGGGGAGTGCGACTGGCCGAAAATGCTCAGATGCAAGACGTTGCCAAAGGTCGAGGACATGCTATTCCTCCTCGAGTGTGACCTTGCCGCCCAGCAGACGGTAGTGGTCGAAGAAATCGGGATAGGACTTGTTGACGGTCTCGGCGCCGTGGATCACGACCTCGCCGGTGGCACGGCTCGCGGCGATGGCGGCCATCATGGCGATGCGGTGGTCGTTGTGCGAATCGACCTCGCCGCCGGTAAAGGCATCGACACCCTTGATGATGAGGTCGTCACCGGCAATGCGCACCTGCGCGCCCAACGCGGTGAGCTCGCGGGTGGTGGTGGCCAGACGGTCGGATTCCTTGATGCGCAGACGGGCGCAATCGCGGATAAAGGTGCGGCCCTGTGCCAGTGAGGCCACGGCCGAGATAACGGGCACGAGGTCGGGAATGTCGTGGGCGCTCATCTCAAAGCCGGCGAGTTTGTCAGACTGCACGGTGGCGGCGTTGGTGGAGCGCACGATGCGGGCGCCAAAGCGCGAAAGCGCGGCAAGTACGTTGCGGTCGCCCTGGGCCGAGCTAAGCGACACACCCTCGACGGTGATGGGGTCGGAGCCGATGGCGCCGGCGCACAGCCAAAAGGCAGCGTTGGACCAGTCACCCTCGACGGCCACGCTGCCGGGCGTGCGATACGAGCCACTGCTCACGCGGAAGTTCGTGACCTCGGGCTGGCCGTCCCGGGCGGGAATACGCTCGACGTTGACCTCGACGCCGAAGGCCTTCATGGCCTGGATCGTCAGGTTGATGTAGGGGCGGCTCTCAATGAGGCCGGTCACCTGCACGCAGGAGGGCTGGGCGAGCAGCGGGGCTGCCAGCAGCAGGCCGGAGATATACTGCGAGCTTACGTTGCCCGGCAGCACAAAGGTGCCCGGGCGCATGCGTCCACTCGTCTTGAGCGGAAAACCGCCCAGACCCTGTAGGTCGCAGCCGGCGGCGATAATCTCGTCCGAGAGCGGGGACAGCGGGCGGGCGCCAAGGCGGCCCTGGCCCACGAAGGTGGCATCCGCACCCAGCGCGCAGGCGACGGGCAACATAAAGCGGAGCGTGGAGCCGCTTTCGCCGCAGTCGAGCGTGCCGCCGGCAAGGGCCTTGAGCAGGCCAAACTCAACACTCTTCATAGTGGGATGGACCTGGAAGCCATCCTCGACGGTCTCGATGCGAGCGCCCAGTGCCGTAAGGCAACGCACCGTAGCCTCGATGTCGGCGCAGGTGGTGTTGCAGGTAACGTGCGTCTCGCCGTTGGCAAGCGCAGCGCAGATGATGAGGCGATGCGCCATCGACTTGGACGCGATGGCGGGAACGGTGCCCTTAAGCGGGGACGGGGTGATGCGGGCTAGCATGCGAATGCGTCTCCCTTCTGGCCGAGGCCCTCGGCAATGAGTTCGTGGAAAGTGGAAAGCGGCGTGCGGTCGATGCTGCAGCGGCCGATGCCGTGCGGAATCACCAGGTCGATGGTGTCGCCCGCGCGCTTCTTGTCGTGGAGCGCCTCGGCAAAAACGGCATCGGCATCTAGGTCGCAGCGGGTCTTGAGGCCATGGCGGGCGCAGAGCTCCTCGATACGACCGGGCAGTGCAGCATCGCAAATGCCGTGCAGAGCCGCGGCGCGCGTGATGATGCCCATGCCGATCGACACACAGTTGCCGTGTCCGAGCTCAAAGTGCTCGCAGGCCTCGACGGCGTGTCCGGCGCTGTGTCCAAAGTTGAGGAGCTTGCGCTGGTTGATCTCGCGCTCGTCGGCAACGACCACGGCGCGCTTGATGTCGATATTGCGGGCGATGATGAGCGCTACGCGCGCCACATCGCGGTTGAGCAGCTCCAGCGTGAGCGGGGTCTTCTCCAGCTCGGCGAAAAGCTCCGGGTCGGCGATCACGGCGTGCTTGACGACCTCGCCGCAGCCGTCGGCGAACTGCTCGGGCGTGAGGGTGGCCAGGCACCCCACGTCGGCGATAACCACGCTCGGCTGCCAAAAGGCGCCGGCCAAGTTCTTGCCGGCAGCCAGGTCGATGGCGGTCTTGCCACCCACCGACGAATCCACCATGGCGAGCAGGCTCGTCGGGATCTGCACAAACTTGCAGCCGCGCATGTAGGTGGCGGCCACAAAGCCCGCCACGTCGCCCACGACGCCGCCACCGAGTGCCACGATCACGTCGGAGCGCGAAAGCTCGTGCTCTGCCACAAACTCCATAATGGCAACATAGGTTTCGGCGCGCTTATGGGCCTCTCCGGCCTCGAAGGTGCAGATGCTCACCTCGTAGCCTGACGCCTCCAGGCTCTGCTTAACGGGCATCTGGTAGAGCGGGCCCACGTTGGTGTCCGTCACGATGACGGCCTTGGTACCGCCGGCAGTGGCGCGCACGAGTGGTCCCGCCTGCTCCAGCAAAAACGTGCCAACATGCACCTGGTAGGGGCGTGCAGTGTCGATATCGATGGTAATCGCCATAAGCTTCGGTCCTTTCGACCTGGCGTGATAGGTGGTCTAGTGGGAGGTCTCGTCGTCGAGCGCGCGCTTAATGCGGTCGCCCTCGGCAAGGAGATTCTCCAGATAGCGCTGGTCGCGGTCCTTGAGCGCACGGCTGTAGGCGCCGAGCGATTCGATCAGATGGTCGATCTCGTAGGCGAGCGCGTCGGCGTCGTCGATCATGAGCTCGGACCACATTTGCGGGTTGAGGTGCGCCACGCGGGTGAGATCGCGGTAGCTACCGGCCGAAAAGCCGTGGTGGACCTGGGCGGTGGGGCTTTTGACGTAGGCGTTGGACACCACGTGCGCAAGCTGGCTCGTGAAGGCGATGACGCGGTCGTGCTCGGCGGCGCTGGTCACGCTGAACTTGCCAAAGCCCAAGGGGCGCACCATCTCGCGCACCTGGCCCAAAAGCTCCAGTTTGAGCGCATCGTTCACCGCGGGCGGCACGAGCACGAGTGGCGCGCCCTGGAACAGGTCGGCGCGGGAGTGTGCGTAGCCCGAGTACTGCGTGCCCGCCATGGGGTGTGCGCCCACAAAGTAAAAGCCGTGCTCACGGGCAAGCTCAAAGGCACGTTCGCACACGATGCCCTTGACGCCCACGGTGTCGATCACCACGGGACCCATGATGGCCTCGGTGTCGGTGGCGTCGGCGAGGGCCTGGGCATGCGCCTCGAGCCACTCGATGCAGGCCTCGGGGTAGCAAGCCAGGACGATGATGTCGCATTCGCCGAGTGTCTCGTCGTTGAGCTCTCCGGCGACAGTGCCCATGCTGGCGGCCGTCATGACATCGTCATCGGGGTCCCAGGCCAGCACGCGGACGCCCGCCTGGGCATAGCCGCGGGCAAAGCTACCGCCGATGAGGCCAAGGCCGACGATACCGGCGCACTTGGGGCCGCCCTGGTTAACGCGCGCGTTTCTCACCGTACCCATGGGCTACTCCATGGTCTCTTGGCAGACGACCTCGCGGATGGCGCGAATGCGGCGCATGGTGTCGTCGAACTGGTCGGGGGTGAGGGCCTGAGCGCCGTCGGACCATGCGCGGCTGGGCTCGTCGTGGACCTCGATCTCCAGGCCGTTGGCGCCGCAGGCGGTCGCGGCGAGCGCCATGGGCTCAACGTAGCGGGTGTAGCCGGTGGCGTGGCTGGGGTCGGCGACGACGGGCAGGTGCGACAGGTGGTGCAGAACCGGCACGGCGTTGAGGTCGAAGGTATTGCGGGTGCGGGTCTCGAAGGTGCGGATACCGCGCTCGCACAGGATGACGTTGTCGTTGCCCTCGCTCATGATGTACTCGGCTGCCATAAGCAGCTCGTCGATCGTGCCGGACATGCCGCGCTTGAGCAGAATCGGGGTTTGGGTCTTGCCGACCTCCTTGAGCAGGGGGAAGTTCTGGGCGTTGCGGGCGCCGATCTGCATGACGTCAATCTTCTTGTCCAAGAAGACCTGCACGTCGCGTGGATCCATGATCTCGGTGACGATCGGCATGTCGAGCTCGGCAGACGCCTCGCACAGCAGGTCGAGGCCGGCGGGGCCCATGCCCTGGTAGGCGTAGGGGGAGGTGCGGGGCTTGTAGGCACCGCCGCGCAGCATCGTGGCGCCGGCGGCCTTCACGCGGCGTGCGATGCGAATGAGGTTCTCGCCCTCGACGGAGCAGGGACCGGCGATGACCTGGAACTGGTCGCCGCCGATCTTGACGCCGTGACCGCAGTCGATGACGGAGTCCTCGGGGTGGAACTTGCGGTTGGCGCGCTTGAACGGCTCGGAGACGCGCTGCACGCGCTCGACGACATCCATGGACTCGAGCAGGAACGGGTCGATCTTGGTCGTATCGCCCACCAGGCCGATAATCGTCTCATTCTCGCCGCGCGAGACATCGGTCTTCAGGCCCTTTTTCTCAATCCAGCTGACGATATGGCCGACGGCCTCGTCGCTGGCGCTCTGCTTTAAAATTGCAATCATGGTGTGCCTCTCACCTCGATGGATAACTTTTGCAAAAACGGCCCGCATCGCGAGCCGTGTATATATGGTGCATGAGAGTTTATACTATCTGACTCGCTTTTGCCTTCTAAAGTGGGCCGTTGCGCCGCGTCTTCCTCGGAATTGCAAAGCTTTTTCTTTTATTTTGATAGCCCGTGGTGCACTTGGGTATAATGCCAAACGTTGGCCCTATTAGCTCAGGGGATTAGAGCGTCTGCCTCCGGAGCAGAAGGCCGTTGGTTCGAATCCAACATGGGGCACCATTCCAATTTTGCTCGAACCCGCTGGATGTCCAATCTGGCGGGTTCGCCCTTTTTGTCGTAGTTCAGCGTGACCAGTATCTCATCCTCCGAGACGACAGCCTGCCACACGAACGCCTTCAGCAGCGTCGCGTCGTCGAGCGCCGTCCCGCACTGCAGGAAGTCGGCGAAGCGCTCCGGGTCTATCCGCTCGTCCGTGATGGCCTCGAGGTCGTACCTCGCGCGCGCCTGCTGCTCCTCGAGCTCGGCTATGCGCTCGTTCACGCCCGGCGCTATCACGCCCTGCTCGATGGCGTTGAGGATGTTCCTCAGGCCCCTCTCCGCGGCCCTGAGCGAGTCCTCCGCCTGCCTGCGGCGCGCCCTCACCTCGGCAGTGTCCGCGCGCTCCGCTACCATGTTGGCTATCTGCAGCGCCTCGCCGCGGTCGCCCAGCAGCTCCCTCAGCGCCGAGGCTATGGAGCCCTCGAGCTCCTCGCGCCTGATGTTGCGGACGCACGACCCCGGGCAGCTGTAGTACTCGTACTTCACGTTGTTGCGGCCCCTGCCGCTCACGCCCTGCAGGTTCCTGCCGCATTCCGCGCACAGCGCCGCCCCCGCGAGGGCGAAGTCGCCCCAGTTCTCGCTCGAGCGCTGCTTGCGGCACTTGATTCCCTGGACCTCCATGAACGTCACCTCGTCTACGATCTGCGGCATACCGCCCTCGCGGACGATGCCTCCCCACTCGTACCTGCCCGTGTACCTTCGGTCGCGCAGCATCTGCTGCACCATCGCCTGCCCGCACGGGTTGCCCTTGCTTGTCCTGAGGCCGCGCCGCGCGAACTCGCGCGCTATCGCGTTCATGGACATGCGCTCAAGCCTCAGCGCGAAGGCCTCGCGCACCCACGCCGCCTGCGCCTCGTCGACCTCGTACTCGTCGTCCCCGTTCCTGCGGTAGCCGAAGATGCGCACGCCGTTGGTCTTGCACTTGAGGGCATTGCCCTCCATTCCGCGCTTGGTCCTGATGGCGGTCTTTCTCGACTCGCAGGCGGCGAGCCCCTCGAGCAGCTTCTCGTAGATGATGCCCTCCGGGCTGTCCGGTATCGCCTCAAGTGCCGAGACCAGCTTGACGCCGTGCGTGGCGAGCTCGCGCTTGTATATCGGCGCGTCGTACTCGCCGCGGCTGAAGCGGTCCATCATGTAGACGAGGACGATCTCGCTCTCGCCGGCGTTGGCTATCATCCGCTGGAACTCGGGGCGGTCGTCGGTGCGTCCCGACACGGCGCGGTCGCAGTACTCCGCCGCGACCTCGTAGCCCTCGCGCGCGCACCACTCGCGGCAGACGCGCAGCTGGTCCTCGATTGAGGCCTCGCGCTGCCTGTTGCACGAGAATCTCGCGTATATCACTGCCTTCTTTGGCATAATGTAGAAGCCCCCTCAAGTTGTGAGTTTGCAAAGATGCTTGGGCGGTTGGATGCCCCGTCGGCTAAAGCGGTACCAGCGCTGCCGACGGGGCTCTTTTTATATATATGCGCCATAAGGTGCGACGCAAATGCTGTAACTGTCGCTAATGGTGAAGCCGCGCGCGTAATCGCGGCACGGTGGCATAGAGAAAGCCCGGTATGTCCGATTGAACATGAAGTCGTGCTCCTCCATTTTCTTCGCGCTTATAGTGCCAAGCAAGGTACCGTCCTCGTCTAGTATTACAGCGGCTCCATCCTCAACTTCCCAATGCGGTGGCATGTTCCTCTTCGTTTGCCGCTTAAGTTTGACCGAAAACGGTACGAATGGCTGGTGAGTGGACAAAGCGTCTTCAAATGCCGTATAGCTGTGGGTGTATAGGCAGTCACTCGCTAGCGCCCAGAGGGCGAACGGCACGTCCATTGGCGGCTGTCCAGCTCCCTGCTGAGCCTTTGCCGCCGTTTTGCTCATTGACTTTTTAAAAAGTCCCATAAAGCTATTCACCGTCCTCGTATGATTCCGCGCGCTCGAGTAGCTCGTCGACCGTGATACCCATCGCGTGCGCGATCTTGTAAACAATGCTTGCCTTGGGATCTTTTATCTTCCCACTGAAAATCTGGGAGACGTGGGCGTCGGATAGCCCCGAAGCCCTGCAAACGTCGGCCTGCTTCATGCCGCGCTCGCCAAGATAGTCAATCAATGCGCGTGAGAGCTGCATTTGTAGCTCCTCTCCATCTAAAGACTGTACGAATAAATCCTAACAGAAATTATGAAAACTTCAACATTCTATTGATTCCTAATGTGCATTAGGTTACTGTATCCAATGTACCTAATGCAGATTAGGAAGGAGGTACGGATGAACAGCCTTCAAGGACTGGTAGCGGCCCGAGTTGCGGAGCTGAACATTACTAAGCAGAGTCTTGCCGACGCTGTCGGGGTATCGCTCGTCACCTTCAACAAGAAGGTATGCGGCGAGTCTGACATCACCATCACAGAGGCACGAAAGCTCGCAAAGGCTATCGAGGTGAGCAGCGATGAAGTCTGCCGACTCGCGCCCTAGCGAAAGTAAGCCCAAGACCCCGCGCGAGATAGCGCTCGACACCATGTGCTCGACGCTCCGGGCGGCGTACCGGGAATGGGAGAGGAAGGAGGGGAGCAAGAGACAGTGAGGCAATGGTCGACACGTGAGATCCGGTACCTGAGGGAGCACGCCGGCGACGGAGCCAAGGAGATAGCCAAGGCGCTGGGAAGGACTACCGAGGCCGTGAAGCTCCAGGCGAGGAAGTGCGGCATTTCGCTCCGGCAGCGCTGGATGTGCCCGAAGTGCGGGCGCATGACGTTCAAGCCGCTGAATAAGGCGAACGGTTGGTGCGCGGAGTGCACGAAGGAGGGCCACGTGGCAGACCTCAGGGAGCAGGCCAGCGCGATGCGCGAGGAGGCTGCGAGGTCCAAGCGGAACGACCGCGAGCGGCAGAGGTGCTACAGCGCCAAGAGCCGCGCGAAAAAGTCCCAAAAATAAAGACCCTAAAAAGCACCCTAGCCCTGGCCTGCGGAAACATCAGAAGGGAACACAAGATGTACACATACAAAGAAGCGAGCGCCCCCAGCTACCAACTTGTGAGCACTCGCCGAAACAGCCCCAGACATGAGGCTCAGACCATCATAGCACCCAAGCCATATCGACCGACCGTCCGCGAGCAGCTCGACTCCGATGCGTTCAGGGCGGGGGCCATGGTCGGCTTCATCGCCGCCGCGGTCCTGTTCGCGACGATCCTGACCGTCTTCGTCCTCCCGACGATGGACGGCGCGGTCCAGGCGGCAAAGGCGGCATGCGCGGCGGGAGCGGTCAATGCGTAACGACGAGAGGTACCGCCAGAAGCCGATGAGCAACCAGCTCGAGATATTCGGCCTCGGCGCGGACGGCGAGCAGGACATGGCGGACGCGCGCGCGTGGATAGGCGAGCACCCGCGGGCGTGGGACTTCATGGTCGAGCAGGCCACCCGCCTCAACCGCAAGGGCTACGTCTCGATCAACTACCTCATCCACATGGTGCGCAACGAGCTGCACGTCGGCGTGAAGAACGGCCTCGCGCCGAGCCTCGCCCGCATCATGGAGGCGCGCTACCCGCACCTGAGGCACGCATTCAACAAGCACCGCTCGAAATCGGACGGTTTTGTCGATGAGTAGGAGCAGGAGGACCGCCAAGGACGCGGGCACGAAGTTCGAGCGACTGGTCGCCGACTACCTCGCCGGGAGGCTGGGGAGCGACATCGACAGGCAGGTCAAGACCGGCTCGCACGACACGGGAGACATCCGCGGCGTGTCGATGGCCGGGCGGGGCATCGCGATCGAGTGCAAGGACTACCAGGGAAGGCACGAGCTGCCCAAGTGGCTGCGCGAGGCGGAGACCGAGCGCAGGAACCGCGGGGCCGAATACGGCGTGGTCGTCTGGAAGCGCCGCGGGACCGCCATCCCCGGCGAGCAGTTCGTGACCATGACATTGGAGACGTTCGCGGCGATGCTCGCGGGCGCAGGCAGGGAGGAATAGCAATGGAGAGCACAAACATCCCGGTGGAGATCGAGGCCAAGTTCAAGCAGGCCACCGTTAAGGGCGGCGTCGCCGTCCTGCAGTTCGAGGTCGACACGGAGGACAGCGCGGCGTTCGAGGCCATCCGCAAGAGCGGCGAGGAGGTCTGGCTGTCCATCCAGAGCAAGCAGCCCCAGATCCTGTTCGTGAGCCACGACGGGGAGGTGACCGAGTGATGGCGGACTACAAGGGGATGCTCGCCGAGCTGGCCGAGCTCGCCACGGAGGAGCAGGCGATGTTCACCATCTATGGCATAACCAAGTCCGACGAGGCGTTCGACAGGTTCTTGGACGCGCGCGAGAGGCTCTCCAAGTGGATCGTCGGGCACGCGGCGGTCATCGACGAGGCGATAACCGAGAGGAAGTACAACAAGATGCTCAACGAGGAGGTCAGGTAATGGCAGGGGAGAGTAAGGCCGAGGAGGTCGTGGCGGAGGTCGTCGAGGAGCAGGAGGCGTCGTCGCTCATCGTGACCTACGCGCCCTCGTCCATCGAGGCGAACTTCGACGCCCTCGAGAAGCGCGTGCGCAAGACCGTCGAGCTCTATGAGGGCGCGACCTACGACCTCACCAAGGCCGACAAGATCAAGGAGGCCAAGAACGACCGCTCCTACCTCAACGGGCTCAAGTCCGAGATAGAGGAGCGCCGAAAGGCCGTGAAGCGCGAGTACAACAAGCCGCTCGCCGCCTTCGAGAAGCGCTGCAAGGAGATCACGTCCATCATCGACGGCGCGTCGGACGGCATCAAGGCGCAGCTCGACGAGGCCGAGCAGACGCGCAAGGACGCGCTCTACTCGCGCCTACAGCAGCACTACGAGGAGTTCGCGGGACTGCTCGCGCCGGTCGTCCCCTACGAGCGCCTGCATGAGCCGCAGTGGCTCAACAAGACCTTCGGCGAGATCAAGGCGCAGCAGGCGCTTGAGGCAAAGGTGTCCGACGTGGCCCGAGACTGGGAAACGCTCAAGGCCCAGCAGGAGGCGATGCCGCACTACGCCGACGCGGAGCGCGAATTCTTCCGCACGCTCGACCTCGGAGCCGCCTTGAACGCGGCGCGTTTGGCCGACGAGGAAGACCAGCGCATCGCCGAGCTGAAGGCGGCCATGGCGCCAGAGCCCGAACCGGAACCGATGCCGGAACCAGAGCCTGAGCCGGTCGAGATCCCCGAGCCTGAGCCGATGCCCGCGCCAGCGCCAATGCCAGCCCCCATGCCGGCACCCATGCCAGCACCGGTCGCGGAGCCTTTGGAGGCGTGGACGGTCGAGGTGCCGAGCGCCACGCGATCGCAGATGCAGGCGCTCGCATCCGTACTAAAGGCGCAGGGAATCACCGGAAGCATCCGCCGGGGCACGCCAGCCCAGGTGGCGGCGAGGATGGAGTAGACGATGGCAGAAGACAAGCACATGACGCTGGCCGAGGCCGTGGCCCAGGTGCAGCGATCCGTGGTGGTGCCCAAGGCACGCTACAACGCCCACGGCAACTTCTACTACCGCTCGATGGAGGACATCGTGGCGGCGCTCAAGGAGCCGTGCAAGGAGGCGGGAATCGCCTTCACGCTCAACGACAGCATCGTGCAGATCGGCGAGCGCTACTACGTAGAGGCCACGTGCCGCCTGTTCTTCGAGGACGGCCACGGCGATCCCATGGACGTGACGGCCTACGCCCGAGAGCCTTTGAGCCAGAAGGGCATGAACGAGGCGCAGGTCACTGGCAGCGCATCCAGCTACGCGCGAAAGTACGCGCTCTGCGGCGCGTTCGACATCGACGGCACCTCAGACCCCGACACGCTCATGGGAACCGAGAAGCCAGCCGAGAAGGAGCCGCCCGAGTTCGGCCAGTTCATCGCCAAGTGCAAGAGCTGCGGCACCTCCTACGTCTTCGAGAGCCGCCAGCAGTACGAGCAGTTCAAGGCGAACCCCGGGTGCTGCCCGTCCCCCGCGTGGCAGGTCGTGTAGGCCATGCAAGACCTCTACGCCGAGCGCATGCAGCTCTTCGACAGGCTCATGGACGAGCTTCAGGCGCTGCGCAACAGCGGAAGCCAGTACGCCGAGAACGAGGCCGAGTACCGCAAGGCGCTGCGCATCGCGATCCTTGAGGAGCGATCCAAGGGAACTCCAGTGACGGTGATAAGCGACCTCTGCCGAGGCCGGGATGACATAGCCGAGCTGAAGCAGCGCAGGGACTGCTCCGAAGCGCTCTACAAGGCGAGCCAAGAGGCGATAAACGTGTACAAGCTCAAGATCCGAACCGTCGACGAGGACATAAAGCGCACCTGGTCCAACGGGACGGGCGAAGGGAGTTACTAAATGTCGATCAACAGAGTGAACATCAGCGGGAACTTGACCCGCGACCCCGAGCTGCGGGCTACCCAGGGCGGCATGCAGGTTCTGGGCTTCGGCGTGGCCGTCAACGACCGCCGCCGCAACCAGCAAACCGGCGAGTGGGAGGACTACCCGAACTTCGTGGACTGCACGATGTTCGGCAACCGCGCCGAGAGCATGGGCCGCATCCTGCACAAGGGCATGAAGGTGGCCATCGAGGGCAAGCTGCGCTATTCGAGCTGGGACAAGGACGGCCAGCGCCGATCCAAGCTTGAGGTGATCGTGGACGAAATCGAGCTCATGAACCAGAAGCAGGGCCAGCAAGCGCCGCAGGGATACCAGCAGCAGTACGCGCCGCAGCCCGCCCCGCAGGCGGCACCCCAGCAGTGGAACGCGCAGCAGGCCTACCAGCAAGCCCCGCAGGCGGCACCGCAGCGGCCACAGCAGGCCCCGCAGGCCGCGCCGCAGCCCGCGCCCGCCCAGCAGCAGCTGGACGTGTACGACGAGGACATCCCGTTCTGATGGGGCGCGTACCCGACATCATCCGCGACCACTGGGAGGCGGCCCTGTTCGCCGCCTCCTTCTCCGCGGGTTTCCTGTTCTTCTCTTCGCTTCTCTGGGGGTGGTTCTGATGGCATTCACCGTGTTCGACAGCTTCGCCGAGGTCTACGACGACTTCGACGAGAGTGACCCAGAGGACATGCGCGACCGCGCGGTGCTCGCCGACGCGATCATGATGTACGGCCTGCACGGAGTCGAACCCGACCTCCCGAAGCACCTCCGCCGCGTCTTCAAGGCGATGAAGAACGCCATCGACAACTCCAAGGACGCGCGCGGCAGGGGCGGCAAGGGCGGCCGCCCGCGCAAGAAACCAGTTTCAGACAAACCCGAAACAGAGGTTTCCGAAAGTGAAAACCTAGGTTTTCCAAACGTGAAACCAGTTTCAGACAAACCAGAAACGCAGGTTTCGGAAAGTGAAAACCCTAACCTAACCTACCCTAGCCTGTCCTGTCCTGAACTGGATTGTACTGAACTGGCCTGTGATGGGGGCGATGCCCCCGCCGCGCCGCCCGAGTTCGAGCCGCCGTCGCTGGAGGAGGCCCGCGGGTACTTCGGCGCCAACTGCCTGAGCGGCGACCCGGACGCCTTCTGGGCCTTTTTCGAGTCGCAGGGCTGGGTCAAGAGCAACGGCCAGCCGGTTAGCAACTGGGGCGCCCTGGCGCTCGACTGGTCAAGGCGCCAGAAGCGTATCGACGCCGACGACCGGGCGAGGGGCAAGCCCACCGCCTCGGAGGTCGAGGCCGCGACGTTCAGGCCGACCAGGACGCCCGAGGAGGCGCTGGCCGAGCAGGAGCGCCGGTGGGCGTCCGAGCACCCGGGCATCGACCCGGCCAAGGTCGAGGCCCCGCGGGGCACGACCGCGAGCAGGGACCGGTTCGGGCTGTACCAGGACGCGCAGAGGCTGCTGGCCGCCCGCGCCGCGTGCGAGAGGAGGCTCTCATGATCCTCGACGCGGGCCTGCTGAGGGGATGGCCGAAGGAGCGCGCCGAGCTGTACGGCAAGCCCCACCTCGGGGCGCGGTACACGCACGACACGGCATACGAGCCGACGCAGGCCCGGTGCGCGGTGTGCGGCAGGCGCGCCTCCAACTGCCACCACGTCGCCCGCAGGTCGTGGGGAAAGACGTTCAGGCTCGTCACGCCCAACGGGGTGTGGGAGCTGCGCAGCCCGCTGTTCGCCCTGTGCGGCTCCGGCACGACCGGGTGCCACGGGAAGTTCCACGACGGCGGCCTCAGGGCCGAGTGGGTATGGCGCACCGGGGCGGCCGAGGAGGGATGGTGGTCCGGCACGCTGCTCAGGGAGTACCCGCCGCACAGCCCAGACCTCTACATGTTCGGCTACTGGGCCATCACCGACCGATACGGAAACGAGATCATCCGAGAGGTGAAATGACGATGGAGATCACCAACTGCGAGCAGCACGTGCTCGCCGAGCTTGACTACGAGCAGCGCCGCAACGAGCGCCTCCTGGCCGAGAACAACAAGCTGGCCAAGCAGCTCGACGCAATGACAAAGATGGCCAACGGCTACCGACAGATCATCAACCGGCCCAAGACGCCCGTCGAGGCGCTCGCGGACAGGGTCATGCGCGAGGAGATGCTGACCCGCTTCACATACGCCGAGGTCACGGACGTCAAGAGCGCGTTCAGCGGAAGGCTGCTCGACTTCGACGAATGGTGCCACGATGCGATGCGATATGTGGCGCTGACGGATGACGTCGGCGAGGAGGAGTTCACCCGGTTCATGCGCCGGGACCTCAAGAAGATCTACGACGAGAAGGTGGCCGGATGTTCCAAGTAGGGGCCGCCGCCCACGGCAGGGGCGAAGGGGCAGGCCGATGAATGACGAGAGGGCCGTCGCCGCGGCCATCCACGCCGGGCACCGGAGCGACGACGTGACCGACCTCTACACGGGCGACTGCAGGGGCTGCGGCGAGTGCTGCTCGCGCTTCCTGCCCGTGAGCCCGTTCGACCGGGTGCGCCTCGAGGCGTACGTGCGCCGGAACGGAATCGAGCCCGCCGAGCCCAGGGCGGAGTGCGACCTGCTGTGCCCGTACCTGACGGACGGGCGCGAGTGCGCGGTCTACGCCGCTAGGCCCGAGATCTGCCGGGCGTACCGGTGCGACAGGCACAAGAGGGGCGAGCTCGGCATGTTCTTCGGCGCGGAGTGCGCCGAGGTGACCGACATGCGCGAGCTCGCGGAGGCGATGGCCCGCGACGTCTACAGGAAGGAGCAGGGGAATGGCTAGGAACGTCTACGGCGGCTACTGCCGCGAGTGCGGCAGGTGGACGCCTCCCGGGTTCGGGCACTTCGAGCGCTACCGCGGCGGCTGGCGCGTCCACTGCGTCGAGTGCGCGAGCGGGCGGAAGCTGCCGCCCGAGGGAGACCAGGCGGCGCAGGACATGCGGCGCCACGTAAGGAACATGGTGAACGACGGAAGGTACGGGAAGAGGGGATACAGATGACGGGGAACGAGAGGCCGGACATCTATGCGGACGGACTCCGGGAGGAGCGCTGTGAGAACTGTCTGCACTGCTGCGCGACGGTGCTGCGCACCGTCCACGGCGTGGAGCGCACCGAGTACGAGTGCGGGCGGCGCCCGGAGTTCGTGCACCGCACGCAGGGGCTCGCCAGGTGCAACTACTGGGAGTCGCGATGAGCGGATGGGATGAGCTCGGCCGCGAGCAAGACATGGCCGCGGCCGCCATCATGGCCAACGCGGTGGCGAGCTTCAACGAGGCCCTCGTGCCCGTGCTGCGCGGCGTGAGGCGCGAGGCGAGGGCGCTCTGCAAGAGGCTCGACCCGAAATGGAGGCGCGCCCGGATTCGCGCGCTCAAGAGGTTCCGCCGCAACGTGGAGACGCTCAAGCGCGAGGGGAGGTGCAGGTGATGGCGACCGAGTACGTTCTGGACGCCGACAAGATCGCCCATTGGCGTATCGACAACCACGTCCCGCTGAAGCAGCTGGCGCGCGCCGCCGGGGTGAACCTCAGCAGCCTGAGCCATGCCATCAGCAACGGCAGGGAAGTGAAGATGAACCTGCTGCTCAATCTGGCGGAGGCGATGGGCGAAGACCCGCGCGACGTCGTGAGGAAGAAGGTGGAGAGATGAGATTCGAGATAATCGAGCGCCACATCATCGACGTGCCTGACAGCGAGCTCACGGACGGCGAGCGCCCCTTGGGCAAGATGGCGCTCGTTGAGGTTCTCGACGTCATCGCGGAGAACCCGCGCAGGTTCATCGAACGGTACGAGATGTACCGCGAGGAGGTGATCCGCCTTGGGGGCAAGCTGTGATCCGGGCTACAACCTCCCGGACGGATGCACCGGCGCGGCAATCGACAGGCACTTCGGCGAGGGCAAGCCCACTTGCGCCGAGTGCATCAAGATGTACGAGTGCTGCTGCGACTACGGCATCTGCGAGGTGGAGTTCGACGACGCCTTCCGGGAGAAGTTCGACGGGGCGGACGCGGAGCCGGGCGACGTCGCCTATTGGGCGCTCCCGTGGATAGCGGACCACATGAGGGACATGCAGGAGGAAGCGTGCGCCATGTTCTGTGGCTGATGCCGCTGGCGGCGCTCACCGCGCTGCTGGCGTGGGCGGCGAGGTCCGCATGGGCGCTCGCCGTGGTTCTGACCGTTCTCGTGCGCATGGCGTGCGGGTGAGATTGGAGGATTGAATGGACGAGATTGGAAGGCTGATCGGCAGGCTCATCGGGTGCCTCATCATGACGGTGCTCGTGTTGCTGTGCGTCGCCGCAGTGCTGTGGTGCATGCAGCTGGTCGTGGGGCTGGTCGCATGAGTGCGGGCGAGAGGGTGGCGCGGCAGCTCCGCGACGCCGCGGCCCTGCTGGAGTCCATGGCGGAAGACGTGGCGGGGGACATCGACGAAAGGTTTGTGCTGCTGCCCATAACGCTCACCATCAAGATAGGAAGCACCGACGAGACCCCGACCCTGTCGGTGAAGAAGGACTACCTCGCGAGGAAGCGCCTGGCATGACGTGGAGCTCCAACGGCAACGCCGAGCGCAAGCTCAAGGCGAGGCTCCGCGCCGAGGGCAGGCCGTGCCACATATGCGGACAGCCCATAGACTACAGCCTGCCGCCCGGCACGCCGTGGAGCTTCGAGGCCGACCACGTGGTGCCGAGGGCGAGGGGCGGCGCGGTGCTGGACTACGCGAACCTCGACGCGGCGCACCGCATCTGCAACCAGAGGAAGGGCAAGCACATGCCGGGCGACGCGAGGCCCGTCGAGATAAGGCGCACGAGGCTGTTCTGAAGGCTCGAGACAACTGAATAGGCGGGGCTGAAAAGCCAAACTGGAGGCGCGGTCGTTTGCTCGGCTGCGCCCCACTGCTTTTTGGGGCGCTGAGCCGCCGATGGCGGGGGCATTGCCCCTCCCCGGGGGTGCACGGACACCCATCGCTGCCAGTGCCGATTTCCCCCCGCCCCATGACCCCAGGGCGGGGTAGGCCGCGAATCTCACACGCATCGCACAATGCGGGCACGAGAAAGGAGGCCGTGATGCCGGAGATGCCGGAATCGGTCGCATCCGACGACTATCAATCGCAGATCTGGGCGAGCGTCACCGCATCGGGGCGCTTCTCCGACGAGGACGCGCCGAACCTCGCGCTGCTGTGCTACTGGCACGCCGTGGCTAAGGCCGCGGAGGATGCCATGAGCAGGGGCAAGTCCGTGAAGGTGCTCGACCCCGTCGGCTACAAGCCCATCAAGGCGAAGAACGGGCGGCACGCCATCATGGAGCGCCCGCACCCCGCCGTGTCCGTGCTCAAGCAGGCGACAGCCGAGATACGCGCGCTCAACGAGCTGCTCGGGCTGTCGCGCAAGGCGGTGCCCATCCAGGTGCAGCAGGCGCGTCCGCAGAGCGACGGCGCTAGGGTGCTGAGCCTCATGTTCGCCGACCGCGAGCGCAAGGCCAAGGCGGCGGGCGCCTGATGGAGCCCAGGCAGACGCCGACATACGAGGCCAACGTCCCGGAGGACCTCAGCGGGGACGGCGGGATGGCGTGCGAGCTCGCGACCGCGTACTTCGGCGACCCGCTCCCGTGGCAGCCGCACCTGCTCGACGCGATGCTGGCCCGCGATGCGCGCGACAAGTACCTGCTGCGCACGCTGGGCATCTCCATCCCGCGCCAGAACGGAAAGAGCTGGGTCGTGCGAGCAAGGTGCTTCTACGGCGCGCTCAACGGCGAGAAGATCCTGTACACCTGCCAGCACGGCGACACATCCGACCAGATGTTCAAGGAGCTGTCCCAGCCATTCGAGGACGAGGACGAGACCGAGCTGCACGACCTCCTGCTCGCCGTGCGCAAGACGAACGGGCAGCAGGCCATCAGCCTCAAGAACGGCGGACTCATCCGCTTCACCACCCGCACCAACTCGCTGGCGCGAGGCAAGACCTACGACGTGCTCATCTACGACGAGGCGCAGGAGCTCACGGACACGCAGCAGGCGGCGTCCCTGCCTGCAATCTCGGCGAGCGCGATGCACAACCCGCAGACCATCTACCTCGGAACGCCGCCAGGCCCCGACAACGTGGGCACCGTGTTCCGCGACCTCCACGACGACGTGCACGACGGCGAGTCCGAGATGGCGTGGATCGAGTGGGGCGCGGACGAGATAGGCGACGTCCACGACGAGTCGAGATGGTACGAGTTCAACCCGTCCATGGGCACCGTGCTCAACTACGAGGCGGTCAAGGGCGAGTCCGAGCAGATGCAGCCGGACGTGTTCGCGCGCGAGCGCCTCGGGTGGTGGGCGAAGACGGGAGGCTCGCTCCTCTACGCCCTTTCCTCCAAGAAGTGGGACGGGTGCCGGTGCGACTCAGCGCCCACCGGCGGAAAGCTCGCCTTCGGCGTGAAGTTCTCCGTGGACGGCTCCCGCGCCGCGGTGTCCTGGGCGCTCGCCGACAGGGACGGACCGTCCTACGTCGAGCTATACGACGTGATGGGCGCTTCGGGCGGAACGGTCGCGATCTCGGACATGCTCCTGCGCAACCGAGACGAGATCGCGTGCGTCTGCATCGACGGCAAGTCCGGAGCGGACGCGCTCAAGCGGCGGATGCTCGACGGCGGCTTCAGCAAGTGCGCACTCGAGATGGGAACCCCGGCAATCGTGCAGGCTGCGGCGTCGATGCTCAAGGACGAGGTCGACTCGGGCACGCTGTCTCACATCGAGTCGCCGGCGCTCGACGACTCGGCGCGCAAGTCGCTCAAGCGCGACATCGGCAGGGACGGGTGGGGCTTCGCGGACGGCCCCGACTCCATCGCAGCCCCCCTCGAGTCCGCATCGCTCGCCCTCTGGGCGGCGAGAACCACGAAACGAGACCCGCGAAGGGAACAGGAGGCCAGCTTCTGATGGCAGCAGTGAACATGGAACTGGCGGGGCAGGTAGCATCCGCCGCAGGCTTGGAGCCGGGGGACGCGGCGCTCGTCCGCGAGCTCATGACCGTCTGGCGCGAGCACCGCGCCAGCAATCTCGAGCGCGAGGACTACTACCTCGGTCACGTGTCGGTGAAGGACCTCGGCATCGCCATGCCGGCGAGCCTCGCCAAGAAGATCAACCCGCGCGTGGACTGGCCCCGCAAGGCCGTGCATGCACTCGCCGACCGCTCCATCTTCAACGGTTACACGTGCGCGGACGAGCAGACGAGCAAGACGCTCCGAGCCATCTGCGAGGCGAACCAGCTGGAGCGCCTCTACCGCAAGAACCTCATCGGCGAGCTGAAGCACTGCTGCGGCTTCTGGACCGTGACGGATGGCGGCGGCTACCCGGTCATCTCGGCGTACCCCGCCACCGCGGCGGCGGCACTCTGGGACGACGCGCGCAAGGCCATCAGGGCGGGCATCGTCGTGGCGGAGTCCAAGAAGATGCCCGGCGACGCCGAGCGTGTGCCGACCGTGGTGCACCTGCTCACCGACGACAGCCTCGTTGTGCTCACGCGCGACGGCGGCTCGTGGGTCGCCGAGTACCGCGAGCACTCGATGGGGCGCTGCCTGATGGAGCCGATGGCCCACGGCGCGACGCTCGAGCGCCCCTTCGGCACCTCGCGCATCAGCCGCTCCGTGATGAGCATCACCGATGACGCCATCCGGCAGCGCGCCCGCATGGAGGTCGCCGCCGAGGCCGCGACCCTGCCGCAGACGTGGCTTCTTGGAACCTACAAGAAGATGCTCAACGACGGCAACAAGTACGACGCCTCGATGGGCGCGGTCAACGAGATCACGAAAGACCCGGACGGCGACAAGCCCACGGTCTGGCAGTCCGCGCAGCTCCAGATGGCACCGCTCACGGAGTACCTGCGCCAGCTCGCCTGCCAGATGTCGGCCGTGACCAACGTGCCGGTGAGCTTCTTCGGCGTGTCCAACGACAACCCGTCCTCCTCGGACGCTATCGCCGCGTCCCTGGAGCCTTTGGTCATCGACGCCAAGAATCTCAACCGCGACAACGGCACGGCGCTGCGCAACGTGGCCTACATGGCGCTCGCCGTGGCGAACGGCACCGATTTCGCCACCGAGCGCGACGCGGGGCATGAGATCAACCCGCGATTCCTGTCCCCGGCGTACCCGTCCACGGTGAGCCTGTCCGACGCGATGCTCAAGCAGGTGCAGGCGCTCCCGAAGCTCGCCAACTCCACGGTGGCCTACGAGATGCTCGACTACACGGACGAGCAGATCCAGCGCATCGAGTCGGATGCCAAGAAGGCGCAGGCGGGCGCGGCTATCGCATCGCTGTTCGAGCCGAAGGAGGGCGAGAATGGCGGCGGTACCGACTAGCCTGCTGGACGAGCTGACCGATGAGGTGAACGCGCTGTCGGCAGACGCCCAGGCGAAGGTGAGGCCGGCGCTCGAGTCCCTGCTGTCGAGCTGGGAGCGCGGAGGTGCCGGCGATGTCGCCTCTCTCCGCGAGAGGGCCTACGAGACGATCGAGACGGTGCTCGGGTACTACGCCGACACGTGCGCCGCCGCGAGGGCCGCAGAATACTACGACGCGGTCAGGGCGTCGCAGGGCTTCCCCGGGAAGTATCGGGCGGTCGCCGAGTCCATGCGAGACCCGGACGCCACGCTCGGCGCGGTTAGATATTTCATCGGCAAGGTCGTCGAGGGCGCCCCCGAGGTCTTTGTCTCGCGGTGCGTCACGAGGGTCGACGAGGAGATCAGGCGCGCCGCCAACAGGTGCGTCGCCCACAACGCGCGCAAAGACCCGGCAAAGCCGTGGTACGCCCGCGTTCCCCGTGGCGAGACGTGCGGGTTCTGCCTCATGCTCGCGTCGTTCGGCTTCTACGCCAAGACCGAGGAGGCGGCCGAACACTCGCACGCGCACTGCGACTGCCGAATCGTTCCCGGCTTCGACGGGGTGACCACAGTCAAGGGATACGACCCTGACGGGATGTACGAGAGGTATAACGACTGCCTGGCCGCGCTCGGAGGCCGCGACGGCATCGCCTCCGACTGGTACGCAATGCCGGAGGACGAACGCAAAGCGCTCGTGAGGCGCCACGGCAACAAGGAGGGGAAGGCGTACACCGCCTACCTCAACAACCGCGTCGCATCCGAGATAGAGCTACGCGACCCGTCCTGGTACGCGGGCGGCGAGCATAAGGGCATAACGTTCACGGACGATGCGGTGAGGCGCGACAAGGTAAAGAGGTGGAGGGTAGACCCCGGAGAGAGGAGAACCGCAGAGAAGCTGGCGGCACTGGGCTACAAGACCGAGTTCTGGGAAGACGAGGTGCACCTGAAGAGCGAGAACGCGCAGGGAAAAACGACCGTAAGCCGCGCCGACCTGTCCACGGGCATCGAAATCAAGACCGTGTACACGTCGAAATCGGAGAACACGTTCAAGTCGCACATGAAGTCCGTGGCCAACAAGAGCGGGGTGCGGTTCGCCGTCTTCGACGTCAGCGAGAACAAGTCGGTCACCGACAGCCAAGCCGAAGCGTGGATACGCAAGTACATGAAGAGGTACGGAATCTCTGAGGTGCGGATGCTGGGGCACGACGGGTCGCTCCAAACGATAAAAAAATAGGCGGGAGCTGCATGTCTCAATAGGTGAGTCAAACAGCTTCCGCCTAGCCCCATCATACCGCATGGCCGCCCACGGGCGGCTTTTTTCATGCCGAAAAACGCCAAACAGGCCAAATCTCACGCCCGTAGGACACTGCCGCGCGACAGGGCCGCACGGCCCGAAACGCACATCTAAGGGGCTCGGCCGCACGGCTGGCCCGACGGGCCGCACGGTCCGGGAAAGGACGCGACATGGCAGCAGAGACCAACACGGAGCCCACGGGCGGTACGGAGCCGACCGGGGGCGAGGAGCCCGACTACAAGGCGCTCTACGAGGCCGAGAAGGCGCACTCCCGCAAGTGGGAGAAGCAGGCCAAGGCCAACAAGAGCGCGGCAAGCGCACTCGACGAGGCCAACCAGGCGAAGAAGACCGCCGACGAGAAGGTCGCGGAGCTCGAGAAGCGACTCGACGCCAAGGAGAAGGCCGAGGCGCGAGCCAAGACCGCCGCCAAGGTCGCGCAGGAGAAGGGAGTCCCCGCCGAGCTCATCGTCGGCGAGGACGAGGAGAGCATGGCCGCATGGTGCGACAAGATGCTCGCCGCATTCAAGACAAAGCCCGCACCGCGAGTGGAGAAGCCCGGCAGCTTCGACAAGGGCGGCAAGGGCGGGGACGAGGCGCTGCGAGACTTCGCCAAGCGCCTCCTGAAGTAAGCCAAACCCGAAGAAAGGCACAGAAATGGCTGCAAACGACACCCAGAAAATCAAGCTGCCGTCCAGCGTGGTCTCCACCATCATCGGCAAGGTGAAGGACACCTCCACCATCGCCACGCTGAGCCCCAGCACGCCGCAGAAGTTCGCCGACACGACCTATCTCGTGTTCAACCCGACCGCAGAGGCCGAGGTCGTCGCCGAGGGCGGCAAGAAGTCTGGCTCCGAGATCTCCACCGACCCCGTGGTCGCAAAGCGCGCCAAGATCGTCACGACCACGCGCGTCTCCGACGAGCTGAAGTGGGCCGACGAGGACAACCAGCTGGAGATCATCTCCAACATCATCGCCGACCAGACCGCCGCCGCGGGCCGCGCGCTCGACTACATCGTCTACCACGCCATCAACCCCAAGACCGGCCTCGGCCTCACGGGCTACACCGCCCTGACCGCTGACAAGGACGTCCACAGCGTCGCCAAGACCGACTCCCCGGTCGACGACATCGACTCCCTCTCCGACGCCCTGCTCGACTACGGCATCAACGGCATCGCCATGAGCCGCCAGTTCGCCTCCGAGCTGCGCAAGCTGCGCGTGCCCGCCACCGGGCAGCGCCTGTACCCCGAGGTGCCGCTTTCCCTCAACGTGGGCAACCTCGACGGCATCCCCGCCTCCGTGTCCGGCACCGTGAACGGCCGTCTCGCCAAGACCCCGACCAATGTCTCCGCGATCATGGGCGACTTCTCCGCCATCAAGTGGGGCATGGTCCGCGACATCACCGCCGAGGTCATCGAGTACGGCGACCCCGACAACACCGGTCAGGACCTGAAGGGCTACAACCAGATCGCCTACCGCACCGAGGCCGTGCTGGCCTACGCGGTACTCGACCCCAAGGCCTTCGCCGTCCTCAAGAGCGCCTAGGAGGTCCCGAGATGGCTCATCTAGTCCAGAAGTTCATCGTGGAGGACGCGGGCAAGGCGTCCAGCATCCTCCCGCAGCACGTTGCGCTCGTCTCGCCCGACGGCAAGCCGCTCGTGCTGCCCAAGAAGGTCGCCAACCCCGGCGCCAGCCCGACCGTCGCGAAGGTCGTGCAGGCCCTCGTCGACGCCGGGATCATGGAGGCCCAGTAGCCATGGCCGCGCTCGCCAGCGTGGACGACTACAAGGCCCGCTACGGCGAGCCCGCGGACGAGGCCCGCACCGGTGTGCTGCTTCAGGACGCATCCGACCTGATGCTCTCGGCGTATGAGGACCGAATCGGCGAGTACATCGAGGGGGCGTGCCCGGCATTCGACCGCGCCGCCCCCGCCGTGTGCTGCCTGCTGGTCAACCGCGTGCTCTCGGCACCGTCCGCGATGGCCGGCGCCACGCAGTACAGCCAGGGGGCGGGCGGCTACACGGCATCGGTGACCTACGGCTCGGCACTCGGCGAGATGTACCTCGGGAAGAGCGACCTCAGGCGCCTCGGGCTCACGGGCCAGGCGCTCGGGGCGCTCACCCCGTTCGAGAGGGGTGGGGTGACCGAATGACGTGCCTCATCTCCGGCGAGACCGTGACCGTGCGCAATGCGGCCCACTCGCTCGACGAGCTGGGCGAGCCGGCCGGCGAGGCGGTGACCGAGACGGCGGTCGACAACGTGGTCGTCTGCCCCGGCGCGACCGCCGACCTCGACTCGACGCGCCCGAACGGCGTGACGGTGGCCTTCACGCTGTGCTTCCCGAAGGGCGCCGACGTGTCCCTGAAGGACGCGACGGTCACGGTGCGCGGCACCGACTACAAGGTGGTCGGCGACCCCAAGCGATACACCGCGGCCAACACGCCCGGCCCCTGGGACCTCACCTGCGAGGTGACCCGAACCGATGGCTAGGGCGAAGTGCGAGGTCAAGATCAAGTGGAAGGGCTGGAACCGCGGCGGATACGCCGAGGTCATGAACGGCGGGGGCGTGCAGGCCATGCTCACCGAGAAGGCCAACGCCGCCGCGGCCGCATGCAACTCCACGTTCACGCCGAAGTACGGCGAGAACGGCTACAGCACCGCGGTCGCAGGCGGTTCGCTTGCGAGGGGCCGCGTCGTCTACACGGATAGCAAGCACGCCAACGTGAGCGAGCGCAAGCACAACCGCCTGCAATCCGTCTTCGGGGGTGACTGATGGACATCGAGAGGGTAGTGGCCCAGCGCCTTATGCACGCGACCGGCATCAAGTGCGTGCCGGACGTTCCGCGCGAGAGACCCGATGAGTTCGTCCAGGTCACCCTCGCAGCCACGAGCGCGACGCGGTTCATCCAGTCGCCGCGCGTGCTCGCCACGTCGTGGGCGAAGACCCGCAGGCGCGCACACGAGATCGCCGAGGCCGTCGAGCGGGCGTGCTCCGCCATCGAGGACGAGCCGAACGTGTTCTCCGCCGTGCCCGACGGCACCTACCGATGGGACGACCCCGACACGGGGACTCCCAGATACCAGACGAACATCAACCTGACCATCTGCGAATAAGGAGCAATCATGGCAGAAAGCAACAAAAACAACGTCGCCAACGTCTCCAGCGCCAAGGGAGTCAAGGGCGGCTACATCTTCACCGCTCCCGTCGGAACGGCGCTGCCGACCGACTACACGACCGCGCTGCCCGAGGCGTGGAAGTGCCTCGGCTACATCAGCGAGGACGGCTACGTCGAGACGCTCGACACCGACTCCGAGGACATCAAGGACATGAACGGCGACCTCATGGCGTCGCCGCAGACCTCTCGCGTCGAGAGCGCGCAGCTCACGCTCGCCGAGATCAAGGCCGCGACCCTCAAGGTCATGTACGGCTCCGGCAACGTCAAGGACGAGGCCGGCATGATCACCGTCAAGCACAATGGCGAATCCACGGAGACGTGGCCCGCCGTGCTCGAGCTCGTCCTCAAGGACGGCCGCCGCTGGCGCAAGGTGGTGCCGCTCGCCCAGTCCTCCGAGCTGGACGACCTCACCCTCGCCGTGGGCGAGCTCGCCGCGCGTGCCCTCACGGTCAAGTACTTGACCGACGAGGACGGCAACACCTGCTACGACTACATCCAGTCCACCGAGACCACGGAGGGCTAGGAATGACCGAGCTCACGTTCACCATCCCCGGTATCGACGGGGAGTTCACCGCCGACCTCGACGAGCTGCTCAGCTACAAGACCAACAAGCAGTTCGCCAAGAGCGAGACCGAGCCGGGCGGCATGTTCGAGGCCTTCGAGCGCGTCTTCGCTGGCCGAGACGAGGAGTACATGGAGCGCCTCGGCGGCTCCGTCGAGTCCACGGGCGTGCTCATGCAGGCCGCATTCGAGGCGGCGAAGGCAAAAAACTCCCAGGATTCGTCCTCGAGCTCGAAGGGCACCGCGCAGAAGTCGTAGCGGACTTCCGCCAGTACTACGGCATCGACCTCCCGCTCGAGGGCGGACCGGACGACCTCCGGCGCGCCGCCCTCCTGTGGGAGCAGCTGCCGAAGGAGTCGAGGTGCGCGCGCCGCATGTACCCGGAGCTCAAATGGAGCGAGGAGACGTACATGCTCTGGCGCATCGAGCATCAGCTCAGGAGCCTCGCGTGGGGGCTGAGCGACAAGAAGCACCGGCCGCCGCAGGAACCGCAGCCGCTCAAGACGCCCGGGCAGCTCGCGGAGCTCAAGAGGCATCAGCGCAACGCCCTCGCGAACAGGGCGGAAATCGACGATATTCTAGGATTAGGAGGACGGGATGGCGACTAGCGTAGGCTCGGCATGCATCACGCTCATGCCGTCCATGAAGGGCTTCGCCGGCAGCATCTGCTCGGAGTTCGGCGACACGGGCTCCAAGGCCGGAAAGTCATTCGGCGACTCGATGACCTCCGGCGTGGACGGCGGGGTCAAGCGCTCGGGCGGGCTGCTGAGCGGGCTCGGCACCGTCGCAAGGGGCGTGGGCACCGTCGCCGCGGCTGGCATGGGCGCGCTCACCACGGCGGTGACCGCAATCGGCGGCGCTGCGGTATCCGCATACGCCGACTACGAGCAGCTGGTCGGCGGCGTCGATACGCTCTTCGGCTCCGCGTCCGGCAAACTGCAGGGATACGCCGCGGAAGCGTACAAGACGTGCGGCATGAGCGCAAACCAATACATGACCCAGGCGACCAGCTTCGCCGCTTCGCTCGTGAGCTCGTGCGGCGGCGACGTGGCGAAGGCCGCCGAGTCCGCCAACACGGCGATGGGCGACATGGCGGACAACGTCAACAAGATGGGCTCGGACATGGCCGACGTCCAGAACGCCTACCAAGGTTTTGCCAAGCAAAACTACACGATGCTGGACAACCTGAAGCTGGGCTACGGTGGCACGAAGTCCGAGATGGAGAGACTCATCGCGGACGCCAACAAGCTGCGCGCGACGCAGGGCAAGACCGCCGACCTCACCATCGACAGCTACGCCGACGTGGTCGAGGCGATCCACACCGTGCAGTCCGAGATGGGCATCACCGGCACGACCTCCAAGGAAGCCGCGACGACCATCTCCGGCTCCATCGGCATGGCCAAGGCATCGTGGGAGAACTTCCTCACCGGTCTGGGCCGAGACGACGTGGACTTCTCGCAGCTCACCGGGCAGCTGCTCACGTCCGTCGGCGCGGTCGCCAAGAACATCGCGCCGCGCGTCGCGCAGATCGGGCAGGGCATCATCAAGGCGCTCCCCGCGGCGCTCTCCGGCATCGCGTCGGTGCTCACGCCCATCGTGTCCGAGGCGCTCGCCACGGCGTGGAACATCGCCGTCGGGGCGCTCGCCGGCATCGGTATCAAGCTGCCGAAGCTGGACTCCTCGCAGATCTGCTCGGCGCTTCAGGCCATCCTTGGCGTGGCCACGTCCGTCGGTAACGGCATCAAGGCGGCAATCGGGTTCATCGCGCCGCTCATCGCGCCAATCGGCACGGCGCTGCTCAACATCGCGCAGGCCGTGCTGCCGGTGCTCTCCACCGGCATACAGGTGGTGCTCGGCATCGTGCAGGCGCTGTCGCCGGTCATCGGCTTCCTGGTCGGTGTCATCGCGGACGTGATGACGACCGTCTCGCAGCTCGTCGCCATCGCCATGCCCGCCGTGCAGTCCGTGCTGTCCGCCGTGCTGGCGGCGATGCCGCTCATCCAGGGCGCCATCCAGATGGCGATGGGCATCATCTCCGCCGTCTGGAATGCCGTCTGGCCCGTGATCTCCGCTGTCCTGACTGGCGTGATGGATGCAATCTCCACTGCCGTCCAGGTCGCGATGGCCGTGGTGCAGACGGTTATCTCCACGGTCACCGCCGCGATAAGCGGAGACTGGGATACGGTCTGGAATACCATCAAGTCGGTAGCCGAGCTCGTCTGGTCTCAGATAGAGTTCGCCGTGCGGGCGGCCATCGGGGTCGTCGAGTCCGTGATAACGTCCACGCTCGATGGAATCAGCTCGGTTTGGTCGAGCGTGTGGGACACCGTCCGCGATTTCGCCGAGGTGGTCTGGGGACGCATCAAGTTCGCCGTCAACTCGGCGATAAATCAGGTCAGCGGCGTGATCAGCTCCGTGCTCAACAGCATCAGCTCCACGTGGTCGAGCATGTGGGGGAGCATCAAGAGCGCCTGCTCGTCCATCTGGGAGGGCATCAAGAGCGCGGCGTCCAACGGAATCAACTCCGTCTACAGGACCGTCACGAGCATCAAGGGCAAGATCACCGGATTCTTCTCGGGCGCGCGCAACTGGCTCTTCAACTCCGGCAAGTCGATACTCAACGGCCTGAAGGACGGCATCATGTCCGCTATCGGCTCGGTGACCTCGGCGGTCTCCGGTGCAGTCTCCAGAATCCGCTCCTTCTTCCCGTTCTCGCCGGCAAAGGTCGGCCCCTTCTCCGGGCACGGCTACACGACCTTCTCGGGCAAGGCCCTCATGCAGGGCTGGGCGCAGGGCATCGGCTCCGGCACCGGCACCGTGGTCTCCGCCATCAGCGGCGCCATGGACACCGCGCAGGGGATGCTCTCGACGGGCCTGACCGTCGCGCCGTCCGCTGTCTACACTCCGGCGCGTCCCGAGGAGGATTCCGACGACGCCCTCGCCGGCATCCTGTCCGTCCTCGAGCAGATCAGGGACAAGGACGGAAACCTGTACATCGACTCGGAGCGCGTCTCCTCCGCCATCGCGATGCGCGGCAGGCACACGCTCGCCGCAAGGGGGTTCGCATGATATTCGGAGGAATCGACCTCACGCCGTACCTGCTGGTGACCAAGGTCACGAGACCGGTTGTCCCCAAGGTGCGGCTCGATGAGACCGAGGTCCCCGGCATGGACGGCACGCACGTCCGCGCCACGGGCCTCGAGCCCGTCGAGATAGCGGTCGACTGCAACATCGTCGGCGGCTCCCTCGACGAGGTCGCCGAGGCAAGGGCCGTGCTCGCCTCGGCGCTGTCCGGCGGCGAGAAGGCCCTCGTGCTCGACGACGCTCCCGAGCGCTACATGCTCGCGCGCTACATGGGAGGGGCGGAGCAGGGGCGCAACGCGCACATGCCGAATCTCACGCTCGGGTTCTACTGTGCAGACCCCGCCGCCTACGGGCAGCGGCGCTCCGAGCAGGTGTCGGCATCCCAGCGCGCCGTCGCCGCCGGGGGCAACTACAGGGCCTACCCTACGGTCACGTGTAGGCCCCCGGCAGGCTCGAGCTGGACAATCACCAACGTCTCGACCGGGCGGTTCGTCCGCGTCGAGGCGTCGTTCACGGGCGCACAGACCGTCGTGCTGGACATGCGCGCCGAGCGCTGCACCGTCAACGGCGCGGACTGGCCCGTGACCGTCGCGAGCGACTTCTTCTCGCTCGACGGCGTGCAGCAGATCAAGACGAGCGGCGGCACCGCGACGCTCGAATGGGAGGAGAGGTGGCTCTAGGTGCGAATTGACGTATACACGTGGCAGGACGCCTACGTATCGACAATCGGCCCCGAGGAGCTGCTCTCCCTCACCCATACCGACGAGCTCAACGGCGAGGACAGCGTGGACATCGTCACGACCTTCGCGCTCAAGCAGGGCTACCGCCTCGTGTGGGCCGACCGCCTCGGCAAGGTCCACGAGCACGTCTGCCAAGACCCCAAGGGCCTCCACGCCGGAGGCGATACGGTCTACACGGACACGGCGATCAACTCAATCTGCGAGACGTACGGCGACTATATCGAGGACAAGCGCCCCTACGGCTACGGCTTCTTGCAGGCGCTGAATGTCTGCCTTGGGCCGACCCGCTGGACCGCCGGAACGGTCGACCAGACCGGCACCGTCGACAAGGGCCTGACCTTCTACCACACCTCGGCGCGCGAGGCTCTCCAGTCAATCTTGAAATGCGGCGGTGAGCTTGAGACTGAAATCACCGTATCCGGCGGCAGGGTGACCTCTCGCAGGGTGGGCATCCGCTCGCATCGAGGCGCGAAGGGCGGTCACCGCCGGTTCACCTACACCAAGGACCTGGCATCCGTCTCCCGCACCGAGCATTACGGGGCGATAACGGCCTGCTACGGCTACGGCAAGGGAATCGAGACGGATACCGGTGGATACGGCCGCAAGCTGACCTTCGGCGACATCAACAACGGCAAGAACTACGTGGAGGACGCGACCGCGCTCAAGCTCTACGGTCGACCCGACGGCAGGGGCGGGCGCGCGCACGTGTTCGGGCAATATGAAAATCCAAATTGCGAGGACGCGGCGACGCTGCTCGCCGAGACCCGCGCGTACCTCGACTCCCGCAAAGAGCCGGGAGTGACTTACGAGGCCGACGCCGTCGACCTCGTGCAGTTCGGACGCGAGTGGGAGGGCGTCGCCGTGGGCGACGACGTCCAGATCGTCGATACGGCATTCAGCCCGGCGCTGCGCTGCGAGGGCCGCGTGACCAAGCTCGTCACCGATGAGCTCGGCGGCACCGTCCGCGTGACGCTCGGCAACGTGACCGAGACAATTGCGGACATGTTGCTGGCGCAGCAGCAGAAAGTGTCCAGCCTGTCCAAGCGCTCGTCCAGCTGGGACGTGGCGGCATCGACGCCGCCGTCGTACCTCCAGCAGGTCGTGGACGCGATGAACACACAGTTCAACATGTCCGGCAGCAGCTACACCTTCACCAGCTTCGAGCAGGGGACAATCTACGCATCCGTACCCATGGACGCAAACGGCCGCTCGACCACGGGCAAGGGCAGCGCCATGCAGCTGTGCTCGCAGGGCTTCCGCATCGCCTCCGGCTGCAAGGCCGACGGCTCGTGGGACTGGCGCACCTTCGGCACCGGCGCGGGCTTCACCGCCGACCTCATCACGGTCGGCACGCTCATGGGCGACCTGATCAAGGCCGGAACCATCCAAGACAGGAGCGGCAAGAACTACTGGAACCTCGACGAGAGCGAGGTCCATCTAGGCCCCGGCGCGAAGCTCGGCGACAAGGACATCGCCGTCGCCGATGCCGTGATAGCGTCGGTGGACGTCGAGTACGCCCAGGGAACGTCGCGCGTCACCGAGCCGCAGGGCGGATGGCAGACCACGGCGCCGCAATGGGTGTCGGGCAAGTACATCTGGACGCGCACCAAGACCACCATGCAGTCCGGCGACATCGAGTACAGCGAGCCCGTGTGCATCAGCGGCATCGACGGCGCCAAGGGCGACAAGGGCTCGACCGGTACCGGCGTGCGCGGCATCGTCGAGCAGTACTACCTCTCCACGAGCTCCACGGCGCAGTCCGGCGGCAGCTGGTCGGAGGCCCAGCCCGCGTGGGCGAAGGGCAAGTACATCTGGACGAGGAGCAAGATCACGTGGACGGACGGCTCGGTCACGTACACCGCGCCGTGCCTCGCCAAGGCCATCAACGGATCAAACCAGATGGCCGGCAGCGCCATCGCGGCGCGCGTGAAGCTGTACGCGAGGAACCAGTCGGACAGCGTGCCGCCAATTAATGCGCAGAACCCAGAGCTGGGATGGTCCGAGGACCTCCCGCAATGGTCGAACGGATACTTCGTCTGGTCGATGGAGCGCGTCACCTACGGCGACGGCAGCGTCACCCACACGGCGCCGGTGCTGGAAGCCGCGTACAACAAGGCCTATCAGAGCGCGCACGACCTGACGGGCTCGCTCAACGGCCTCGACACGACGGTGCAGGACCTCGCCAAAGACGGTGTGGTGACCGAGGCGGAGAGGGCGGCGGTCAAGAAGGCCAAGCAGGACGTGGACAAAGAGCGCGAGGAGCTCACGAGCCAGTACAACGCGCTGAAGTCGAACAAGGCCCTCAGCGCCCAGTTCCTCTCGTCCGTCCTCGGCCCCCGCTACACCAAGGCCTTCGGCACGACCGACGAGGGCGGCACGTACGGCTCCTATGCCGACAAGGTCGACAAGGTGCTCATATGCAAGACCGCCGAGGAGCTCAAGGCTGCCATGCACGAGTACGACGCCGCATTCGGAGCCTACTCGAGCGCGGTCAAGGACTACGCCGATGCCGCGACCGGGGCGCGCCACGCCATCGAGCAGAAGAACGCGTCGGACTACGCCGACGGCATCCTGAGCGCCTACGACGAGCAGATGGACCAGAAGGCCATCTTCGACCGCCTGACCAACAACGGTGCCGACCAGGGGCTCTACATGAGCAACAACAGGGTCTACGTCAACGCGACATACATCGCAACCGGGACTCTCGCGGACGCAAAGGGGCGCAACTCGTGGAACCTCAAGGAAGGCGTGCTGACGACCAACTACATGACGGCGAAGAACATCACGGCGACCGGAAGCTTCACCGGTGGAAACCGCAGCAGCGGGTACGCCATGGAACTCGACTCGAGCGGGAAGCTGGCTGGGTTCAAGGACGGCACGCAGTACGGATACATCGAATGCTCCTCAACGTCACATGACATCGACAATCCGTCGATTATCTACCACGGACTGCAGCTGCAGGGACAGGGCATCGTGCGAGTCTCGACCCCGAGGCTCAGTGTGAGCGGCAGCGCCGACACGAGCGTCACGACGTGGTCGGGCCTGACGACCAAGGTCGGAGCGGCATACCATCCGCTTTACACGGAGAACGGCAATACATATTTCAACGACCAGTCCCAGACATCGTCGGTGCTCGAGTTCAAGAACGGCCTGCTGATCGGCGTGTCGGCCATGCCGTCCGGGTGGAGCGGATAAGAGATGAAAGGACAAGAAGGAATGGAAGCAAGCAAGAAAATCGTCGTGGGCTACGCCGTCCACGACATCATCGGAAACAACGAACAGTGCCTGACGGAGTACGACCCGGACGTGCTCCGGCGCGCCGAGGACGCCGGACTCATATTTGTCGCCCAGTACGACGACGGCTCGCGCGAGGTCGTCAAGGCCGCGGACGTCCGCAAGCCAGACCCCACGGTCAACGGCATCCCGCTGGCGACCGCCGGGTACGTCGACAAGCGCACGGCTGCCACCGTGGCGTGCTTCGATGCGCTCTCGGCCATCGTCGACCCGCAGCCAGCCACGGCCGACGAGACGGGGGAGGGGACTGAGGCCGTCGACCCGGTCGAGGCCTTCAGGTCCGCGCTCGCCGCCCTCAAGGCGCTGGAGGCCACGGAATGATCAACCACGCCATATCACTCGACATGCGCAAGCGCCCGGGCACCGTCCCGCAGCGCGTCACCGTGCGTCGGGGCGAGACCCAGACCCAGCGGGTGACCGCGACACTCACCACGGACGGCGCCGCCTACACGCCGACCTACCAGTCAGCGCGCCTGTGCGTGCTCCATTCCGACGGCACGTGGGCTCGCTGTGCCGCCACCGTCGGCACGGTATCGGTGAGCGCCACGCTGGCGCCGGAGGCCGTCAACGGCACCGGCAGGTGCAGGCTGGCATACTTCGAGTTCTACAGCGCCAACGGGGCCTCCGAGACGACCGAGGACTTCGCGCTCGTCATCCTGGGAAATGTGGACGGGACAACAGGGCCTGCCGTCAGCTACGACCAGGAGCTCGACGAGCTCTATAGGAAGTGGAGCACTGAGCTATCTCGGCTCGGTCAATCCGCGTTCGATGCGGCATCCGCCGCTAGCGGTGCGGCGTCGAGGGCCGATGCGGCGGCAAGCGCGGCATTGCAGATCGCGAACGCGGCGGCGCAGGGCGCCGCCGGCGAGTCCGACATCGCCGAGCTGCGCCGCCAGAACGGCAAGCTCGCGACGATGCTCGCCGACGCGACAGACAAGTTCATCTACATGGACGGCACGGTCTACTGCCCTGCCGGCAAGGCGTCGGTATCCGGGGACACGGTGACGTTCGGCAGCACGTGCTCGGTATCGGGCAGCACGGTAACCCTTTCCTAAGGAGGATAAATGGCAAGCAGAACATCGCCACCATCCTGGCGGGAGAGATCGGCAGCGGCAGCGTGTACGACGCGCTGCATAAGCGCATCGCCGCCGCGAACTTCGCAGGCCTGCGTGTGGGCGACTACATCGACGTGCCGCTCGTGAGCGCATCGGCCATCACGGGCCAGCAGTCCGTGCGCTTCCTGCTTGCGCACTTCGACCCGTACTACCAGTGCGGCGACAGCGCCAAGGGCCACCACATCGCGTTCATCGCGTCCGCGCCCGTCGCCGTGGCCAAGACCGTCACCGGCGTGGCCAACGACAGCTACCTGATGTGGAACACCGCGAACACCAACCAGGGCACCGCAGACGTGAAGAACCCGTACCTGAACAGCAACCTCAAGGCGTGGGAGAAGCTGTTCGAGGCGTGCCTGCCCGAGGGGCTGACCAAGTACCTGCTCACCCAGCGCGTGCTGCTTGAGGAGCGTTACAGCGCGAGCGGCGCGCTCAGCGACTCCAACAGCTGGAGCTGGCAGGACATCGGCAAGGTGTGGTCGCCCTCCGAGATGGAGGTGTACGGCTGCCCGGTGTGGGGCACCAAGGGCTACAGCGTGGGCTTCGAC
>JAGZFB010000019.1:0-62298 GCA_018368055.1 Collinsella sp. | reverse complement strand
AGCGGTCAGGAGCTTCACGAAATCAATCAGATCGGTCATGGGCATCACCTCCCGTCGCATGGAGGGCGCTGCCCGGCACATGGAACTGCCGTCAACAACTGCCATGCTATCAAAGCGCGGTCATAAATACGAATATATGTTCGATAATAACAGCAACGTGATTCCCTCGAATAGCAGCCTTTCGTAAGGGCGGCAGAAGACGGCGCTGGGCGATTGGGGATAGACGCGCAGGTCTTCGTCACCGAAAGCCCGTTTGATTAACCAGCCCTCTGTAGGTACACTGCATATTGATGGACTCGGGATGACCGCTGATTCAAGTCACCGGGCCTAAATCTTTTTCATGCATTTGAATAGAGCGGGCGACTCTCTTGGGGCGGTCTGCATGGCGTGCGACCGGCGCATGACGTTGCACCCCGCTTTTGTGTCCGCACGGGCGCCTATCCTTACGGCAATGTAGTCGCTTATGTAACAAGCGGCATTTGACGGAGAGAGGCCCTAACCGTGTCAGCTGAAAAGACGCCGGGTATCTCGGCTATCGATACGACGAACTTTGCGCGCCAGATCGTGCTGGACTTTGAGTTTGCGCCGGTGCCAAAGCAGCGCCAGCGACGTGGGCTGCGCAACGAGATTATCGAGGTCGGCGCCGTCAAGCTTGATTACCACGGCAACGTTATGGGCGAGTTCTCGCAGTTTGTGCAGACGGAATTTACCGAAGGCGTTGCGTTTTCCGTCCGCGAGCTTACGGGGATATCAGCCGTGGACACCGCGATGGCCGATCCGCTCTACATGGTGATCAAAAGGCTCAGCGATTGGATCGGTCGCTACTCCGCCCAGGTGGTTTGCTGGAGCGGGGCGGACCGGCGACAACTTTTGACCGAGTGCCAGGCAAAACACATCGACCTTGCCGCATTTCCTACGGACTGGGCTGACCTGCAGGCGTTTTACACCTCGATCATGGACGTGGGCAGCCACGGGCGCGTCTCTTTGAGTGACGCGGCGACGTGGTTTGGCATCGAGTTTGACGAGTCGACGGGTCACGCCCACAGCGCCCTTGCCGATGCGCGCGTGACCGCCAAGCTGCTCAAGCAGATGATGGAGGGGGACTATCACGTGAGTCCGCACGCCCAGGAAGTCCGCCAGCGGTGGGGGATGGGCGAGCGACCCCAGACGCGCCTCTCCAGCAAGTGTCCCGAGCTGGGCGATCTGCTGTTGAAGCTGAAGGCGGAGGGGAGGTAGGAGGCAGACAGCCATCCGGAGGCGTCTGATCGGCGGCCCCTCGGGGCTTGCCCGTATCGTAGGCAATGCGCCGAATGCTCGCCATCGAAATTTATCGATGACCTATTGCAGACTGTAATGGGCCTGAGCCATCCCGGGGAAATTGCCGCGTGACCTATAATGTTTGGAACAGTTAAATGCGCTTTTTGCAATTGTGCAGATAGGTTTTGCTATGGTTTTCGATAAAGAGGCTTCGTTCGAAGAAGCGGTCATAACCGTGCTAAAGCAGCACGGCTGGGACGACGCGGGAGGTGTGCTTCGCTATCCCACCGAGCAGGACCTCATCGACAACTGGGCGAAGATTCTGTTCCAGAACAACGCCGACATAGACCGCCTGAACGGCTGCCCGCTCACCCAGGGCGAGATGGCGCAGATCATCGAACAAATCGAAACGCTCAAGACCCCACTCGCACTCAACGGGTTCATCAACGGAAAGACCGTCGCCGTCACGCGCGACAACCCCGACGACGCGCTTCACCTGGGCAAGGAGGTGAGCCTGAAGATTTATGATCGTCAGGAGATCGCAGCCGGCCAGAGCCGCTACCAGATAGCTCAGCAGCCGGTCTATCCTGCGAAGAACAAGATTCTGAACGACCGCCGTGGAGACCTGTGCCTGCTCATCAACGGCATGCCGGTCATCCATATCGAGCTCAAGCGTAGCGGCATCCCCGTCAGCCAGGCTACTGGTCAGATCGAGAAGTATGCCCACGAGGGCGTGTTCACGGGGCTCTTCCGCCTGACGCAGATCTTCGTGGGGATGACCCCCGACGAGGCGCGCTATTTCGCCAACCCTGGCACGGGCGCATTCAACCCGAACTTCTTCTTCCACTGGGAAGACTTCAACAACGAGCCCGTCTGCGCGGGCGACAAACCCGGAACCGACGAATGGAAACGCTTCACTTCCACGCTGCTTTCCATTCCAATGGCGCACCAGCTCATTGGCTTCTACACCGTGGCCGACAGCTCGGACGGCTGCCTGAAAGTCATGCGCAGCTACCAGTACTACGCGGCCGCCGCCATATCCGACAAGGTGCGCAAGTGCAAATGGGACGAGAGACCCAAGAGCAGCACCCCGGGGCGCCCCGGCGGTTACATATGGCATACCACCGGCTCCGGCAAGACCATGACGAGCTTCAAATCTGCCCAGCTCATAGCTGACTCGCGCGACGCCGACAAGGTGATCTTTCTCATGGACCGCATCGAGTTGGGCACGCAGTCGCTCTCCGAGTACCGCGCGTTCGCAGACGACGCCGACGACGTGCAGGGGACCGAGAACACGCAGGTGCTGAAGTCGAAGCTCGCGAGCGACGACCCCAAGAACCGCCTCATCGTGACCTCTATCCAGAAGATGAGCAACGTGAAGGCCGGCGAGGGCAGAATCACCCAGGCGGAACTCAACCGCCTAGCCTCCAAACGGATCGTGTTCGTCATCGACGAGTGCCACCGCTCCACTTTCGGCGAGATGCTCCAGGACATACGCCGCGCGTTCCCCAACGCGCTGTTCTTCGGCTTCACAGGTACGCCGATTCTCGACGAGAACCAGAAGAAGGGCTCCACCACCGCCATGGTGTTCGGCGAGTGTCTGCACCGTTACAGCATCGCAGACGGCATCCGCGACGGCAACGTCCTGGGCTTCGACCCATATATGGTGACGACCTTCGACGACCACGACGTGCGCGAGGCGGTCGCCCTAGAGCAAGCGAAAGCCGCAACAGTAGCCGAAGCCATCTTCGACGATCGAAAGAGCAAGGTCTTCTACTACTATATGGACTCGGCAAAGGTCCCCATGGGACCGATGGTCGACAGCGCCGGCAACCGCATCAAGGGCATCGAGGATTTCCTCACCCGCGCCCAATACTGGCCCGACACTCCGCACCACGAAAAGGTCGTAGAGGACATCCTGCGCCGTTTCCCGGTGCTCTCCCACGGCAACAAGTTCCATGCAATCTTGGCGACAAGCTCCATCCCGGAGGCAATCGACTATTACCGAGCCTTCAAGGAACGCGCCCCGCAGATGAAAGTGACCGCCCTTTTCGATCCGAGCATTGACAACAACGCCGGCTCTACGGTGAAGGAAGATGCCCTGGTCGAGCTCATAGAAGACTACAACAAGGCATACGGTCAGGAGTTCACCATCCCTACATGGCCCGCTATGAAGAAGGACATCTCGGCGCGCCTGTCTCACAAGAAGCCCTACGTCAACGTCGACTCCAACCGCGACTCTCGCATCGACCTGCTCATCGTAGTGGACCAGATGCTCACGGGCTTCGACTCCAAATGGCTAAACACGCTCTACCTCGACAAGGTCATCGACTACGAGAGCATCATCCAGGCGTTCAGCCGCACGAATCGCCTGTTCGGCCCCGACAAGCCCTTCGGCACGATCCGCTATTACCGTCATCCCCACACCATGAAGGGGTATATCGAAGCGGCAGTGAAGCTGTATTCGGGAGACCGCCCGCTCGACATGTTCGTCCAGAAACTACCGGAGAATATCGCGTTGATGGACGCGCGCCTTCAGGAGATACTCATGGTCTTCGAAGCAGCTGGCGTAGGGGACCTCTCCAAGCTCCCCGCATCGCAGGAAGCCAGGCGCAAGTTCGCCAAGGAGTTCGTTGAGCTCAACGAGTTCCTCGAGGCCGCAAAGGTGCAGGGCTTCACATGGGAGCAGGATACCTACGAGTTTGAGGTGGAGCCGGAGGAAGGCGAGCCGAGGGGCAAGTCCTTCTTCGTGCAACCGGTTATCGACGAGCGGACCTACCTCATTCTCGTGCAGCGGTACAAGGAGTTGTTCGCAGGAGGGGGCGGGCCTGGCGACGCGCCCGAAGCGCCCTACGAGCTCGATGGTCATATAACCGAGATCGACACGGGGCTCATAGACAGCGACTACATGAACGCGAACTTCGAGAAGTGGCTGAAATGCCTTGAGCAGGATGACGAGGGCCTTGCCGCCGCGCGTGAGGAGCTCCACCGATCGTTCGCGTCCCTAAGCCAGGATGACCAACGCTTCGCTGAGCTGTTCCTCCACGATGTCGAGCGAGGGGACGTCGCCCTGGAAGACGACAAGACGTTGAGGGATTACATTACGTCCTATGCCCGCAAGGCGAAAAACGCTCAAGTCGAGCGAATCGTCGAGGCGCTCGGCATAGACGGCGAGCTTCTTGCCAACATGGCTGCGCTTGACCTGACGGAATCGAACATTAACGAGTTCGGACGCTTCGACGATTTGAAGGACTCGGTGGACAAGGCGCGCGCCAAGGCCTTCTTTGAGCAGAAGGAAGGCAGAACGCTTCCCCTGTTCAAGGTGAACACCCGTGCGGCGGCGCTGTTGAAGAAGTTCATCCTAGAAGGCGGCTTCGACATCGACGAATGAGCGGCTTTTTTGAACAGACGAAATCGAAAGTTAGTCTATCTGAGGGGACGCATGCGACCATGCGCCCCCTCGTTTCAACTTGGGAACAGCGTAAGTTGGGGGAAGTCGCTTCAATTAAAACAGGACCTTTCGGAAGTCTGCTCCATGCAGAAGACTACGTAGTTGATGGAATTCCCATTGTTACGACGGAACATTTCAAATCTGGTTTTCTCCCTGACGAGATAGCTGGCCTACCTCAGGTGAGCGAAAGTGACCGCGCAAGACTTGAGCAGTATTCCGCAATCGAAGGCGATATTCTGTTTTCGCGTGTTGGTTCTGTTGACGTTAATGCACAAGTAACCGCAGCTCAAAGCGGCTGGCTGTTTTCTGGGCGCGTGCTAAGAGCCCGACCAACCGTCTCGGTGATAAGTCCTAATTATCTTCATTACGAACTGAGCACGGATGATGTTAAACGTTCGATAATCAATCGTGCCGTTGGCGGCACGATGGCCTCCATCAATACAGAAATACTTGAAGATACGGAAATCAGTTTTCCCCGAAGCAGAACGGAACAGTTAGAAATAGGTCGCTCTCTAGGAAACCTCGACAGCCTCATCGCCCTTCATCAGCGTGAGCCAACTCACATGATGAAAGAGGGTAAAAATGCCAATCGGTATCAATGAAGAATCTCTTTTCTGCGACTACTACTCGCAATGGATTAGCGTCTACAAAGAAGGGGCCATCCGTGAGGTCACCATGGGAAAGTACCGGCTCACGCAGTCTTGGCTTGCCAAGCTGATTCCAGACCTCAAGATAAAAGATCTCGACCGGACCTCGTACCAGCAGCTCATCAATGGTTACGCGGAACACCACGAGCGCCAGACAACCATGGACTTCCACCATCAGCTTAAGGGGGCGATCCTTGATGCAGTTGACGAGGGGCTCATTCCCCGCGACCCTACGCGCAAGGCCATCATCAAAGGGAAACAGCCGCGGGCGAAAAAGATCAAGTATCTCAACCAGTTTGAGCTTCATGCCATGCTCGGCGACCTTGATTTATCAGGCGGGCCGAGTTGGGATTGGCTTATTTTGATAGTCGCTAAAACGGGCCTGCGCTTCTCCGAAGCCCTTGGGCTTACTCCCGAAGACTTTGACTTCGCCCATCAAACGCTCTCGGTGAACAAGACCTGGGATTACAAGAACGGTGGCGGATTCGTCCCCACGAAAAACGCCTCATCGATGCGGAAGGTTCAACTCGACTGGCAACTCATCATGCAACTTTCTGGACTGCTCAAAGACCTTCCGCCGACCGAGCCCATATTTGCGAAGGGGAAGGTCTATAACTCGACAGCCAACAGCGTTTTAGCGCGCCACTGCAAGAATGTTGGCGTGCCTACCATATCCGTCCACGGGCTGCGGCATACACATGCATCACTTTTGCTGTTCGCAGGCGTCTCCATCGCCAGCGTATCCCGAAGGCTTGGGCATGCAAGCATGACCACCACCCAGGAAACCTATCTGCACGTCATCCAAGAGCTCGAGAACAAGGACATTGACATCGTCATGAGAGCTCTTTCGACTCTTATTTAACCTGTATCAGCAAACCGTGGCTCACGCTGATGAAGGGTGATGAGGTTGTCGAGAGACCGCAACGTCATCCCAATTTGCTGCTGTTCCGTTCTAGAAGGAAGCATCAATTGATAATCTGCGTATTCCTGAGCATTGACGCCAGGCTGGCCGGATCGCTGCGAGGTTATGGCAACATACTTCTTGTAGGCATCGGTCAGGGTTGCCTGATAGACGAATTCGGGGTCAGCACTTTCTCCGATTCGTGCGCGAATCAGGAATCCAGCAAAGTAGACCGTTCCATCGTATTGCCTGTACAGATAGGTTTTTCCAACACTTGCGCCCGTACGAGCAAAGAGCAAATCGCCTTCCTCCAGTAAATAATCTGCACTCATTGCAAGATCAGCCAACGGAGTTGTAAGATCGCTTTTCAAGAACTCATGTGTTGTGTCGTCAATGTCGGTGATGCGAAGATATTTGTTTTGACCGTCATATTCAGTTGCGGCTGCGTTCAAGCCGTAATCAAATGAAGCCGCAATGCTGCCTAGCTTACGCTGTTCCCAAGGGTCAGTGAATCCCTCGAAGCGGATTTCCGGGGTATTTTGTTTCTCTGCCATGCTACTCACCGCCCAACAGCTTGCGCAGCTCGGCGATGCCAGCCATGTCGTACTCATTGCCCGTAAGCTGGCCCAGCATGTCTGCTAGCTGGCTTTCTGCATCATCTATCTGGTTGCACACGTCCGAGTAGGTTGTCGCGTATTTGGCGTTGAGCACAGCCACCTTCGCGATGAAGTCGCTCACAACGGTTTCGGGAAGAGCCAGAAGCTCGGTCTGCAACGGCTCTATCCACTTGGCAACCAATAGATCGTCGCACTGGGCATCGGTCAGGCCCTCGATGACTTCCTTGGTCGTCTCCTCAAGAGCCACTCTCGCTTCCCTGTTTGCCTTCTTGAGGCTTTTCTCCTCATCGAGCAGCGCCTGCGCACGAACCAGACCTTGCTCAAAATCGTTTTCGGGGTGCTTTCCGATAGCCTTCACAGCCTTCTTGAGCTCAGTCGCCACAAACGAACCTTCGTCATTGACAGCAGCGGAAGACCCCTTGTCCTCCTCATCGAAACTCTCGAGAATCTCGTCTATTTCCTGCGATATCTCGCCTAGACGGGAATCACGGGAAGTAATCTCCTTGACGTCTTCGGCAAGCAGGTGCTCTTGCACAAGCGCAAACGGCAGGATGTGGCCAGCCCAGCCGTCCTGTACCTCGACGTCTTTGCCGTTCTTCTTCTTGACCACCATGTTCGGGTCTACCTTGCGCACGGCGGTTTTCCCCTCGGTTTGGATGACCTCCAAATCGCCGGAGATTCCCACCCAGGCATCGTCGAGCGCCTGGTAGGCGTCGTAGCCGTCGACCAGGGCCGTGCCCGCCAGTGCGTCTTTCAATAGCGCCGCGATGACCTCTTCCTCGGCCACGGTATCAACTTCATCGGCGCCGTCTACCAAGCGGCTTCGCAGCGTGGCAGGTAAATCGCTTATCGCATTACGGTATCCGTCCAGAAAGGCACGGACATCGGCATTTTCCTTCGCCGTTTGCGCAACGTCGTCGGTCGCGGGCACAAGACACGATCCACCTGCGTCACGGTAGAGTTGCCCTTTGAGGCTCGGCCATACCTTCCAATAGCGCTCGAGCGCGTCCACCTCGGCCTTCGGCACGCCGCCGAACATGGTGGCATACACGTCCCAGCTTTCGGCGGCCGTGCTCGAGTCCACATAGCGCGGGATGTTGAGGTTATAGTCGTTGGCGCGGATCTCGTCGATGGGAACCAGGCGGCTGAACTTGTCGACGGTCGCGTTCGTTGTCACGGCGTCGACGATACGCTTGATGTCGCTTGCCCGCAGCTTGTTGTTCTTGCCTTCTTTCACGAAGTGCTTGGAAGCGTCCACCACCAAGACGTCGCTCGACTCGCGCTGCTTGCGCAGCACCATGATGATGGTGGGGATGCCCGTGCCGAAAAAGATGTTGGCAGGAAGACCTATGATGGCCTGGATATGGCGGTACTCCACCAAGTTTTTTCGGATGGTGCCTTCATCGCCGCCGCGGAACAGCACGCCGTGCGGCAAGACGATGCACATGATGCCGTCGGGGCGCAGGTGGTATAGGTCGTGCAGCAAAAAGGCGTAGTCTGCCTTGGACTTGGGCGCCACACCGAACTTGAAGCGCGGGTCGAGGTCCTTGTCTTCCGGATCCCAGTTCTGGGAGTAAGGCGGATTCGACACCACGGCATCGACGAAGAGCGGATCGTAGGTCTCATCCTTGTTCTCGACGGTGTCGAACCAGGGCCAGTCGTCTTCGAGTGTGTCGCCATTGCGTGCCACGATGTTGTCAGGAAGAATTCCACGCATGACCAGATTCATACGTGTGAGGTTGTAGGTGTTCTCCTTAAGCTCCTGTGCATAATACTTGATGGAGTCCGGGTCGCCGTTGCGGCGCGCCACGGCCTTGCCGATGTTGATGAGCAGCGATCCCGATCCGCTCGTGGGGTCGTAGATGGTGATGTTCTCGCGTCCGGCCAGGTGCCACGAGATTATCTCACTCATGAGCATGGACACCTCGTGCGGCGTGTAGAACTCGCCGGCTTTCTTACCGGCGTTGGCGGCAAAGTTGCTGATGAGGTACTCGTAGATGAAGCCGAGCACGTCGTAGTCCTGGCGACCGTCCATCGGGATGTCCTTGATGAGGTAGATGAGATCGCGAGCGGCCTTGGACTGGCTCCGTGCGTCGGTGCCGAGTTTGGAGAGACCGGTCTGCAGCGTGTCGAAGATGCCGTCGAAGACACGCTTGCGGGCGGGATCGATGTTGCGGCTAAAGGCAGAGAGGGCGTCGCGAACGTTCGAAATCTCGAAGTCGCCGCCTTTGGCGACCCAGGTGGAGAAGAGGTTCTCGTAGGCGATGAAGTAGCCGCACTCGCCCTTGACAAACTCGACCGTTTCTTCGTCGTCTTCCACGAGGCTCGGCAAATCCTCCTCGGCGAAATCACGTGCCTTCAGGCGGGTGACTTCGGTCTCGGAGAGGAACTTGTAGAAGATGAAGCCCAGGATGTAATCCTTGTATTCATTTGCCTCGATTTTCGAGCGCATCTTGTTGGCGGATTCCCATATCTTTGATGCCAATTGCTGCTTGTTCATCTAGTTTTCCTCGCTTCTATAGACTTGGTTGAGCGTTTCTCCGTCGTCGCTTACCCATTCGGTCCAGCCGTTCTGGCTGCCGCCGAGCACGAACACCGCCGCGGCGCTGGGCGTCGGGAACTCGAGATCTCTGGCGAGCTCTGCGATACCGCCCGAATCGCCGAAGATCTCCCTGCGCGCGGCCGCGACGGCCGCGTTTTTCAGCACGGGTCTCGAGAGGTTCACTTTCGAGCCAGCGAGCACGGTGAAGTGCCCGGTGGCCTTGTCGTAGCGTCCCGCCCCGCGTATGCCGTTCTTCTTCGTGTGGAAGACCGCCGGCGCACCAGCCGGACCCTGGTCGACCCTATCGAGGTCGTACCCCAGAGCTGCCATCCTGAAGAGGATCCTATCGTGCAGGCGTTCGACGGCCTCTTCCTTGTACGGGTCGATGTAGGGCTTGGGCGTCGCCGAGTTGTCGGTCTCGTACGAGCCGTGGGTACGCACGTAGTCGATGGCCTTCGCCTCGAGAACGTCCAGTGCATCCCTGCTGATGTTCTGGTCGTCATCGAGGAACATAACGGCCTTGTTCCAGAACTCCTTTTTCGCCTTGTGCGCGTCGAGCCGGGCGATGCCCTGGGTCGTCTGCCCCGCGTAGACGCGGCTCACGTTGCCGTGGTCCTCGTCGAGCAGGTAGTAGACGCCGCGCTGCGGGATGTTCGGCAGCGACTTCGCTTCGGCGAGGTCTTCCCTCGGAACGACGACGGTCACAAGCGACTCGCCGTCGATGCGGCAGATGCGGATGCGGTCCGGCTGCGCGCCTATGAGCTGGACGGTGAGAGTCTTGACCCGGATCATGCTCACGCCCCCTTCTTCGCGAGCTCTTCAATCATGCACGTGCGCACGAAGGCGGAGAAGCTCATGCCCCGCAGGGCCGCCTCTTCCTTCGCAGCGTCGCGCAGGGTATCGGGGATGCGAAGGGTCACGGAGACCTGGTCGCCGTCCACCAGGAAGCTCCTGATCTCGGTCTCGTCGGGGTTGCTCTTGATGAGTTGCTTGTAGCTATCGGGCATCTGCGCTCCCATCGCTCGAAATGCAATACAAATGCGTTTACAGAATTATAGCGTTGCATTGCTGGCGACTGTTGAGGCGAACGGGTGAACGGCAATATGGTCAGGCGTGGAATCAAAGAGTCAGGCAGGGACAATCCTGCCAACAACGTTGTCTCGGTCTCGCGTGGCGGGTGCGTTTGCCTACGCCATCGCGATCCCGCGCGCCGCACTCAACAGCTCGTACTCCCTCTGACTCCACTGACGCAGCTCGGCAGCCTCGACGGCATCACGACACAGGTCCAAAAACACCTCGGCGCCCTCGCAGAAGCACTCGCGGGCAAAGTCGCCCGAGCCGTCCGCGATGCACGTGCCGTCTGCAAACAGCTTCCAGCTGGACGGCTCGCGCGAATCGTCTCCGAGCAGCTTGATCTGCAACACATGTGGATTGCCAGCAGCACAGAGTTCTTCCTCGAGCTTCTGTACCGTAAAGCGCATCTGATGGGAGAGACTGCTCTTGACCATGGCCGAGGCATAGCCGCTCGGCCCGTCCAGAAGATGCATTCGTTTTGGCTTGGTTGCCAGGTTGTGGAAATTGCGCTCGCTGCGCACGGAGAAATTGTCCATACGGACTCCTTTCATCGGTGTTGGCAGGGCCACCGTGCCTCTTGGCCGGTTGGCGTCGGGATCGTGGAGCCAACTCTCTACCCCGACTCTGGATAAAACGCGCCCGCTCCTTGCGGGCACGATGGAGTCTATCAGCGCACGCGGACAAAAATCAACCCCGTGCGGCAATGAGCGCACGGGGTTGATTTGGTCTACGGCCCTCAATTTTTGGCATTTGTTATTCGTCGTCTCCGTCGTTGGGGTCGCCCTTGAGGGTGTTGATGTCCAGGTACTGGTTGTCGTCCTCTTTTTGCTGCGTTGCCGATTCGGACGCGGTGGGGCCGCGGAATAGCTGGAATCCCTCAAATGCGATCACGCCGAGTAAGGCCACGATAATTGCGATAAAGACGATCTTTGCCGCTTGGGGAAACTCGGAGAAGTGCGGCGGCTCTTCCTCGGTGTAGTAGTCGGCAAAGCGCTCGTCGTCGGTGCCGCGGGTATACGACGATGTCGATGCGGCCTTTACGCCGGTCTTGTTGTGCTCGGGAGCGGACGCGTCGGCAAACGGGCCGTTATCGTATGCGCTCGATGCGGATCCGTAGCCCTCGGTCTCAATGCGGGAGGCACGGGGCGCGGCATCAAAGCGGTTATTGTACGCTGCTGTTTCGTTGTAATCGGAGTCGCGCTCCTCGGCAACTGCAAACAGCGGGTTGACCGGAATATCGAGCGCCGGCATGCCGGCCGAGGTCTCGTCCAAGTCGGCCGCGGCCCAGGAATCGAAGGCAAACTGGCGGTTGGCGAGGTCGTCCAGATCCATAACGGGCGGCTCGAGTTCGGGTTCGGGCTGGGGTTCGGGAGCCGCGTATGTCGGCTGATGCGGGGTGGCATACGCGGGTGTGCTGCTGGGCGCATGGCGCTGCGTCGCCGCGGCAAGAAACGCCGCCGTCTCGGACGGATCGCTGGTGGGGCGGGGCGCAGGGGCGGCCTGGCGCGGCGCCTGCATGATGGGGCGGGTGACAAAGTCATCTGCGGGCACGGATGCCGGCGCGGGCGTCGTGGCCGGGGCGGGAGCAGCGGCCGACGTAGGCTTTGGGCCTGCCGAGCGAACCCCACCGCCCATGAGTTCATCGGCGGTCCAAGGGCGGTCGCTCATCACGTCGTCGAGGCTCAACGCAAACAGATCGTCTTCGCCCTCGTCAAACGCGCGTTTCGCATGCCTGGCGGCAGAAACGAAGCCTCCGCGGCCGTTGCGTGATGCGTTGCTCGACCCCATCTTGTTCCATCCTTTCGAACTGTCTATCTCATCGATTATATGGAACTTGCTCCGCGGCCGAGTCTTGGATTCGTGCATTTTGGAACTCACGCCCAAAAGGGGAGAGGTGACCCGGCCGAGTTGCCTACTTGTCGCCGGCGGCAGCCTTTGCCTCGTTGAGGTAGCTATAGAAGCTGTACTTAGAGATGCCAAAGAACTCGCAGGCACGCTCGCTCGACTTGGAAATGAGGAAGGCGCCGCGACGGTCGAGGTAGCCAATGGCGCGAATGCGCTCATCTTTGGTCATAAGGGCTGCGGGCTTGCCCACGTATTGCTCGCACTCGCGCAGCAGATCTTCGAGCAGGTCGCCGATGTTTTTGGTAATGGGCTCGGGCTCGGTGTAGCCCGTGGCGCCGGTGCCGGTAAAGGCATCGAGCGAGCGCTCAAAAGCCTTCATGAGCGTAATGTCAAAGTTAATGCCCAAAATGCCGACGGGCTTGCCCTCGTCGTTGCGGATAAAGATGGTCGAGGACTTGAGCAGCTTGCCATCGGTGGTTTTGGTGAGGTATGGCTCGCGGTCGCGCACGTCGGTGGTGCCCTCGTGCATGGACTCAAACACAATATGGCTGGGGCCGTCACCCAGTTTGCGCCCGCTGACGTGGCCGTTTTCGATCACTACGATGGAGTGGTCCACGTCCTCGGTCTCCAGATCGTGGACGACGATTTCGCAGTTGGGGCCAAATTGGAGTGCCAGGCCGTGTGCAAGGCGCTTATAAAACTCAATCTGTGCGGGGGTCATAGGTGCCTTCCTAAAAATTAGTTTGGGTTCACTGTGCCATAAACCACACCTGTTCGCAAATAGCGAAAGTGTCACTGCGTTATGTGACCGTTCGTCGGCGAAAAGGTACCGATTACGGCAACAAACAATTTGTTAGGTTTGCCAAGCAAAAAGTGTGATAGAACAGTGCTAACAAACTTTTTGTTTGGCATCCACATAAAAGTTCAGTCGCATGAATGGGAATGGGCTGAAACGCGTATGCGGGGGCCGGCAAGAGAGGACTTAAGGAGTTCACCGTATGGCCGATAAGATCCAGTGGGCGGGCAACACGATGCCCAAGAGCGATGACAAGCACTTGGGAATCATGAGCCTCGACCACGTGAAGAAGGCCCGTGCCTTTCACCAGTCGTTCCCCCAGTACACCGTCACTCCGCTTGCCCGCCTGGACGGCCAGGCCGCGCGCCTGGGCCTGTCCAACCTGTGCGTTAAGGACGAGAGCTATCGCTTTGGCCTCAACGCCTTTAAGGTCCTGGGCGGCTCGTTTGCCATGGCCAACTACATTGCCGACGAGACCGGCAAGGACGTTGCCGAGTGCACCTTCGATTACCTGACCTCCGATCAGCTTGCCAAGGACTTTGGCCAGGCCACCTTCTTTACCGCCACCGACGGCAACCATGGCCGCGGCGTGGCATGGGCTGCCAACAAGCTCGGCCAGAAGGCCGTCGTGCACATGCCCAAGGGTTCCACCAAGCCCCGCTTCGATAACATCGCCGCCGAGGGCGCCACGGTGACCATCGAAGAGGTCAACTACGACGAGTGCGTGCGCATGGCCGCCGCCGAGGCCGACGCCTGCGAGCGCGGCGTCATCGTTCAGGACACCGCCTGGGAGGGCTACGAGAAGATCCCGTCCTGGATCATGGAGGGTTACGGCACCATGGCTTCTGAGGCTGCCGAGCAGCTGCGCGAGATGGCCATCAACCGCCCGACGCACGTGTTTGTCCAGGCTGGCGTGGGTTCGCTCGCCGGCGCCGTGGTGGGCTACTTCACCAATCTGTATCCCGATAACCCGCCCACCTTTGTCGTGGTCGAGTGCGCTCCTGCCGCCTGCCTGTACAAGGGCGCTGCCGCCGGCGACGGCGACCCGCGCATCGTGGACGGCGACATGCCCTCCATCATGGCCGGCCTGTGCTGCGGCGAGCCCAACATCCTGGGCTGGGATATCCTGCGCAACCACGTCACTGCCTTTGTGTCCTGCCCCGACTGGGTCACCGCTCGCGGCATGCGCACCCTGGGCGCCCCCGAGAAGGGCGACCCGCGCGTCATTTCCGGCGAGTCCGGCGCTGTGACCACCGGCCTGGTCGAGACCCTCATGCTCGATCCCGAGTACGCCGAGCTCAAGGAGCTCATCGGCCTGGACAAGACGAGCTCCGTGCTCTGCTTCTCCACCGAGGGCGACACGGATCCGGATCAGTACCGTCGCATCGTCTGGGAAGGCGAATACCCCACTTGCTAATCGTTGGGGCGGAGTAAATAGGTATCGCTCCGCCACCTCACAGGTAGATTCCTTCGTTTGAAAGGTTATGAACAATGGCTAAAGAACTCGATTTCGACGCTATCAAGGCTGCTGCTGAGTCTCATCGTGCTGATATGACTCGCTTCCTGCGCGCTATGATCTCGCATCCCTCTGAGTCTTGCGAGGAGGGCGAGGTTGTCGCCTGCATCAAGGCCGAGATGGAGAGCCTTGGCTATGACGAGGTCAAGGTCGACGGCCTGGGCAACGTTATGGGCTTTATGGGCGAGGGCGACAAGATCATCGCCATCGACTCCCACATCGACACCGTCGGCATCGGCAACATCGATAACTGGGATGCCGATCCCTATGAGGGCTACGAGACCGACGAGATCATCTACGGCCGCGGCGGCTCCGACCAGGAGGGTGGCATGGCTTCTGCTACCTACGCTGCCAAGATGATGAAGGACATGGGCCTCATCCCCGAGGGCTACAAGATCATGGTCGTCGGCACCGTCCAGGAAGAGGACTGCGACGGCATGTGCTGGCAGTACATCTACAACAAGGACGGCATTAAGCCCGAGTTCGTCATTTCCACCGAGCCTACCGACGGCGGCATCTATCGCGGTCACCGCGGCCGCATGGAGATCCGCGTCGACGTTCACGGCACCTCCTGCCACGGCTCCGCTCCCGACCGCGGCGACAACGCCATCTACAAGATGGCCGACATCATCGCCGACGTCCGCGCCCTCAACAACAACGGCTGCGACGAGTCGACCGACATCAAGGGCCTCGTCAAGATGCTCGACCCCAAGTACAACCCCGAGCACTTCGAGGACGCCCGCTTCCTGGGCCGCGGCACCTGCACCGTCAGCCAGATCTTCTACACCAGCCCCAGCCGCTGCGCTGTCGCTGACTCCTGCGCCATCTCCATCGACCGTCGCATGACCGCTGGTGAGACCTGGGAGTCCTGCCTGGACGAGATCCGCAACCTGCCGGCCGCCAAGAAGTACGGCGACGACGTGAAGGTCTCTATGTACATGTACGACCGTCCGTCCTGGACCGGCGAGGTCTACGAGACCGAGGCTTACTTCCCCACGTGGATCAACAAGGAGACCGCTCCGCACGTCAAGGCCCTCGTCGACGCCCACAAGGCCATGTTCGGTGACGAGCGCATCGGCTGCGAGCCCAGCATGGACAAGCGCACCGGTCGCCCGCTGTGCGACAAGTGGACCTTCTCCACGAACTGCGTTTCCATCCAGGGCCGCTACGGCATCCCCTGCGTGGGCTTTGGCCCGGGTGCCGAGTCTCAGGCTCACGCTCCCAACGAGGTCACCTACAAGGACGACCTGGTCACCGCTGCCGCCATGTATGTGGCTGCCCTGAACCTCTACGATCCGAGTCAGGCCGATGGCGATGCCACCGTGTTCCGCGCCGGTCTGACCAACAACAAGATCGATTAGTCCCATTCTTCGATCCTGTTGAGCCGGGGGCCGTTCGTGTCCCCGGCACCCCCTGTTGACTTGGGGCCCGCGGTCGTTATCTCCCATGCTTCCTCAACGGTGGCGGGTCCTCGTCATGGTGCTCTGCATGTTCTAGCCACACGCGCATGCCGGAGCACATCTACTCATTGCGATCGTTTCATCTTTAGAAAGGACATTTTCATGGACGCTAAGTTTACCGAGCTCGTCGAGCAGCTGAACGGCCTCGATTTTAAGGGTATGTACGGCAGCGACTTCCTGCACACCTGGGACAAGACCACCGATGAGCTCAAGGCGCTCTACATCGTCGCCGACGCCCTGCGCGAGCTGCGTGAGAACAACGTCTCGTCCAAGATCTTCGACTCGGGCCTGGCTGTCTCCCTGTTCCGCGACAACTCCACCCGTACGCGCTTCTCCTTCTCTAAGGCTGCCAACCTGCTCGGTCTTGAGCTGCAGGACCTGGACGAGAAGAAGTCCCAGATCGCTCACGGCGAGACCGTCCGCGAGACCGCTACCATGATCTCCTTCATGGCCGACGTCATCGGCATCCGCGACGACATGTACATCGGCAAGGGCGATGCCTACATGGCCGAGGTCTCCGAGTCCGTGCAGCAGGCCTACGAGGACGGCGTTCTGGATCACCGTCCCACGCTCATCTCCCTGCAGTCCGACTCCGATCACCCCACGCAGTCCTCTGCCGACATGCTCTACCTCATCAACGAGTTTGGCGGCCTCGAGAACCTCAAGGGCAAGAAGGTTGCCGTCACCTGGGCCTATTCGCCCTCTTACGGCAAGCCGCTGTCCTGCCCGCAGTCGCTGATCAGCCTGCTGCCCCGTTTTGGCATGGACGTCACCCTGGCCCACCCCGAGGGCTACGACCTCATGCCCGAGGTCGTCGAGCGCGCCAAGGGCTACGCCGCCGAGTCCGGCACCACCTTTAAGCAGGTCAACACCATGGCCGAGGCCTTCGAGGGCGCCGACATCGTGATCCCCAAGAGCTGGGCTCCGTTTGCCGCCATGGAGAAGCGTACCAACCTGTACGCTGAGGGCGACGACGCCGGCATCGCAGCGCTCGAGAAGGAGCTGCTCGCCCAGAACGCTACCCATCAGGACTGGTGCTCCACGACCGAGCTCATGGAGAAGACTGCCAACGGCCAGGACACCATCTTTATGCACCCGCTGCCCGCCGACATCTCCGGTGTCTCCTGCGAGCACGGCGAGGTCAACGCCGACGTCTTCGACATGCACCGCGTGGGCATGTACAAGGAGGCCAGCTACAAGCCGTACGCCATCGCTGCCATGATGTTCCTGCAGAAGGTTGCCGATCCCGCCGCTACCCTCAAGGCCCTCGACGAGCGCAACACCGCCCGTTGGCTCCAGGCCTAAAGCCGGGTTGAGGTAAGCCATGTAAAGGGGGCGCTCTGCCAACCGGCGGGGTGCCCCCTTTTTGCATCGCGGGCGTGCAGGATAAGCGCTTTCGATGTGGATGCCCGCGGCGCGAGTTATGGGTACGATGGTTTCAGGGGGGGGGTATCACCATGAAACTTGGATGCGTCATTATGGCTTCGGGCGAGGGCAAGCGGTTTGGCTCCAACAAGATGCTTGCCGATATCTATGGCGAGCCGCTGATTGCCCGGACCATCGATTCGGTTCCCCGGGGCTTTGACGTCGTGGTTTCGACGCGTTGGCCCGAGGTCGCTCAGATTTGCGAGGACAAGCATTGCCCGTGCGTGCTGCACGATGGCGAGCTGCGCAGCGAAAGCGTCCGTGCGGGCCTTTCGTGGGGAGTCGAACGCAACTGGAAAGGTTGCCTCTTTTTGCCGGGCGACCAGCCGCTCGTGAGTTCGGATTCTTTTGAGGCTATGGTTCGTGCATTTGACGAGCGTGGCCGCAAGCATCCGGTGCGTCTTGCGTGCAACGGTGAGCCTTCGAGCCCGGTGCTCTTTCCGGCGGAACTATTCGATGCGCTTATGTGTCTTGAGGGCAAGGACGGCGGCGGTTCGATCCTCAAGGGCCGTACCGATGTGGTGTTGGTCGAGGCGCGTGCCTACGAGCTGTGGGACGTCGATACCGCCAAGGGACAGCAACGCATAACGGAGCATATCGCCGCCTGCTCGTATTTTGATCGCGTGGCCAACTGCATCAATCAATAAGGAGCAATTATGATCATCATCAAAAACGGCGCGCTCGTGACGCCACAGGGGCTTCGCCGCGCCGATCTTGCCATGGATGGCGATAAGATCGTGCGGATCGCCGCGGCGATTGAGCCTGCCGAGGGCGATACCGTCGAGGATGCCACGGGCTGCTGGGTGTTTCCCGGCTTTATCGACGGCCACACGCACATGCAGTGCTGGACCGGCATGGATTGGACGGCCGATAGCTTTGAGACCGGCACGTGCGCGGCTGCCTGCGGCGGTACGACGACCATCGTGGACTACGCGACGGCCGATCGTGGCGTGACCATGCCCGATGCCTTGGCCGAGTGGCATCGCCGCGCCGACGGCACCTGCACGGCAAACTACGCCTTTCATATGGCACTCGCCGAGTGGAACGAGCGCAACCGCGCCGATCTTTCGGCCATACGCGAGGCGGGCGTATCGTCGTTTAAGACCTACTTTGCCTACGACCACCTGCGCTTGGACGATGCCGAGACGCTCGAGGTGCTGGAGGAGCTCAAGCATATTGGCGGTATCCTGTGCGTGCATTGCGAGAACGGTACGCTGGTGAATGAGCTGCAGAAGCGCGTGTTTGAGCAGGGTATCCACGGGCCCGAGGGTCATGCGCTCAGCCGTCCGGATGTGTGCGAGGCCGAGGCAGTGAGCCGTCTGCTATACCTGGCGCACCTGGCCGGCGACGCACCGGTCAACGTGGTGCACCTTTCGACCAAGCTGGGGCTCGAGGCCATCCGTGCCGCCAAGGCGCGCGGGCAGAAGAATATCTATGTCGAGACCTGCCCTCAGTATCTGATGCTCGACGATACGTGCTATTTGGAGCAGGGCGAGGACGGCTTTGCGGGCGCCAAATATGTGATGAGCCCGCCGCTGCGCCGTGCGGGTGACCGTGCGGCACTGCGTGAGGCGCTTGTGGCCGGCGAGATCGATACGATTGCGACCGACCACTGCAGCTTTAACCTGCACGGGCAAAAGGACCGCGGGCGCGACGACTTCCGCGCGATTCCCAACGGCGGGCCCGGCGTGGAGCATCGTCCCGTCGCGATTGCCACGAGCTTTGAGGGACAGCTGGGACCCGAGGATCTGTGCCGTTTGATGAGCGAGAACCCGGCGCGCGTGTTTGGCATGTACCCGCGCAAGGGCTGTCTTGCCGAGGGTGCCGATGCCGACGTGTGCGTGTGGGATCCTTGCGCGCGTTGGACGATCAGCGCCGCGACGCAGCATCAGGCCGTGGACTACACGCCGCTCGAGGGCTTTGAGGCACATGGCCGCGCCAAGGCCGTGTTTGTGAACGGCGTGCTGGTGGCGCGCGATGGCGAGCCCACCGGAGCCCAACCCGGCCGCTACGTGCCCCGCTAGCAGCAAAGATGCCGTGTCCCCTCCTCAGTTGCGGTGAAATACGGACTGTTTGCGGCCGTCGGGCGGCCAACAGTCCGTATTTCACCGCAACTGAGGAGATGGGGCCGGCTACTTGAGGCTGCTGGCGACGACGGGGTGGTCGAGAGCTGCCTCGAAGCGGTCGGCCATCGTGGGGTCGCTGAGCGTGTCGACTTGGTTGAGCATGATGCGGGCATTGTTGAGGTTCAGCATTCGCAGCTCGGCATTGAGCACCATGGCGACGCGCTCTGGGGTGGCAGCGTCGGTGGGCTCGCAGCCGCAGCGCTCGCAGAAGAGCTCGGGGCGGTGGACAACCTCGGCGACGGGCTTGCCCAGCCCCGAGGCGCCGACGACCCAGACAACGTTTGCTGTGCCGGAGGGAATTACCGGCTCCCAGGCGGCATGCGCCTTGAGCGGGAGTCGCTTGCTGCCATCTGCCTCGGCCAATACATAGTCAAAGCGCTGCGCCAGCTCGTTGAGCGGCTCAACGGGGGCGGAGAGCTTGCCTGTCTCCGGGCCCAAAACACCCGCCTGGCAGATACTTCCGCGGTTCATGCCCGCGCATGCCTCGCAGGTGCAGCCGGGAACATGCAGGGCCCCCGGCTTCCAAGGCGCGGCGTCCAGGCGACGATTCGACCCGTCCCATGGTACGCCGGCGACGGGAAACATGTGCGTGGTGGTACAGAGAAGCACCCTGCCGCCGGCGCGCATGAGCTCGAGACCCAACGCACGCAGCAATGTCGACTTGCCGCCACTGCCGATAATTGCGGTAATGCCCGGCTCGATCTTGAGCGCGGAGGCAAGGTTTCCGGTCGTCGTTTCCATCTGTTCACCGCCGTATAATACTGTGATAATAAATAATCATCAGAGTAGCGGTCGAACCGCTTTTGCTCTGCTCAAACCGTAGCACAGGGAGGTGCCCCGGGAATGCTCGTTTATGTTCGCGGCGCCGGCGATATCGCCACGGGTGTCGCCGCTCGCTTGGTGCGCGCCGGCGTGTCGGTCGTTATGGCCGATATCGCGGTTCCCACGTGCATCCGCCGCACGATCAGTTTTTGCGAGGCCATTCGTCTGGGCGAGGTCGAGGTCGAGGGTATTCGCGCTCGCTTGGCACAGACGCCGGCAGAGGCACTTGCGATTACCGAGGCCGGAGACGTCGCCGTTGTGGTGGACCCCCAGGCCAAGATGCTCGGCGAGCTGAAACCCGCTGCCGTGGTCGACGCGATTCTGGCTAAGCGCAACTTGGGCACCACGCGCGACATGGCGCCTGCCGTCATCGCCGTGGGGCCGGGCTTTACCGCGCCGGTTGACTGCGATGCCGTGGTCGAGACCATGCGCGGGCATTTTCTCGGCCGTGTCATTACCCAAGGTTCGCCCCAGCCCAACACGGGCGTGCCAGGCATTATCGCCGGCTATGGTAAAGAGCGCGTTATCCACAGCCCCGCCGCCGGCGTGTTTCGGTCCGACCACGCAATCGGCGACATCGTGAGCGCCGGAGACGTGATTGGCTATGCGGGCGATACGCCCATGTGCACGCAGATCGATGGCTGTCTGCGCGGGCTTTTGGCGAACGGCGTGCAGGTGACTGAGGGCTTTAAATGCGCCGATGTCGATCCGCGCGGCGATGCCAGCTATATCAACTACATTTCGGACAAGGCGACGTCGGTCGGCGGCGGCGTGCTCGAGGCACTCGCTATGCTCACCGGTGTATTCCAGGGATAGGAAATTGCAATGGAAAAGCTCGATGTGGTGAATGCTGCGCTTGATGCACTGAAGGCCGGTAAGACGTGCGAGCTGGTGGTCGTGGCCGGTACGGCGGGGTCGTCACCGCGCGGTGTGGGCGCCTGGATGACTGTCTTTGCCGACGGTAGCCAAGCGGGCACCATCGGTGGCGGCAAGATCGAGCTCTTTGCGCTCGATGAGGCGCGCGAGCTGCTGGCCGCGGGGCAGTCGCGTCTGGTCCGCTACACCATGGGCGGCGAGAACTCCGATACCGGCATGATCTGCGGCGGAGCCATCTGCCTGTGCTATCTGCATCTGGACGCGACCAAGGCACCGTTGTTCCAGTCGGTTGCCGACGTCTTGGCGTATCGACGCATCGGCGACTTCGTCATCGACTTTGAGCCGTTTATCGCAAGCGCGCTCGAAGGCGATGTTGCCGAATATCATGGCAAGGCATCGCGCCATACCATTGCCGGCTGCCCCGAGCTTTCGCTGGTGGAGGAGGGGAGTAAGGTTACTTACACCAACGCCGCCTCCGAGATTCCCCCGGCGCACATCGAGACGCTCTGCCCCGAGGGCCTAACCTATATCTTTGGCTGCGGCCACGTGGGCGCTGCGACGGCACGGGTGCTCACGGCGGCGGGCTTTGCCGTCGTGGCGTGCGATGACCGCCCCGGCACGCTGACGCCCGAATGGGTGCCCGGTGTCTACGACCGTCGCCTGGTCGATTACAAGAATCTGGGCGAGCAGTGCCCCATCGGTCCGCGCGACTTGGTGGTCGTGGCCACGGCGGGTCACAAGTCCGATATCGACGTGGTGATTCAGGCCATGCGCGCCAAGCCTGCCTACCTGGGCTGTCTGGGTTCGCGCCGCAAGACGGCCTTTGTGCGTGCCCGCCTGGAGCAGGAAGGCTTTACGCAGGACCAGATCGACGAGCTGCACCTTCCGATCGGCGTTGCCATCGAGGCCGAGGACCCCGAGGAGATCGCCATCTCCATTGCCGCCGAGATGATCCACCTGCGCCGCACCAAACTCGTCCCCCGCAAGCGCTAATCGCATCCCCACCAATAAGTTGCGGTGAAATACGGACTGTTTAAGCCTGTTAGGCCGCCAAACAGTCCCTATTTCACCGCAACTGCTTTTTGGGATCCATTTGTGCGGGGGAGTTGTGGAGTTGTGCAGGCAGACGAGGTTTTTCTGGAAATACGCACCCAATGCGCGTATAGTACCGATTGTTTTGTCGGCTCCTGCTGCGTCGAGTCCAAACCGCGAAATGCCATGAGCGGCGCGGATGCAGCCAGGAGGCACGAGGACAACCCACCGTGGCCACGCCCCGTGCTTAAAACCCCAAGAAGGAGTGAACAATGGCAGAAGAGAAGTATGTGCCGCGTCTGAAGACCAAGTACAACAACGAGGTCAAGCAGCAGCTTCAGGACAAGTTCCAGTACGAGAACGTCATGATGATCCCCAAGTTTGAGAAGATCGTCGTGAACATGGGTGTCGGCGAGGCCGCTACCGATTCCAAGGCCATCGACGGTGCCGTGCGCGACCTGCGCGCCATCACCGGCCAGCAGCCGATGATTACCCGTGCCCGCAAGTCCATCGCTACCTTCCGCCTGCGCGCTGGTATGCCGATCGGCTGCAAGGTTACCCTGCGTGGCGACCGTATGTGGGAGTTCTTCGATCGTCTGACCTCCGTCGCGATCCCCCGTATCCGCGACTTCCGCGGCATCTCCGCCAAGAGCTTCGACGGCCGTGGTAACTTCTCCATGGGCGTCACCGAGCAGCTCATCTTCCCCGAGATCGACTTCGATTCCGTCGATCACCAGCGTGGTATGGACATCACTTTCGTGACCACCGCCAACACCGATGAGGAGGCCAAGGCCCTTCTGGACGCCTTCGGTTTCCCGTTCAAGAAATAGGTTCACCTGCCCTATAAGCGCCGTTCCCACAAGGGGGCGGCGTTTGGGGCGAACAATACTCTATGTGAGGAGGATATAAGTGGCTAAGACATCGATGATCGTCAAGTGCAATCGCAAGCAGAAGTTCTCTACTCGTGAGTACACGCGCTGCCAGCGCTGCGGCCGTCCGCACTCTGTGTACCGCAAGTTCGGCCTGTGCCGTGTCTGCTTCCGTGAGCTTGCACTCAAGGGCGAGCTTCCCGGCGTTAAGAAGGCCAGCTGGTAAGTCACTACCAGCGTTTCAAGCATCCGTTTGGAACAGGGAAAACGCGCTAGTTAGGCTTTGCCGTTAAGGGCGGCGAAGAACCAAGAGCACGTGTTCATCAAGAACGAAGGAGAATCTGTATGAACCTTACAGACCCGATCGCAGATATGCTTACGCGCATCCGTAACGCTAACTCTGTGAACAAGGCCACGGTCTCCATGCCGAGCAGCAAGAAGCTCGTCGAGATCGCTCGTGTTCTGCACGAGGAGGGCTACATCGAGGGCTACGATGTCGAGGACACCGTTCCCCAGAAGACTCTGCACATCACGCTTAAGTATGGTCCCAAGAAGGCTAAGGTCATCAACGGCATCCGCCGCATTTCCAAGCCGGGCCTGCGTAAGTACACCGGCGTTGCCGACATGCCCCGCGTCCGCGGTGGCCTTGGTACCGCCATTATTTCCACCAGCCATGGCGTCATGACCGACCGCGATGCTCGCAAGCACAACGTCGGCGGCGAGATCATCGCTTACGTCTGGTAATTCGCTCGGTAGGTAGAAGGAAAGGAGATCACCGTGTCTCGTATCGGTAATAAGCCTGTCCAGATTCCCGCCGGAGTCGAAGTGGCAGTCAACGGCAACAACGTTGTCGTCAAGGGCCCCAAGGGCCAGCTCGAGCTCGATGTCTTTGAGAAGCTCGCTATCAACGTCGAGGACAACGTCCTCACCGTTTCCCGTCCCGACGACGAGCGTGAGACCCGTGCCCGCCACGGCCTCACCCGCGCTCTCATCCACAACATGGTTGTTGGCGTTTCCGAGGGCTTCGAGAAGAAGCTCGAGCTCGCCGGCGTCGGTTACCGAGTGCAGCAGAAGGGCAAGAACCTCGAGTTCTCCCTGGGCTTCTCGCACCCCGTGATCGTCGAGGCTCCCGAGGGCATCACCTTCGAGGTTCCCGACAACACCCACGTGAACGTCAAGGGTATCAACAAGCAGCAGGTCGGTCAGATCGCCGCTGAGATCCGCGGTCATCGTCCTCCCGAGCCTTACAAGGGCAAGGGTATCCACTATGTTGGCGAGCACATCCGCCGCAAGCTGGGTAAGGCCGCCAAGTAGTCGTAACCGACTCACTCGCATAAGACCAGCACCCCGTCAGGTGCTGGCAAGATCAACCTTTTTAGGAGTTTACGTATGAACAAGCATAAGGCGAAGCTGGAAGGCCTCAAGCGTCGTCAGCGTCGTGTTCGCGGCAAGGTCTCGGGTACCGCCGAGCGTCCGCGTCTTCGCGTGACCCGTACTAACGCCAACATCTATGCCCAGATTATCGACGACAGCAAGGGCTCCAGCCTGACGCTCGTCTCTGCCTCGACCCTCGAGGCCGAGTTCAAGGGCACCCACACCTCGAACAAGGAGGCTGCGGAGAAGGTCGGTCAGCTCGTTGGCAAGCGCGCCATCGAGGCCGGCATCACCAAGGTCGCCTTCGATCGCGGTGGCCGTATCTACCATGGCCGCGTCAAGGCCCTCGCCGACGGTGCTCGTGCCGCCGGTCTCGAGTTCTAGGAGGTATGTAGCACATGGCTCGTAATCAGAAGCAGCAGCGCGAGGCCTCCGAGTTCGAGGAGCGCGTCGTTTACATCAACCGCGTGTCGAAGACCGTCAAGGGTGGTCGTCGCATGAGCCTCGTCGCTCTCGTCGTCGTTGGCGACGGCAAGGGCAACGTCGGCGTTGGCATGGGCAAGTCCGCTGAGGTGCCCCTGGCCATCTCCAAGGCGTCTCTCGATGCCAAGAAGAACATGTTCCACGTGCCGGTGACCGATCAGGGCACCATCCCGCACGAGGTTCTCGGTCACTTTGGTGCCGGCCGCATCATCATCAAGCCCGCTGTCGAGGGTACCGGCGTTATCGCCGGCGGCGCTGTGCGCCCCCTCTTCGAGCTTGCTGGCATCAAGAACGTCCTGTCCAAGTCCCTCGGTACCGACAACGGCCTCAACATCATCAAGGCTGCCGTCGAGGGCCTCAAGGAGCTCTCCAGCCCTGAGGACGTCGCGGCTCGCCGTGGCCTGACGGTCTCCGAGATGTTCGTCGGTAAGGAGAACTAAGCATGGCTGACACCATCAAGATCAAGCAGGTCCGCAGCACCAATGGTTGCAAGCAGGACCAGGTCCGTACTGTCCGTGCCCTCGGTCTCCACAGGATCCGCGAGGTTCGCGAGATTGCTGACAACGAGTCCGTCCGCGGCATGATCTTCAAGGTCAAGCACCTTGTCGAGATTGTAGAGGAGTAGCAAATGCAGCTTCACGATCTTACTCCCGCGCCCGGTTCCACCAAGAACCGCAAGCGCGTCGGCCGTGGCAATTCTTCGGGTCACGGCACCACTTCTGGCCGCGGCCAGAAGGGCCAGGGTTCCCGCTCTGGTGGCACCAAGGGTGCCGGCTTCGAGGGTGGCCAGACTCCGCTGGCTATGCGCCTGCCCAAGCTTCCGGGCTTCCGCAACCCCCGTCGTATCGAGTACACCGCTGTCAACGTCGAGCGTCTCGAGCGTAAGTTCGAGGACGGCGCTGTGATCGACGGTGCCGCTCTTAAGGCCGCTCGCATCACCAAGAGCGAGTTCGAGCCCGTCAAGGTGCTCGGCAATGGTGAGCTCACCAAGAAGTTCACGGTCAAGGTCGACAAGGTCAGCGCTTCTGCGCAGGCCAAGATCGAGGCCGCCGGCGGAAAGGTCGAGCTGCCGTGCTAAATGGTCTTAAGAATGCTTTCCGCATCAAAGAACTGCGCGAAAAGATTCTTTTTACCATAGCTATGCTCGTCGTGTACCGCATTGGTGCGCACGTTCCTGTGCCCGGCATTCCCTTCCAGGGGATGCTGGGCCTTTTCTCGACCGGGAGCAACTCGGTCGCCGCAGGTGCTATGGCCCTCCTGAATCTTTTCTCTGGTGGCGCGTTGAGCTATGTCTCGGTGTTCTCTTTGGGCATCATGCCGTACATCACGAGCTCGATTATCCTCCAGATGCTCCAGGCCGTCGTGCCTTCCCTGCATGAGCTTGCCCGCGAGGGCGAGGTCGGTCAGACCAAGATTACGCAGTATTCGCGTTACCTCACCTTGGCTCTGGCTATCCTCAACTCCGTGGGTTATCTCTTCCTCTTTAAGAGCTTCGGCATTAGCTTCAACGGTGCCGGTGCTCCCGAGATCATCTTTGACCTCATGATCGTCGGTACACTCACCGCGGGCGCCATGCTGATCATGTGGATTGGTGAGCTCATCACCCAGCGCGGTATCGGCAATGGCATGTCGCTGATCATCTTCGCGAACATCATGGCCGGTCTTCCGCAGGCGATCTTCTCCAGCACCGAGGGTAACGCCGGTGGCATCATCACCATGGTGATCATCTGCGCCATCATCTTGCTGGTTATCCCGCTGATCGTTTTCCTTGAGCGCGGCCAGCGCCGCATCCCGGTCTCCTACGCCAAGCGCGTCGTGGGCCGTCGCATGATGGGTGGCCAGACCACCTACCTGCCCATCAAGGTCAACACCGCGGGCGTCGTGCCGATCATCTTTGCTTCGGCGTTGCTGTACTTCCCGGCCCAAATTGCCGTGTTCTTCCCCGGCATCGGCTGGATTCAGGCAGTTGCCTCCGCGCTTTCGACCGGTTGGCTCAACTGGGTGCTTAATGTTGTCCTCATCGTGTTCTTCGCGTACTTCTACACCTCCATGGTGTTCAACCCCGATGACACGGCCGACAACCTTAAGAAGCAGGGTGGCTTTATTCCGGGCGTCCGTCCGGGTAGGGCTACCGCGGCCTACATCAAGAACGCGCTCAACAAGATCACGCTTCCCAGCGCTGTCTTCTTGGCGCTCATCGCCATCGTACCTTCGATCATCTTCTCCTTCACGGGTAACCAGCTGATTCAGGCATTTGGCGGCACGTCCATCCTCATCATGGTCGGCGTCGTGCTCGACACGGTCGATAAGCTCGAAGGCCAGATCAAGATGTATGATTACGATGGATTCTTTAAATAGGCTAGAGGAGGATTGCTCATGAACCTCGTATTGCTCGGAGCTCCGGGTGCCGGTAAGGGCACCGTCGCACAGGAGCTCGTCGCCGAGTTTGGCGTCGCTCACATTTCCACGGGCGACCTGCTGCGTGCTGCCGTTAAGGGTGGCACCGAGCTTGGTATTCAGGCTAAGAAGTACATGGACGCCGGCGAGCTCGTTCCCGACCAGCTCGTTATCGACCTTGTCAAGGAGCGCCTTGCCGCCGATGACGCCCAGCAGGGTTTCATTCTCGATGGCTTCCCGCGCAACACCGCCCAGGCTGTGACGCTCGATTCCGAGCTCTCCGCCATGGGTCGCGAGATCGACTGCGCCCTTCTGGTCGATGTGGCCCCCGAGGTCATCATCGATCGTCTGTCTTCGCGTCGCACCTGCCGCGCCTGCGGTTACACCGGCACCGCTGCCGATGCTACCTGCCCCAAGTGTGGTGGCGAGATGTATCAGCGCGACGACGACAAGCCCGAGACCATCAAGAACCGTCTCGACGTCTACGAGAAGTCCACGAGCCCGCTCGTCGACTACTATCGTGGTCAGGGTCTGCTCAAGTCGGTCAACGGTGACCAGGCGCGCGAGACCGTGTACGGGGATGTCAAAGAGGCTCTCGGTCTATGATCAAGATTAAGTCTGCAACGCAAATCGAGCAGATGAAGAAGGCAGGAGCGCTATCTAAGATGGCGCTCCGCCACGTTGGAGCCATGGTTCGCCCTGGTGTTTCGACCTTTGAGCTTGATCAGCTTGCGGAGCAGATTATCCGCATGCATGGTGGCACCCCGGCCTTTAAGGGTTACGGCGGGTTCCCCGGTACCATTTGTGCATCGATTAACGATGCCGTGGTCCACGGTATTCCCAACCCCGACATGATCCTGCGCGATGGCGATATCATTTCCATCGATACGGGTGCCGTTGTCGACGGTTGGGTCGGCGATAACGCTTGGACGTTTTTCGTTGGTACCCCCACGCCCGAGGCCAAGGCCCTGTGCGAGGTTACGCGCGATTGCCTTAAGGCTGCCATCGAGCAGGCTGTTCCCGGAAACCATATAGGGGACATTGGCTATGCCGTCCAGTCTCTCGCCGAGTCTCACGGCTATGGCGTGCTTCGCGATTATGTGGGGCACGGTATTGGCCATGTGATGCACGAGGACCCCAACGTTCCGAATTATGGAAAGAAGGGGAGGGGCGTTCGTCTCCAGGCCGGTATGGTCATTGCCATCGAGCCGATGGTTACGATGGGATCCAACCATGTGAGCACGGGCTCCGATGGTTGGATCGTTACGACCAACGACCACCTGCCCGCCGCGCACTACGAGAACACCGTCGCCATTACCGATGACGGTCCGGTGATTCTTACCACCGATGCGCAAGGATCCTGGTGTTCGCTCCAGGGCGGAGAAATGTAACAAGTACCATTTAGTTGTGGAGCCATTACGAAGATATTACGATGCGTGGATACGTATTGTAGAATACTCAATCGCTGTCGTTTTCTAGAGAAAGATGATTGCTTGTGAAGAAGGAAGACGCAATTGAGCTCGAGGGTACGGTAAAGGAGCCGCTGCCCAACGCCATGTTTAAGGTCGAGCTCGAGAACGGTCATTCGGTTCTGTGCAACATTTCTGGCAAGATCCGAATGAATTACATCCGCATTCTCCCCGGTGACAGGGTTGTCGTGGAGCTTTCCCCGTACGACCTGACCCGCGGCCGCATCACCTATCGCTATAAATAGCGGCACGCATACACGCTCTTTTCCGACTGCAGGCTTAGCTCAACCTACGGTCGGTTTGCGTGTGAAGACCAGCCATAGTTTTAAACGCCTGCGGCTGGGCGAGTAGATAGTAGGGAAGTAGTTTGAGCGCTACCGAAAGGAAGAACGATGAAGGTACGTCCTTCGGTCAAGAAGATGTGCGATAAGTGCAAAATCATTAGGCGCCATGGCAAGGTCCTCGTCATTTGCGAGAACCCCCGTCATAAGCAGCGTCAGGGTTAAGAGAGGAGACTACGTTGGCCCGTATTAATGGTGTCGACCTCCCGCGTGAGAAGCGCGTTGAGATCGGTCTGACCTACATTTACGGCATCGGCCGCACCACTGCGACGAAGATTTGCGTCGAGTGCAACGTTAACGTGGATACGCGCGTTAAGGACCTCACCGAGGATGAGGTTAACGCCATCCGCGATTATATCGATAAGAACCAGATCATGGTTGAGGGCGACCTCCGCCGTGAGCGCAACCAGAACGTCAAGCGCCTTATGGACATCGGCTGCAACCGCGGCCTTCGTCACCGCAAGGGCCTCCCGGTCCGCGGCCAGCGCACCCACACTAACGCTCGTACCCGCAAGGGCCCGAAGCGTCAGATCGGTGCTAAGAAGAAGAAATAAGGAGCGCTAGATAGATGGCTACTGCTAAGAAGAACGTTCGCGCTGCCCGTCTGAAGCGCGCGGACCGTAAGAACATTTCCGTGGGCCAGGCTCACATTCGTTCTACGTTCAACAACACGATCGTTTCGATCACCGATCCCCAGGGCAACGTCATTTCCTGGAAGTCGGCTGGCCAGGTGGGCTTCAAGGGCTCCCGTAAGTCCACGCCGTTCGCTGCCCAGATGGCTGCCGAGGCTGCTGCCAAGCAGGCCATGGAGCACGGTATGAAGAAGGTTTCCGTCTTCGTCAAGGGCCCCGGCTCCGGTCGTGAGACCGCCATCCGCTCCCTCCAGGCTGCTGGCCTCGAGGTCTCGAGCATCCAGGACAAGACCCCCATTCCGCACAACGGCTGCCGCCCCAAGAAGCGTCGCCGCGTGTAACTGAAAGGATCGTATCAATATGGCAATCGACAGGACTCCTGTTCTTAAGCGCTGCCGTCAGCTCGGGATCGATCCCGCTGAGCTCGGTTACAGCAGCAAGAAGGAATCTATCCGTCAGCCCAAGCGCCGTCGCAAGGAATCTGAGTACGGCATGCAGCTGCGCGAGAAGCAGAAGGTCAAGTTCATCTATGGCGTTCTGGAGAAGCAGTTCCACGGCTACTTCAACAAGGCCCGTAAGATGAACGGCGTCACCGGTGAGAACCTCATGATCATCCTTGAGTCTCGCCTCGACAATGTTGTCTTCCGTCTTGGCTTCGCCCGCACCCGCAAAGAGGCTCGTCAGTCCGTCCGTCACGGTCACTTCACCGTGAACGGCAAGCGCGTGGACATCCCGTCCTACCGCGTCAAGGCCGGCGACGTCGTCGCTGTCGGCGAGAAGTTCCGTGACCTCCTCCCCATCAAGGAGGCCCTGATTTCCTCCGAGCGCTTTGAGGTCCCTGGCTGGCTCGAGGTCGATATCGAGAAGCTGTCTGGTAACGTGCTCGCTCTGCCGACGCGTGAGCAGATCAGCGGTGATATCAACGAGCAGCTCATCGTCGAGCTCTACTCTAAGTAGTCCATCCGGGCTGCTGAGGCTGGAGGTAATACATGTCAGAATTCATTAGGCCTCAGGTTCAGGTCGAAGAGATCAACGAGACGTCTGCTCGTGTCTCCGTCGAGCCGCTCGAGCGTGGTTACGGCGATACGCTGGGTAACTCCCTTCGTCGCGTTCTTCTGTCCTCGCTCGAGGGTGCCGCCGTCGAGGCTATTCAGATCGATGGTGCGCAGCACGAGTTCATGACCATCCCTAACATGGTCGAGGATGTCACCGACATCGTCCTGAATGTCAAGGGTCTTGTCTTCAGGGCTCTCGGCACGACCGACGAGGCGACCGCCACCATCTCGGTTGACGGCCCCTGCGAGGTCACCGGTGCGGACTTCTTTATTCCGTCCGAGTTTGAGCTGGTCAACCCCGAGCAGCACATCGCTACGCTCACCGAGGGTGGCCATCTCACCATGAGCATGCGCATCGGCTATGGCCGCGGCTATGTTTCTGGCGAGGCCAACAAGCGCGACAACGATCCCATCGGTGTGATCCACGTCGACTCGCTGTACTCGCCGGTTTCCCGTTGCGCCAAGCTCGTTGAGGCTTGCCGTGTCGGTCAGCACACCGACTACGACCGCCTTGTCCTCGAGATCGAGACCAACGGCTCCATCGCCCCGCGCGACGCCGTGGTCCAGGCTGCCAATATCATCAACCAGCATATGGCCGCCTTTATGAACCTTGCCGAGACCCCCGAGGTCGAGGAGGAGGCTTCGATCTTCGCTCCCGAGGTCACCAACGACAACGCCGAGCTGGACAAGCAGATCGAGGATCTGGACCTTTCCGTCCGTTCCTACAACTGCCTTAAGCGCGCCAGCATTCACTCGGTCCGTCAGCTCGTTGAGTTCTCGGAGAACGATCTGCTCAACATCCGTAACTTCGGTGTTAAGTCGATCGAGGAAGTGAAGGACAAGCTTGAGTCCATGGGCCTGAGCCTGAAGGCTTAATGCTTCGCATATTTGAGGAGAAACTAGACCATGCGTCACAACGTTAAGAAGGGCCTGAAGCTCGGCACCGATGCGAGCCACACCAAGGCCATGAAGAAGAGCCTTGCTAAGGCCCTCTTCGAGAACGACCGCATCAAGACCACCGAGACCCGCGCTAAGGCGCTGCGTTCGGTCGTCGACCCGATCATCACTTGGGCCAAGAAGGGCGACCTGCACTCTCGTCGTCTGGCTATCGCCAAGCTCGGCGATAAGCAGCTCGTTGCCGAGATCTTCGACAAGGCTGCCCAGGGCATGTGGCAGGACCGCAACGGCGGTTATACCCGCATCATGAAGCTCGGCAACCGCAAGGGCGACAACGCTCCTATCGTTATCATGGAGCTTGTCACCGAGCCTTGCACGCCTAAGGCCAAGAAGGCTGCTCCGGCCCCCAAGAAGGCCGCTGCTCCCAAGAAGGTTGAGGCCGTCGAGGAGGCTCCTGCTGAGGAGACCGCTGAGTAGACATTCCGTCTGCATAGGCTATATTCGAGGGGTACGTTCGCGTACCCCTCTTTTTTTGTCGCGATACCGTTGCTTGTTTGTTGGGAGCGCCCATGACTGCGCCGTCTGATTTCAATTCGATTCCAGAGCTCGATGCCACGCTCGTTTTCCGCGTGGCCTATGATGGCTCGTCCTATAGCGGCTTTGCCGAGCAGCCTGGACAGACGACGGTTGCGGGCGAGCTGCGCCGCGCTATCGAGACGCTCCTGCGCCGTCCGATCGACCTGACGTGTGCGGGGCGTACTGATGCCGGCGTACATGCCGTGGCTCAGTTCATCAGCGTGCCCGTAACGGACGCTGAGTTGGCTTTGACGCGCCGTAGGTGGCTGAGGGCTATGGATGCCCTCCTGCCCAAAGATATCGCCATAAACGAGGTCTACAAGGCCCGTAAGGGCTTTTCTGCACGCTTTGACGCGCGTTCCCGTACGTATACGTACCGTATTGCCGATCGCGATGCGCGTCCCGTGCTGTCCCGTGGTGCCGTGTGGTGGCATCGCTATCCCTTGGATGTTGCGGCTATGTCTGCTGCCTGCCCCGCGCTGCTGGGCGAGCAGGACTTTAAAAGCTTTTGCAAGGTTGCCTCGGCCGTGGGCAAGCCCACGCATCGCTGCGTGATGCGTGCCGAGTTTGGCCATGAGGTTGCGTTTGGCGAGGACATCCTGACGTTTACCATCGAGGGCAATGCGTTTCTGCATTCGATGGTCCGTACGATCGTTGGCACGCTTGTCGAGATTGGCATGCATCGCCGTGAACCCGAGTGGATGCGCGAGGTCATCGATGCTTGCGATCGTACCGCTGCGGGCCCCACGGCTCCTGCCTGCGGTCTTACATTTATGGGCGTGGATTACGATCCCGCCGAACTTGTCGTGCTCGACTAGGGGAGGGCTCGGCGCGTCGTGTGTCTACACCTGTCATCTGTGGGCTGCGCGTGTGCAACATCTGTTCTTGGCGTGCAGTGCAACCGGTGTCTCATTGCTTTTATTGCCGGGGTGTACCATGAACGACAGTTTGATTCACTGCTGTCGAGAGGACGGATAACTTGGTTCGACGTGGCTCGTATCCGCGACTTTCGGTGATCCTTGTGGTAGAAGGTTCGCCCAGCTATGCGATGCGTGCGCTCGAGAGTATCCAGAACCAAGACCTCTACGATTTGCAGATTGTCGTTGTCTGCCGCGATGCTGCGCCCGGCGTGCGCCATTCGCTTCAAGTTGCTGCCGACAGGGACATTCATATTGATTTGATTGACGTCGAGGACGCGAAGCGCGGCGCTTGTCTTCGTGCCGGTTTTGCTGCCTCGCGCGGCTCTCAAATCATCGCTATGAACGCCGATGAGTGGTTTGCTCCGCAGTCCCTTTCCAAGATGGTCTATATCGCGTGCGATACTACGGCAGACATTGTGCTCCCCTCGGTGTCGCTCGATCGATACGATGCGCATCGCGAGCGTCATTCGCGCGTCTTGGATGCTGCCTTTATTGCCATAGAAGACGAGTCTTCTATGGTGACTGGGCTGCCCCAGTTGATTTTGGGCGGCCTAGTCGCTCAGACCTCTGGCGTGATGTATAGCCGTCCGCTGTTTGAGGCATGCCTGTCGCGCGGCAAGGCGTACCGTACGGTTGAGTTTATGGCTTATGCGCTCTCGCAGGCACGATTCGTGTCCGGCTGCGGCGACGCTTGTTTCCACGCGGTGGCACCTAAGCTTACAGATGCCTTTGATCCCACCATGTATGCCAGGATATCTGATGACACTCGAGCGCTCGACGAGCTTGCGGACTCACTCTCGGAAGAAGATAGCGGTGGTCGGCTCAAGCTGGCAAGCCAAAAGTTCTACTTTGCCGGACTGGTCGCCTGCATCGAGAATTTGTGTCTGAGCCCGCATGGAGTGTCGTCAATCGAGCGTTCCGCCCGCATGCGTGATATGCTCGAGGCGCCTCGAACCCGTCAGATGGTCGCCGCGCTCAAGGACAACCATCGGGGACTTGGTCTGTTGTTTGGGCCGATCGCCAGCGCCAAGCCCGCGCGCTGCGTGATGTGTACGCATCTGGCAGCTTTTCTTAACCGGACGGGCACAAAAACCGCCTAAACGGCTCATTTCGAAACAAATTTGCATAGAATTGTTTCGAAATGCGTTCTTATACACAAAAGCCTTCAAATAGCGTTAAACTATTCAATCACTGATTGATTGTCTCCGCCATCTTTTGGAGAGAGGGTTTGTATGGCTAAAAAACGCAATGGGCGCCAGGATGCCATTAGAGATATTGTGCGCAATAAGGACGTCCGCACGCAGCGCGTGCTGGTCGATGAGCTCCGTGCTATGGGCTTTGATTGCACGCAGGCGACTGTCTCTCGCGATATTGCCGATATGGGGCTGCGTAAGCTCCCTGAGGGCATTTATGTTCTGGCAGAGGACCTGCATCTGCAGCGTATGGTTTCCGAGCTCGTAACGGGCGTTCTGCGTACCGATAATCTGGTTATGATCAAGGCTCAACCTGGCACGGCTTCCGGCATCGCCGCCGCCGTTGATGCGGCAGAGTTGCCCGATGTGCTTGGCTCGCTTGCCGGCAACGATACGATTTTGGTTATTGCCCAGACGGCCGAGGACGGCGAGCGTCTTGAGGCGCTGATCAATAAGCTGAGCAATTCTCGCAAGTAGGCGTGCGGGTCGTGCGCTCGGCACTGTGTGCGTGACATGGTGGCTTGTAAGGGGGGTATCGACGTTGGTCGGTACCCCCTATATTGTTTGCCGGTATAAAGACCGTCCACCAGGTCGCTTTAAACTAAAAGGCCCCCGAGCAGTTTAATAAGCTGCTCGGGGGCCTTGTTGCTAATGGCCGGATGAATTTCTAGCCAACAGTATCGTCAGGCGTGGGCGAGGGGTCGGGAGTGGGCGTAGGCGTGGGCGAGGGGTCGGGAGTGGGCGTAGGCGTGGGCGAGGGGTCGGGAGTGGGCGTAGGCGTGGGCGTAGGCGTGCCGCCATCGCCGCCGGTCGAACCACCAGTGGAGCCGCCCGTCGAGCCACCGGTCGTTCCGGTGCCGCCGGTGGTGTCGCCGCCCGTGGTCTCGGTGGTCGTGGTCGTCGTGGTGGTCGTTGTGGTGGTTTCCTCTTCGTCCTCGTTCTCGTCCTTGTCGTCGTTCTCCGTCTTCTTGGTGTTGTTGGTGCCGTAGAACTTCCAGACGCTGTTGTTCTTGTAGGTGGGCGCCGTTCCGGTCGCAAACTCCTCGCGCTCGGTACCGGTCAGAACGGTGTTCATAAACCGCTTAAAGACAGGCAGGTTGGTGCTGTCGCCCAGCAGGTCCGTGCCGTATTTTTGAATGGGGATCTCACCTGCGGAATAGCCGGTCCACAGGGCGCACGCCAGCTGCGGGGTATAGCCGCAGAACCACAGGTTGGTGGTGTTGTCGGTGGTGCCCGTTTTGCCGGCATAGGGCTGGTTGACGCTCAGGGCGCCAGCAGCACCTGTACCGCTGCCCTGCATGACGCCGGACAGAACATCGGTGACCGCGGCGGCCTCGCCCTCGGTAAGCACCTGTGAGGGATTGTCCGTGTGCTGGTACAGCACCGAACCGGTACGAGAGTCAATCTCGGTGATGGCGATCGGCTGGCGATAGTAGCCGCCGTTGGCAAACGTCGCGTAGGCGGCGGCCATCTCGAGCGGCGAGATCGAGCCAGTGCCGAGGGTCATGACGGGAACGTCCTCGATGTTGTCCTTGGCGGGATCGATGCCGAGCTTTTTGACGAGCGAGATGATCTTGCTGTTGCCGACGGCTTCCGCCACCTGGATGTAGCCGGTGTTGGAGGAGTATGCCGTTGCCTGCTTAAGCGTGATGTTGCCATAGCTATGCTTGGCGTAGTTTTGGACCTCGGTCGTAGTGCCCTTGGCCTTGAGCGGCGAGTTGCAGTTGAGGGTGACGTTGGGGTTCATGCCGTTTTGGATGGCAGTTGCCAGCGTAAAGGCCTTAAAGGTGGAGCCGACGGGACGCTTGGCCGTGGCATGGTTTACGTGGTTCTCGTCGGCGTTGTAGTCGTAGCCGCCCACCATGCACTTGATGTAGCCGGTCTTGGGGTCGACGACGACCATGCCCATGTCCAGGCCGTCGAGTGAGAGCGTGTCGAGCTGCTCGCGGACGGCATTCTCTGCCACCTGCTGCATCGTGGGGTCGATGGTGGTCTTGACGGTCAGACCGCCCTTAAAGAGCACGTCGGTCGAGAACTCCTGCTCCAGCAGCTGCTTGACATAGGCGACAAAGTAGGGCTGCGAGTATACGTCGACGCCACTGCCCGAGATTTCGGTCACGTTGAGGGTGATGGGCTCGGCCTGTGCGGCATCGTGCTCCTCCTGCGTAATGTGGCCCAGGCGCAACATGTTGTCGAGGACCTTGTTGCGGCGAGACAGTGCCAGATCGGGATTGACCGTGGGGTCGTACTGCGAAGGCGAGTTGGGAAGGCCGATCAACAGTGCGGCCTCGCTCAGGGTGAGGTCGGCGGCGCTCTTGGACAGGTAGGTCTCGGCTGCGGCCTCGATGCCGTAGGCGCCGTGGCCGTAATAGATGGTGTTGAGGTACATCATGAGGATCTCGTCTTTGGAGTACATGTCCTCCATCTTTACGGCGATGTAGGCCTCGCGCACCTTACGCTCGATGGTCGAGTCGAACTGCTCCTCCTGCAGGATGGTGTTGCGCACCAGCTGCTGGGTGATAGTCGAGGCGCCTTCGTGCCCGCCGCCGAGGGTTGCCACCGCAGCACGCGCGATACCCCACAGGTCGATACCGCCGTGCTCGTAGAAGCGCTCGTCCTCGACGTCAACGGTGCCCTGCAGCACGTAGGGGGAGACCTCGTCCTTGGTGATGGACTTGCGGTTTTGCGTGTAGAAGCTTGCGATCTTGTTGCCGTTGCAGTCGACGATCTCGGTGGGCTCGCTCACCAGATACGCGTTGGCGTCGGTGTAGTCGGGCAGATCGGACAGCCAACGGTTGACGTTGCCGACCATGCCGATGCCAAACGCCACGCCCGCGATAAGCAAAAAGCCCAAAAACGAGAGCAGGATTATGGGCAGAGCATGCGTCTTTGAACGGCTGCGTCCCTGTCGTTGGCGAGGACCCATATATTGACCTCCAGGTATGTCGTGCCGGACGGTGAATGTGTCGTCGGGGCAGGATGGACATAAGTTATTACACGATAAACCAAACGGGGCGCGCGAGGCCTCGTGTATGCTGGAAGACGGCATTTTTCAGAGTGAATGCATACCTTGGTAAGGAGTTTGCCGATGGCGATTCGGACGATAGGGCCGAGCGGACAATACGAGACTGGATTGGATGCTGCCGGTGCGGCGCTGCCCGAGCTGCTGGCGCCGGCGGGCGGGCTCGACCAGATGCTTGCGGCCATCGCCGCGGGTGCCGATGCCATCTATGCGGGGTTGGGCGGCTTTAACGCCCGCGTGAGCGCCCATGGCTTTACGGATGACGAGTTTGCGCGCGGCTGCGCCGTGGCGCATGCCCATGGCGTGCGTGTGTACGTGACGCTCAACGTGTTCGTGTTTGACGATGAGTTGTCCGACGCGGTGGCGTTGGGAGCTCATGCACTGGAGCTGGGCGCCGATGCTCTGATTGTCGCCGATGCCGGGCTGGCCTGCGCGCTGCGCGCGGCGATTCCCGGGGTCGAGATTCACCTGTCCACGCAGGCGGGCGTTCATAGCGAAGGCGCCGTGCGACTTGCCGCCGATGAGCTGGGGGTCGAGCGCGTGACGACGGCACGCGAGCTGACGGTCGACGAGATTGCGGCGCTATGTGCCACGGGCGTGCCCATCGAGGTATTCTGCCACGGTGCGATTTGCATCGGCTATTCGGGGGCGTGCGAGTTCTCGGCCCTGCGGCGTGGGCGCTCGGCGATGCGCGGCGACTGCACGCAGCCGTGCCGTCTGGCGTACGACCTGGTGGACGAGGCGGGGCAGAGCGTTGTCGCCGTCGAGGGAGATCGCCTGCTGTGCCCGCGCGACTATCTGGGTATTGCACATCTGCCCGAGCTTGTAGATGCCGGCGTGGCGTCGCTCAAGATCGAGGGGCGCATGAAGAACCCCGATTACGTATTCAACGTGGTGCGGGTGTGGCGCCGGGCACTCGATATGCTGTACGACGGCGCGTGGGACCCCGGTGCCGTGGAAGAGCTTGAGCGCGAGCTGGGAAGGTCGTTTAACCGTGGGTTTACCGATGCGTACCTGCGAGGGCGTTCGGGTGCCGAGCTGATGAGCTTTGAGCGTGCGATTAACCAGGGCGTGCGCGTGGGGCGCTTGGTCGCTGTGGGCCACGAAGAGGTGACCGTTGAGCTCGACGCCGCCGTGGCGGCGGGTGACACGCTCGAGATCCGGTTTTATCCGGGTGCCGACGCGCGTCCCGATGTGCCCAAGCGCTGGCCGCAGGTGCCCTGTCCGGTGGATGCCGCAGCGGGGGAGCGCGTCGTCGTGCATTGCAAGCGTAAGGTTGACACGGGCTGCGAGGTGTACCTGATTCGCAGCGCCGGCGTGTTGGATCAGACGGCGGCGGTGTTGGAGCGCATGCGGGCCGAGGCGGATGCGATTGCGCCCGTTGCGCGTGCCGTTGAGGTGCTGCCCTTTGAGGACGTTGCGGTGGATGGCGGTGCGTCCACGGAGTTGGTGGAGTGCGCGGTTCCCACTCGCATGGTTTTTGCTTGGCAGCTGATGGATGCCGACCCGCGCGGAGAACTTGATTTGTCCGACGCCGTTGTGGTGCTTGACGAGGTGTGCCGCACGGGTGACGCTGACTGGACCCGCTCACTGATACAGCGTGCCGGGCGCGTCGTCTGCCGCAACCTGGGACAGGTGGTGATCGCTCGCGAGCTGGGCGTGACGTTTGACGTGGCGGCGCCGGTGTTCTGCGCGAATCGGGCCACGCTTACCTGGCTGCGCGGACTCGGTGCGGGGCGGGTGTGCTTGCCGGCGGAGTTGCTCGGCAATGATGCGGAGCGTATTGCCGAACTGGCCGCTGAACCCGGCGTCTTGGGTCCGGTCGACGCCGACCGTCCCGAGCTTATGGTGTGCGAGCACTGCCTGCTGACCGCCGAGGGCGTCTGCGCCACCGATGCGACGGGACAGGTTCGTTGCCGCGACTGCTTGCGTCGTCGGCAGGTACGCTATCTGGTCGAGCGTGACGGTACACGTCTGCCAGTTGCCATTGACGCATGCGGCAGGACGAGGATTTTCCTGTCGTAGGTGCTGCGTCGCGTCAGTTTGTTATCATAAGAGAGTTTATGGACTTCCAGCACCGCCGTTTTCGGCGAGGGTGCTATAGCAAAAGGAGGATACCCAATGCTGTCTGTTGACGAGCAAATGCGTATCATCACCTCGGGCGCCGCGCAGATCGTTCCCGAGGCCGACCTTCGCAAGAAGCTTGAGAAGGGCGAGCCCCTCAACATCAAGCTCGGCGTCGACCCCACCAGCCCCGACCTGCACCTGGGCCACGCCGTGCCGCTGCGCAAGATGCGTCAGTTCCAGGACCTGGGCCACAACGTCACCCTCATCATCGGCAACGGTACCGCGTTGATTGGCGACCCTTCGGGCAAGAATTCCACCCGTCCGCAGCTTTCGCAGGAGCAGATCGAGGCCAATGCCGAGACCTACGTGAGCCAGGCCATGAAGATCCTGGATCCCGAGAAGACCACCATCGTGCACAACGGTGACTGGATCCTTTCGATGGATCTGGCCGGTCTGCTGCAGGTGTGCTCCAAGTTCACCGTCGCCCGCATCCTCGAGCGCGACGACTTTACCAAGCGCTACCAGTCTCAGACGCCGATCGCCCTGCATGAGTTCCTGTATCCCGTGATGCAGGCTTTCGACTCCGTGCAGATCAAGGCCGACGTCGAGATGGGCGGCACCGATCAGCTCTTCAACCTGCTCGCTGGCCGTGAGCTCATGGAGAAGATGGGCATGGAGCCGCAGATCGCGCTCACCATGCCGCTGCTCGAGGGCACCGATGGCGTGCGCAAGATGTCCAAGTCCTATGGCAACTACATCGGCCTGACCGACGCTCCCAAGGATATGTTCGGCAAGACCATGTCCATCCCCGATGAGATGATCGGCAAGTACTACCGCCTGGCGAGCTCGCTCACCCCGGCCGAGGTCGACAAGATCGACGCTGCCCTGGCCGATGGTTCTGCCGACCCCTACGAGCTCAAGCGCGCTCTGGGTCGCGACCTGTGCGACACCTACCACGGCGTCGGTGCCGGCGACGAGGCTCAGGCCGAGTTCGACCGCGTGTTCAAGGAGGGCCAGCTTGCCGACTTCCCCGAGAAGCACGTTGAGCTGACCGTCAACGACGAGGGCCAGATCTACCTCGCCGGCCTGCTCAAGGACTTGGGCCTTTCGGCGAGCGCCGGCCAGGCTCGTCGCGATATCGACGGCGGTGGCGTCAAGATCAACGGCAAGGCCGTGGCTCCCAAGAGCTACGCATTTGGACAATCTGACGTTCAACTTCAAGGGCGCGACCAGAAGGTCAGCGCCCTTTCGTTTCACGTCACCTTGTCTCAAATGCGACCCGCTCGCTGGCGATGCCAAAACATCGGCGCTTCCGTGGTTGGCACTTGGGGACGTTCCTTTTGTGCCGGCACTTTGGGACACTCCTTGTCATTGGTGCAAAGTAACCTGCCCCCATTGCGCCAAGCGGCGTGTGCCGTTAAGTGGAGAGGCGTATTGTTGACCCATCGTTTGGGCATACAATGGCTATTGGCTTGCTGCGGTGAAGGTCTGTCCGCTCCGCAGCTTTTTTCTACGGTTAAAGGAGTATGTATGTCCGTTGAGGTCATGAGGTCTGTGATCGAGGCCGCCGAGGGCCGCGTGCCCGTCGACACGCTGTTTATCAATGCGCAGATTGTCGACGTGTATGGCCAGCGTGTGGCGCCCGGCAGCGTTGCCGTCAAGGACGGTGTGATCGTCGGCGTGCTCTACGATGGTCGCGACGATGCCGCCGGCACCTACGAGGCTGCCGAGGTCATTGACTGCCAGGGCCGCTATCTCGCCCCCGGCTTTATCGACGGACATCTGCACATTGAGTCCTCGAACATCCGTCCCGCCGAGTATGCGCGCATGGCGGCGACGCGCGGTACCACCACCGCCATTGCCGACAGCCACGAGATCGCCAACGTGGCGGGGCTCGACGGCCTGCGCTTTATGATCGAGGACGGTCGCCGCGCGCCCATTTCCATCAAGTACATGATGCCCTCATGCGTGCCCGCGCTGCCCGATGAGCAAGCGGGCGCTGTGATTACCGCTGCTGACATGCAGGCGTTTTTTGCCGAGCATCCGGGCGACGTTTTTGGCCTGGGCGAGATGATGAACCTGCCGGGCGTCTTTATGGCCGATCCCGAGACCTGCGCTCGCATCGGTGCTGCCAACCAGACGCCGTCCAAGCAGGTCGACGGCCATGCGCCGCTCGTTGCCGGCAAGGACCTCAATGCCTATGCCGCGGCGGGTATTATTGCCGACCACGAGTCGACGATTCCCGAGGAGGCGCTCGACAAGCTGTCTCGCGGCATGTACGTGATGCTGCGCGAGGGTACGTGCAGCCATGATCTGGCCAACCTGTCGCCGATGCTGCTGGAGAATCCCGCGCGCGCCCGCCGCTGCTGCTTTGCGACTGACGACTGCGCTCCTTCCGATGCGCTTGCAACCGGCATGATCGACAATGCCTGCCGCGTGGCGATTGAGGCCGGTATCGACCCCGTGGTCGCTATCTCTATGGCGTCCCTCTCCACGGCCGAGGCGTTTGGCCTGGATCACGGCTGCCGCGACCCGCACGAGCTCCGCGGTGCGATTGCCCCGGGCAAGCGTGCCGACCTGCTGGTGCTCAATGACCTGACGTTTGCCACGGCTCCGCATCGTGTATATGCCGCCGGTGCCCTGGTGGCGCAGGACGGCACCTTTGTGGGCGAGATCGCACCCGAGATGGCCGAGGTTGCGGCCCTTGCCGATGAGCTGCGCGCCTCCGTTAAGCTGCCGAAGCTTTCGCTCGACGTATTCGACTATGCCTTTAAGCCGGGCGAGGCCGTGATTGACGTGGTGCCGGGCAAGGCCATCACGGGCATGGTTCGTCCCGAGAGCGCCGAGGGCCTGCGCCGTATTATGCTGATCGAGCGCCACGGCCGCGGCGTGTCGCTGCAGGCCGAGGGCGCCGACGGTGACGGCCCCGCTGGCCTGGGCCTGGTCGGCAAGCATATCGGTCGCGGCTGGGTGCGCGGCTTTACCATCACGGGCGGTGCCATCGCCTCCACAATCGGCCACGACTCGCACAACGTGTGCGTGGTGGGCGACAACGCGGCCGATATGATGGCTGCCGTCGAGGCCGTGGGCCAGGGCGGCCACGTGCTGGTGCGCAACGGCGAGCTCGTGGCGCGTATTCCGCTGGCACTTGGTGGTCTGATGAGCGAGGGCACGGCCGAGGATGTCGCCGCGCAGCACGACGACTTTATGGTCAAGGCGCGCGCCATGGGTATTGAGCCGCCGCTCGACCCCATCATGGGCATCATCTTCCTGCCCCTGCCGGTCATCCCGACGCTCCGCATCCGCCCCGAGGGCATGTTCGACGTCACCACCTTCACCTACGCCGACTAGTCATCGGGGACGTTCTTAAACGACTAGTCGTCGGGGTGGCGTGTCGCCTGACGCCGCGACCGTGAGACCTCTGGCATGTGTGAGCTATTTGCTAGGTCCTTGTAACGTTTACGCCCGCAGAGTCTTATTTGAGCTCCCTTTGGGTACGTTGGAATTGGATATACGTCCGATTCCATCAAGCCCGAAGGGAGCTTTTCTATGTTTAAACTGATTGCATCCGATATGGACGGCACGTTGCTTGACGAAAACGGCCAGGTGCCTCCCGAGACCTACGAACTGATTCTGGCGCTACACGAGCATGGCGTGCATTTCGCCGCATCGTCAGGCCGTCGTTACGACCGCCTGTGCGAGTTCTTTGCACCTGTTCGCGACAAGATGGACTTTGTCGCCGCTAACGGCGCCCAGGTCTACGCCGACGGTAAGATGGTAGACCGCGAGGTGTATTCGCACCTGGCGATTCGAAGGCTCGCCCAGGCCGTCGCGACGTTTCCCAATCTGCATCTTGCACTTTTTGACCGAACCAAGTCCTTCTTGCTCGATGACGAGTGCAAGTTCGTGCGTGAGGTCGATAAGGACCTTCCCAATGCCGAGCGCATTTGGGAGCTGCCCGATCCCAGCGTAAATATCATCAAGGCGAGTATCTTTTGCGATGACGGTGCCGTTATGGACAGCGCTTACGTACTACAGCGCGAACTCGGTCAGCTCTTTACTTTTGCGCCTTCGGGCAACGCGTGGATCGATGCCATGCAGCCCGGCGTGTCGAAGGCCTCGGGCATCGCACAGCTCATGGAGCACTATGGAGTCGAACGCGACGAGGTTATGGCGTTTGGCGACTCGATGAACGACTACGAGATCATTCGCTTTGTCGGTACGGGCTGCGCGATGGAAAACGCGCGCCCCGCGCTCAAGGCAGTGGCCGATCGCGTGGTGGGTTGTAATCGCGACCACGCCGTCCAGCAGGAGCTCCGTCGCGTGCTGGAGAGTCTCGCTTAATCCGGCAGATGGGGACGTTTCTTTTCTGCCGGCAGTGGGGGACAGTCCTTGCGGCTTTTCGCGATGACTGTCCCCAACGACTAGTCATTCAAGAACGTCCCCAGTGACTGGCCGATGACTAGGCGAGAGCGGCCATGATGGTGCGGGCGACGCCGTCGTGGTCGTTGTCGTATTCGGTGATGGCGTCGGCGGCCTCGTGGTCCTCGGGCTCGGCGTTGATCATGGCCATGCCGTGGCCCGCTGCCTGCAGCATGGGGATGTCGTTGATGTTGTCGCCGAACGCCCAGGCGTCGGCGAGACGCTCGCCTAAGTGCTCGCATAGCCACGTGAGGGCCGTTCCCTTGGTGGCGCCCTCGCCCATGACCTCGATATTCATGGCGTACGAACGCGTGACCTCAATGCCTCCGAGCGTGTCGAGCTCCGCCGCGATGGCGTCGCGATCGGCCGGGTCGTGCCAGTACATGGCGATGCGTTCGAGCGTCTCGACCTCGTCGATCTTGCTGTCGATATCCATGTCGATCGGTGTTCGTGTGCGCTTGAGCGAAGCTGCGATGTGGGGGTCGCCGCCGCAGAACTCATCCAGGCGCGTGTAGAGCGAGCGGGGGAGGAAGCACTGCCCGTCCGCGAAGATATCGAAGGTCACATCGTGGCCGGCGGCGATGCGGCGGATGCGATGGGCAATGCCGCAATCGAGCGGTCGGCTCAAGATGCGCGTGGCGCGCGAGGCATCGGTGGGTACGACGTCGTCGAGCTGCCAGACGCTGGCACCGTTGGCGCAGACCGCGTAGTGTACGGCGGGGTGGGCGAGGATGGGCTCAAAGATGCCCGACAGCGGGCGCCCCGTGCAGGGCACAAACTCAATACCGCGGCGCGTAAGCTCGTCGAGCATCGCCCAGGTGGCGTCGCTCATCTGCTTATCACTCGTCAGCAGCGTTCCATCCATATCGGAAAACACAATCATTTGATGAAGCCCTTTCTACTGGCATAAAAAGCGTGGCCGAGGGCGATGATGCCCTGGCCACGCTCGGGTTCTATAACGGTCCGCGTCCTAGCGATCGGCGAGCGGCTTGTACTCCAGCGGCTCGATAACCGGGCGATACGCGGGGCGAATAATACGGTGCGCGCAGAAGAGCTCTTCCATGCGGTGTGCCGACCAGCCGGCCATGCGGGCGACGGCGAATAGCGGCGTAAAAAGCGTCTCGGGCACGCCGAGCATCTTGTAGATAAAGCCTGTGTACAGGTCGATGTTGGCGCAGATGGGCTTGGTCATGCCGTGGTCGCGCATCACCTGCGGTGCCAGGCGCTCAATGCGCTCGATGAGCGCGAACTCATCGCCCAGGTCCTTCTTGGCGGCAAGTGTGCGCGCGTAACGGCGGCACACCTCGGCACGCGGGTCGCTCAGCGTGTAGACGGCGTGGCCCATACCGTAGATGAGACCCGTGCCGTCGAAGGCCTGCTTGTCGAGAATCTTGCCCAGGTAGGCTGCGACCTCGTCCTCGTCCTCCCAATTGGAGACGTGCGCACGGATGTCCTCGTGCATGGACACGACCTTGGCGTTGGCGCCGCCGTGGCGCGGGCCCTTGAGCGAGCCGATAGCCGCGGCGTAGGCGGAATACGGGTCGGTGGCCGAGGAGGACAGCACGCGGCAGGCAAACGTGGAGTTGTTGCCGCCGCCGTGCTCGGCATGCAGCATGAGCATCACGTCGAGCAGCATGGCTTCGTCGCGGGTGAATGCCATGCCGCCGCGCAACACCTGCAGGATAGTCTCGGCGGTGGAGAGGCCGGGTGTGGGGTGCGGTACATGAACCTCGGAGCCGCGGCGCTTGGCGACCGAGGCCATATGCGCGAAGGCGGCGATGCGGGGGAGACGGGCGAGCATGGAGATGGCGACGTCGATTTCGTGCTCGGGTGTAATGGCGTCGGGCTCGGCGTCGAAGGCGTAGAGCAGCAGCACGGCGCGCTGGAGCACGTTCATGATGCTCGACGACACCGTGGTCATAGGGAACTCTTTGACGTATTCGTCGCTCAGATGTCTAAAGGCGCCCAGGCGCTCGCAAAAGCCGTCGAGCTCTTCCTTGTTGGGCAGCGAACCCGTGATAAGCAGATAGGCGACTTCCTCGTAGCCGTAGCGATTCTCGGCCTGGGCATTGTTGACCAGATCCTCGATGCTGTAGCCGCGAAGCGTGAGCTTGCCCTGATCGGGCACGACCTTTCCGTCGACCTTGTTGTAGCCGTGCACATCCGAGATGCGAGTGAGGCCCGCGACCACGCCCGAGCCGTCGGCATTGCGCAGGCCGCGCTTGACATTGTGCTCAACAAATAGGCCCTCGTCATAAGGGTCAGTCGGCAGGCCATAGTAGAGATTTTCGCTTTCGGGCGAAATCTGGCGGCTCGCTTCGTAATCCAAGACCAGGCGGCTCAGGTGGTCGTCGAAGCGGTAATAGATTTTCTTGGCGTCGTAGGCCATGCGCGCTCCTCTCCGGGCCGCATCGGGGTGACTTGCATGGGCATGCGCGCGTCAGGCTATCCCCAGCGGCTTGCTCGCTACAGGCGGTACATAAAGTTGAAGACGTCCTCGCGCTGGATGGACACGTTGACGCCCGAAAGCTCGCCGGCCTCGGCCAGCGCCTTCTGCAGCTCGGCGAAGTCGAGCTTGGACTCGGCGGTATCGGCCAGCATGGTCATGGTGAAGATGTCCTCGATAATGGACTGCGTGATGTCGCGGATGTCGACGTTGGCCTCGCCTAGGACACGGGTGACGCCGGCGACGATGCCGGGGCGGTTCTTGCCAAGGACGGTGATGACGATACGGGAGGACGAGATCTCGGCCATGGGAAACCCTTTCGCGTGATTGCGGCGCGCGCGGGGCGCTCCGCTACGGTACAGTGTTCATCATTGTACCTGTCTGGCGCAAAAAAGGCGCGCTCGCTGCGGCGTTACATGCCTGCAACATGAGCGTAAGGGGGAAGGCCGTACGGGGAAGAGCCGTCTGGCGCGTGTCCGGCTCGTGTTGGGTTGATTTCCGATCTCAGCCGAACACATTGAGCGGACAGGCCGTTCCCGCAGTCAGCCGAACGCCTCCGACGGCTGATTCCGAACTGGAAGCGGAAGGCATCCCCGCCCTTCGGTAGGGGATACCGCTCCGCGGCGCATGCCGCGGGCGGCGCCCCTATCGGACCACCGTGACCTCAGTTGGGATGGGCCCAGCACTGCCGCGTACTCGGTGAGCTAGAGCCAACTGTTCGTCTTCACGTCGCGTATGGCGATATTTCGGTCGTCCGGCTCGGTGATGCCGTAGCCGAACGCCTGGAGCGTCTCGATGGACTCCTGGATCCTCTGTTGGAACATGGGACCCGGATCGACCCTCGGCCCGAGGTGCCCGCGCCAAAGGCACGGCGTGGCGCGCAGCATGTTATGGATTTTGGAGATGGGCTCGATGTCGGCGTAGACGTTGAGCGTCGCCATGGCGTCCTTGTGGCCGAGGATCGATTGGAGCGCCTTGATATCGCCGCCTTGGCGGATCCACTGCGTTGCGAACGTGTGGCGAAGGCCGTGGAACGTGATCAGCTCGTCGTTGGTGCCCATGAGGCCGTTGGTCTCCGAGAACGTCTTGAACGCCCTGCGGATATAGCTTGTCGTCGCGAAGGTCGCGCCCGGCTCCGACAGGATGTAGCAGTCCCCGATCTCGACCGCCCCGGTAAGGCCGCGCAAGCGCAGCTTTCCGCAGTCGATCTCGTGGGTCTCCTTCAGGAAGGGGAGTAGGCCGACCGGGTCGATGGGGATACCCCTGGCGTCATGGGTCTTGGTGTCCTTGATGAACGAACCCATTCCCTTCGCGTACGCCACCGAGTGCCTGATCGAGATCAGGCCCGTCTCGAAATCCACATCGCACCACCGAAGGCCGCAGACCTCGCCGATTCTTTAATACGGGACAGGTTCACGGGCGTGGTTCCAATCCTTTCGGCAAGTTCGTTCGAGGAAATCTTTCGCTCGGCCATGATCTTGTCGAGGCGAACAATTACGGGCATGGCGTTTCCTTACGCAATCTCGTCGGAGTCGAGGTACAGCTCTCGGGCGTACAAGAAGAGCTGGGAAAGCATGAACAGGACGATGCCGAGAACCAGAGAGGTCCAATCGAATGATGAAGCGATCTCTTGGGCGCCGACGGCCCCCTCGCCGCCAAACATCGAAACGGAGGTTTTGAGTGAGCCGGCGTAGAGGCTGGTGGCAGCTTGAACAACGAAGAGAATGCCGAGCACCTTCAAGCATGTCGCAGACCCTTTCTTGAAGGGGTCTCCGCTCTTGATCGTCCACACGAGAACGGCGCTGAGGATGGTCGTAGCGATACCGATGACGGCAGGGACCAATGTCGAGATCGCAAGGGCTGGATACGCGGGGGAGTCTGCAATTACAGGGTTGTCGAGCACTTCGATTGCTGGCTTTAAGGAGAACGCCACTTGTGCGATGGCGGTGGCGCAAAGGGTCGCAGAGGCTATCGCACATGCGATGCGGAAGGAATGAAGCCGGGGAGTGCGATTGTCGGAACTCATAATAACCTCCGAAGAATTTAAAAAACTCAGGTTACTTTTTAACAGTTTATGTTAAATTGACTTTGCCGGCAAGTAATAAGGGCCGAGCATTTTGTTCGGCCCCTCTGTTCCGACTGGATGAGGTTAAGGTTGGCGATGAATATGCTCAAAATCTCGAAGGCGATCTTTAGGTCGCTTCTCTCCTCCAGATCGCTCTGTGTTGTCGTTGTTGCGTTGATGGTTCTTTGTGCTCTGCCCGTCTTCAGGAGCGCGGCTGGCATCGACGGACGGGTCGAATACCTCGAGTCGGGAATAACCCGTGTTGAGCAGGAATTGTCAGCATCCTATGCGGATGCGCTTGTGAATGCGGGGGAGGACGGTGTCTATACCTCTTCATCAAGCATGCCCGCGCTTCTGTACCCTCTTGCCGCGGGACGTCTTATCTTGGCACCGCTCTCTCCCCTACTTCCGTTTCTGCAGATATCGGATGGAGAGTACACCTATTATGACGGATCGAAGGAGTACTTGCTATGGGTCGCAACGGCCGTTGCCGTCTCGTTCCTTGCCGCGCGTCTTAACAAACGTGAAAAGCTCATCATCCAGGCACCGATGGGCGAGCTGGGTAGACTTGTTGCATCGAGCGTATGGGCGAGTGTTTTTGCAATGCTTGCCGTCCTCGCCATCAATCTTCCAGGGATAATCGCCGCGCTTGTGAAGAATGGCCCGGGCTCGCCGTTCTATCCGATAGGCTACATTCAATATGCGACTCCGGTTATCAAACCGGCTTGGCTGGTGTTCGCGCAGACGGCCATCTTGCAATTCTTGGTGGCAGCGTTCATCTCGCTTGTCGTTCACCTTGCCGTGAAGATTGCCAATAACCCTACGCTTGGAATCGTGTTCGTATGTGCCCTGATGGGGGTGACGATGGTTCCCGGGTATTACGGAAGATCCATCGCTTTACGTGAGTTCGCCCTGTTGAATCCCCTTACGTATGCGAACACTGAGTTGACCGTCGGCGCCTATAGCCCGTACCCGACAACGCAGATAGTGAATCTGCCTGGACTTTGCTTCGAGCGTGGCGCGATTGCCCTCGTATGCGCAATCGGGATCGAGGTGCTGGCAATTAGCCTGCTTTGCGTTGCTGGAAAGAGCGGCTGCGCGTGCCCGATATCCCCGATTTGTCTTGAGAGAGGTTCCTTCACTGCATCGAGAACGGCAACTCGTTCGAGCGCTTGTGCCTCCGCCGTTGCATACGTAAGAACGATGGGGAAACTGCTCCTGCGTTCTCCTACCCTCGCCGTATGCGCGATTGCAATGTCGACGACGATGCTGGCCCCGGCTCTGGTCGAGATGTTTCCTGACGCTGATAACGTTTCCGCTGTTCGGTATAGGGATGGGGAGCTCCGTTCAATAGATCGGTATCTAGAGCAGAACGCTGCGAATATGGACGTCGAGGGCAAAGCGGCCCTGGAAGACATGCGGGATGCTCTTTCGGGTTTCGTGTACGCGCCTATGCCTGCGGAGGGGTTTCGAAGCCTTGCGACGTACGAGCGCGCTCGAGGTGAGCTGGGCGCGGCAGATGCGACTCTCCTGCAATCGATCGGAATCGAGCCGGAGACTCCTTCTCGTGCGGAGGCGCGCGCCCTTCTGCTTGAGTCGATCGCGAGCTTGCCGGACCCCAAGGTTTACGAGTTAAGTACGAAGATGCCCCCATTAATCCTCCTTTCGTATCTCCAGGCAGCGCTTCCCTCCTTATTTTTGCTGTTGCCCGTGGTTGTCACATCGCTCGCGTGCACCCACCTGCAGTGTCGTTCCCTTCTGGTTCTCCAGATCCCCGCAACAGCGCATGTGCGTTTTCTGACGGCTGTTGCGCTGGCTCTCCTGCTTGGCTTGGTGCTGCTTTTGGTGTCGATGGTTCCCGCTGTCGTTGTGTCCGTGATTAAGAACGGTGCGGGTGGATCGGAGTATCCCGTCGCTCTCATTCGGGCGGGAGCTTCGACAACGTCCACGGTGGGGGAGGCGGTGTTGTGCAGTATTCCGTTGCTGGTCATGGCATACGGCGTGATTTCCGTCGTCGCTGCGTTGACAGCAGCGATTAGCCGCAACCCCGTTGTCACCGGAATGGTTTGCGCGGTTCTCTTGGTGTTGGGTTCGTTGAGCGCTCATGTTGAAAGCGTGGGCATGGGCGTCGCGCTGCTGGCTCCATTCGCCTCGTTTGATCCCGCTTCCCAGGTGGGGACGATTGGGTTCCTTGGGCGAGGGACGAACGCGATGCCTTTTGGAGAGGTCGTCGGCGCATCGGGCGCTCTGCTGGTGGTCTTGGGCGCCGTATCTCCGTTGATGGTGCGCCTGAGTGTTCCAAAGATCGAAAGGGGATGATCTCGATGATTGACCTTCAAACGCTGACGATCTCTTATGGAAAGAAGGTGCTCGTAGATTCGGTGAACGCTGAGTTTGCCCCGGGTACGGTCTACGGTCTCGTCGCTCCGAACGGGCATGGAAAGACGACGTTGCTGCGTGCGATGGCAGGTTTGCCGGGTCCTCGCGTGGACGGGAGCATCGTTCTGGATGAGGTGCAGGGTACGGGTGCGAGAGAGGTCCGTTCTATGATCTTCTATGCACCTGGTGAGGGGACGCTGCTGTATCCCGGATTGCGTGCGGAAGATCACCTCAAGATGGTTTGCGATATGTGGCCGCATGCTCGCGATATCGAAGAGATAGTGGAACAAACGCAGATAGGCGAGTTCGCGAAGATGAGGATCCGCACTCTGAGCCAGGGCATGAAGCAGCAGCTTACCCTGACGATTGCGTATGCGACGGGCGCGCGGTACCTTCTATTAGATGAGCCCATGAACGCGCTCGACCCCAGCAGGGTGGACTTGCATTCCGAGATTCTCAGGAAGCTGGCCGATTCTGGTACGTGCATCATCATGTCATCCCACATCTTGGATTCGGTCGATAGGCTGTGCGATGAGATTCTGTTTTTGAAGGATGGGAGGCTCATTAGAAGCATTCCGCAAGATGATGCTGCGCCGAAGTCTCCTGGATCCCATTTCGCAAAGCCTGCCGGACGCGCCGAGGGTGCGCTAAGCACGTATCGGCGACTCTACGAAAAGGGCGGGTAGAAATGCAAGTTAAAAATCTATGTGGCCAATGTGATACCGTTGAACCCGCATATCGATACCGCTCAGCCATTCGCCTCGCCCCCGTCGCACGTATCTTCATCCGGTCTGTTACTTTTAATCTAACAATTCTTTGAGGAACGTAGGTGCTTCTAAATGTACTGTCGACTTCTTCTCAAACTAATCCTAAGAGACAAGGCCGTATGGATTTGTACGCTCGTTCTCGCTGCAGCCTTTTCCGTCCCCATTGCGTTCAATTCACCCATCTACGGGCCCTTCTTTATGAAACAGGGCATGCAGAGCTTTGTCGACGCATTCAATACGCGCGCGCCCCAGGCCAGCGGCACAGACCTATCTCCAGAGCAGCAAAATGACGCGGAGCTTGCAAGATACGCGAACGCCGCCCTTGCCGCTCAAACCGACGCCGCCTTTCTCGATTCTGCCGAGAGCTACTACGCGCTCATGGGCGAAGGCTTCCAATCCGGGTCCATCGTGGGAGACCAAGAGACCAATGACGCAGCGCTCGCATATTGCCGTGCCCTGAGCAGCTCCGGCATCACGGATATCCCGGCCTCCGCAAACGACCTGCCATTCCTTTCCTTCCTGCCTTACGCCATTGCCACGGCGCCGTCTTTCCTTCCCTTCATCCCCTTCCTTCTCTCGTCGATACTCGTGCTCGGCGCCACAAGGCCCGGGACCCTGGCGGCAAAGGCGCCCGTGCCCAAATTCCGGCGCCTTATTCAGACCGTGTTTTCGATAATCGCCGCGGGGACCGCGATGCTCCTCGCCGGCCTCGCACCCGGGGGCATTTACGCCTTGGTCCTAAACGGCTTCGGGCAAATTGGGTACCCGATCGCCTTCTTCCATGACGGCGCGCTTACCACCACGACTGCGGGAAACGTCTTCACAGCCCTGCTTCTCGCGCTGCTTGCGGGCGGAACCTTAATATCCGTTTGTTCCGTCGTCCTATCGACCGCAACGAGGCGCGTCCTCGCGGGCCCCCTTACCTCCGCGCTGCTTGTCGCGGCCCCGGTATTCCCGTTACTGTCCGATTCGGCACTGGAGCATAACGCCGCGCTCAATCTCCTGCCGCTGGCCGTATTCTCGCCTATCGAGGCAACGGGTTACGTAGGATGCTTCCCGACAGAATTCATTGGCTCCGGTTCAGGCAGCGCATCGATGCTTGCCGTGGCCCTGGCATACGTCGCGGTCTTTTTTGCGGTCGGCGCCGTTGCGACACGTTCGCCCAAACAGTCTGGACCCGCGAAAAAGCACCATGGGCTCGAGCTTCTGGACGTGAGCGTGGGATACGGAAGCACGACGATACTTTCAATCGGATCGCTTTTCTTGAGCCCGGGAACGGCGGCGGGCCTCATTGCTCCCAACGGCTCGGGGAAAACCACCTTTCTTGAAGCGCTGTCGGGCCAATTTCCCACCCGTATCCACTCGGGAAGCCTGGTGGCAGACGGAATCAGCCAACGTCAATCAGCCGAATTTGCAGAACTCGTCTACCTGAGCTCTTCAGGCGGCACGGATCTTTACCCCACGCTATCAGCCCTCGAGCACCTTGCTTTCGTTAGGGAGGCGTGGAAATCGGCCACCGACATCGACTCGCTCTGCAGCTCCCTCGGAATCTCCTCATATCTCGACAAGCCGACCCGTAAACTCTCGACAGGAATGAAGCAGCAGGTAAAGCTTGCCATGGCGATATCGACCGGTTGCCCGTACCTTATCCTCGATGAACCGCTGAACGGCCTCGATCCGGGAAAACGGAAAACCTCCTGCGACGCGATGCGCAGCGAAGTGGCGCGGGGACGCAGCGTGCTCATTTCAAGCCATTTACTCGACGACCTGGCAGACCTTACCAACTCGTTCTACTTCATCGAAGCCGGCACGCTCGTGGAAAAGATCAAGTCGTCCTCGCAGACGCTCAAGCAGGAATACCTCGATACATACGAGGGAGGTGAATGACATGAAACTATTTGAACAGCTGAAGTCCAATGCGTCGCGCATGGCTGTCTACGCCATCCTCGTGGCAACGGCTTTATGCGGAATCGCGGCACCCGTCTATGCGCTCAACGGAGAGAAAGGCGATGTCGAACCCGCGTACATGGCTTCGACGGTTAAGGACCGGTACAAAGCCTTCTCTGGAGACACGTTTTACGTAGCAGAGTACGACACGACCTACCGTCAGCTTCGCTACAACAAGGGCTACGACTATCTAGGCGCAGAGGCAATCAGCTATACGTCGGGTTGGTACCGCTCCAACTATGGACACATAACCCAGTTCAAGTGTAACTACCGTGTGTACAACTAAAGCAACCGGCTGTGACGAGGGGCGACGCAAAAGCGTCGCCCCCGTTTTTAACCATGTCAACTGAACCTAGTTCAGTTTGGTTGATTTCCGATCTCAGCCGAACACATTGAGCGGAAAGGCCGTTCCCGCAGTCAGTCGAACGTCCCCGGGGCCCTTCTCAGGCCCCGGGGACGGCATTTTCCCAGTTGAAGGAACGGTGGAGATGTGTTTCGATGGGTCAGATTCGTGTCGTTCCGAAAAGACCGTGAACCTTTTGTGGGACACGCGGCGCCGTGGTACCATAGCCGAGTTTGTTGTCTTGGTCGGAAACCAAGACGCCTTATGCGCTGATCGGTAACCAGCGCCTGACCAATAAGGAGTCCTACCATGAAGCAGGGTATCCATCCCCAGTATGTCGAGTGCACGGTGACGTGCTCCTGCGGCAACACCTTCAAGACGCACGCTACCGTGTCCGAGATGAAGGTCGAGCTTTGCAACGAGTGCCACCCGTTCTACACCGGCCAGCAGAAGTTCGTCGACACCGGTGGACGCGTCCAGCGCTTCGCCGACAAGTTCGGTGGCGCCGCTGCCGCCCAGCTCAAGAAGGCCGAGGAGGCCAAGGCTGCCAAGGCCGCCAAGGCTGCTGAGGCCGAGGCCGCTCGCAAGGCCGCCGCTGAGGCTAAGGCTGCCGAGAAGGCTAAGCGTGCCGCTAAGTTCGCCGAGGAGGCTGCCAAGCAGGCTGCTGAGGCTCCCGCAGAGGCTCCCGTCGAGGAGGCCGCTGCCGAGGCCGAGACCACCGAGGCTGCTGAGTAAATAGCTCGCCGCGGAATCACTCGCATTCAGGGCATGAGGGCCGTGCATCCATTTGGGTGCACGGCCCTTTTCTTTTTGATTAGTGCAAACTAACCTGTCCCCATGGCATCAAATGGCGGAGAGGCGGCGTTTGCCCAGATAAACCCTCCAAAATTAACCTGTCCCATTGTGGCAGGTTGGTCGTAGTTATTACGTGGCGGTCGAGCTCGACCGTATAGGCCGCGCCTTGTTTGGCTAAAGTACAATCATCTGTGTTTAACTCGCCCGCAGCTGCACGGCGTGGGCGATGGCCAAAAAGGAAAACCACATGGGATTCATGTCAAAGCTGCTGTCCTTTGGATCCGATAAGGACCTTAAGCGCTACTACAAGATCGTCGACCAGATCAACGGTCTTGAGCCCCAGTTTGAGAAGATGACCGAGGAGGAACTCCGCGCCCAGACCGATAAGTTCCGCGAGCGTTACGCCAACGGCGAGTCGCTCGACGACATGCTTCCCGAGGCCTTTGCCACCGTGCGCGAGGCTTCCAAGCGCACCATGGGTATGCGCCACTTTGACGTGCAGCTCATTGGCGCCATGGCACTGCACGAGGGCCACATCGCCGAGATGAAGACCGGCGAGGGCAAGACGCTCGTCTCCACCTTGGCCGGCTACCTCAACGCTATCGCCGGCAAGGGCGTGCATGTCGTTACCGTCAACGATTACCTGGCAAAGCGCGATTCCGAGTGGATGGGCCGCATCTACAAGTACCTGGGCATGACCGTCGGTCTGCTCCAGAACAACATGCCGCTCGAGCTCAAGCGTCCGGCCTACCAGGCCGACGTCACGTACGGCACCAACTCCGAGTTCGGTTTCGATTACCTGCGCGATAACATGGTTACCCGCCCCGAGCAGCGTGTGCAGCGCGGCCACAACTACGCCATCGTCGACGAGGTTGACTCCATCCTGATCGACGAGGCGCGTACCCCGCTCATCATCTCGGGCGCCGGCACCAAGTCCGCCAGCACCTACAAGGACTTCGCGCGTGCCGTGCGTGGCCTTGAGCGCGGCGAGGACGTGTCGCACGACATGCTCACCGCCACCGAGGACGTCGAGCCCACGGGCGACTACGTCATGGACGAGGCCAAGCACACTATCGCCGCCACCGAGCGCGGTCTTAAGAAGATCGAGCGCCGTCTGGGCATCGAGGACATCTACGCCGACCTTTCGGGCCAGCTGGTCAACCACCTGCAGCAGGCGCTGAAGGCCCAGTACATGTTCCACCGCGATAAGCAGTACGTGGTCACCAACGGCGAGGTCAAGATCGTCGACGAGTTCACCGGCCGCATCATGGAGGGCCGCCGCTATTCTGAGGGCCTGCACCAGGCCATCGAGGCCAAAGAGGGTGTGCTCGTACGCGAGGAGAACCAGACACTCGCCACCATCACCCTGCAGAACTACTTCCGTCTGTATGACAAGCTTTCCGGCATGACCGGCACGGCACTTACCGAGGATGCCGAGTTCCGCGAGATCTACAAGCTGCCTGTCGAGGTCATCCCCTCCAACAAGCCCGTGCAGCGCGTGGACCACGAGGACCTGGTGTACCGCACCATTCAGGCTAAGTACAACGCCGTCGCCGACGACGTTGAGCGTCGTCACGCCAAGGGCCAGCCGGTCCTGGTGGGCACCGTCTCCATCGAAAGCTCCGAGAAGCTGTCCGCCGCCCTTACCAAGCGCGGCATCGCACACGAGGTCCTCAACGCCAAGCACCATGAACGCGAGGCCCACATCGTGGCCCAGGCCGGACGCTACGGCGCCGTGACCATCGCCACCAACATGGCCGGTCGTGGTACCGACATCCTGCTGGGCGGCAACCCCGACGAACTGGTGCGCGAGCGCCTGGAGTACGAGGGCCTGACCATGGAGGACGTGACGCCCGAGCAGCTCGAGCAGTTTAACGCCGAGGCCAAGGAGACTTGCAAGGCCGAGCGCGAGCGCGTGCTTGCCGCCGGCGGCCTGACCGTTATCGGCACCGAGCGCCATGAGTCCCGCCGTATCGACAACCAGCTGCGCGGCCGCTCCGGTCGTCAGGGCGATCCGGGCGAGACCCAGTTCTACCTGTCGCTCGAGGACGACCTCATGCGCCTGTTCGGCGGCGACAAGATGGACCGCGTCTCCAAGATGATGGTCACGGCCGACATGGGTGACGACATGCCCATCCAGCATAAGATCATCTCCAAGGCCGTCGAGAGCGCCCAGCACAAGGTCGAGAGCATCAACTTCTCCATGCGTAAGAGCGTCCTTGAGTACGACGACGTTATGAACAAGCAGCGCCAGGTCATCTACGCCGAGCGCAATAAGATTCTGGACGGCAAGGACCTGACCGACCACATCACCGAGGTCATGCACGATACCGTCTACCGTTGCGTGCAGGAGTTCTGCACCAAGGACAGCCACGATGGTGAGCGCGACCTGGAGGGCCTGCGCAAGTGGGTTGTGGAGCTCACCGGTCACATCGATACGCCGAAGTTCCCCGACGAGGATTTTGAGGCCCTGGCTGCCGATGTCCTGGCTTACGTAGAGAAGTGCTACAACATGAAGGCCGAGCGCTTGGGCGAGGACCTGATGCGCGAGCTCAACACCCAGGTCATGCTGCGCGTCATCGATACCCGCTGGATGAACTACCTGCAGGAGATGGACTACCTCAAGACCGGCATCGGCCTGCGCGGCTTTGGCCAGCGCGACCCGCTGGTTGAGTACAAGACCGAGGCCTACGGCGCGTTCCAGATACTCGTCGATACCATGTATGAGGATTACCTGCGCACGGTTCTGCGCATCGAGATCAAGGCTGCCCCGCGTGCCGTGGAGCACAAGGAGGAGCCCGCGCTCGAGGGTGCGCGCTTCTCCGGTCCTGCCGAGGTCGATGGTGACAACGGCGACTCGGTGCTGCGCAAGCAGGCGCAGGTGCAGGCCCGCACGGCTGTCCAGGGTGGTCCGGCTGCCGTCAACAACGGTGGCAAGGTGACCACCTATCGCAAGTCCGAGAGCGACGATCCGTACGTTAACGTGGGCCGCAACGACCCGTGCCCCTGCGGTAGCGGCAAGAAGTTTAAGTACTGCCACGGCAGGAATCGTTAATGGCTGAGGCTTTAGAGGTAACGCCCGCCGAGCTGGACGCGTTCGCGGACCGGCTCGGCGAGGTCGAGTCGTATCTCCACCTGGACGAAAAGCGCACGCGCGTGACCGAGCTCGAGGCCAAAAGTGTTGCCCCTGGCTTTTGGGATGACGCCGACGCCGCCCGTGCCACCATGGAGGAGATCGCGCGTACCAAGGAAGATATCGCTGCCGTGGACACCGCGCGCGGCGAGCTTTCCGATGCCCGCGCCGCGCTGGAGCTTGCCGAGGAGATGGGGGATGACCCCGACGCCGTCGCCCTTCGCGAGGAGGCTACAGCCACGGCTGAGCGCCTGGCCCGGGCCATCGATGAGCTTGAGCTTTCGAGCTGGTTTACCGGTGAGTTCGATCACGGCGATGCCATTGTGACCATCAAGCCCGGACAGGGTGGTCTGGAGGCCCAGGACTGGACCTTCATGCTCTTTAAGATGTACATGAAGTACTGCCAGCGTCGCGGCTGGAAGGTCACCATCAACGACTGTCCCGCAGCCGAGGTCATCGGCATCGACCGCGCGACCTTTACCGTCGAGGGCAAGGACGCATTTGGCATGCTGCGCGCCGAGGCCGGCGTCCACCGCTTGGTTCGCATTAGCCCCACCGACGACAAGAAGCGCCGCCAGACCACGTTTGCCGGCGTCGAGGTCATCCCCGTGCTACCCGATGATATCGACATCGAGATCAGTCCCGATGACATCCGCGTGGACGTGTACCACGCGAGCGGCCCGGGCGGTCAGGGCGTCAACACCACCGACTCCGCCGTGCGCGTGACGCATTTCCCCAGCGGCATTGTGGTCACCTGCCAAAACGAGCGCAGCCAGATCCAGAACAAGGCCGCGTGCATGCAGATCCTCAAGGCTCGCCTGTACGAGATTGAGCTCGAGAAGCGTGCCGAGGCGCTCGATGAGATTCGCGGACCCAAGACCACGATTGGTTTTGGCAACCAGATCCGCAGCTACGTGCTCTACCCGTACCAGATGGTCAAGGACCTACGCACGGGCGTGGAGACCAGCAATGTCGAGGCCGTTCTTGACGATGGCGACCTGGACCCGTTTGTTATTGGCTACCATCGCTGGGCCACCGGCAACGCCGATGCAGAAGGCTCGGAGGTCTAAAACATCGGGCGGCTTCAAACCGATGCTAAGCCCAACGGTTGGACGGGTTTGTATCCAGAATAAACCCTGCGCAGGGGTGGTTTTTGTCCGGCGAATCGGTAGAATCGAATACAAGAAGAAGTTCAAAGCGCATCCGTTTTGGTGCGCTTTTTTGAGGGAGGCAGCATGGCATATCGTCTGGACATCAAGCGCATTCTTTCGATGAACTTCTTTCACGACCTGCCCCAGATCATGTTGGGGTGTGCCTTGGCCGCCATCGCGACCGACCTGTTTTTGATTCCCAATGGTCTTGCCGCCGGTGGCGTTACGGGCCTTGCCACCATTATCCAGGCGGTCGGCGCGGCGCGAGGCGTGTCGCTTCCCGTCGGTATCCAGACCATCGTGATGAACGCCTTGCTGCTGCTGGTCGTTATGCGCGAGGGCGGCATGTTCTACGTGGTGCAGACCGCGACGGGCTTTGTGCTGCTGGGCTTCTTTACCGATCTGTTCGCCCCGTTTGTAGCACCTCTGGCGGATGCGGACCTGATGCTTCCCGCCATGTGGGGCGGCATTATTACGGGCATCGGTTACGGCATGGTGTTGCGTGCCGGCGCCAACACCGGCGGCTCGGACACGATTGGCCAAATCATTTCGCGTAACACCTCGCTGCCGGTGGGCTCGACCGTCATGGCAATCGACGTTGCCGTGTGTGCGCTGTCGGCTCCGGTCTTTTCAATCGAAAACGCACTATATGCAGGCCTTTCGATGGTCATTAGCGGCTATGTGATCGATGCCGTGGTCGATGGCGGCAACAAACGCCGTATGGTACTCATCATCTCGGATAAGTTCCCTGATATCGCTGCCGATATCATGTATGGCCTGGGTCGTGGTTGTACCAAGTTTAAGGCGACTGGCATGTATTCGGGTGCCGAGAAGCCGGTGATTATGGTCATCGTGAGCCGTCGAGAGCTCAATACCCTCAAGACGATCGTGCGCGAGCGCGATCCTCACGCCATTGTGACGGTCGCTGACGTTACGGAAGCCTTCGGCGAGGGATTCAAGGACATTAGCGCGTAGGGTCGACTGCGTTCCATCCAAAAGACGTTCACATTGATAAACCGTTTCATCAGCGGTTCTGCCTGCTAAATTGTTCAAATAATGATAAAAACTCTGGTAAAGCCATCAGTTTCCAGCATAATGAATGACGTACGTGCATTGCGGCTGTGTTGGGATTACCTTCGGTGCCGTGCGCATTTTGTCTAATGAGGATGAAAGGAAGGCACAATGAGCGACGAAGAGCTCAAAAAGGTTGCCAACGAGGTAAGGAAGGGCATCGTCACCGGCGTGCACGCTGCCAAGTCCGGCCATCCGGGCGGTTCGCTCGGCGCTGCCGACATCATGACCTATCTGTACTTTGAGGAAATGAACGTCGACCCGGCCGATCCCCGCAAGGCCGATCGCGACCGTTTTGTGCTCTCCAAGGGCCATTGCGCTCCGGGCCTGTACGCCGTGCTCGCCGAGCGTGGGTTCTTCCCCAAGGAGGATCTCGAGACGCTGCGCCATATCGGCAGCCACCTGCAGGGTCATCCCAACATGAACGACACCCCGGGCGTCGACATGTCCACCGGCTCGCTCGGCCAGGGTATCTCCGCCGCCGTGGGTATGGCCGTTGCCGCCAAGCACTGGGGCGATACTTACCGCACGTACGCCCTGCTGGGCGATGGCGAGAGCGAGGAGGGCCAGGTCTGGGAGGCCGCCATGTTTGCCGGCAACCAGCAGCTCGATAACCTCTGCGTGATCGTCGACCACAACGGCCTGCAGATCGACGGCCCCGTCGAGGAGGTCAACGACCCCATGCCGCTCGCCGACAAGTTCCGCGCGTTCAAGTTCCACGTGGTGGAGCTCGCCGACGGCAACGACTTCGACCAGATCCGCGCCGCCTTTGCCGAGGCTCGCGCCACCAAGGGGCAGCCGACCGCCATTATCGCCGAGACCCTGAAGGGCAAGGGCGTGTCCTTTATGGAGAACCAGGTTGGTTGGCACGGCAAGGCCCCCAACGATGAACAGTTTGAGCAGGCCATGGCAGAGCTCACGGCCGCCGGAGAGGAGCTCTAGGATGGCAGACGTCAAAAAAATCGCCACGCGCGTAAGCTACGGCGAGGCCCTCGTCGAGCTCGCCAACGAGCACGATGACTTTGTGGTCCTCGACGCCGACCTGGCCGCCGCCACGCAGACCGGCAAGTTCAAGGCCGCCTGCCCCGACCGCTTCTTCGACGTGGGTATCGCCGAGAGCAACCTGATGGGCGTCGCCGCCGGTATCGCGACCACCGGCCGCGTTGCCTTCGCGAGCACCTTTGCCATGTTCGCAGCCGGCCGCGCTTTTGAGCAGGTCCGTAACTCCATCGGCTACCCGCACCTCAACGTTAAGATTGGTGCCACGCACGCCGGTATCTCGGTGGGCGAGGATGGTGCCACGCACCAGTGCTGCGAGGATATCGCCCTCATGCGCGTCATCCCCGGCATGACTGTGATCGTTCCTGCCGACGACGTCGAGGCCCGCGCCGTGACGCGCGCCGCCTACGAGTGCGACGGTCCGGTGTACATGCGCTTCGCTCGTTTGGCCTCGCCGGTTATCAACGACCCCGAGACCTACAACTTCGAGTTGGGTAAGGGCATTGTCATGCGCGAGGGCGCCGACGTCACCATCATCGCCTGCGGCCTGATGGTCGGCGAGGCTCTCGAGGCCGCCGAGCAGCTCGCTGCCGAGGGCATCGACGCCGAGGTCATCAACATGCACACCATCAAGCCCATCGATGCCGACCTGATCGTCAAGAGCGCCACCAAGACCGGCCACGTCGTGACCGTCGAGGAGCATTCTGTAATCGGTGGCCTGGGCAGCGCCGTTGCCGACGTCCTGTGCGAGCAGTGCCCGACGCCCCTCAAGAAGATCGGCGTCAACGACACCTTTGGCGAGTCCGGCCCGGGTGCCGAGCTCTTGCACAAGTATGGCCTGGACGCCGCCAACATCGTGGCGACCACCAAGGAGTTCTTGGCATAAGGCAAGGCGGATCTCAAGGACTGCTTCGCCAGAACTATGGAAACCCGGCAGGGGCGCTCTCTTGGAGAGCGCCCCTGTTTCAGTTGCGGTGAAATAGGGACTGATTAGACCTTTGGGGGTGCGGACGATTTCTTGGACCGCGCCTAGGCGTATCCAAGCTTCCTGCGGTACTCCATCGGGCTCAGCCACCCGAGGGACTTCTTGATCCGCTC
>JAGZFB010000018.1:0-41250 GCA_018368055.1 Collinsella sp. | reverse complement strand
TCTCAAGGTGCACGCCTGCGCGGCTCATCCGGTTCCACCGGGCCGCGCGGCAAGGAGATATATTGCCAGACCGGAGGGGCCCCGGGGGCGGGAATCTGGCACTCCATATTTTGTTCACAAATGAATATGTCCCTCAGTCGCGTCCCTGAGGTTATAACTGAAGCATTGGCTTCTGATATTGGCGATGACCAGCTGTTTTATGAGTATTGAGACATCGGTCATCTCTGGAGCGCTACTTTACCCCAAAGGCATCAGCTATTTGTTTCCCATCGGTAAAAGGCGGGTTTTGTTCGCCAAGCGTTCTTATATATAGAGAAGTTCGGGTTCGAACCCGTGCACCGGCAACAAAAAAGACGGCCAACCGAAGTTGACCGTCTCAACAATCTTTGGGTGGGCCGTCAGGGGTTCAGCCTGCTTCGCAGGCGGCCGCTGCGGCGCTTTCGCGCCTTGCGCGCTGCGCTGGCAAACGCTCACGCGTTTACTCAGCTCCGCGCCCCGACGGGTTCGAACCCATGCCTTGGCAACAAAAAAGCGACCAACCGGAGTCGATCGCTTTCTATTCTATGGTGGGCCGTCAGGGGTTCGAACCCTGGACCTTGGGATTAAAAGTCCCCTGCTCTGCCAGCTGAGCTAACGGCCCGCGGGTGGCATTGTACCACGGTCTAGGACTATTCCCAACTCCATTGGCCGTTCTGGAAAATCACAACTTCACGTCCATCAGGCGTAATGCCCGTAATATCGATGTCGTCCGTGCCGATCATAAAATCGACGTGCGTGCTCGAGACGTTAACACCATGCTCCAGGAGCTCCTCCTTGGACATGTCGTACCCACCCTCGATGCATTCGGGGAAACCGACACCTAGCGCGAGATGGCAGCTAGCGTTCTCGTCATAGAGCGTATCGTAGAACAGAACACCACTTTCGCGGATCGGCGTGTTCTTGGAAATGAGCGCGACCTCTCCCAGGTGAGCAGCGCCCTCGTCAGTATCGATGATACTTGCGAGCGTTGCCTTGCCCACGCGGGCGTCGTAGCCCACCACGCGGCCGCCCTCGAACTTAATCCAAAAATCGTCGACTTTATTGCCGTGGTGGATGAGCGGCATGGCCGAGTACACGATACCGTCGGCGCGCATGCGATCGGGCGAAGTGAAGACTTCCTCGGTGGGAATGTTGGGGAAGAAGGGGTGCCCATCGGGCGTCTTGCCCTTGCCGCCGGCCCACTCGTGACCCTTCGTCATGCCAATCGTCAGATCGGTTCCATTTGCCGCGGTGTAATGCAGGCGGTCGAAACGATTGTCGTTCAGGAAACGCAGGTTCTTTTCGAATGCGGCGTCATGGAGTTCCCAGTCGCTCTCTGGGTCCTGGCCATCGGCGCGAGCGGTGTGCAGAATCGCATTCCACAGCTTATAGATTGCAACCTCATCGGCGTCTCCCGGGAACACCTCGCGCGCCCAAGCCACGACCGGAGCGCCGGCGATGCACCACGGATTGATGTTGTAATCCAGTCCACGGCGGAAAACTTTGCACTGCGTGTTCTTTGCCTTAGAAGCTGCAGCGGGCTTAGCGGGATCGATGCCCTTAAGGGCGGCGGGGTCCGCACCCTCGATAAAGATAAAGCAGGCACCGTCCTGGGCCAGGGAATCCAGCTGCAGGCGCTTCCACTCGGGCGTCTGCTCAAAATAGCTTTTCTCGACATGCTCGTACGTGAGCCTCGTCACGGCATCATCGGCCCAGATGACCGTCACGTGGCCGGCGCCGGCAGCATAGGCCTCCGCGACCACCACGCGCGCAAACGGCACGCACTCAACCGGAGACTGAACGACGACTTCCTGGCCGGGCTTAACGTTTACGCCCTTGCGGACAACCAGGCGCGCATAGTTTTTAATCTTGGGCTCCAGGGACTTCATACCCTCCAGGGCCTCTTCGACCGTCAGGGCAGCTCGAATCATGTGCCACTCCATCTATCTATAGAACAGTAAAAAGGCGCGCCGCAAAAACGACGCGCCTTATATCTTAGCGATAAGTATGTATGCAAACGCTACTTCTTCTTGGAGTCCTTCTTGTCCTCCTCGGCAGCTGCGCGCTCGATAAGAGCGTTGAGCTTGTTCTCGGACATGCCCTCGGCCTGCGCGCGGTACATGTTGCGCAAGGGACGAATACGAGCGAAGTCGTAGATAAAGTCACCCAGGATGATGACATAGGACAAAACGATGCCGACCATCTGGACAGGGCTGGACACCATGCCAGCGGGAGCGAAGTACAGCGAGGCCCAAATTGCCACGACGAGCACCATGCCAATGGCGAGCACAATCCACCAGATGCGACGGCGCTTGGTGTAGTCCTCGTCCTGCTTGAGGAGGATATTCGACACCGTATAGATGCGGTCCTCCTTGGCGCGCTGCTTAGCCTTGCGGGCGCGCTTCTCCTCTTTAGAGAGGCCCTCGAGGTTCTCGCCCTTCTCGAGCTCTTTGCGGCGTGCCTTAGACGAAGCCGGCACGACGCGAACGGAGCTCGCTGCTTGGCGGGCGGGCTTAGCAGATGCGGCAGACTTGCGCGCAACCCCGGTAACTTCGTGGGATTGCGTGCGCTTGTTCGTGGCGCTACGGGTACTCACTTATGCGTTCTCCTTCATGCTTGTGAACTGGGAGCCCGTGATGATCTGGAAGGCCTCGCGATAGCGCTCGGACGTGCCATCGATGACCTCGGCGGGCAGGTGCGGGGTCTCCCCCGTCATATCCCAGTTGGCCTTGAGCCAATTGCGGACGAATTGCTTGTCGTAGCTAGGCTGGATCTTGCCCTCCTCGTAGCTGGCAGCAGGCCAGAAACGGCTGGAGTCGGGCGTGAGGCACTCGTCGATCAGCGTGACCTTGCCATCGATGACACCAAACTCGAACTTGGTGTCGGCAATGATGATGCCACGGGTCGCGGCGTACTCGGCAGCGGCCTTGTAGATCTTGAGGGAAAGGTCACGAATCTGCGTGGCGATGTCCTCGCCCACGATCTCGCAGCAATGCTCGAACGAGATGTTCTCGTCGTGGTCACCGATCTCGGCCTTCGTGGACGGCGTGAACAACGGCTCGGGAAGCTTGGAAGCCTCGGTCAGGCCCTCAGGCAGCTGGATGCCGCAGACGGTGCCGTTCTCGTCGTAGGTCTTCTTGCCCGAACCGGTCAGATAGCCGCGGACGATACACTCGATAGGAATCGTCTGGGCCTTCTTAACCAGCATGGCGCGGCCAGCGAGGTAGTCACGATACTCAGCAAACTCCTCGGGGAAATCCGCCGGGTCGATGGAAACGAGATGGTTGGGGACGATGTCGGCAAACTTATCGAACCAGAATGCCGAGATGCGATTGAGCACCTCTCCCTTAAACGGAATCTCGTCGGGAAGAATGAAGTCGAACGCAGAAATGCGGTCGGTGGCGACCATCAGCAGGTTTTCACCGGCATCGTAAATATCACGAACCTTGCCACGGGAATCCGGACGACGCTCCATCGTTGTCACGTGAGTCACTCCTTACCTAAATACGACAGAAATGCGGGTTCTTTCCCGCATGTTTTCGCAAACTCGGAGCGGCAGGGACGCGGCCCCTCCTTCACCGAATAGCGAAAAGCTAGTGCTCCATTGTAGTAGATGCCGCGTCTGCCGTGTGCTCGCGGGGCAGATGAATTGTAAAAGTCGTACCCTTTCCAAGCTCCGACTCCACGGATATGTAGCCATGGTGACGCTCGACGATCTGCTTGGTCACGGCGAGGCCGACGCCCAGGCCGCCAGCTTCGCGGGCGCGGCTGGCATCGGCGCGCCAAAACCGCCCGAAGATGCGCGACAGATCGTCCTTGGCAATACCGATGCCGGTATCAGAAACGGCAATGCTGACGTGCTTGCGGTCACTGAGCACCGACACCACGACCCAACCGCCCTCGGGGGTGTAGCGCATGGCGTTGCTCATGAGGTTGATAACACATTGCGTGATCATGTCGGGATCGGCCTCGACGACATCGTCGTGCCCTTGGGTTTCATCTGCAAAGCGAAGACGAAGGTCATGGTCGGCAAACAGACGCTCCTGGCCGTTCACAATCGATCGCACGAACGGAACCATGTCCACCGGTTCTAGATTGAGCGGAGCCGTGCTGTTTTCCATACGCGATAGGTCGAGCATCTGCTGCACCAGACGAGCCAGGCGACGCGTCTCGGAAGCAACGGTCTCCAAATGCTCATCGTCGGTGGGATACACGCCATCCTGCATGGCCTCGACCGTTGCGAGCATGGCCATAAGCGGCGTGCGAAGCTCGTGTGCAACGTCTGAGGTCAGGCGCTTCTCGTGTTTCATATCCTTCTCGAGAGAAGTGGCCATCTCATCGAAGGTCTCACCCAGCTGATCGATCTCGTCATCACCGCGCAGCCCCGTGCGAGCCGACAGGTCGCCGTCACGGATTTGCTTTGCGGTACTGGTGATGCGATGAATCGGTTTGGTGAGCATGCGCGACACGAGCGATCCGATAACGACCGAAATGCAGATTGCAACAACCGCGGCGAGGGCCATGGCGTTAAAGGTCTTCTCCCTAAACGCAGAGTCCGCCTTGGTGAGCAGAGCGTCGGAGCCGATGGCCCACAGCTTTACCTGTCCGACATGCTCGCCGGAAGACGTTACAATCTCGACGTTAGCAACGCTATCGGAGTCGGTTGGAGCAGACGAGACCGGGCTATGCGATGCCCTCTTGCCGCTCGTGTCGTCGGTCGTAGCCTGGTTTTCGCGTACATCGGCGGTGGCGCTTGCCGAGGGCCAGGAATCGTCATAAACGATCACACCCTTTTTATTGACGACCTGCATGCCCAGATCGTCGGAAACCAAACTCGACGTTGCGACCGTGCGCAGTTCTCCCGCGGTCCAAGAGCCGTTTTCCTCATATGAGGTCGCCAACTTCTCGGCAGCGGAATTTGCGATTTCGACGATATTGGAGCGTGTGTAATCCGAAAAGACCGTGCCCCACACAACAGAGACAACGCCCACCAGCACCAATACCGTCATGAGCGATGTCAGAGCAAAAGCAAGTGCCATGCGCGAGGGATAGCTCATCGTTGGCCGTGAATCGGAACGAGGCGTGTTCCAACTAGCCTTGGAACCCGCCTCGCTCTCCTGCTTGTGCTTTTGTCCGATTTCAAAGCGCGCAGGTGTCATATGTGATTTCCCTATTTCTCGTCCGACTTATCGGTCTTGGCCGGAGCCTCGAAGCGATAGCCGACACCATGGACGGTGTAGAGCCACTTGGGCTTCTTGGGATCATCGCCCAGCTTGGCGCGAAGATTCTTCACGTGGCTATCGATGGTGCGCTCATAGCCCTCAAAGTCATACCCGAGCACTTTCTCGACCAGCTCCATGCGGTTATACACACGGCCGGGATGGCGGGCAAGCGTGGTGAGCAGCTTGAACTCGGAAGCCGTCAGATCGACTTCCTTGCCCTCGACCAAGATCTTGTGGCCCGAGATATCGATGACCAGATCGCCGAAGTCGAGCACCTCGACGGCGGGCTCGTCGGCCTGATGGGCACGGCGGAACAGAGCACGAACGCGGGCGACGAGCTCGCGCGGCGAGAACGGCTTAATCAGATAGTCATCGGCGCCGAGCTCAAGACCGATAATACGGTCCTCGATCTCGCCCTTAGCCGTCAGCATGATGATGGGGACATCCGAGGTATCGCGAATGGTGCGGCAAACGCGCTCGCCGGGAATCTTGGGGAGCATAAGGTCGAGCACGACCAGGTCGAACTGATGCTTCTCGAACTCCTCGATCGCGGACTGACCGTCGCCGACGCCCACAACCCAGTAGCCTTCGCGCTCGAGATAGGCAGCGACGGCGTCACGGATTGCCTTCTCATCCTCGACCAGCAGAATCTTTTTTGCATCTGAAGCCATAACACGGCCCCCCTGTCTCAATTAGCTAAGAACAAGCCCATTTTAACGCACCTGAGCCCGCCGGATGCCGCTATGACGCGGCAGCTCGGCGGGCGGTACTCACAATTACAACGCGTTTATTCCCCTGTTGGCGCCTTTTTAACCCCTCTAAGCTTAAAGAGAGAATAGGCGTGCAGTGACCGTCTCTGGTATACCCTGGCTGTTGCGCACCGTGGCGTACGTAAGGAATGAGTCCGACTTTCCCGCCGTAGCTGGATAATCGCCATACTCCAAAGCGCGGTCGGGCGACAGCAGCGAGCCATAGGTCTTGGCAGAGGTGTCGATCAGGAAATGCGACGCCTGTACCTTAACAAGGTATTTATTCTTCTTGCCAGCCGCACATGCAAGCGGCTCGCGGGACAGGAAGAGATACGGCCCTCCCTCATTACCGATATACGTGCCCATGTTGCCCAGGCTGCCCACGCCACTATAGGTCGCCTCGATAGAAAACACGAAGGTATCGCCCATATATACGGCCTCGAAAGGCGAGACTGACGAGGGAAGAACTAGCTGGGCACGTTTGGTGTTGTTGCCGTCGGTCAGATCGATTGCCGTTATGCCGTAGTAGACGCCCTCGTCGTTGCGGACACGCGGCGAGATGGTCAAAATGCCGTCGCTCGCGCGCGGGGCCGATGCAAAGCGGCCCGTCGATTTCCAAATTACCTCGGCCTTGGATTCATCAAGCGAGCGACGATAGCAAAACGAATCACTACTCGTTTTATTGCCGCCTGCCGAAGGCATTTTATACCAGATGACTGATGACCCGAACGCCGTGAACAGGGGCGGATCATAGTCCTTGCCACCTCGATCGAGCTCAACCACGTCGCCAGAGAGCGAAGCGCCCGACAGATTTTGAGCGTAGAGCTTCCACGATGAATTGGCAAAGTTCATCTCAACCCACGCGAATACGCCGTCGCCGGCACGGACATCGTAGAATGCGTATCCCGTGCCCTCGATAGGATCCTCGATTAATGTGGTAAGCGAGCCATCGCCCAGGTTGAGCACGCCGAGTGTGTTGGCGTGCAGTGCCGATGCGGGCGCCATCATCGCCGCGGCGTAATCGCCGTCGCAGTAGTACAGCAGCGTACCCAGAGGCAGCGTCCACGATGACGCCGGCTCAAGATCGATGTCGACAGCCTCATACTCATCCGTAATCGAGATGATTTTGGAATCGTCCTTGATAACCTGCGGCTCGCCGGCGGCATCATCGCTGGTACCCGTTTTTTTCGAGCATCCGGCAAGCACCGTGGCAGCGCCCGCGGCAGCCCCACCGAGTACAAAGCCGCGACGCGATATTCCGTTCTTGATGTGATCGGCGATACCCATTAGGCGATCTCGGCGCGAGCGGCCTCGATAGCGCGCGTAAGCTGGTCGGCGCAGGAGGTCTTTTTCATACCGCAGGTATTACCGGCGAGAACCTCGATTACGCGATCGGCGGGAGCGCCCTCGACCAGCTTGGAGATAGCCTTGAGATTGCCGTCGCAGCCGCCGGTAAACTCAACGCCCACCACCTTGTTGCCGTCATCGGAAAGGTCAAGGTGAATATTGCGAGCACACACGCCCTGAGGCTTGTAATCAAACGAAATCATGCGATCCCCTCTCAGAATGTTATTCGAGACGACTATTATCCCCGTCTTTCCCTAAATGCAACGAGGCGCTTTGCCGGCAACACACATTACCAGCAAAGCGCCCTAAAAAGCTAACGTTATGCCCGAACCTACTCGAAGCTCAGCTGCTCCAGACGATCAAAGACCGTGTCGATACGGGTGAGGAAGTCCCACGGATCAAAGATCTCGTCGAGCTTCTCCTGACTGACGGTGCAGCGCGGGTCGGCCTCGAGACGCTCCTTAAAGGTGGGGCCGGAGACACAATCCTGTACCTCGTGCCAAGTTGCCATGGCGTTCTCCTGCACAATGGCGTACGCGTCCTCGCGGGTGATGCCCGTGTCGACGAGGGCGAGCAGCACCTTGGAGGAGAAGATGAGGCCGCGGGTCTTATTGAGGTTGGCCATCATGCGGGCAGGGTACAGCTGCAGGCCGTCGATAACGCGGATGAGGCACTGGAACATGTGGTCGAGGGCGATGAAGCTATCGGCCTGAGCGACGCGCTCGGCAGAGGAGTGCGAAATGTCACGCTCGTGCCACAGGGCGACGTTATCGAAGGCAACCTGGGCGTTGGACTTCACGACGCGCGACAGACCGCAGACTTTCTCCATGGTGATGGGGTTGCGCTTGTGCGGCATGGCTGAGCTGCCCTTTTGGCCCTTACGGAACGGCTCCTCGGCCTCGAGCGTATCAGTCTTCTGCAGATTGCGGACCTCGGTAGCGATGCGCTCGCAGGTGGCTGCGGTGGTGGCGAGAACGCCGGCGAGATAGGCGTGATGGTCGCGGCTGATAACCTGCGTGGACAGCGGGTCGTGAACCAGGCCCAGGTGCTCGCAGACATACTCCTCGACGAACGGCTCGATGGAGCTGTACGTGCCGACAGCGCCCGAGATGGCACCAAAGGCAACATTCTTGCGGGCGTCCTCAAGACGATCCAGATCGCGCTTGAGCTCCCAGGCCCAAGAGCCAAACTTCATGCCGAAGGTCATCGGCTCGGCGTGGATGCCATGAGTGCGGCCGGCACAGAGCGTGTTGCGCTCCTCAAAGGCGCGACGCTTGCAAATCTCGCCGAGCTTCTTGACGTCCTCGATGATCAGGTCGCAGGCCTGGGTGAGCTGGTAGCACAGGGCCGTGTCGCCCAGATCCGAGCTGGTCATGCCATAGTGAACCCAGCGGCTGGGCTTGGGGTCGCCCTCGGGAACATCGGCATCGATGTATTCCTTCATGTTGGTCAGGAAGGCAATGACGTCGTGGCGCGTGACTTCCTCGATCTCATCGACCTTCGCCTTCTCAAAGTTGGCATGGTCGCGGATCCACTGGGCCTCGTCTTTGGAAATACCGATCTTGCCGAGCTCCGCCTGGGCCTCGCAGGCCAGAACCTCGATCTCCTGCCAAATGGCGTACTTGTTCTCGAGGGAGAAGATGTGTCCCATCTCCGGGCGGGTATAGCGATCGATCATAGCGGCTCCTTTTTGGTTATTGGCACGTTGGTCGTAACCCATCCATTGTACCGTGCGCAGGTGCAAGTATGGGCAGCAGGCATTAACCTAACATTTTGGAATTGGAGCGACCATGAGGACGTCTGCGCATTTGCTTCGCAAATACGCACCGGCTGCGGTCGGCAGACCCGGTCCGCGCACACGCACGGGCACAGCGGGTTGGACCCGACGTTCCCGAGGTCCCCCGTACTCGATGGAGCGGGCAACGGGACGTCCGCGCGCCCGCGTCGCGGACGCGCACCGGCTGCGGCGATCTCCTCGGATTCACGGAGACGATGGGGAAAACTTTGTTGAATTGGCCGTCCCGAGTTCTCCCGCGCTCGGTGGAGCGGGCAACGGGACGTCCGCGTATTTGCTTCGCAAATCCGCACCGGCTGCGGCCGCCTATCGGCGACCTTGCCTGCTCGCTATAAACGCTTCGCGTTTATTTAACGCTCGCACCCTGTCGGGTTCGAGTCCCGGCACTTTATTGAAAAAGGCACGGTAACGAAACGTTACCGTGCCTGAAATTCGAATGGAGCGGGCAACGGGACTCGAACCCGCGAGTGTCAGCTTGGGAAGCTGATGCCTTACCACTTGGCGATGCCCGCATATGTGGGGGATAGTATAACGCGGTTGTCTTGTTCGATACAAGGGTGGCGATGCTTGTTTTAGCTGTGGAGATTCGTTTGAAAATCGCGTCAATTGTGGAGACGAGGACCTTTGACTTCCTGTTCTCCTTATCTTCTACCTGCGCTTTTGCTTGATTGTTGTATTTGAGCTCAATTTGTCAGGAATTGGGCAAGCTTTTGGTCAGGCTCCGGTACTTACCCGCATGAACCTCGGGGGTAGCCTCATCCTACGCGTCGCAGCCTCCCCGTGCGGCGCACGAGGGATAAGGAGCAGCCATGTCCAACGCACCCACGCACTCTGTCCACAGCGCAATTGCAACAGGTCCGCTGCTCCTGCTCCTCTTCCTGCTTTTCGGCTGCCTGGCACCGGGAGCCGCATTTGCCGTCGATGGCTACGACCAGCTCGGCTTCCGCACTATTAGCGATGATTGTGGGCCCTTCTTCATCGGCAAGTATGAAGCTCAAGACACCTCGATTGCCTACTGCATGAACCAGGAGCGCCCCGGCCCCACCAAACCGGGTGGCCCATGGCTCAACTTTGATCAAGGCTGGGTGTGGCTCGACGACGAGTTCGCGGCAATCGTTTGTCACGGATATCCCACCACCACGTCGTTTGGCGGTTACCATCTTTCACCCGATCGCGCCCGCGCCGCCACCCAGCTTGCCGTATGGATGCTCAACGGCACTACCCATGTCGACGGCACCTACTCCTACACGACCGCTCAGGGTAAAACCAAGAGCGGACACTTTACCGCCGACAATGAAGTCGTGGCGGCTGCGCGGTGGCTCCACGACAGCGCAAAATCAGGAAGCATCAAAGCCGCTCCGCACCGCGCGCGACGCTATCTAGGGGCCGTATCGGGCGGCAGCAAACGTCAAGACATGCTCTATGTACTGCCGGCGGTTTCTGTTTCCTTCCAAAAGCAGTCTGCTAACACCGTTATTACCAGCGGAAACAATACCTATCAGTTTACCGGGGCAACATTCGATATTTTTGAGAGCGCCAGCGGCGCGCGTGTCGGCACCATCAAGATGGACAGCAACGGTCGAGCGCAAGCAACACTTCTGCCCAACACGGCATACTACCTAGTTGAAACGAAGGCGCCGGCCGGCTATGTCCCCCGCCACGATCGTATTGCCTTTACCACGGGGAATGACGGCGGGCGGGTCGCCATTGATGAACAGCCCGGCACCATCAACCTGCGTATCGTAAAACTCGATGCCGCGACGAATGCCGGCCCCCAGGTGGGATCTTCACTCGCAGGAGCAGAGTTCACGTGTGTGTCGCAATCAACCCCTGGATGGGCACAAATCCTCACGACCGACGAAAGCGGTCGGGCCGCCCTCGCCGATGTCCCCTTAGGAACCTTTACCATCTACGAATCAAAAGCCCCCGAGGGCTACCTGCCATCCAACGACAGCTGGACCTATACCGTTGGAGCCGACCAGCTCGGCGATTCAGGCGTGGTCGAGATCGAATCTCGCGTTTCCGATATCCCCATTGCGTTTAACCTTGAGATTTCCAAATTCAAGGATTACGGCAATAGCGACCAATCCGGCCTGGAGCAGCCGGCGGGTGGTGTTGTCTTTGAGGTTGTCAGCAACAGCTCTCAGCAGGTTGTTGGCACACTGATCACAAACATCTATGGCTTTGCCTCCACCAAAGATCAGCCCGAAGCATGGTTCGGCACAGGCAAGCGACCCGCCGGTGTCCACGGAGCCGTCCCATACGACCGTGCCGGCTACACGGTTCGCGAGGTTCCGGAAACCGTCCCCGAGGGTTTTAAACGTGCAGGGGAATGGACCGTCGGGGCCAATCAGATTTCCAACGGCGCCGAGCTTCAATATATCGTGGACAACCACGCTCTGTCGACGCATCTCCAGATTGTAAAACGCGATGCCCAAACAGGCGCTTCTGTTCCCCTAGCCGGATTCACCTTCCAACTCCTCGACAGCAATCACGAACCTGTCTCACAAACTTGCTGGTATCCAGCACATAACGTAATGGACACCTTTACGACTGACGCGACCGGGACCGTCACACTGCCAGAATCGCTCGTGCCGGGCACCTATTATGTACGCGAAACCTCGGCCAAAGAGCCCTATCTTGTCGGCGAAGAGATCGAGGTAAACATACCCGCCGACATGAACCTAACGCCCGTTGCAATCGCCTCGTATTATGACCACGCCGCGACCGGAAACATCAGGATCGTTAAAACCGATGCCATAGACGGCAGCAGCCTCGCGGGCGCCGTCTTTGAGATCCGTGCCTCGGGTGATATCGTGCGCCCCGACGGTAGCATTGCCGCGCTCGACGGTGAGACTGTCGCGACCGTCACGACGGATGAAACTGGAGAAGCACGCGCGGGCAACCTCCCACTGGGATCTGGCACCGCACGCTACGAGGTTGTCGAGACTCAAGCGCCGGCAGGCTTCTTGCTCGATCAGACAACCCATATTGTCGACCTTACTTATGCCGACCAGAAAACACCCGTTGTAGAAGCACGGCTTAACGTATCCGACGATTACACCAAGGTTGATATCTCCAAGGTCGATGCAAGCGGTGAGCAGGAAGTGGAAGGCGCACAGCTCGCCTTATATGGTCCCGATAAAACCGAAATAGACTCCTGGACCTCATCCGACAAGCCACACCGCGTCGAACATCTTGCACCCGGCACCTACTCGTTGCGCGAAATGATGTCTCCGCGGACCTATGACCTTGCCGAGGAGATAACGTTTGAAATAAAGGATACGGGAGAAGTCCAATCCGTCGCGATGAAGGATGCGCCCATCGAGATCAAGGGGCAGGTCGACAAGCGTCAGGAACTTGTCCAACCTATCGAAAAGGGCCTGTTGGCTAACGGCGATGGTAAAAACCGTGCCGCGATGCAAACCAATACGGACGGGCTTTTCTCCTATACCATCGACGCTCGAAACGATTCAACTACCTGGGTTGATGAGTTCACAATTACCGATGATCTTGAGTGTGCCGAGGACGATACGGCGAGATTCGTCTCAATCGAAACCCCCGTCGCCATCGGCGACCTCAATGGTCTGTGCAACGTGTGGTATCGCACGACGCCGTTGGACTCGACAGACGTCGATGAGCCGGCAAACGCGACACTTGACGATGGGCACGAAAATCCTTGGCTTGAGTCCGACGAAGTAAGGGAGAGTCTGGGTGAGGATTGCCGCCTCGTCGATTACGACGGCTGGCACCTCTGGAAGGCGGATGTCTCGACCACGGAATCCACCACACTCGAGGCGAAAGAACTCGACCTTGCGTCCAATACCGTCGTAACGGGCATTCGAATTGAATACGGTGCGGTAGCCGCCGACTTTACGACTCGAAGCGATGTGGATTCTTGGACCCGCGATGATCTCAAAGATGAGCACGACGACCTTGACGATGCCAAAGCAATCCTTGGCACAGACGCTCGGGGCGCAGTCGTACACATGCAGGCAACGTCGGCTTATACGCCCCAAACCGCACTCACCAACAGCGCGCGCGTCGATCTTTGCCGCAACGGCGGCGGCGATAAACTTGAGTCACATGACGAGGACAGCGTCATTCAACGCTGTACCCTACCGCAGGACCTACCGGCAACAGGATCAGCTCCCATCGCCGCTTGCATCACCGCGCTCCTGACCTCGGGTGTCGCAGCCCTATGGTTCGCTCGCCTTAGGTCGATCCCAAAGAAGCGCTAGCGCGATGAAAAAGCGGGCGAGACAGTCCCCTGGCTCGCCCGCTTTCAATCATGTAAATCGCCGTATCTACTCTGCAGACGAAGATCCACCATCAACGATTGCTTGCTCGGACTCAGGAATCCCATCGGCACCCGTACTCTGTTCTTGCCCCACCTCTTCGCTGATTGCGGAGGCGGGGGTCGAGCCCTTTGCACCCACGATGTAGGCAGCCCCAAATCCTAACGCAATGGCAATCAAGGTCAAAATCACGTAGACAGGCCAATGGCGCTTAATATACGAAAACACGTTGACTCCTTAGAGCTCCGTCTACGAACGGCGGATAACCTCGGTCACGACCTCGGATACCGTGGCAATGTTCGTCGGGTTGACATTGTGGGGCAGGTCGTCCTCGGTACGAGCGCAAGCCAGACGCGTGCCGTCCACGCCGGCGATGGTGAGGGCTCGGCGGCTCGCCTCAAGCGCGGCATAGGCATCGGTCTTGGCATAGGGCATCTCGAGCGCGCCACAATCGACATGGAACGACTTGCACACCTTGCTGACCAGGTTCATGATGCGGCGATCGCCCTTGAGCAGCTGCTGTTCGCCCTCGACCGTCACCACCGAAAGCCTGCCAGCGCCGACGGATTCAAGATTGATGAAGAATACGCCGCGGAGCTTATCGCGATGCGAAGCCAAGAAGGCCTTCATGCCGGCGCCATCACAATCCGAGGCGCCCGTTGCCACAAACCAGATATCGTGACCGAGCAGCTCATCATCGCCCATAGAGGCGACAGCCGAGAGCATATCTTCGGAAGAAGCGCCATCGGAAGACGTAGCGCCACCCTTCCAGCCATCGTTATCGTCCTCGAAGTTATCCCACGAACCGATACCGCGACCGGACTTCTTGGCATCGTAATCGTCTTCGACGCCCAGCCAGTCACTCATGCTGTCCTGCTCGTTTTTCTTTTTACGACCGAACAGGCCACCCAGGCCGCGCTTACGAGACTTGGGTGCCGCCGGGGCGGGAGCTGAAATGGTCTCGATCGGCTGCGCGCCCGGCGCAACGGGCATAGGAGGCGCAACGGGTGCCGATGTGGGTTCGGGACCCTGAGCAGTAGCAAAGGGGTCGTTGACCTGGGCAGAGGGATCGGGAAGGTCGAACAGCGACGTGCGAGACGCAACGTTTGCCTGCTTCATCGACGGCAGCGATGGATCGGGGACCGAAGCCAGCGGAGACGAGGAGGGCGCAGGCGACGGTGCCGACGCCGGATCGGGAACATTCATCTGCGGACGCGGCGATGCCTGGGAGGAAATCTGGGCCATAAGGGAATCGACCGTTTCGTCCTGGGTGGGAGCGACATTGGCAACCGTGGCACCGGAACCACTCGGAGTCGGCATGGTGAAAATCTGCGTGGAGTAAGGCCTCGACTCATCTGTCTCGGGAGCCTCGGAAACCGCAGACACTTCCTCCTGCTCGACCTCGGTCGAATCATCTTGCTCGGCTGCCGCGTACTGCTCTTCGTCAGAGTTGACCTCGACGGGCTCGTCCTCGGTCGCATCCTGAATTTCGGCAGCATCAATGGGCTCGCCATCGCCCGCCGCGTCGTCCTGCTCATCGGAAGCAGGAAGGGGCTCGGCAATCGCGGTACCTTGCTTTTCAAACGTTATCGTGGAATCGAACTGCGCGGCATCAAACGACATGGTGCTATCGACGTGCTGCTGAGCCTCGAAAGACGTTGTAGCTTCGGCAGCGTCGACGGGTACGGACTGCATAGCCTCGTTCTGCTCGAACTCTTGCGCCGCGCGCTCACGTGCCGCCTCGGCCGCCTGCTGCTGAGCGATAGCCTCCTGCTCGGCAGCCTCGCGTGCGGCAGCGCGCTTCTCCTCGAAATCGTCGACAAATTTCTTGCCCTTTGCAAGCGCACCCTTAAAGAAGTTGGAAGCGCTGGCGCCAATCGACGAGAACGCGGATGCAATGTCGGCATGGGGCGTTGCCGCGGGAATCTCGGCCGAGAAATCAGTATCGCTCTCGTAAGACACGCGCCTCGGCTGTTCAACGTAATCGTCGTCAGACTCGTCCGCAACGTCTTGCGCCGGCGCGGCGGGAGCCAAAATGTCCAGTCCTGCCGCGGGATCGATCGCGGACACCGCCTCGGGCTCGGCAACGGCAGCGGCAACCGCGGCAGACTCATCATCCACGGTGACAGCGGGCGCAGGTGCAGCCACGACGGGGGCAGGCTCGGGCTCAAACGTCGGCTCCTCGCCCTCCTCGTAATCGAGCGTGCAGGACTCGGAAAGCATTCCGAGCGCACGGATGGCATCCGAACCAAAGCGGATGTTGCCGGCGGCATTGCGATAGAGCTTGGGCTCGGGCTCGGCCGCGACAGGCTCCTCCACCGGCTCGGCAGCGGAAACCTCGTCATTGAACTCTTCGGCCTGGACAGCCTGATTCTGATCCTCGGGCACAATGGCGCCAATCAGCGTCTCGTCGGCAGACGCACCCTCAAAGCCCTCGATCTGCTCGTCGAAAGCCTCGCCCTGTTCGGGCTCGGTTTGAGCGTCGGGAGCAATCGGCTGACCGAACTCGTCCTCGGCGTAGGTAGGCTCTTCGTACTCGATGGTGTTGCCGTAGTCGTTTTGCTGCTGGGCCGCGGCATACTCCGCCGCCGCGCGCGCCATTTCCTCGGCACGACGTTTCTGCTCCCCAAAATAGGTATCGAACGGAACATCGTCGGGAAACTCGTTCTCGCCCTGGAAGGGAGCAACGTTGTCCATAACGCCGAGCATAGCGGCGACAGAAGACTTGTTGCACACCGCGCCGGACGTATAGGGAAGAACGTGGCGGTTAGAGATGATGTTTGCCGCGTTGGCAAGTGCAACGAGGGAAGCGAGGATCGCGACAATCCACAGCAGAACCTTGAGCGCGCCGGGGAGCGGCAGGATACGCAGGATGGCAACGGCAGCAGGGGCAATCGTGGCAACGGGCAACAGCTTGGCGATGAGCGCACGATACGAAGCATAGGGCTCGCGGGCGAGCAGCTCAGCACGGGGAGAGTCGTAGTGTGCGACAACGACCACCGGGCGGTTGCGCGGAGACGCGAGCGGGCCCGAGGCCTTGTGGTAGGCGATGACATTTTGGCTCACGCCCGTCTTGCCCAGGCGCGAAACCACGGGGTGGCCCGTGCGCTCGAGCACGTAAAGAACGGCGCCGACAATGGCCAGCAAGGTGCCGACCAAGCCGATACCGCCGCCGATGCCCATCAGCAGGGCGCCGGCAAACGCAAGAATACCGGTAACGGCAAATGCCAATCTACTGGGCGCCGGGGCATTGAACTCCTGAACCTCGGGGTCAAAGCCGTGGTTGCGGAAGATCTGAGCGATATCCTCGGCAGCCAAACGCTCTTCTTCGCTGCATGCCGGCGTAATGCCGGTGTTCTGCAGCAGGTGGTTAATATAGTTCTGGGTGTTCGCCATGTGCGCTCCACATCCATAATCCGACAAATAGGCCCAATGCATGCACATTAGAACCGTATATAGTCGAAAGTATACCCCGAGCGAGCGCAAACGACCGAATTCGGGCCATCTTAACGCCTCGAGCGGACAAGGATATAGCCTAATCTCCATATCGGACTAAAATCATGGCAGCAAACCACCTTCTCATGCGAGGACTCTATGACGGCAAGCGACGCGACCGCGACAATTAAAAAGGGGAATTCGGAGCCCGGTTTCGATAAAACGGCTCAGCGCATCCTCAATCTTTTCTTTGTGCTCAACAGCTCCCCCGAACCGCTGACGACCGAGCAGATCGTCTTGGATTCTGACCTGGGATATGGCTCGGGCAATATCGACTCGGATAAGCGCAAGTTTCGGCGCGATCGTGACAAACTGCTCGAGCGTGGCATCTTAATCAAGGAGGTTCGCCCCGCCGGTGCGCAGGAGACCGAGGAAAGCTCGTGGACAATCGACCGCGAGCACACGTTTGCTGCAGGCGGCCTCATCACCGCAGACGACGCCGATATCCTACTCAACGCCATCGACCAGACGCTAGCGGCCGGCTCTTCCACCTTTGCCGCGCCGCTTGCCGATATTCGCTCCAAAATTGCCTACCTCACCGGCAGGACGACGGTGGACGAAGTACCGATCCGCCGCTCTCCCACCGTCGATGCGGTATGGAGCGCCTTTGCCGAGCGATGCGCGCTGCGATTTTTATATCAGAACGGACGCGGCGAGCAGAAAGAACGTACCGTCTGTGTCTACGGCATGTTCGAACGCGAGGGCGTGGCGTACTTCTGCGGCCTCGACAATGTCACCGACGACATCAGGACATTCCGCTGCGACCGTATCGTTCGCGCATGGCGTCCTTCGAAGGCCTACGCCATCCCTGCGGACTTCAATCTCAACGACTATCTGTTCTTTGAATTCGATTTCGCCGACCGACCGCCCGTTGCAGCCACGTTCTCGTTCGCCCCTCAGACGCAGATCGATATGATCAACGGCCTCACGCGCGGGCGAGGTGAGCTCACACACACCGATGCGGGATGGATCTGGACCGTTGACGTGCGCGACCTTGAAGCCGCCGCCTCATTTTGCATGGCCCACGCCATGGACGGCATGAGGCCCATGGCCCCCAAATCGCTCAAGCAGGCGTGGAACCACCTCATTGAAAGGACGGTGCACGAGTATGCCCGTGCGTAAACTCACCAGCGAGCAGAGACTCTCACGCGCCATCGACATCATGGAGGCCCTCTACGCCGCCGGCGAGAGCGGCATGACACGAACCGAGATTTGCGGCCGCTTTGACATCACGGGAGTATCGCTCGACGAGATTCTCGAGATCGTCTCGACGCTCGCGGACCGAGAATCTGGTGCGCGCATCATCTGCGAATGCCACGGCGAGCGTGTGGTCCTCACTGGTGACGCCGGGCGTGTGCTACCGTTGCGCTTGAGTGCAGCCGAGGGCGCTGTGCTCAACCACGAACTTGAATCGTTGGGGATCGAGCCGCAGACGGCAGCTCGGATTCGACATGCCCTTCTACCCGAAGAGCTCGGCTATAACCAGCGCGTCTTTGACACCGTCAACCACGGGTCGCACTGGCAGCAGCTGAGCTGTGCCATTCAGGACGGCGTTCGCTGCCGCATCTCATATCGCTCGATGGACGATGCACGGCCACGCGAGCGTCTGGTCGACCCCTTGCGCATTACGGCAAACGGCGACCAAACATACCTGATTGCCTGGGACATCACAGTCGATGAGCAGCGCACCTATCGCATGGATAAAATCGAGGGACTCGCCTTGACGGAAGACTCCGTCGTGCCTCACACACCGGACGTCGCATCCCTCCACGATTCCCTTGCCCGGACGCAGCGCAGCGCAAAGCTCTTGATGCCATTCGATATGGCGGAGCATCTGGAGTGGGCCGGCATCACCCTAATCGAGCGCGGCGGGGCAGACATGGCAACGGTAACTGTGCATTACGGCTCCGAGCGTTGGCTACTGAGCCAGGTAATCGCAGCGGGCGGAGCCATCCGCATCTTGGATGACCCCGCCCTGTCAAAGCGCCTGTGCGATATGGCAAAAACCCTCGTCTGTCCGCTTTAGCGCCGCCGCTCGTGGCGTGCGCGCCACAGTTGCAGATAGTGCCCGATCTGCGCCGATTCGATGCGCTGGTAGGAGCTCGTGGGCAGCGACGTTAAGAACTTCTTTCCGTAGCCCTTCGTCACCAGGCGCGGGTCGGCCAGAATCAGCACGCCGCAATCGGTCGACGAGCGGATAAGGCGGCCGGCCGCCTGCTTGACCTCGAGCACCGCCTCGGGCAGCGAATAGCGCGCCCAAGCGCGGTCTTCGCGCAGGTTGCGCTCGCACGAGAGCGGGTCCGTGGGGCTCGAGAACGGCAGCTTGGGAATGATGACGCAGCGCAACGTCTCGCCGCTGGCGTCGAATCCCTCCCAGAAGGCCTTAAGAGCAAAAAGCGACGAAGCCGGCTCGTTGATAAACCGGTCGCGCAGGCGACGAGGAGATGAGTTGCGCTGCTGGCAGTTGAGCTCCAGACCCGCACGGGCCATCTTGGGCTCAACGCGGGCGTACAGGTCTTCCATGTCGCGCCGATTGGTAAACAGTGTGAGCACCGATCCGCCCATGGCAAGATGGGCGTCGACCAGCACGCGCTCGAGCGCCGTAAGATAGCTCTCACGATCGCGCGGATCGGGGATATCGCCCGCAACGACTACAGCCATGTTCGAATCGAAGTCGTAGCTCGAGTCCAAGTGCAACGATGAGGATGTTGAAGCGCCGATGCGATCGAGGCCGACCGCGTGGTTAAAGTGTTCAAAGCTTTTGGACACCGTCATGGTCGCCGAGGCAAAGATAGCCGTGTGAACCTCGGGCAGCCACTCGGTTGCCAAAGCCTCGCCAATGTCGATGCGCTCTGCAGTCATTGACTCTCCGCCGGCGCGCAGTCTGCGATTGACCTGCAGCGAATACACGTAGTGTTCATCGGTGCCATCAATGATGAGTTTGAGGTTCTCGGCAAGCTCGTGCAGGCGGCGCGAGATATCACCCAGGTCGACAACAACCTCGGGCTTGTCGGCGGCGACGGCTTGCACCAGCGCGTCGACGCTCCTGTCAGCTTGTTCCAATGCGTCGATGGCAGTGTAGGCCGACTGTAAGAAATCATGCCAGTCGTCAGATTCGCGCAGCTCGGGGCCAATCCATAGATTGGCATTGTCATAACCCCCACGGGCACGGCGACCGAGCTCGCGAACGCCATCGAACACGTCGGCGATTGCCAGGCTCGCGCGCGCAACTGTCGACGTCGCCTTGGCAGCAAGGCCCAGATAGAGCGTAGAGCCCTCGGAGGTTGCCAAATCACGGGAAACCTGGCTTAGCGCGCCGGTGCTCGAGCCACCCAGGCGCTCAAACAGAACGCGTGACTCGTCCGCCGACACCACGCGCGCCCACTGGCGGCGCGCCTCGCGCTCGATGGAATGGGCCTCGTCGATTACCCAATGACGAATCGGAGGCAAAATCCTGCCCTCGGCCGCGACATTGCGGAACAGCAGGGAATGGTTGGTGACCACCACATCGGCATGCGCCGCACGCCGCCGAGCGCCGTGAACCAAACATTTATCAGGGAAAAACGGGCAGAGGCGACGAGCGCACTCGCGCGAGGCCGTCGTAAAGTCGGGGCGGTTGACGCTGCGCCACCGAATGCCGAGCGAGTCGAGGTCGCCATCGGCTGACTGGCAGACGTACGCCATAATGACCGCGACCGCCGTGAGCGTGTCCGCCGGATCGCGCTTGGTAGTAATCTCGACCTGGCCGCGGCTCATGCGCTCAAGCTTGCGCAGGCACGGATAGTGGTCATAGCCCTTGAGAGCGCAAAATGACAGACCACCGTCCAGTTGCTCGGCAAGTTTGGGCAGCTCATGGTACATGAGCTGGTCGGCAAGATTGTTCGATTTGGTCGCAATACCAACCGTGATGTTGTTACGGCGCGCTGCCTCGGCAAAAGGCACCAGATAGGCCATCGATTTGCCGACGCCCGTGCCCGCCTCAATTACACGATGAGTGCCCGTGACCAGCGCATCGCGGACCTCGAGCGCCATCGCGATCTGCTCATCACGCGGCTCGTAAGTGGGATACATGCGATTGACCAGGCCACCCGGCGCATAGTCTGCCTCAATCTCCTCACGACTCGGCATCTTGAGGACCGGCAGTTCGTCGGCGTCCACCCGATCGTCGGCGCGATCGGCCTTGAGAACGTCAGCACGAGCGGCGCTGAGAGAGAAGATAGAACCAGGGTTCTGCCCTGCCAAGAATGAGAAGATAGGACGATAGGACCAAGGCACATCCGGATGCATGTCGGCTAGGCGCGCCATGAGGCCCTGGGGCAAGTCGGTGAGCGCCACGAGCAACACGCGCCATACGCCACACAGGGCGTCGACGTCGGCATTGGCACGGTGTGATACCGAGTCACAGCCAAACAGATCGGCCATAAAAGACAACTTGTGCGAGGCCAGGCGAGGAAGCGCGATGCGCGACAGCGCCAGCGAATCGATCCAAATATCGCTCACGTTGACACCGCCTTTGACCGACTCGATAAACGAGCGGTCGAACGTGGCGTTATGTGCGATCACCGGGCAACCACCGACAAAATCGGCGAGAGCGGCGACGGCCTCAACGGCCGACGGGGCATCTGCCACATCGGCATTTGTAATGCTCGTGAGCTCGGTAATCTCGGCGGGAATCAGCTGTTTGGGATGCACGAAGGTATCGAAGCGGTCGACGATCTCGCGGCCCGAAAGACGGGCCGCCGAGATCTCGATCAGCTCGTTGTCCTGCACCGAAAGACCTGTGGTCTCGGTATCGAGGACAATCACATCTTCCTCGATAAGGCCGAAGGACTGCGTCTTGGCGCGTTCGGCAAGCGTGGCATAGGAGTCGATGACAAACTGCGGCGTTCCTGACGAAACCGCGTCCTCGATTAGCATGCAATGCCCGCTCGACGAAGGCCCATACGGATCAGGCTGTCACAGACCTGCGGGAACGTCATGTCGTCGGTGTGGCGAATCTCATCCGGATACAGCGACGTATCGGTCATGCCGGGAATGGTATTGGTCTCGAGGATGACGGGGCCGTCCTCACTCACGATAAAGTCGCTGCGCGAGATACCCAGGCAACCGAGGGCCTTGTGAGCAGCGCAGGCGAGCTCCTGAGCGCGAGTGTAATTCTCGGGTGAAATCTGCGCCGGAATGCGATGGATGTCCGTAGGGTCGACATACTTCACGTCCAGATCGTAGAACTCGCAGTCCTTGGGCTTACGAATCTCGACAATCGGCAGAGCGCGCACGTCGTCCTCGCCGTACACGCCGACGGTGATCTCGGTACCCTCGATGCACTTCTCGACCAGCACTTTGTCGCCGTACTCAAACGCCTCGGCGATTGCCGCGGGCAGCTCGGAGGGCTCATGGACCAGGGAAATGCCATAGCTGGAACCGTTGACGGCCGGCTTCACAAAGCAGCGCTCGCCACAAACCTCGACGATATGATCGATATCGACTTCATCGCCCACCTCGAGCGCGAGGCCGGGGGCAATGGGGATGCCCGCCTTGGCGTACAAGAGCTTAGAGACCTCCTTGTCGGCACCGCAGGCGCTGGCAAGCACGCCCGAGGCCGTGTAGGGGACACCCAGGGTCTCCATGGCGCCCTGCATGGCACCATCCTCGCCGCCGGCACCGTGCATGGCGATAAACGCCACGTCAAAGCCGCCGCTCGCCATGGTTACCATAAAATCATCGGCAGCCGTGTCGAGCAGCTCCACCGAAGTGTAGCCGGCCTCCTTCAAGGCAACCACGACGTTCTTTCCCGAATTGAGCGAGATCTCGCGCTCAGCGGAATGACCGCCCGCCAAGACCGCTACGTGCATGTTCTCTAGGCTTTTACCCGGCATGGGCAGACTCCTCCTCTATAATTTCTGCAGCTGATACCATATTGTAGCGATACCCTCTACGTTTCCCCAAAATCGAAAGGCTTCCATGAATCCCAGGACTAAATCTCAGGACATTCGCGACTTGAGCCAAAACGATATTCGCGAGCTCGTGGCCGAACTTGGCCAGCCAGCCTTCCGCGCGAAGCAGCTCATCGAATGGGTCTTTGAGAAGAACGTTTGTTCGTTTGACGATATGACAAACCTTCCTAAGGCTTTCCGCGAGCAGCTTAAAGAGGCTTTTGCCTTTGACACGCCGACTGAACTAACCAAGCAGGTTTCCAAAGATGGCTCTCGCAAGTATTTGCTCGAGTACCACGACGGCGTTTCCGTCGAGACTGTCGGCATGCCCCGTCGTAACAAGCTTTCCGTCTGCGTTTCCACCCAAGCTGGCTGTGGCATGGGCTGCGCCTTTTGCGCTACCGGTCTCAACGGCCTCAAGCGCTCTCTGACCGCTCAAGAGATCTTCGACCAGGTACTTCATGTATCCAACGACTTTGGCGAGCGCGCCACGAGCGTTGTCTTCATGGGCCAGGGCGAGCCGTTTGCCAACTACGACGAGGTTCTCAAGGCGCTGCGAATCCTCAACGACCCCGATGGCATCGGTATCGGCGCTCGTCACCTCACCGTCTCTACCAGTGGCGTTATTCCCGGTATTCGCAAATTTGCCGACATCACCGAGCAGTTCACGCTTGCTGTTTCACTGCATTCCGCCATCCAGTCGACGCGCAATAAGCTCATGCCCGGTGTTAAGAAGTACACGCTGCTTCGCCTTCACGAAGCGCTTCAGCTCTACACCGAGAAGACCGGCCGCCGCCCAACCTATGAGTATGCCATGATCGAAGGCGTCAACGATACGAATCCCGAGATGCAGGCGCTCTGCGACTTCTGCGAGGGAACGCTGTGCCACGTTAACCTCATTCAGCTTAACGACATCGAGGGTAGCCCGCTCAAGCCGTCGCCGATTCATAAGGTTGAGGATCTTCAGCGTCGCCTTGAGTCCCGTGGCATCGAGACAACGATTCGTAACTCCCGTGGTAACGATATTGACGCCGCTTGCGGACAACTGAAGCAGCGCTTCAAAGTTCAGAAGAACGCATAGGGGAGTCGCACCCCAAAACGTTTCATGTGAAACATCGAACGACCCCGGTTGCAGGATATGCGACCGGGGTCATTTCATTTATTGACCTTAATTTTGAATCAGCTGCTACTGGTCCCATTTTTACGGCCAAAATAAGGGGTCCTTGTCTCGTGAATCAGACAAGGACCCATCACAATATGCTAAGTAATTGTTAGGTACCTAATAGCCTACATTTTCCCATTGGTTGCTGACCCAACCCTGATTAATCTTGGGATTCTTCGTTACCTGAGCAGTACGCATTGCAACATCTTCTGTCATAACATCCATTTTCTTCTTGGATGTATCGACAATATCTTGCGCACTACGAAGCAAACGACCTCGAAGTTCATCGTCTGTCGCGATCTTATAGCCAGCAAAGGCACCAGCCGCGATAGTCGTCGCCAATGCAATCGCAGTTAAAATTCTATTCCTCATCTTGGCCTCCTTGATCAAACTGAATCATTTCGCCAAGAATACGAGAGAGCTCTTCCTCGTCTTTAAACTCAATCTCAATCTTATTCTTTCCACGCGAGCTCTTCACACGCACGTTGGTATTAAAAACCTGACGAAGCACGCGGGCTGCCTTTTTAAAAGACTGAGGGGTTGCAGGCCTCGGCGTCTTAGGTGTCTCTCCGGCAGAAAACAACGGAGCAAGATTTTCTGTCGCTCTTACAGAAAGGCCCTCTGCAACAACCTTCTCTGCAAGTCGAATTCGAGCATCCTCATAGGGAACTGCAAGAATCGCACGTGCATGACCAGCAGTAAGTTTACCCTCAAAAATCATCTGCTGAACTACTTCGGGGAGATCGAGAAGACGCAGCGAGTTTGTAATTGCAGAGCGTGACTTGCTTACTGCCTTCGACAATGCCTCCTGGGTCATACCGCTGGCATCGATGAGCTGTCGATAGCCCTTAGCCTCTTCGACGGGATTCAGATCTGAACGTTGAAGGTTTTCGATGAGAGCAAGAGCCAGCATCTCTTCATCATTTACCTCTTTAATGATGACTGGCAATTCTTCAAGGCCAGCAAGCTTTGACGCCTGGTAACGACGCTCACCAGCGATGATCTCATAGCCGTTTCCATGCTTGCGAACCAAAAGCGGCTGCAAAACGCCATGTTCTTGGATTGACTCGCTCAACTCGCGAAGTTCAGTTTCGTTAAAGTGAATTCGCGGCTGATTAGGGTTGGGAACGATATCCTCAATAGGTAGTTTTGTTTCAGATGCAGCATTTGAAGCCGATGCAGCCGAACCACCGGTCTCATACTCGGCCTCTGAGACCAAAGCATTCAGTCCACGTCCCAATCCGCCACGTTTCTTTACACTAGGCACGCTTGATCACCTCTTTTGCAAGGTTCATATATGCTTTTGCACCCTTATTTTGAGGTGCATAGGTAATTACCGGTTCCCCAAAAGACGGAGCTTCGGAGATTTTAACCGTACGGGGGATCAACGTCTTAAATGCCTTATCACCAAAGTACGATTGAACCTCCTCAACAACCTGATTCGATAGAGAAGTACGCGAGTCATACATGGTCATAAGCACACCGTAGGTGTCTAAGCCCTTGTTCAGACGAGATTTGACCATCTTCATTGACTCAAGCAGCTTCGTAACGCCCTCGAGTGCGTAATACTCGCACTGGATCGGAATCAAAACGCTGTCTGCTGCGGTCAAAGCGTTGATAGTAAGCAGGCCGAGCGAAGGAGGGCAGTCAATGAAAATAAAATCGAACTCGTCCTGAATCGGCTCAAGCAAATCTTTGAGACGGGTTTCACGAGCAATTGCGCTTACGAGTTCAATTTCCGCGCCTGCAAGCTGAATTGTAGCCGGAATTACGAATACCTTTTTGCAATTTGTATCAAGAACAAGCGATTCTGCCGGCACATCATTCAGCAATGCATCATAGATGCAGTGATCAAGGTCTTCTTTTTCAATTCCGAATCCACTGGTGCTGTTTCCCTGCGGATCAAAATCAACAATCAGTGTCTTACGACCCTGCTCACCCAGTGCTGCTGCAAGGTTTACAGCCGTCGTTGACTTACCGACGCCGCCTTTTTGATTGATGATTGCAATGATACGCGTGTCTTTTGCGCTCTTAGAACGCTTAACGTCGCGAAATCCCACGGTCCCTCCTGGTGTGTATTAAAGCTGTCAAACGGAGGATGTTTCACGTGAAACATTCCGAATCGATAGCAACTGCTATGTTTCACGTGAAACACTGCAAGCTGTTAGTAACCATTATGTTTCACGTGAAACATCTAGGCAAGCGGATTCTTCTTTGCCATGCCATTTGCACGAGGCAATGAAACGGATGCTGAATGACTCTTCTTAAGAACAATGAACTCCCTGTGACCCAAGCCTTCAGGCAAATCAATTGCGTCATTCAGAAGCAAAGTGAAGCCGCAAATCTTAGCTGCTGACATGCCGGAAGCAAGCTCCTCATCCGAAGGATTGCCCTTGGTGATAACAAATAGCCCTCCATCCTTCAGGTACGGAGCCGCATACTCAACAAGAATCGGTAGAGGGGCCAGTGCGCGGGCGGTTACAACGGAGAACTGCTTCTTATGGCTTCGAGCATATTCTTCAAGACGATCATGAACCGCATGAGCATGTTTCAATCCAAGAGCATGGACAAAGGAATTAACCGCATCAACCTTCTTGCCAACAGAGTCAATATAAGTAGCTTTACGATGCGTGGTTATGGTTAATGGAATACCAGGGAAGCCCGCACCTGTTCCCATATCGAGCAAAGCTCCCTCAGGAGCCTTATTGATATAGGGGAGCAAAACAAGTGAGTCGAGGATATGAAGTACGGCAGCATCTTCTACGTTAAGAATACGGGTGAGATTGGTTGTCTTATTTGTTTCTAGAACCAAATCCAAATGCTGGATACATTTCCTCAGCTCAATATCAGTTACGCTCAAGGAATATTCTTTGCAATAGGAAGTTAGGCGACTCAACATCTCGTCAGCCTGCTGATCGGTAAGTACAAACAACTGAAGCTCCTTTCTGACAAAAATCAGCGTATCGAGAACTTTTGACAAAAAAAGGGGACGTGGAAACCACGTCCCCCTAGCATAAGCTCGAGTAGATTATCGAGCAACAATCACCACATGGCGATCAGGGTCAGAACCCTCAGAATGAGTATCGACTGCATCGTTGCCACGAAGTGCAATGTGAACCAGTCGGCGCTCGTAGGCATTCATGGGCGGAAGCGAAACACTCTTATGAGTGCGGATGGCACGCTCGGCAGCAGACTGAGCCATGGAGGCGACCTTATCCTGACGGCGACTCTTGTATCCCTCGACGTCCACTACAACCGGATACCTAAAGCCAAGCTTGCGGCTCACCAGCAAAGAGAACATAACCTGAAGAGCATCAAGAGTGCGACCATGACGGCCAATGAGAACAGCAAGGTCGGGAGCCGTTACATCCAAAATCAGCTCACCCTCGTCGCCCTCATACTCATCGATAGGAGAGTTGGCGGCATCGAAGTGCGAAAGGATGGAACGCAGGATGGAAATCGCAACATCGGCAATGGTGTCGAGCTCCTCATCGGTCAGCTCTTCACCAGCCTTGTAGCGCTGTGCAATCTCGGGATAATCGCCCGCGACCTGCGGGGCAACCTCCTCAAGCATATCCTCGATGATCTCTTCAGACATAACGTACTCCAAAAGTTAGGTACCTAAATAAGATTGATATCCCACTACTTCTTCTTGTGCGGGCGCGGCTTCTTCTCGCGACGAGTGACCTCAACCTGCAGCGGAGCGTTCTTAAGACGCTCCTCCTCATCGGCCTTCGCCTTGTCGATGACCTTCTGCGTCACAAAAATCTGCTGGATAACCTGCCAAGCAGACGAGACGTCGTAGTACAGCAGAACACCAACGGGAAGGCTCCAGCCCATCCAAAGCATCATGACCGTCATGACAACGGCCATCATACGCATGCTCTGAGCCTGCTGGCCGGTCTGGTTGCGCGACATATAGAGCTGCGGAATCAGGGTCAGGACGGCAAACAGGATCAGGCAAACCAGCGCAGGCAGTGCAACCATAAAGCCATCGGCAAAGGAAGCGCTCGGCGTGGTGGTCAGGTCGGGCAGGATGTTGAAGAACGAGAACGTGCCGTTGTTAAAGTACTGCGGCAGGTTGCGCAGCAATGTAAACAGGGCGAACAGGATAGGCATCTGAATCAGCAGCGGCAGACAGCCAGCCATGGGGTTGAACTTGTTCTCGCTGTAGAACTTCTGCATCTCCTCGGCCTGACGCTGGGGGTCGTCGGCATAGCGCTCCTGGATCTCGAGCATCTTGGGCTGCAGCACCTGCATGCGAGCCGTCGACTTGGTCGACTTGAGCATAAGCGGCGTCAGCAGCAGACGGATGATGACCACCAGGATGATGATGGACAGGCCCCAGTCGACCGCAAAGGTCTGGATGAGCTTGAGCAGCTCGAAAAGGATGTTAACGATCCAATCCCACATGTAAGTTTTCCTCCGATAGCGAGTGCCCGCTAGGGCACAGGGTCATAACCGCCGACGTGCAGGGGATTGCAGCGAGCGATGCGCCTCACGGCAAGCCAGCAGCCTCTCAAAACACCGTGCTTCTCAATCGCCTGGATGGCGTATTGCGAGCACGTTGGGTAATAAATGCAGGCGTCAGGCAATAAGGGCGAAATAACCTGTTGATATATGCGAATAGGAGCGATGGCAACACGTCGCAAAACGTGATTGCTCATCGCTCCTCCCCGGCAACGCCGGCGCGCTTCATAAGCGAACGCAACGCCTTGTCCATCTCCTGCGGCGAGGAAACCCTCGTCTTGGGAGTTGCAAACAAGATGATGTCATAACCCGCAACGGGAAATCCGCAGCTGCGGGCGGCCTCGCGCATCACACGCTTAGATCGGTTGCGCACGACGGCACAACCGAGTCGCTTAGCACCAACGAAGGCGACCCTTCCGGAGTCGCCTTCGCCAACCGATTCACATATGGTCATTCGAATCAGAGGGTGATTGAAACGACGCCCCTGACTGAACACATGCTCGAAATCTTGCCGAGACTTAATAGTCTTCATGCGAGATGTGTGTATCGCTGCTAGACAGTGAGACGCTTGCGGCCCTTGGCGCGACGACGGGCGAGCACGGCACGACCACCCTTAGTGGCCATACGGGCACGGAAGCCATGGGTCTTGGCACGCTTACGCTTATTAGGCTGATACGTACGCTTCATCTTAAGTTCCTCCTGCTGCATTTCGAGTGTCCGCGGGGACGCGGACGCAGATATAGACACGTGAGCTTGAAGATTGTAGGGAAATCAATGTTCAAATGTCAAGAAATCAAAGGTAAAAGGTTGCGCAGTTCACACGGTTCCCCCATAAGCCAAGCTCGATTTAGCGGTGCATGGCAACTTTTCATGATATTTCATCGAGTTTTCAACAGGTCATGTTGGCAATGTTGAGAACTTTTCGTCCGTTTTCCAAAGTTTTCAACAGGTTTTGAAAGTTTGTCGAAAGATGAGAAACATTGCACGGTGAGCTACTATTTGTTCGAAACCTTTTGGAAGATTGCGAGCGGCATGTCTGACGACTTTTACACCATGGTCGATTCCGGAGACCCGGCACCCGACAACGAGCACATCACCGGCGTGCGCGAAGAGCGTGACGAAGGTGAACAGACGACAACGCAGGCGCCAAAAGCCATGTACGCCGCGCGCATCGCCGTCTATGACGACATGCTGTCGACACCGCGTGTGATCGTCATCGATCCGCAAGATGTCCGCACGTATTTGGAAGAGACGACCAACACCGTCTACCAGTGCATGAAAGAACAAGGTGGCCATATCTCGCTCATGGTCATCCGCGAGATTGTCGAAAACTTTATCCACGCACACTTTGCAGAGCCCATCATCTCGATTCTGGACGGCGGAGACACCATCCGCTTTGCTGACCAAGGACCCGGCATCGACGACAAGGAACGCGCTTTCGACTTTGGCGTTACCAGCGCAAACAGCAAGATGAAGCGCTATATCCGTGGAACCGGAGCAGGGTTTCCCATGGTGCAGGAGTATTTGGAAAACGCCGGCGGTGCCGTATCCATCGAGGACAACATGGGCAACGGCACCGTGGTTACGGTAAGCCTGAACCCTAAACGCGTGCAGGAAATCGAGCGTGCCGGCGGACGCGGTGCTGCCGTGCGGCCCGAGACGGAGCAGCCCACATATCCCCTGCCGGGAGCTTTTGCGCAGCAGCCCATGGCAACGCAGCAGATGCAGCCCCCCGTGGGGCAGATGCAGCAGCCCGGAATGCTTCCCACACAAGAGCCCCAGGCGGCATCTATGTCGATGACGCCAAACATGCCAGAGGCCATGCCGCTGGCAGATCAGGATGCAGCAGCAATGCAGCAGGCGACGGGGGCACCGGGTGGCCAGCAAATGGGCTATCAGCCGTACCAACGGGGATATCCATATCAGCAGATGCCGCCACTGGGGTATGGCCAGCAGTTCCCGCAGCAGTACCAGCAGGGATATCAGCAGCCGTACCAGCAGATGCCGCAGCAGCAGTACAACCCCTGGGCCCAACAGATGCCTCTGCAGCCTTACCAACAGTGGCCTCAAAGTTTTCAACAGCAAATGCCGCCGATGCAGAGTTCTCAACAACCAGCAGCTCAAATGATGTATCCTAATGCAGCAAATCAGTATGCGCAGCCACAACCGGACGTGTTCGTAAGCGATCGCGGCAACGCCGCGCTGGGCTATCTGGCGCAAAATCAAGCGTGCGGTGCAACCGATCTGGCGAGGGCGTTTGGAAACTCGGCCCCCACTTGGTCACGCACGCTCAATGACTTGGCGCAGGCCGGCTTGGTCATCAAGCATGGCCAGAAATACCATCTGACCGAACTCGGCGCCGCTCGCGTGCGAGCTCAGAGCTAAAGAACGGGAGAGACAGTGGACGAGGAAGCAAGCATCATCCTGGGGGATGCCATCGCCTTTTGCCAGCGCGACGGCCAAGATGCACGCCTCATCAACATGCTGGGGCAATCGCGGGCCATAAGCCTGACCGAAGATACGCTCACGATCGAGGCCCCCTCGCGCTTTGCCATCGCGCAGCTCAAAAAGCATCAGCCGACTATTGAGGCCTATCTGGAAGAAATCGCCTTTGCACCGATCGCGCTCGACATCGTGGCACCGCAAGGCGCCGCAACGGAATCCGCTGCCGCGACGGCGCCCGCCACGGCTCCCGCCGCTTCCCCGGCGGCACCGACCTCCGCAGGCGACGTGCCGACAATCGAGCACCAGCACAGCGATGTTTCCCGTGAAACCATGGCACCGTTGCCGACCGCGGCGGCGACGTCAACGAACGCACCCGTCACGCACATGCCTATCGCTCACGACGCAGCGGCGGGCGCGGATTCGGGCATTGCAATCAAGAACACGCTCTCGGCCGATGATTTTCGTCGCATGATGAACCAGATGAAGGGCGGAGCGCCGACTAAATCCACGCAAGCTGCGACCCCCGCTTCACCCATACCGGCGCCGACCGTGCCGGCTGAGCAGAATACGGATGGAGCCCCGCTCGCCGCGAACTCAAAATTTACCTTTGAGAACTTTGTCTACGGCCCCGAAAACAGCCATGCCTATCGCTCGGCACTCAAGTTTGCCGCCCTCGCGGACGAGCGCGGCACATGCACATCACTGTTCATCTACGGCAAATCGGGCCTGGGCAAGACGCACCTGCTGCTTGCCATCAAAAACGAGCTCGCCGAGAAGTCGCCCGAGATCAAGGTCAAGTATGCCAACTCCCAGGCATATCTGGACGACCTGATGACCGAGTTCGACCGCCAAAAGAAGAGCAACGCCCCCATCATGCAGGCGTACCACGGCGTGGACGTGCTCATCATCGATGACATCCAAAACATCATCGGCAAGCGCGCGAGCGTGGACTACTTTTTCCAGCTCATGGACGAGTTCATCCGCAACAACAAGAAGGTCGTCATCGCGGCAGACCGTGCCCCCAAGGACCTGAGCATGGACGAGCGTCTGACCAGCCGCTTCAACGCCGGCATGCTCTGCCTGGTCGCAGAGCCCAGCTACGAGATGAAATACAAGATCTTGCAGCGCTATTACGAGAACACCATCGTCGCCGCTCCCGAGGCAGGCGACGACTCGCTGCTGGCGGCCTATGGGGGCGACGGCGGACACCTGACCGACGAGCACTTTAAACACATGGCCGAGGTCTCGGGCACCAACATCCGCGAACTCGAGAGCTTTTGCGAGCGCTGCGCCGGCGAGGCGGGCGACCGCGAGCGCGAGGGCGGGGAGCTCACCTTTGACGATATCGACGCCATCGCCAGCCAGTACTTCGACACATCGGCCAAAAAGATCAACGTCCAGACGGTTCAGTCCGTCATCGAAGAGCAGTACGGCGTGACGCACGAGGAGCTCATCGGCCCGCGTCGCAACGCCAATATCGCCAAAGCACGCCATATCGCTATCTACCTGGCCATCGAGATGTGCGAGATGACGACCACGGCGGTGGGCGCCGAATTTGGCAACCGCAACCACTCGACCGTCAGCACGAGCTACAAAAAGGTCCAGAAGATGATCCAGGAAGACCGTACCGTCACCGAAGACCTCAAATCGCTGCGCGATAAAATTACACTGCGCTCGTAGGGAAATAGAGACACCTGTTGAAAACTTGTCGAAACCACGGGCATAAGGTGTCTAAAACCCAACCCGCGGTGATGAAAAGTTTTGCGCAGGTTTTGAACGTGGAAAACCACCCCTGTTGCACACAGGTTGCTGTCGATTCTCTTTCTGGGTCTGACCTGCGTCTTTGGGAGTAATCAACAGTTTCGTCAGTGCTATTACTATTATTAAGATATTTATATCTATAGAAAGGTATTAAAAGATGAAGTTCACCGTCAGCCAGAGCTCGCTTACACAAGCCATCGGCGTCGTTATGAAGGGTGTCGCTTCGGCATCCACCCTTCCCATCCTGTCGGGCGTGCTCGTTAAGGCCCAAGACGGCATCTTGGAATTCCAGACCTCTAACTACACCATCTCGATCCGTCATCGCATCGCGGCGCATGTCGAAGAAGAGGGCGAGATGGTTATCCCCTGTAAGATGCTCTCCAATATCACCAAGACCCTCCCCGATGCCCCGGTCACCTTTGAGCTGTCCGAGCGCCAAGTGCTGATTGGTTGCGAGAAGAGCTCTTTTAGGCTGAACACGCTCGATGCCAATGACTTCCCCGAGTTTCCGGCCTATGCCATCGAGAGTGCCGTGGAGCTGCCGACCGATATCTTGTCCGAGATGGTCAGCCGCGTGTGGCGCGTCACCTCGACCGACAAGGCCCGCCCCATCCTGGGCGGCGTGCACATGAAGGTCGAGAACAACACCGTGCGCCTGGTGGCGACCGATTCCTTCCGCTTGGCCGTGTGCGATACGCAGGTCGAGACCTCGACCCTCGAGGGCTCCTTTGAGCTCAACGTTCCGGCTGACGCCTTTAACGACGCACTGAACATCATGGCCAGCCAGGCGACCATCATGATCGGGGCCACCGACACCCAGGTCGTCTTTGAGGCCGGCAACACCACCTACGTGTCGCGTCGTATCGAGGGCGTGTACCCCAACTACAAGCAGCTCATCCCCGATTCGTGCGTGACGAGCGTCAAGATTGACGTCGCCGCCTTTAACGCCGCCCTCAAACGCGTGGCCGTTATCGCGAGCGCCAACCCCGCTGTCAAGTTCGAGATCGATGTCGAGAACGGGCAGATGGGCCTGTCCTCCATTTCCAATGACCAGGACCTTGCGCAGGAGACGATCGATGTCGAGGCCGAGGGCGAGTCGGGCACCATCGCCTTCAACTACCACTACATCTTCGGCTGCCTCAATGCCCTGTCCAAGGAGAAGGAGATCACGCTGGAGCTCAAGAGCTACTCGCAGGCGGGCATCTTCAAGTCCTACGACAAGATCAACTACCTGTACCTGGTCATGCCGGTCCGCATCTAGCGCTGCGCCATGACCATGTTCGCCCGCGATCTTTCCGTCGCGCACTACCGCAGCTTCGATAGCTATCGTCTTGCCCTGGACGAGGGCGTGACGATACTTGCGGGACCAAACGCGGCGGGAAAGACCAATCTCATAGAGGCGCTGCAGCTGCTGACGAGCGGCGCCTCGTTTAGGCATCCGACCGCAGCCGAGCTCGTCCATGACGGCATGGGCTCGTGCAAGGTCGAGCTGAGGCTCGAGGGCGACGGCCGCGTGCTTGATATGGGATTGAGCGCGGAGGACGGTAAGCGCTCGTTTAGCCGCAACGGCAAGAGATGCTCTGCCGCCGGTGTACGCGGGGTTCTGCCGAGCGTGCTGTTTTGCCCTGACCATCTGGACATGGTTAAGCGAGGCGCCAGTGTGCGCCGCGCCGCCCTCGATGACTTTGGCATGCAACTGAGCGCACGCTATGCCGATCTTGCGAGCACCTATGGGCGCTGCGTGACCCAGCGTAACGCCTTGCTCAAGGAGACCTGGTGCTGCCGTGAGATGCTCGGCGCGTGGAACGATTCGATTGCCCGCGCGGGCGCGGCTCTGCTCGTGCACCGGTTGGCCCTGCTCGACCGGCTGGCGGGCCATGTACACACTGCCTACGGGCAAGTGGCGTCCGGCGAGGCTGCCAACGTGACCTATACGTCCACACTGGGGGATTTGCCCCAGGTCGAGGATCGCGAAGAGCTGAAGGGCTGGGCGTACGAGCGCATGCTGGCTGCCCTTGATGAGCACGCCGACGAGGAAATTCGCCGCGGCGTGACGTTGGTGGGACCGCATCGCGATGAGATTGAGTTTACCGTGGCGGGTCGCTCCGCCCGTTCATTTGCCAGCCAAGGTCAACAGCGAACGTTGGTTCTGGCCTGGAAGGTGGCGGAGGTGGCCGTGGCTCGCGATGTCCTGGGCACCGCCCCACTGCTGCTTTTAGACGACGTGATGAGCGAGCTCGACGGCGAGCGTCGCGGCGCTTTTCTGCGGCTGATCGGCGATGATATCCAGACGGTCATAACTACGACCAACCTGGGGTACTTTACCGATGACCTGCTTGATCGAGCCAAGGTGGTGAGCATGGGTGAGACGTGCTAATTACGAGCGCGAGAGCGAGACAGTCGCCTTCAGTGGGTTTTTGAACGCAGAGCGCCAGCGCATCCTGGCGGCTGCAACACCTGAGCGCCGTGCGCAGATGGAGGCTGCCGAGGAGTCGCGCGCGATCTATCGCGCGTGGAACGCGGTGTGCTCGGGCACGCGCGAGGGGCGGCATGTGACGGGCCTGCGCTACCTGCCCGAGTCCAATGAGCTGCTGGTATATCTCGACTCGCCCTCGTGGACGCAGGAAATGACGCTGTTGCGCGAGATCATCCGCGCACGTATGGAGCGCGCCGGTGCACATGTGGACGGCCTGGTGTTCAAAACCACCGCGCCCGGTCACACGCCGCCCGCCGCCAAGCAGCGCCTGCGCCCGGCGACGACCGAGCGCCCGCCGGCCCCGCACGCCGACCTAAGTGAGGCCGAGCGCACCGAGATTGAGCGCCAAGTGGCGCCCATCGAAGACCAAAAACTGCGCGAGGCCCTCGAGAATGCCATGAGAGCCAGCGCCGAGTGGGCCAAGGGCGTGCAAAGCAAAAAAGAGCCTTAAATCGCATCTGGTGGCCTTGTAGAGCCAAATACCCTCGTTCCCGAGGGTATTTTTTACGATAAACTAGTAAGGCTGTACACATTTTCTTGACTGAAGGAGGACGTGTGGCAAACGAAAACGATTACGATGGCGGCGAGATTAAAATTCTCGAAGGTCTCGAGGCCGTTCGTAAGCGCCCGGGCATGTATATCGGCTCGACGAGCGCCAGCGGTCTGCATCACCTGGTGTGGGAGATCGTTGACAACTCCGTCGACGAGGCCATGGCCGGTTTCTGCACCGAGATCCAGGTGACGGTCCACGCCGACAACTCCATCACGGTCGTCGACAACGGGCGCGGCATCCCCGTCGACGAGCACCCTGTTAAAAAGATTCCGACGCTCGAGGTTGTCATGACGATCTTGCACGCCGGCGGTAAGTTCGATAACTCGGCCTATAAGGTCTCGGGCGGCCTGCACGGCGTGGGCATCTCCGTCGTCAACGCACTGTCCAAGCGCGTGGTCGTTCAGGTTCGTCGCGACGGCAACACCTACGAGATGGAGTTCTCGCGCGGCAAGACCGTCAAGAAGATGGAGGTCGTGGGCACCTCGGATTCGACGGGCACCACCGTCACCTTCTGGCCCGACGACGAGATCTTCGAGACCTGCATTTACGATTTCGATACGCTGCACAACCGTCTGCAGGAGACGGCGTTCCTCAATAAGAACCTCAAAATCGTGCTGACCGACGAGCGCGAGGCGACTCCCCACGTGGAGGAGTTTTGCTACGAGGGCGGCATCATCGACTTCGTCAAGTTCCTCAACGAGGGCAAGGACGTCCCCGAGGCCTTTAAGGAGCCCATCTATATCGAGGGTAAATCGGACCCGGACGCACCTGTGGCCAAGATGGGCGAGGTCGAGGTTTCCCTGCAGTGGAATAGCGGCTACGGCGAGAACGTCATGTCGTTTGCCAACGACATCTACACCCCCGAGGGCGGCATGCATCTTGAGGGCTTCCGCACCGCGCTCACCCGCGTGATCAACGATTACGCGCGCAAGCAGAACCTGCTCAAGGAAAAAGACGCCAACCTGACCGGCGACGATGTGCGCGAGGGCCTTTCGGCCGTTATCTCGGTCAAGCTGCCCGACCCGCAGTTTGAGGGCCAGACCAAGGCAAAGCTCGGCAGCTCCTATATGCGCGCGCTGACGCTCAAGATCGTGACCGACGGTCTCGCCGACTACCTCGAGGAGCATCCTAAGCCCGCCCGCGAGATTGTCAAGAAGGCCCAGCAAGCCTGCAAGGCCCGCAACGCCGCCCGCAAGGCGCGCGAGGCGACGCGTCGCAAGAGCCTGCTCGAGACGGCGTCCCTGCCCGGTAAGCTCGCTGACTGCTCGGTGCGCGATGCCGAGCTGACCGAGCTCTTCATCGTAGAGGGCGACTCGGCAGGCGGTTCGGCCAAGGACGGCCGTCGCCGAGACATCCAGGCGATTCTGCCCCTGCGCGGCAAGATTTTGAACGTCGAACGCGTTGGTGACCATCGCGCGTTCTCGAGTGACACCATCCAGTCGCTGATTACCGCGATCGGCTGCGGCGTCACGACGAGTGCCGGCGACGGCGGCGACTTCGATATCACCAAGGCGCGCTACCACAAGATCATCATCATGACCGATGCAGACGTCGACGGTGCGCATATCCGCATCCTGCTGCTGACGTTCTTCTACAAGTACATGCGTCCGCTGATCGATGCCGGCTACGTCTATGTTGCCTGCCCGCCCATCTTTGGCATTAAGGTGCGCAACAAGATCCACTACGTGTATCCCAACGGCCGCCAGCCCGAAGACGAGATCCTGCGCGACACCATTCAGAGCCTGGGTTTGAACCCCGACGATAACGACGAGGACGGCAAGGCCAAGGACGGCAAAATCACCAAGAAGCGCAAGGGCTATACCGTCCAGCGCTACAAGGGCCTGGGCGAGATGGACCCCAAGCAGCTTGCCTCGACGACGATGGACCCCAAGACCCGCATCCTGCAACGCGTGTCGATCGAGGACGCCGTGGTGGCGGACCGCGCCGTGCGCGAGCTCATGGGTTCCGAGGTCGGCTATCGCCGCGAGTACATTGAAAAACATGCGCATGACGCGCGTTTCCTTGACGCTTAAGAGGAGGTAACGTGGCAGACGATATCAACAATAACGGGGGTATGGACGAGGCCGGCGATGCTGGCATGCCCGACGATCTGAAGCGCCTGCTTGCCCGTGCTGAGCAGGGCGAGGACGGCGACCCGGACGCCTATAACCCCGATGCCGATGATGATGAGGAAGAGGACGACGACGCCGAGCTCGAGGAGAGCTTTGGCGAAGTCGACCGTGGTGCCTCGGCCGGCGAGGATATCAACGGCGGTCAGCTCCAGATTTCGGAGTTCGGTCGCGAGATGAAGCAGTCGTTCATCGAGTATTCGATGTCGGTTATCACGGCGCGCGCCCTGCCGGACGTGCGCGACGGCTTAAAGCCGGTGCACCGCCGCATCCTGTACGCGATGAACGAGAGCGGCATCTATCCCAACCGCCCGCACAAGAAGTCGGCCTGGACGGTCGGCGAAGTTATCGGTAAGTACCACCCGCATGGCGACTCCGCGGTCTATGAGGCCATGGTCCGCCTGGCGCAGTGGTTCTCCATGCGCACGCCGCTCATCGACGGTCACGGCAACTTTGGCAACATCGACGGCGACGGCGCGGCGGCCATGCGTTACACCGAGAGCCGCCTGGCAAAGCCCGCCATGGAACTGCTGCGCGACCTGCAGAAGGATACCGTCGACTGGCAGCCCAACTACGACGAATCGCTTGCCGAGCCCGTGGCGCTGCCTGCGCGCTTCCCCAACCTGCTGGTCAACGGCAGCCAGGGCATCGCCGTCGGCATGGCCACCAACATCGCCCCGCATAACCTCACCGAGGCGATCGAGGCCACCTGCTACCTGATCGACAACCCCGACGCCACCGTTGACGAGCTCATGCAGATCATGCCAGGTCCGGACTTCCCCACCGGCGCCATCATCATGGGCAGCGCCGGCATTAAGCAGAGCTACGAGACCGGCCGCGGCTCCATTACCGTGCGTGCTAAGGCACATGTGGAGTCCACCAAGACCGGCCGCAACCGCCTGGTCTTTACCGAGATTCCCTACATGGTCAACAAGGGCACCCTGCAGGAGAAGATCGCCCAGCTCGTCAACGACAAACGCATCGAGGGCATCTCGGATATGCGCGATGAGTCCAACCAGAAGGGCATCCGTCTGGTCATCGAGCTCAAGAAGGGCGTCATTCCGCAGGTCGTGCTCAACAACCTGTATAAGTACACCTCGCTGCAGACGACCTTTGGCGCCAACAACCTGGCACTCGTCAACGGCGTTCCCAAATGCCTGAGCCTGCGCGAGATGCTGCAGCACTACATCGACCACCAGGTCGACGTCGTCACCCGCCGCACCCGCTTCGACCTTAAGAAAGCCCAGGCCCGCGCTCATATCCTCGAGGGTTACCTGATGGCCCTTGACCATATCGACGAGGTCATTAGCATCATCCGCTCCTCGCAGACCGACTCCGAGGCCAGCAGCCGCCTGATCGAGCGCTTTGGCTTTACGCCCGAGCAGACCACGGCCATCCTCGAGATGAAGCTGCGCCGCCTGACCGGCCTGGAGCGCGACAAGATCCAAGAAGAGTTGGACGGCCTGCGCCGCGCCATCGCCTACTACGAGGACCTGCTGGCGCACGAGGAGAAGATCCTGGGCGTCATCAAGGAAGAGATGCGCGAGATCTCCAAGAAGTTTGGCGACAAGCGCCGCACCGAGATCAGCCAGGTTGAGAAGGACCTGGATGTCGAGGACCTCATCGCCGACGAGGATATGGTCGTGACCATCACCCACACCGGCTACGTTAAGCGTATCCCGGTGGCTGCCTACCGTGCCCAGAAGCGCGGTGGCAAGGGCGTGTCGGGCGTCAACCTCAAAGAGGATGACGTTATCGATGAGATGTTCATCGCGTCCACGCACGAGTACGTGCTGTTCTTCTCGAGCAAGGGCAAGGTCTATCGTCTGAAGGTGCACGAGCTGCCGGTGGGTACGCGCCAGGCGCGCGGTACCGCGATCGTCAACCTGCTGCCCTTCGAGGAGGGCGAGAAGATCGCGAGCGTCATCAGCTGCCGCGAGTTCCCGGCCGACGAGTACCTGATGTTTGCCACAAAGAGCGGCATGGTCAAGAAGACCGTGATGAGCGCATATGACCGCAGCCGTCGCGACGGCCTGATCGCTATCAACCTGCGTGACGACGACGCGCTGCTGAATGTGCGCCGCGTGCGCGAGGGCGACAAGATTATCCTGGCCACCACCGCAGGCAAGGCGATCATGTTCTCCGAGGAGCAGGTGCGCGCCACCGGCCGCGATACCAGCGGCGTTCGCGGTATCGGTATGAAGGACGGCGTGAGCGTTCTGGGCATGGAAGTCACTAACGGCAACGGTGATCTGTTCGTCATCACCGAGCGCGGCTACGGCAAGCGCACGCCGGTCGCGGACTACCCGGAGCAGAATCGCGGCGGCCAGGGCGTCTACACCATTCAAATGACCGAGCGCAAGGGCAACCTCGCGGCAATGAAGACGGTGGGCCCGCAGCACGAGCTGTTCATCGTGACGGAGGGCGCGACGGTCATTCGCGTTAAGACCGACGAGATCAGCCAGACTGGCCGCGCCACCCAGGGCGTCAAGATGATGACCGTCGACGACAACGACCGCATCTGCGCCGTAGCCCGCATGACGGCAGCCAAGGAAAAACCCGAAGGCGAGGGCGCCGAGGCCGCAGTCGACACCGAAGAGGCCCCAGTCGACCTGGGCGACGGCAATGATATGCCAGAGGATCTCCTAGACGAGTAAGAGGCCCTAGCTGGTAAAAATCATCAGACCCCATATATCGGCGGTCGGCGCACTGCGCGCCGACCGCTTTTTTGAAAACCTTGGGACCCCATGGTCGCTGGGCTGGCGAGATGGTTTTGGTTTGTCGCGAGTTCCGCACGCAAAGAAGGCCACTTAATGTGGCCTTCGTCTTGCGCAGGACTGTCCGAGCAGCAAACCAAAACCATCTCGCCAGCCCAGCGACCATCCCTCCCAAAGATTTTCAAAAAAGTTGTTGACGCGCGCGTAACGACTCGTCTAATATATCCCTTGCGCGATGGACCTGTAGCTCAGTTGGTTAGAGCGTCCGGCTGATAACCGGGAGGTCACAAGTTCGAATCTTGTCAGGTCCACCACTTTCTTTCGCAATAAACACCCCAGCGAGAGCCGAGTCGCCGCTGGGGTGTTTATTACTGTCTCCGTGGGGGTTTAGCTCAGCTGGGAGAGCGCGGGCTTTGCAAGCCTGAGGTCAGGGGTTCGATCCCCCTAACCTCCACCATGATGGACCTGTAGCTCAGTTGGTTAGAGCGTCCGGCTGATAACCGGGAGGTCACAAGTTCGAATCTTGTCAGGTCCACCATCAAAACTGTTAAAAGCCTCGGGGCAATTGCCTCGAGGCTTTTTTCTTTCAAGACTTTAGTCTGCTGGCCGCGCAGCGGCCAGCTTTAAACCACCCGCTACGCGGGTGGAGACAAACGGCTTTACAAAGCCACCCCTCCGAC
>JAGZFB010000038.1:0-1773 GCA_018368055.1 Collinsella sp. | reverse complement strand
TTCATGAGGTACTCGAGCTGCATGAGCTCGTCCCAGGTGCCGCCGACGCCCATCAGGAACACGGCGTCGTAGCCCTCGTCGGCGACCTTGTCGGCGAGCTCGATCATCTTCTTGCCGGTCTCATAGACGTTCTTGCCGTCCTCGAGATAGCCCTCCTGGCTAAAGTGCATGATCTCGATCTTCTCGGTTTCCTTCATGGCTTTTCCTTTCTGTCCTGCACGCGACTCTATACATCGCGTTTCTTTTCGATACCAATTATAGACATACACCTAAGGTGTTTTTAATACCACTTATCAATCTGTTCCAATCCTCGGTGAACGGTCGAAATTCTCTGGTGAGTGGTATTAAATTAGAATTGAATGTATAGCTAACACCTCTGGCGCCTCCCTTGTGTGACAAAGAACAGCGTTCCTACCAGCGCAATAATGGTCGATGCCCCAAATAGCACCGCTTGGACGCCCAAAGCCTCCGCCAAAAAAGGAGCCGCCAGCAGCGGCAGCACGCCGGCGCTCATCAGGCCAAAACGCACAAAGCCGGTAATGCGTCCCAGGTATTTGATGTCGGCGCGCTCCTGAATCAAGATCATCTGCAGCGGTTCCAGGAATCCCCAGGCCAGACCGTTAATCGCCTGACCGATAATCGCGACCCCCAGCATATCGGTGCCCACGTACACCATGGACCCAATGCCCACGGCCATGAGCGCGCCGAGCAACAATCGCAGGTTGACATGGCGAGCAGAAAGCTTGGTCAGGATGAACGCGCCCACCGAGGAAGTGAGGCCCACGACCGAGGACAGCCAGCCCAGCCAGACGATATCCACGTTGAGCACATCGCGGTAGAACAACGACTCCAGCGAATCGAACGCGCCAAACGCAAAGAAACCCAAAAAGCCCGAGATAAAGATGAGGCGCAGGTCGTGGTCGCGAAACGTAAGTCGCGCACCCTCGGCCATGCCGCCCAGAATACCGCCCTTCGGCTTCTCCCCTTTTGCGGGAGCAACACACTCGTGACAGCCCAAGGAGAGCACGGCCGCCACACCCATCATGCCCGCCATGAGCAGATAGACCGATTGCGTGGCAAAACAGCTCACGATGGCACCACCGAGCAGCGGGCCAGCGGTATAGGCGATATTGCTGTAGAACACCATGAGGCCGTTCACGCGGGTACGGCCCTCGGTGGTCGACTCCAGGTATCCCGGAAACGCATGTGTGCAGGTGTTGATAAAGCCGCCCGCAAGTCCCAAGACGCACGCGGCAAACACAAGCCCGGGGACAGACAACGGCGCCAACCCCACGCCAAGCGATAGCACTGCCGTAATCACGCACGTCACAAATGACGTCCGGCGCGGTCCAAAGCGGTCGATGACCGAACCCGACACCATATTGCCCACCGACGTCATAAGATTACGCACGAGCGTAATGGCGGCAACCAAAAAGGCCGTGCCGGCCAGATCATACGTGGCCGCACCGATAAGCCCCAAAAAGTAGACCGCGTTGTTGGCGCACCACTGCAGGGACTCAATAAGAATCAGCCTGACCTCTGCCGGCGTCAGGCGCATTGCTTCGCGATCCTTCGCGAACATACGAACTCCTTCTATACAAAAAGGGGATGGAGGGCATAGGCCTGCTCCATCCCCTTTCCAGGTTGCAACGAAAATCTATGCAGCCGGGCCCTTACGCCAGCACGCCGAAGAACGCGCCGATGATGCCCACGACCATGGTGGCCACGATCAGCACCATGGGGTTGATCTTCTTGGACAGCAGCCAGTAGTAC